>JAIOAQ010000071.1 GCA_019873735.1 Chloroflexota bacterium | reverse complement strand
AGGTACAATTGTCTCGGTAGGTCATGGTTGCTATCCTTTCTGAAGTTGGTCCTTCCGAAAGAATATACCAGACCTACCACCTTTCTTACAATTTTACAGAAACAAGTTTACACTAACCGGCGTTTGAACCTGCGGGAGGTTTTGATCTATTCCCCTTTTGCCAGCGCCAGAATCTCGTCGTGGTCTTCGTACACCTTGACCAGTTTCCCGTCCCGCATCTGCAAGACGCGGTCCACATACTGGCACATGCGCAGGTCATGGGTGACCATGATACCGGCGCGCTGATTTTCATGAATCAGGGCGGCAAAGGTCTTGACCACCTGGAAGGCGCGTTCGGTGTCGAGCGAAGCGGTCGGCTCATCTGCCAGGACCAGAACCGGGTTGTGGATCAGGGCGCGGGCAATGGCAACGCGTTGTTGCTGTCCGCCAGATAACTGCCCGGGCAGGTTGCGCAACCGGTCGCCCAGTCCGAGCCGTGCCAGTAACTCCTGAGCACGCACGCGGCCCGCCCGGTCCAAACGGCCGTTCAACCGAAGCATCAGTTCTACGTTTTCCTGAGCGTTCAAAAAGGGGATCAAGTTATTGGACTGAAAGGTGAAACCGATTTTTTCACGCCGCAGGACAACGCGTCGACTTTCGCTCATCCGGGCCAGGTCTTGCCCATCAATCAGCACTTGCCCGCTGGTAGGCTTGAGCAGGGCAGCCAGAATAGAGAGCATTGTCGTTTTGCCGGAACCGCTGGGGCCAACCAGGGCTACAAACTCTCCAGCATGTACCCGGAACGAAACACCGTCCACGGCATTGATCGGGCCGGAATCGCTCTGAAAGGTTTTGACTACATCTTTGACTTCAAGGGCTATGCTCATCTCATCCTCCCTATGAAAGCCGCAAGGCTTTGAGCGGCTCAATGCGCACAGCATAAATCACCGAAACCAGCCCGCCCAGAGGGCCGATGAGCAGCAAGGCAGCCAAAGCAATGGCCGAAGCCGTTCCATTGAAGACGATAGGCACGGTGGGCGGGAAATTGAGCGAGAAGATATAGGTCAAGCCGCCGCCGATGGCCACCCCCAGCACGGTAATGACCACAATCTGAATGACAGCCGCCAGCCCAACCACAGCGTTGGATGCGCCAATCGCCTTCATCACACCGATTTGAGGCACTTTTTGCAAAACTTGTATCTGGAAGAAGCCGCCAATGACCAGGATGCCGATCAGCAGCGTGAAGACGGCCTGCGTCTGAACTGTGTTTTGTTGAGCCGAATATCCCGGCACGTTTGCAATGGCGGTTGGGATATCGGCCACTTCCACGTTTTCAACTCGCGTCAGGATATTGGACTCGACCGTCTCAAAATCAGCATCCGGCGCGAATTTGACGGCTATGACGTTGACGGTTGTGCTCTCGCGTCCCACTTCGGCATCTGACTTGGTGCGTACCGTGTCCCAGGTAGAGTAAGAGACGAAGATGGACGGCTGGAAGGTATAAAGCGAACCCTCGGCAATTCCGACCACCTTCAAGTCGTAGAATTTATCTTCGGTTCCCTGTGTGGAGCGGAGGGTGATTCTGTCGCCCAGGCCGATTCCGCTGCGCAGGACCACATTCTGGTCAATCACCACCTCGCGGGCTTGCTGGCTGACGGGCATTTCGCCTGCAAGCAGGCGCGGGAAACCGGGTTTGCCGGGCTCGGCGCTCAGCAGAGAAACTTTAAGCACTTCATCGCCGCCCAGCAGGATAGCAGTGTTTGACGTTGCTATCGGCCCGGCGTCGGCCACACCCGGCACGCGCGCAATCACCTTGGCCAGGCTGCGATCCAGGCGGCTGGAGGCAATAATCAGACTGAGCGCTTGGCAAAGACAAGCGCATCCGCGTCCAGATTGGCCAGATATTCGCGGTTGGAATTGGCCAGTCCTTCCCCCAGTGCTGAGATGAACAACACCAGCAGGGTGATCAGGGCAATCACCAATGCAACCAACAAGAAGCGGCCGCGATTGCGGAGAATCTCTTTGAACGCCAGATAAATTGAGAGCAAAAGGGCTTTGATGAAATTCATGCCTCCCCCTCCAGGTTGGGATGGATGGGGCTTTCCAACGGTTCATCCCAGCGCATGCCCATAATGCCGCGCAAGAGCAAATCCACCGGCGGGTGATCGGCGATATCTTCGTAATAGTAAGGCATGCGAATCCTTCCATCGGTACCGATGATGAAAGTGCCCGACATGATGAAGGCATCTTGCCCGCTTGGCGGTTTTTCCGGCTTCCAGCCTTTGCTCTCTGCCAATTGTTTATTCGATTTCCACACGCGGGGTGAAAGCAAGGTTTGAAAGAGGCTCCCGCGCCCCAAGCCATAAGCCTGATAAGCGCGTCGCTGCGGATCAGAAAGGCACGTCGTTCCCGGTGCCCGTTGGGCACAGAAGGCCTTCGTCTGCTCGGGGGTGCCCTGCGTCACGATGACCAGCCCCAAGCCTTGTGCTTCCAGTTCCAGGCGGCTGCCTACCAGCGTATCAAACATCTCTTTACACTGAGGGCAACCAAAATGCCGCGTAAAGGCCAGCACCAGAGTCTGCTTTTCCCAGAATCGGGAAAGGCGGACAGTCTCGCCCTCGCAGGTAAGCAGTTCCACATCTGGAGCGGGGTCATTAAATTTAAGGTGTG
>JAIOAQ010000070.1 GCA_019873735.1 Chloroflexota bacterium | reverse complement strand
GACGCCATCGTCCCCCAGTTTTTGAGCGACCTGGCAATATGGGCGCGTGAACAACGCCAGCCTGATGAGTGGTCGCTTTTTCTGATGGACGATCTGACCCTGGCCGATTCGCTGCCGCTGGAGGCGCGTCAGACTCTGCGCTGGATTTTGGTGCGCGGGCCCCGCTATGGTCTGTGGCCGCTGGTGACGCTGGATGTTGCTCAGGCTGAGCAGGTTTTGCCCTGGCTTGCGGCCTTCCGCACCCGGGTGATGGGACGAGTCGGGAAACGGGAGCAGGCCGAAGTCGTGACAGGAACCGCCTGGCATCTCTCGCTGGAGACAGGTCAATTTGCCCTGCAACAGGACCGGGGTTGGTTAAAGTTCTGGTGTCCACAATTTGAAGATGAATCTGGAGGCTGAAATGCAAACCGGTATGCTTTGGTTCGATAACGATCCCAAAACGGCTCTGGCGGCCAAGATCGAGCGCGCGGCGGCGTATTATCGGCAAAAATATGGCCGGACGCCGAATTTGTGCCTGGTGCACCCCAGCATGCTGACACAGGAGAGGCTGGAAGGGAAAATCACCGTGCGCCCTTATCAGCCTGTCTTGCCCGGCCATCTGTGGTTGGGGATAGACGACAGCCGTTACCGAAGCGGCGAGTGAGAAAAACTTTGATTATCCAAAAAGCACCAGGCCGTCCTAAACGCGAAACCTTAGGGCGGCCTGGTGCAAAATTAACCTGGCAAGGAATCAGCCCAGTGCAACGACAAAGGCAATCGCATGGCTCTGGCTGTGGCTGAGGCTGAGCGACCAGTGGGTCAGTCCCAGTTGCTGTGCTTTTTGGGCCGCGGCCCCGTGCAAATGCAGGCTGGGGGTATGTTGGTCGTCGCTCAGGATTTCAATCTCCTGCCAGGCCACCTCGCCAATGCCGCAGCCAAGTGCCTTTGAGACGGCCTCTTTGGCCGCAAAGCGCGCCGCCAGCGACTCGGGGCGGCCGGCGCAGGCGTCAATCTCAGCCGGGGTGTAGACGCGGTTCAAGTAACGCTGTCCATGACGCCTAATCGCCGTCTGAATGCGTTCAATCTCAATCAAGTCAACGCCGGTACGCAGAATCATAGGGCTCAGGGGCCGGCGGTGGCTATGACCAGCCGCTCAGGGTCAATAAATTTACGCGCAACGGTCAGCACGTCTTCTGGCGTGACGGCCTGCACCAGGCCTGCATACTCACGATAGTAATCCAGTCCGAGATCGTAGCGCTCAATGTTGAGCAAGGCGCTGGCTACGCCGGCATTGGATTCAAGGGAAAGCGGCAAACGGCCGATGAAATTCGCCTGACTATCGGCCAATTCCTGCTGGGTCACGCCTTCGGTCACAAAACGAATCAATTCGTCACGAATGAGATTGACGGTCTTCTCAACGTTGGACGGATTGACACCGGCGCTGACATCCCAGGCGCCGGGACCCAGGCCGGCATTCAGGCTCGAATAGGCATAGTAAGCCAGGCCGGAACGTTCGCGCACAATATCGCCGATGCGCCCCATCAGTCCAAATTGCCCAAGGACCGAATTGCCCAACGCGGCCGCAAGATAATCCGGATCGCGGCGCATGGGACCGGGGCCGCCCATCTCAATATCAGCCTGTGACTTTCCCGGAATCATATGGTGACGTCGGCGCGGGCTGTCGGGCGGGTGAAAGGCCGGCAAAGGCGGTATCTCTGGCTGTGAAGGGTTCTGCCAGTCGCCCAGCACCTGGGCTACCTGTTCTACCGCTTGCTGAGGTTCTACCGCGCCGACGATGGCAATGACCATACCGCGCGGTCCATAGTGACGGCGATGAAAGGCAACCAGATCATCCACGGTAATATTCTGAATCGTCTCAGGGAAGCCATCTTCTGGCCGGGCATACGGATGGCCGGCATACAGCAACTCATCAAAAACCAGGCTGGCCATTTCGGATGTATCTTGAGCGCGAATGGCCAAACCGGTCAAAATTTGGGCGCGCAAACGTTCAACCTGTGTTTCCGGGAAACAAGGTTCGCGCAGCGTGTCAGAAAGCAGATCCAAAAGAAGCGGCAAGTCCTCGGCCAGGGCACGGCCAGAAAAGCCGCTGCTGTGCATGCTGGTGGAAAACCCCAAACTGGCGCCGGCCGATTCAAGCGCATCGTAGATTTGCTGGAAATCGCGCTTTTGGGTGCCGCGCATCAGGGCCGAGGCGGTGAAATCGGCCAGGCCCAGTTTTTCATCCGGGTCGAACAGGCTGCCAGCCGAAAAATAGCCGCTGATGTACACCGAGGGGCTGTTGAAGTTGGCACGTGAGAGAACCACAATACCATTCGCCAAAACGGCGCGCGTAATGTCGTCGCTGCCAGGCAGGGAATGTGGAGCCGAGGGAGCAGTCATCATCGTCATAGAGCCGTCTCTCCTGTCTCGGCCGGCAGGTAGGTGCCAATCACCCGATTTTGTGGGCGGAAATATGTCTGCGCTACACGCTGAACTTCTTCCGGCGTGACACTGGCCAACCGTTCCAAATAGGTCAAAAACCACTCATACGAGGCAAACATTTCGGCATATCCCAGCCAGAAGGCCTGATTGGTGATATTTTCGCTGCCATAGGCAAACAGCGCCCGCGCTTGCTTGATGGCACGCGCCACTTCTGCTTCGGTCACGCGTTCCTGCTGCAGGCGCTCAATCTCTGCATCCAAGGCGGCCAGCACTTCTTCTGGCTTCCGCTGGGGGTGAACCGTGATGGTAATGTTGTAAAGGTAAGGGTCAACAGTCGCCACCATGCCGCCGCTCACGCTGACTGCCAGGTCTTTCTCAACCAGAGCGCGATACAGCCGAGAGGTGCGATTCGAGGTTCCACCGCCGCCGAACATATTCAGGCTGGAAGGCCCGGTCAACAAACTGTCCAACACCGTCAAGGGGAAGAAATCGGCATGCGCGGCCGGAGGACAATGATAAGCAGCCTGAAGATAGACGGTCTCACCCGGCCCTTCCACCGTCAGGCGAATCTCGCCGCGCTGCGGCGGTTCCACGCGGGAAAGGCGCGGCGGCTCCGGACCGGCGGGGATGGCTTCGTAAAGGCCGCGGATTTTCTCCAGCATGGTTTGAGTCTCAAAGTCGCCGGCTACGGCCACAACCGCGTTATTGGGCGTGTAATAAGTGCGGTAGTGTTGATACAGGTCATCGCGCGTCATGACGTGCAGGTCTGCCAGGTCGCCGATTACCTCGTGGTGATACGGGTGCACCCGAAAAGCGGCGGCCTGCACCGCTTCTCCCAGCAAGAAGAGCGGTTCATTTTCATTGCCTTCGCGCTCCGAGATGACCACCGTCCGTTCAGAAGCCACCTCTGCCGGATCAAAGGTGCTGTTCACCATCCGGTCGGCTTCCAGGCGCAGAGCAAGGTCAATTTTGTCGCTTGGCATGGTTTCAAAGTAGGTGGTCCA
>JAIOAQ010000069.1 GCA_019873735.1 Chloroflexota bacterium | reverse complement strand
ACAGCAACGCCTTAAATTGCTGGACAAATCCGGCAGGCTGAAGTAAAATCCACGCTCGCGGCAATTGCCGCTTCTTGATTGAGAAGATTTTTTGGAGGAAGTAAGTTGGCAAACATCAAGTCACAAATCAAGCGGATTAAGCAAAACGAAAAGCGCCGTCTGCGCAATCGGGCTGTACGCGGCATGTCCCGCGCGGCAGTGCGGAATGCGCGCCTGGCGCTGGAAAGCGGCAATCTTGAAACGTCGCAGGCCGCCGTGCAGCAGGCAATCAGCGCACTGGATAAAGCGGCTGAAAAGGGCGTGATTCACAAGAATAACGCTGCCCGCCGCAAGAGCCGTCTGATGAAACGGCTGGCTGCCGCTGCAACACAAAAGTGATTTCCCCTTCATCCGTTCAAGCGGGAGTGCTGTTTGGCGCTCCCGCTTTTGCGTATTTACCTTGTTAATGGTGATGTTTACAGGGGCAGGGTCGTGACGATAGGCACAATCGCAGCCCTGATTTGGCGTGTTATAATCTGCCTTCGTGCGTAAGGTGTTTCATGTTTGTCCAAGAACAACAGGAAATTGAAGTCAGAATCCGGGCCTACTGTGCCGAGCAGGGCATTCCACTGAATGAAATCAAGTGGAGCGCCCTTCCATTCAGCGGGGAATGGGGCATCAGCACATCGTTTTTTGCTGCCGCGGCGGCCGAGGCGCGCAGCGGCAAATCTGTCAACGTGCCGCAACGCGCTCAGGAAATCGCCGAGCAGGCCGCGGGTCTGATTCGAAACGTGGCGGGCATCGCGCGGGTTGAGGCGATAAAAGGGTATCTCAATCTGTACTTCGAAACACCTATCTACGCCCGCCGCGTCGTGGATGCCGTCCTCGAGCAAGGCCGGGATTACGGCCGCGGCGCGCCCAAGGGCGAGCGCGTCATGGTCGAGTACGCCCAGCCAAACACCCATCACTCCTTTCACATCGGTCACGCCCGCAACGTCGTCCTGGGCGAAGCCCTTGCCCGCCTGGTAGAATTTGCCGGCTTCGAGACCATCCGGGCCTCCTATCCGGGCGACCTCGGGCTGGGGGTGATCACCGTTTTGTGGGCCTACAATAAGTTCTACAAAGGTCAGGAGCCGCAAGGCGTCCATGAGCGCGGCCAGTGGCTGCTCAAGATTTACGTCGAGGCGACCGCCCTGCTGGAGCCGAAGGAAAACGAGACCCCCGAAGAGAAAGCCCAGCGCGAAGCCTACGAGGCCGAACGCCGCGAAATGTACCGCAAGTGGGACGCCGGCGATCCGGAGGTGCGCGCCCTGTGGCAGATGACGCGCGAGTGGTCGCTGGAGGAACTGCGCGACATCCTGCGCCTGCTGGACGTGAAGATTGATGTCTGGTTCTTTGAATCCGAGGTGGACGAACCGGCCAAGCAGATCGTGGAGGAGTTGATCGCCCGCGGCATCGCCGATGACGAACGCCCAAGCGGCGGGGCGGTCATCGTCAAGATTGACGAGAAACTGGGCCTGACCAAAGAGAAATATCGCACCAACGTGATTCTGCGCGCCGATGGAACGACTCTCTACCTGACCAAAGACCTGGCGCTGGCCAAGATCAAGTTCGAGAAATTCGGCGTCGACCGCTCAATTTATGTAGTGGATGTGCGTCAGAGCCTGCACTTCCAGCAGGCCTTCGCCATCCTGCGCCTGATGGGCTTCCCCCAGGCGGAAAAATGCTATCATCTCGGTTATGGTTTTGTCAGCCTGCCCGAAGGGGCCATGTCGGCCCGGCGCGGACGGGTGGTGCTGTTCAAGGATGTGATTGACGATGCCGTGCGCCGCGCTTTGGCGGTCGAATCGGCCAAAGCGCCCGACCTCGACGAGGAGCAACGCCGTCAGGTGGCGCTGCAGGTGGGCCTGGGCGCGCTGGTCTATTCCATGCTGGCGGTGGACAACAACCGCGACATGGTCTTCGACGTGGACCAGGCGCTGAGTTTCGACGGCCGCACCGGTCCCTACATTCAAAACGCTCATGTGCGCGCCAATTCCATCCTGCGCAAGGCCGGCCAAATCCCGCAGCAGGCCGCCTTCACACACGAATTGACCGCCCACGAGGTGACCCTGATTGACCTGCTGGCGCGCTTCCCCGAAACCGTCCAACAAGCCGCCGGGGAATACCGTCCGCTGGTGATGGCCAATTATGCCTACGACCTGGCAAACGCCTTTCATAGTTTTTACCATTCCGTGCCGGTGCTGCAGAGCGAGTCTGAAAGCACGCGGGCGGCCCGTCTGCGGCTGGTCGCCGCCGCCAGACAAACCTTAGCCAACGCTTTGGCGCTTTTGGGCATCACAGCCCCAGAAGTGATGTGACGTGGCGGACGCTTCCGCCGCGAAATCAGCACATTCCTGTTTTACCGCAGGAAGCCGGGGGAACGGAAGTCGTTCCATCGGCAGGGATTCTCCTCTAAAGCGCGGGCGAATCCCTCTCGGTCGACAGGATGAACCGGGACCTTGATCGCGGCCGCGCATAGTAAAGGGTTGGAGAGCCGCGCTTGCCGGGAAAAGGTCGGTCATCCCGTCAACTGAACCGGCGGTGGAAACCGGTCTGGTGCTGAAATTCATTACTCTCTGAAGGAGAAAATTGCATGTCCCCAATCAAAACCATCATCATGGGCGCCGCCGGGCGCGACTTCCACAACTTCAACACCTTCTATCGCGGCAACAAGGATTACGAAGTTGTGGCTTTTACCGCTACCCAGATCCCCGATATCGAAGGCCGCACTTACCCCAAGGAACTGGCCGGTGACCTGTATCCGAAGGGCATCCCGATCTACGCCGAGGAAGATTTGCCCCAACTCATCAAGAAATACGACGTGGATCAGGTCGTCTTTGCCTACTCGGATGTGCCGCACGAAGTCGTCATGCACAAGGCTTCCATCGTGCTGGCCGCCGGCGCCGACTTCCGCCTGATTGGCCCCAAGGCCACACAAATCAAGTCCAGCAAGCCGGTCGTCTCGGTCTGCGCCGTCCGCACCGGCTGTGGCAAGAGCCAGACCACCCGCCGCGTCTCGCTCATCCTGCGCAGCATGGGCTTCAAGGTCGCCGCCATCCGCCACCCCATGCCCTACGGCGACCTGGTCAAGCAGGCCGTCCAGCGCTTTGCCGATTACAAAGACCTGGACAAGCACGAGTGCACCATCGAGGAGCGCGAGGAGTACGAACCGCACATTGACAACGGCGTCATCGTCTATGCCGGCGTGGATTACGAGAAGATCCTCCGCCAGGCCGAACAGGAAGTGGACATCGTCCTGTGGGATGGCGGCAACAACGACTTCCCGTTCTACGTCCCGGACCTGCAAATTGTCGTCGTCGACCCGCACCGCCCCGGTCACGAAATGACCTATCACCCCGGCGAGACCAACGCCCGGCTGGCGGATGTCTTCGTCATCAACAAGGTTGACACCGCCGATCCGAACGCCGTCATCCAGGTGCGCGAGAACATCCGCGCCATCAACCCCAAGGCCATTCAAATCGAAGCCGCCTCGCCGCTCTTCGTGGACGATCCATCGGCCATTCAGGGCAAGCGCGTCCTGGTGATCGAGGACGGCCCGACGCTGACCCACGGCGAGATGGCCTACGGCGCCGGCTACGTCGCCGCCCGCCGCTTCGGCGCGGCCGAAATCGTGGACCCGCGGCCGTTTGCGGTCAAGTCCATCGCCGCCACCTACCAGAAGTATCCCAAGACCGGCCCGATCCTGCCGGCCATGGGCTACGGCGCGGCGCAGATGAAAGACCTGGAAGCCACCATCAAGAAGGCCGACGTGGACATGGTCATCATCGGCACGCCGATTGACCTGAC
>JAIOAQ010000068.1 GCA_019873735.1 Chloroflexota bacterium | reverse complement strand
CGTCCCCATCCAGCTGTCCTTGCCCTGTCTGGCGTAAGGGTATGGAATGATAAGATTGTAAAGGTACAGAATTACAAGATTGTTAGAGGTACGAAATTATAAGAGTCAACATTTTGCGGCTGGTGAAACGCTATGTGCAACCATGTGAAGTCTCTGTGATCGCTTATTGCCTCATGCCCAATCATTATCACTTTCTCTTGCGTCAGGATGGCGAGACTCCGCTCTCAAAATTCATCAACCTGCTTTTCAACGCGTATGTCCAGGCAGTCAATCGGCAGCAGAAACGCAGTGGCACACTTTTTGAGGGCCGCTACCGGATGGCAATTGTTGACGATTGGGGCCAATTGATACATCTCTGCCGCTATATTCATTACAACCCGGTCAAAGCCGGAATGGTAAAATTTCCGCAGGAATGGCCGTACTCAAACTATGCCGATTGGATTGGTCTGCGTTCTGGCACATTGAAAGACGAACATTTCATCCACGATCATTTCTCGTCTGCCGAGGATTACATCAATTTTGTGATGGAGTATGGCAAGGAAACGGAAGATACCCGAAAGATAGGGAAATATCTGTTCGATTGAGTTGCTCCATGACCAACCCTCCCGCAGGCTTGGAGCCTGCGGGAGGGTAAGGGTTTGAGTGGCAGAGGAAGTATACAGGGAAATGATGACCATCCTCCCGCAAGGGCGGAGACTGGGCGAAGGTAATGCTCAAGTGGCAAAAACGTACCAACAAGGAAAACTCATGAACACCAAAAGCGGATTTACCCCCGAAGAACAAGCAGCGATGAAAGAGCGCGCCAGAGAATTAAAAGCCGAAGAACGCGCCAGAAAGAACAAGGCCGAGGGCGAAAACGGTGTCCTGGCCAAAATCAGCGAGATGTCGGAACCGGACCGTTCGATGGCGCTGCGCATCCACGCCCTGGTCAAGGCCAACGCGCCCGAACTATCGCCCAAGACCTGGTACGGCATGCCGGCCTATGCCAAAGAGGGCAAGGTCATCTGCTTCTTTCAGGCCGCACAAAAATTCAACACCCGCTACGCCACGCTGGGCTTCAGCGACGCGGCCGCCCTGGACGAAGGGGCCATGTGGCCAACCGCCTTCGCGCTCAAAGAGTTGACTTCGGCCGAAGAGGCTCAAATTGCCGCCCTGATCAAGAAAGCCGTCGGCGGAAAATAAGACCCAGGTTTGCCCCTCTTTAGCAAGCCAAAGACTTGCCCAAGAACAAAACAGCCTCCCTCAGCGGGAGGCTGTCCGATTCAGAAACGGGCGAATCAATCCTTCAGCGCCTTGGCCGGGGCCTTCGAGCGGACAATCGCCCAGCCGACGACGATCAGCATGACGATGGCGATGCCCCAGACAGTGTAGAGCGTCACGCCCGTCGCGCCGGCATACTTGACGATGATCGGGGCAGCGATCAAACTGACCAGGTTGACCACCTTGATCATCGGGTTGAGCGCCGGGCCGGCGGTATCCTTCAGCGGGTCGCCGACCGTATCGCCGACCACGCCCGCCTTGTGCCGCTCAGAGCCTTTGCCAGTATTGGCGGCCAGATCGCGCGGCTCATCTTCGATAGCCTTCTTGGCGTTATCCCAGGCGCCGCCGGCATTGGCCATGAAGACCGCCAGCAACTGCCCGCTCAGGATGATGCCTCCGCAAAAACCGGCCAGGGCCTCCACGCCTAACATCAGGCCGAGCGCCAGCGGGGTCAGCACCGAGATAAGCGCCAGCGGGACGAGTTCCTTCTGCGCCGCGGCGGTGGAGATGCCCACCACCTGGGCATAATCCGGCTTGACTTTGCCTTCCATAAGGCCGGGAATCTTGAACTGACGGCGAACTTCGAGAACAACAAGCGCTGCGGCACGGGAGACAGCCTTGATAGAGAGCGAGCCAAACAGCCAGGGCAGCGCGCCGCCGAGCAGCAGACCGATGAAGACGGGCGTCTCCGAGACGCGGATGCCGGTCTCGCTCAGCAGTTTCTCGAAGGGCAGCGCCTGACCCGCAGCCCGCGCGGCGGCATTGGCCGCTTCTTGCACCCGGCCAACGTCAATGAAGAACGAAGCGAACAGACTGACCGCGGCAATGACCGCCGAAGCGATGGCCACGCCCTTGGTGATGGCCTTGGTGGTGTTGCCCACCGCATCCAGGTCGGCCATAATCTGGCGCGCCTTCTTGGTCTCAGGATCATCCATGCCGTGCCAGGACATTTCGCCGATGCCGTTGGCGTTATCGGAGATGGGACCGTAGGAGTCCATCGCCACGTTGTTGCCGGTGTGGCTCAACATGCCGATACCGATCATCGCCACGGCGTAAAGCACATACTGCGCGCCCTGACCGTTGTAGAGCAAGAGGGCAAAGATGAAACTGACGACAATCACCACCAGCGCCCAGACGGAGGATTCCATCCCGACCGAAAGGCCGGAGAGGATGGTCGTGGCCGGGCCGGTTTCGGCCGCGCCGACGATTTCCTTGACCGGCTTATGCTTGGTGGCCGTGAAGTACGAGGTAAGCGGGTTGAAGGCCACCGCCAGACCGACGCCGATGGTGGTCAGCGCGGCAAGGCGCCAGTCGTGAGCATACAAAATTGCCAGCAGGAAAGACCACAAGATGGTATTGACGCTCGAGACTTCGTAGGAGCGGAACATGGCTTCTTCGGCATCGCGCGCGTGCAAGAAGCCAAAGAGGCCCTTCTTGGGCATCTTCTCCCAAATCGGCACGGTAAACGTCCCCAGGATGGACGAGATGACGCCGATGGCGCGGATGATGAGCGGGTAGACAATCCAGACCAGTTCGCCGGTCGCGGCCACCAGGGTCAGGCCGAGGATCAGGCCGGAGACGATGGTCACTTCGTAGGATTCGAAAATGTCAGCGGCCATACCGGCGCAGTCACCCACGTTGTCGCCGACGAGATCGGCCACCACGGCAGCGTTGCGCGGGTCATCTTCGGGCAGGTCTTTCTCCACCTTACCGACCAGGTCGGCGCCCACGTCAGCGGCCTTGGTGTAGATGCCGCCGCCGACGCGCATGAACAGGGCCAGGAGCGTGCCGCCGAAGCCGAAACCAAGCAGGGCGTCCGGCGCGGCCTTGCCGAAGATGATGAAAATGATCGTGCCGCCGAAGAGGCCCAGGCCGTCAGTCAACATGCCGGTGATCGTCCCGGCGTAATAGGCAATGGTCAGCGACTCGTTGAGGCTGCGGCGGGCAGCCGAAGCGGCGCGTACGTTCGCCTGGATGGCCATCCGCATGCCCAATTGACCGACCAGGAGCGAGAAGGAGGCGCCCATGATGAAGGCAATCGTGCGGCCAATGGCAACGATGATCTGCGCGTTGGCGCCAAACTCTTCGGTCGCTTCGGGCGTCGGCGGGACGATGTAGACGCTCAGGAACAAAGCGACGGTCAAAACGCCGATCAAAGGCAGGATGGTTTTGAGTTGGCGGCTGAGATAACTATCCGCCCCGATGCGGATCGCCTCCCACACTTCCTGCATTTTCTGCGTGCCTTTGTCCTTGTTGAGGACGTTGCCCCGCAAAAGCCAGGCATACAGCAGACTGATGAAGGCCGTCACCAGCACCCCCACAATGGCGATCTGCTCAAACGCTGTCAGACCGTGACGGCTGCCGAGCCAAAGAAGATCCATGTTGCTACCTCCAAAACAAATGTTTAACAAAAAAAACGTCTGCGGCGCAACCGCAAGGACATTTTTTTTGATTATAACTGACCTGCGAGAATGCGTCAACAAAAATTTTCTGAAGTTCAGACAAAAGTTCGGACATGAGGCCGAGTCAGGTTTTGGAAAGTAGCCAGGGCTGCTTGAAGAATGGCTGTTTTCTGGTTATCAGAAAGTGTCCATTTCTGTT
>JAIOAQ010000067.1 GCA_019873735.1 Chloroflexota bacterium | reverse complement strand
ATAACGCGTGTTGGGGTCTTTGTAGTGGTGCGCCATGTGATAACGCTTAATGTATTTCGCGTACCCACTGCGCATGGGAAAATGATGGGTAGCATAATGCGTCAGGTCATATATAAGATAGCCCAGCATGAAGCCCGCTGTCAGCGGGTTGACCCACTGCGGCGACTTCAGCAACACCACCAGGATAAGATAGAAAAGGCCATAAAACATCAGCGCCAGCGGGATGCTCACCGGCAGAGGCATTACCAGGCGGGTTTTATCCTGCGGTTGAGCATGGTGTACCCCATGGAAAAGGAAGAAAACGCGCTTCGCCCTCTCCGACCTGGCCTCATAGTGGAACAGGAAACGGTGCAAGGTATACTCTCCCAAAGTCCACAAAAACAAGCCCAGGAAAAACGCCGCCGCGATGACGCCAGGTGTCGCCGTCTGTGCGGCAAGGTAGAGCAAGAAGACCGTCACCGGTGCCCATAGAGCAATTACGGTTATCGGGCTAATGTGAGTGAAAAATTCCAAGAAATCAGATTTGAACAGACGGATGGATACGGGGTCTTTACTTTTGTCAACAGGCATATGATTCATCTTCATTATCTCCTGGGCAGGATTGTACCAACAAAGTCAGTTTGCCGGATTAGAAGCCCAACCTATCTGATCGTCTCGGGCTAAAAATTACTACTTCCTTCAAGAAGGTTTTCCGCCTCAGTCATCACCTCCACCGCCTCCACCGCCTTCATGTTCCTGACCGGTCGGATGACAGGAAACACAATTTGTAAAGTTGGTGATTCCTTCTTCAAGATGTTTTGACCGAATTTTGGCTGGATCATGTTCATGACAGCCATAGCAGGTATATTGAGTGAGTGTATTGGGATGACAGGTAGCGCAAGAAGTTGCGCCGCCATGAGCGAGCGGGAAAGTGTGCGGACCGTTGAAGGTCGCCGGCCGCCAGGCGCTGGTGTTGTGGCAAGTGCTGCAACTCGTGCCCACAAACAGACCGGCATGGAAAGCGGGTTCGGCATGGCAAGATTCACAAGCCGTAGAGAGGCCGCTAAAGACGTTGTTGACGTGACAGCGTGTGCACTCCAGCCCCACATGGGCGCCGGTGAGCGGGAATTGGGTCAGGTTGTGATCGAAGGTCACTTCCTGCCATGAGTTCGGCGTGTGACAGGTGGCGCAGTCGGTGCCAAAGCGGCCCTGATGGGCATCGTCTTGGGCGTGGCAGGAGTAACAGTCGGTGGGCGTGCCTTTGAACACGTTATTGATATGGCAGGACTCGCACTTTACCTCCGCGTGCTTGCCCTCCAACTTGAACGCCGTCAGGTTATGGTCAAAGAGCGCCGGCGACCATCCCTCTGGGCTGTGACAGGTGGCACAGTCGCTGCCAAAACGGCCCTCGTGAGGGTCATCCCCGGCGTGGCAGGAATAACAATCAACGGGAGCAGCGCGCAGGTCGGCGACGGTGCGGGCGCCAGCGTGGCAGGCCGAGCAAGGGAGGCCGGCATGCTTGCCCGTCAACTGAAATGCAAAGCGGTTGTGATCAAAATCATCCCCGTAGGTATCGCGGCCATCATGACAGGCCAGGCAGTCATTGCCAAAAGTCAGCACATGTTCCACCGTGAAAGCAGCATTGACTTGCTGGTGACAGGTCTGGCAAATCGCCTGGTCAAAGGTGGTGATATCTGCCCCGTGACAATCCTGACAGGTAAACGGCAAACCGTTCTGATTGACCTGATGGCCGGTGAGCGAAAAGCCCAATTTCTCGTGCGGAAACTGTCCGTTTTTCATTTCGGTCAGGGGGGCGGTTGGGCCGCGGTGTTCGGGGTGGCAATCGCGGCAAGCCAGCGCCGGCGACTGGGCAAAGAGGGCGCCGTGTAACGTCTCAGGGTCAGACATTTGGGCAGCGATAGAGGTATGGCAGGCCTCACAACGACCAGACATGCCCGCCGCGTCCCAAAACGGGGCATGGCAAAGACGACATCGGTTGCCAAAGTCGGCGTGGGAGGTGTATCCGCCCAGCGGATCGCCCGCCTTGGCATTGAGATCGCCAGGGTTAAACAGCACACCCCCTTGCAGGAGCGTAATGACCACGACAACAATTATGGTCAGACCGGCCGCCAATAAACCACTCGGCGTGAGACAGCCAAGCCGCGAAGTATTCATAGGGTCTCCTAGCGCAAGAGCGTGGCATAGTACAGGGCCGCGCCAATGTGAATGAACGCCGCCGTAAAGAGCGCCATCCCAAGCGGGATATGGATCGCATGCCAGATCGCCAGCGCCCGGCGAGCGCTGGCCAGGGCGGCCGCCTGCAACTGACCAGACGGCCCCGCCATCTCCACTCCATCCAACGTGCGGGGAATGCGTGTGTAGATATAACGCCCGATAAAGCCGCTAAAAACAATAATCACGGTTAGAACGGTTGTAGCCCCTGCCAGGCCGTTGAATTTCCAGGAGGTGTGTAACAACACCATATAGGGCCCCACGATTCCGGTAAAGATGTGAAACCGAAGCCAGTCTGCCATTCGCCCCCAGCGCGCCAAACGAGAGCGCTTGCGCAGCGAATAGAGCGTTTCGGTCATCAACATCAGCACAAAGCCGAGAATTCCAATCGAATGACCAAAGAGACCGCTGGCAGCCGGCACCTGACGAGTTTGCAGCAAGACCAAGGCATACACACCCGTAATGAACAGGATGGCAAAAAATGCCAGCCAGAGTTCGCGATTTTTACCCATGTTGATCTCCTCTTTGGCGGGGATGTGTCGCTTGCCAAAAGTTGAAAATGAGTTTATCCAGCGGCACATCAGCGCGCAACAGTTGTTCGCGAATGGGGGTGATATCGGTTTGATCGGTGATCAATTCCTGCAACGGGATGGAAAGCGTCTGGTCGCCCATCACCAGCGCGCCGAGCAGCGTTTTCTGACCCACCACCAGCCGCAGGCGGTTGACATCTGCCGTCTGGTACAAGGTGACTCCCTCCAGCCCAAAGCGCCAGGCTTCACTCTCGCCGCGCGCAATCGTGAGCAGATCATCATCCCGGCTGCCGCCCAGCGAACCAATGATGGTGACCGTCAGACCAGCCAGGCGGGTGACGTTGAACGACGGACGATGATGATACTTTGTCTCATAACCGGTCATATTGAGGCCGGCCGCATACCCCTGCCAGCGCGCCGGATTCCAGAGCGTTTCCATCACCCATTGGCCAGTGAGCGGGTCGAAGACCTGAGCGCAATCGCCGGCAGCAAAGACATCTGGCACGCTGCTGGCCATTTGCTCGTTGACCAGAATCCCGCGCTGCGTTTCCAGACCGGCCTGCTGGGCCAGTTCCAGGCGCGCCCGCGTCCCGATGGCCACGGCCAGCAAGTCGCAAGGGATGATTTCCCCCTTTTCGGTGCGAATCGCGGCCACCCGGCCACGCCTGCCAAGCACCTCCACCAATTCGGTGTTGTAGTGCAGGTGAACGCCATCTTCCACGAGGCGGTGCTCCACCAGCCGCGATTCGGTTTCGTCCAGCACGGCCGGCCAATAGCGGTCGCCGCGCAAGAGGTAGTGGACGCGCACTTTCCGGGCCGCCAGGCCCTCGGTCAATTCCAGGGACGTAATTCCCCCGCCGACGACCACAGCACTGCGGGCGCGGCGGGCAAGCGCCACCAGCCGACGGGCATCTTCAAAAGTATCCAGGTAGGCAACCCCATCCAAATCTGCGCCCGGCACGGGCAGCCGAACCGCCTTCGCCCCTACGGCCAGCAACAGACGGTCGTAGGTCAGGGCGCCGGCCGGGCCCAATTCCAGGCGATGTTCACCAGGCAGCAGACGGGTGGCGCGCCCAGCCACAAAACGGACGTTCAGCCGCTGCCAGTCTTCCTTTGCATAAAGCCACAATTGCTTATCGGGAATTTCTCCGCTCAGATAATAGGCCAGGCCAGGGCGCGAATAAAAGCCGTGCGGGTCTTCGCTCACCAGGGTAATCTCGGCGGCCGGGTCAGTGGCTCGAATCGCCTGGGCAGCGCTAACGCCAGCTACCCCCGTACCAACAATCACATAACGGTTCATTACGAACTTCCCCCAAAGATTTTCAGTTGCTCAAAGTGCAATACCCCGCGCGGACAGCGCCGCACACACTCGCCGCACGTCAGGCAATGCGCCTCCACCACAGGCTCGCCCAGCCAGGCGTGTCGGCGGACATCTATTCCAATCGGACAATTGAACGAACAAATGCCGCATTGAATACAGCGCCCCTCGGCAGGCACAATATGCCCGGCAGCGAGAACCTCCTGGCGAGATGCAACTTTCGGGAAAGAGTCCGATTTTCCCATACCGTGCCTTTGGTAAATTTTACTGCTTAAACTTGTGTACACACATAATCTTTACAAATTCTTCAAAAAAGAGAATCGCTTATCCGGACAGGCCAGCCTTTTCGGCCGTTTGAAGATTTCCTACCCTAAAACCGTATCGGCAAACTGGAGAACCGCCTGGCGCACTTCGGGAAAGGCGGGGGAATCGGCGAAGACCAGTTCGTGCGCGGCGCGGACCTCGAGCCTGCGCACCGCGCCCGCCAGCCGCTGCGCCAGCCGGCGCGTATCCTCCGGGTGGACGGTGACATCCTGGCTGCCCTGGATCACCAGGATCGGGCAGGTCACTTTGGGCGCGGCGCGATAGCCGGCCACCCCCGCCTTGCGCAGTTCGTTGAACATGCTCACCGGCACGACAAAGTCGCGGATGGCAGCAATCGTCTGCGGGTCGTTCAGGTCCACTTCGGGGAGGAAATCCTGGATCATGGCGCGCAGTTTAGGGTCGTCCATCTCGGTCTTCATCACCCGAAACGGCTGGACGCGCGGGAAGAGGTGTTTGAGCAGCGGCAGGGCCGCCCAGAGTGGGCCGCGGTTGCGCCAGAAGGGGGCGAGTAAAATCAGCCCGTCTGGGCGGAGGCGGGCGGCCGCCGAAAGCGCCAGCGCGCCGCCCATCGAGTGACCGATCAGGAGCAGGGGAGCATGATCGGCCCGGAGGGAGGCCAACGCGTCTATGACGGCCTCCAGCCATTCGGTCCAGCGCCGAGCCGGCAGGGTCTCGATCTGCGGCCCAAAGCCGGGGAGGAGAATCCCGCGGCAGGTCCAGCCGCGTTCGTTGAGGGCTTCCGCCAGCGGACGCATTTCGTAGGGCGTGCCGGGGTAGCCATGGACGAGCAGGGCGGCCGGCCGTTCGCCGGGGAGGGTGAAGTCCTGGTGTTCGGGGGCAGTGAAGGGGGTGAAGGGGAGCATGGGGTAAGGTGAGGGCGGGTCAGAGACCCGCCCTGCGGTGTAGGACAAGTCTTAAGACTTGTCCTACACAATAACAAGTCGAAGATTTGCCCTACTTGTCTTCGGCGATCTGCTTGCCGCTGTATTTGAGCGCCACGTGGGCCGCAGCCAGGCGGGCAATCGGGACGCGGAAGGGCGAGCAGGAGACGTAGTTGTTGCCGATGATGTGGCACCACTCGATGGACTCGGGGTCGCCGCCGTGTTCGCCGCAGATGCCCACTTCCAGGTCGGGGCGGGTCTTGCGGCCTTCGTTGATGGCCCACTGCATCAGGCGGCCAACGCCTTCG
>JAIOAQ010000066.1 GCA_019873735.1 Chloroflexota bacterium | reverse complement strand
TACTATACACCCGGCCAACCCATCCGCACCGAAATCCATCCGCAGGAATTTATCTCTCTCCTCCGCAACCGTAAAGGTCTGCTATGGGTGGATTTCAGCGGCGAACCGCCCCAAACCTGCGAGCCAATTCTCAAGTCTTTCAACTTCCACCCGCTGGCCATTGACGACGCCCTGCAGGAGACTCACTCCCCCAAGGTGGATGACTGGGGCGATTACATTTATATTGCCTTAAACTACATGCAAATGAAAAATGAACATGGCTGGGAAATGGAAATTGACGAGGTGGATATCTTCCTCGGAGCAAACTATGTCGTCACGCATCATGATCACGCGGTGCCTGCTCTTGATAAAGCCTGGGATTCCTGCTTCCGCGACGTGCGCAACATCCAACAAGGCGCGGACCATCTCGTTTATAAAATTGCCGACTATCTGGTAGCCGAATACATGCCCATTATTGAGAAAGTGGACGAAGCCATTGACCTGATTGAAGATCAGGTCTTTGAGCGTCCATCCTCTCAAACACTTGAGCAACTCTTTAGCCTCAAACGCGTCCTGCTGGCCATGCGCCGTATCCTGCTGCCCCAACGAGAGGTGCTCAACAAACTGGCGCGCGATGACTACAAAGTCATCGACCCTCGCGACCGCGTCTACTTTCGCGATGTCTATGACCACTTGGTACGCCTGCACGATGTCAACGAAAGCCTGCGCGATCTGGTCGGCGGCGCGCTGGATACCTACCTCTCGGTTGTCAATAACCGCATGAATGAAGTCATGAAAACGTTGACCATTATCACCACCCTGTTCATGCCGCTGACCTTTGTCACCGGTTTCTTTGGCATGAACTTCTTTGCCGCCGATCCACCCTATGAAGGGTGGACCGCCCCGCTGGCTTTTTACATCACTATGGGGTTAATCATGCTGACGCCATTCTTGATGTATCAGTGGATGCGTCGGCGGACATGGGTATAAACTTCCACAAAAAAGCCCTTGACACAGAACGGATGTTCGTGTATTATTTTATTAGCACAAATGAGCGAACATCATTGTGCAGGAGGCTCCTATGATGATGGTAAGAAAAAGCAGAGGGCTGGGCGATCGGCACATAAAAATCCTGGAATATCTTGACAAGCACACAGGCAAAGGATACCCGCCCTCCATCCGCGAAATTTGTGATGCTACCAACATTAGTTCAACTTCAGTCGTCAACTACTACCTGGAACAACTCGAGGACTGGGGCTACATCGTGCGTAATCGCAAAATCTCCCGCGGCGTGCGCATCGTCCCTGAAAAATGGGCTGAACTGGCCGGGCAGACCGTCACGGCTATTGCCGATTTGATCAAAATCCCCATCGTGGGCCGGATTTTCGCCAGTTCACCCGTGCCCGTCCCCGGGTCCGACTTCAACTACTACGATGCCGAGGCCAGCGTCGAAATCGCCCGCTCATTGCTGCCAGAAAAAGCCGACAGCCTCTTTGCACTGGAAGTGGAGGGCGACTCGATGATTGACGCCATGGTCAATGATGGCGATATCGTCATCATGAAACCGGCCACCAATGCCGAAACCCGCAACGGCGACATGGTCGCCGTCTGGCTGGAAGATCGCGATGAGACCACCCTGAAATACTTTTACAAAGAAGCTAACCGCATTCGCCTCCAGCCTGCCAATCCCACCATGGCGCCCATTTACATAGATAACCCTGCCGTCGTCAAAGTGCAGGGCAAAGTAGTCATGGTCATCCGCAAAGTAATGCCAACGGCCGTTTGAAACCGTTGCGAATCAAAAAGACGACCTTACCCGGTCGTCTTTTTGATTCCACAGAAAGCCTAGGCCAGTTCGATCACGGCGCCGGCTTCTTCCAGTTTCTTCTTGGCATCCTGGGCGGCTTCCTTGCCCACCGCGCTCAGAACCTTGCCGCCGGCGGTCTCGGCCAGGGCCTTTGCTTCGCCCAGGCCCAGGCTCGTCAACTGGCGGATGACCTTGATGACCTCAATCTTCTTCGGGCCGGCATCCTTGATGATGACGTCGAATTCCGTCTTCTCTTCCACCGGTTCAGCGGCGGCAGCCGGGGCACCCGCTGCAGCGGCCACAGCCACCGGCGCAGCAGCCGAAACGCCCCATTTTTCTTCCAGTTTCTTAACCAATTCAGCGGCTTCAAGAACCGAGAGTTTGCTCAGTTCTTCAACCAGTTTTTCCAAATCAGCAGCCATTGCAAAAAACTCCTTTTTCCTTGCTTGAGAATTTTTATAGTAAGTAGTAGATTATTCGCGTGAGCCAAACACATCACGCAGCGACAGAGGCCTTTTCAGAGTAGGCCCTGAAGACAGAAGCCAGCGAGCGGGCCGGTTCTGCAATCGTGCGTACCAGTTTGCCGGCCGGCGCCTGCAAAACGCCCAACAACTGCGCCCGTACCACCGGCAGCGGCGGCAAATCAGCCAATGCTTTGACCTGATCTGCGCTCAAGACCTGCTTATCCAAAAAGCCGCCTTTGACCTTTACCGCCTCAACGCCTTTCGACGCCTCAGCCAGCAACTTGGCCGTTAGAGCCGGGTCAGAAAAGGCGAAAGCAGCCGCCGTACTGTTCAACAAATAGGCCTCAGGCACATTGAATTGCTGCGATGCAAACGCCCGTCGAGCCAGCGTATTCTTCAGAATATGAAACTCGCCGCCCGATTCACGCACCTTGGCACGAATGGCATCCAACTGCTTCATTGTGATACCGGTGTACTCCACCAGGATCACCGCCTGACTCTGCTGCAGCCACGCCTCATACTCGGCCAGAACCTCGTTCTTGCGCTGCTTCGAAATTGCCAATTGACACTCACCTCCTTTCTATGCAAAAGTCTTTGCCTATCAACATTCCAGGCAAAGACCTCGCACCCGCAAGGGGAACAGCCATGAACATGGCTGAATGTCGCGTTTTGTCTTCACCTGGGCAGGAAATTAAGCCCTCTCAAGGAGAGCGCCCGCCGTCATCGGCGAAACGATAGGCTTCGGAAAACGGGAATTACCCGATTGCCTCCATAGACTGCGCCTGCGTCACATCAACTTTGATGCCAGGCCCCATTGTCGTCGTCATCACAATGCGCCGGATGTAATTGCCTTTTGCTCCGCTTGGCTTTGCCTTGCGAATGGCCTCCATCAACGCCGCAAAGTTCTCAAACAACTTTTGTTCTTCAAACGAGACCTTGCCAATCGGCACGTGAATATTCGCCGTCTTGTCCAGGCGAAATTCCACGCGGCCGGCTTTTGCCTCCTCGATTGCCCTCGGCAGGTCTTCCGCGTTTACCACCGTGCCGGCCTTTGGGTTCGGCATCAGACCACGCGGGCCGAGCACACGACCCAGGCGGCCTACCTTGCCCATCATATCGGGAGTCGCAATCGCCACATCAAAGTCGGTCATGCCGCCTTGAATCTTATTCAAGGTCTCATCGTCGTCGGCCACCAAATCGGCGCCGGCGTTACGGGCCAGGGTTGCAGCCTCACCGGCCGCAAAGACCAGCACCCGCACCGTCTTGCCCAATCCGTGCGGCAGCACCACCACATCGCGCACCTGCTGATCCGCCTGACGCGGATCCAGCCCCATGCGCAGATGGACTTCGACCGTTGCATCGAAATTCGTCGTTGAAGTTTCGCGCGCCAATGCAACTGCCTCGCGCGGCGAATACTGCTTTTCAACATCCACTTTGGCCAGAGCGGCCAGATATTTTTTGCCGTGTTTTGCCATATTATCCTCCGTGGTACAAGCGGGCCAAAAGGCCCTCCCACCTGTTTAATCTACGACCGTCAACCCCATACTACGGGCGGTCCCCTCAATTTGCCGCATGGCCCCTTCCAGGTCCACCGCGTTCAAATCTTTCATCTTCAATTCCGCGATTTCCCGAATCTGAGCCCGCGTCACCTTGCCAACCTTCTCCTTGTTCGGCGCCGCCGAGCCTTTGCTCACCCCGGCTGCCTTACGCAGCAAAACCGCTGCCGGAGAGGTCTTCAGCACAAACGTAAACGACCCATCCGTATAAACGCTGATTTCCGCCGGAATAATTTCGCCCGGGCGGTTCGACGTCCGCGCATTATACTCCTTGCAGAAGGCCATGATGTTGATGCCGTGACCTGCCAGCGCCGGGCCAATCGGCGGCGCCGGGTTGGCCTTACCGGCCTCAATCTGCAGACGAACGATTGCTTTAAGTTTCTTTGCCATATCACACTCCTCTGTGGTTTTAACGGGTGATTATTACCGGTCTCTTTCCGGTGCGGGACACCCTCCCACCGTCTCAGGCTGACCTCATCCCGGTTCAGGACGACCCGCAGCCTGCTACCGTTTCATCTCATGCTTTCTCCACCTGGAGAAAGTCCAGTTCCACCGGCGTCTCGCGTCCGAAGAAACTTACCATCACGCGCACCTTATTGCGCTCCATGTCAATCTCCGAAACAACGCCGCGAAAATCATTAAACGGGCCATCAATGATGCGCACCCGTTCACCCAGCCTGAACGAGACCTTGACGGCCGGCGCTTCCGCCTCCATCCGCTTGAGAATCTGCGCCACCTCTTCCGGACGCAATGGGGTTGGCTCCACGCCCGACCCAACAAAGCCGGTGACCCCCGGCGTATTCCGCACCACAAACCACGACTCTTCCGTCAAAATCATATTGACCAGAACGTAGCCGGGGAAAATGTGACGTTCCACCGTTCGGCGCTTGCCATCCCGCACTTCAATTTCTTCCTGAGTCGGCACGACGACATCAAAGATTTTATCTTTCATGCCCATCGACTCAATGCGCTGCTCGAGATTGTGACGCACCTTGTTCTCATAACCCGAGTAACAGTGGACCACATACCAGGCCGGTTGATTCTCTCCCGGCTGGGGTTCGGCTTCAGGAGTAGCCATACCGGCCAGCATCTGCCGTTCGGAATCGGTCAAGGGAGACTCATCCACTTCAGGCTGATTCTCCTCGGCAGGCTCAAAGACCGGATATGTTTGTTCTTCAGGTTCTTGCTCGAACATGGTTACTCCCAATTGTAAAGAGGCATCTCCTGCCTACAAGCCGATTGCCAGCTCCAGTAATGAACTCGCGGCCGCGTCAATTAAGGCCAGATACAATCCGATGACAATCATCACCACAATCACAATGATTGTCAGGTTACGCGCCTCGGCCCATGTCGGCCAGGAGACTTTACGCAACTCGCCCACCGTTTCGCGGTAGAAACGCTGCAGGGCATTTGGTTGTTTGGATGCTTTCTTATCGGCCAATTCTCGCTCCTCGTCGTACATTGACGGCTAAAACGCCGCCTCACGGCCCCCGCAGGGGAAGGCGGCGTCGCCTTCTAGGCAGGCCAGGCAGGAATCGAACCCACAACCGCTCGTTTTGGAGACGAGTGCTCTACCAATTGAGCTACTGGCCTAAGGTGTATCCTGTGCCAGGTGTTCGTCATCCGGTACGCGTCACCTGGCACCTGATACACAAGTTACTTCGTCTCACGATGCAAGGTATGCTTGCGACAGCGAGGACAATATTTATTGAACTCCAATCGGTTCGGGTCGTTGCGGCGGTTTTTCTGCGTGGTGTAATTTCGTTCCTTGCACTCACCGCACTGCAACGTGATTACCGGGCGAATATCTTTCTTTTTAGAAGCCATAAAACCTTCTCAAGGGCGTCTCACGACGCCCTTCTCCTAACTACTCAAGAATTTTGGTTACCACACCCGCGCCGACGGTCAAACCGCCTTCACGAATGGCAAACTTCGAACCCTGTTCCAGCGCCACAGGCACAATCAGGTCCACCGTCAG
>JAIOAQ010000065.1 GCA_019873735.1 Chloroflexota bacterium | reverse complement strand
GCCGATATGAAATCCAGGGCGCTCGGGGCACTTCGCTCCTTGCTGAAGCGGCCGGATGTCATCCGTGGATTCTTTCATACTCCGTCCACTCTATACGCTTCATAGTGTCCGTTCTATTATGGACTGGCTAATAACTCACAAGTAAAGAGCGTCCCCGGATTTTTCTGTATGACGCTGCTCATATTAAGCGTGATGATGAGCCGGCGGCGCAAGTCGTCCTGGTAGAAGAGCGGCGGCAGAGCGGGCCGCTCTATAGGCGCGGATGCGCTCCGTGAATCTGCCATTAACTTTGTTTGTGGGGCGAGAGCGCCGCCAGCGCTTCTTCCACCTCTCTGCCTTTGGCCCGAATCAGCGCAATCAGTTCTTCCGGCGTGCGCGTGTCCTCGTCGTTTTTGCGATGCGGATTGACCGCCTTAAGGTCAAAGTTGCGCGCTTCGATCTCCTGCCGCGTCACCGTCCAACTATGTTCGCTGTCGCCGCGCGTCGGCAGCAGGCGGAAGAATTCATCAAAGTGCGCCAGTGTAAGTGGATATTTGATTGTAAATCGAGTTCCTGGACGCATCTTGCCTTGTCGATCTTTCCATGGCGGAGGAAGAAGCTCGTAATACCATATCTTTTCGGTAGGTTGCCCTTTGGTGAAGAACAGCAGGTTGGTCTTGACGCCCGCGCCGGCGTTGATAAAGGTGCCCGGCGGCAGACTCACGATGCACCACAGATCGCAGTCATCGAGGAGTTTGCGCTTGGTCTGGACAAAGGCCGTCTCGTTGGTGCGGAAGAGCACCCCCTCGTCCAGCACGATGCCGCAGCGACCGCCGGGTTTGAGGCTGTCGATAACATGCTGGAGAAAGAGCACCTGGGTGGCGCTGGTTTTGTAGGCAAAGCGCGTCTGGGCCTCCTTGCCCTCTTTGCCGCCAAAAGGCGGATTCGTTAGCACGACATCGAACAGCGCCGGCGCGTCCTGAAAAAGCCCGCCGTAGATTTCCCCGCCGGTGAGCGTGTTGCCGTGCCAGATGTGCGGCTCGTCAATGCCGTGCAGCATCAGGTTGGCTAGCGCGATGGGATAGATGGCATTGTCCTTTTCGCGGCCGTAGAAGGTGCTGCGTTTGAGGGTCTCCAACTGGTCGGGCGAAGTAATCTTTTCGTTGTTGGGGCCGGCCATGTGTTCATAAGCCTGCGCCAAAAACCCGCCGGTGCCGCAGCCGGGGTCATAGACCGTCTCGCCGATTTTGGGATCAATCACCCGCACCATGGCGCGGATCACCTCGCGCGGGGTGAAGAACTGCCCGCCGTCGTTGCCCTTTTCGCCCATCTTGAGGAGCAAGCCTTCATACACCTGGGACAGGGTAAACACATGGGTCGGGTCCACCGTCTCGGCGCTGATTTCGTTGACCTTGTCCAGCACATCCAGCAGGTTGCGCTCGGTGTCAATGCGGGTGCGCTCGATGCCGGAAAAGATTTCGCTGATGACCTTCTGGCGCGGCGTGGCGTTGGGGCGGTCTTTGAGGCGCTTGAGATGCGGGATGAGCTCACCGTTGACAAAGTTAAAAAAGGCGCCCAGCGCGCCGGTTTCCAATTCGCGGCGTTTGGGGGCGTCGGGCGCAGCCCAGTCGCGCCAGCGATAGGGCGCCTCCAGCGACGGGGTGAACTCCGCCCCGACGGCCGCGGCCGCCTCCGCCTCGTGCTGCTCGCGCTCATCCAGGATGCGCAGGAAGAGAATCCAGGTCAGTTCAGGCACGTATTGCAGCGCGCCGGCGCAGTTGGAGCGCCGCATGATGTCGCAGATGTTCTTGACCGCGCCATTGAGCGATTGGGGCGTGGTGTGGCGTTTGCCGTTGTGGTTTGACTTTCTCGCCATGACTATAACTCTCCGTTGAATGCTTTTCTCAAAATCGCCGCCGGCAGCTTGTTAATGGCTTCCAGTTGCTCCTCCAGCGCCCGACGCAGCCGCTCCACCGCCGCCATCTGCTCTGAAAGTTCGGTAACAATGCGACGTTGAGTGGGTACCGGAGGTACTGGTACTTGCTCACCCTGGATCTGCTTCCGAGTGATTTTCTTCATTGACCCGCTAGCGCCACCAGCACGATCCTTCCAGTAACCACTAAGATAAAGATAGCGTAAATAAGCTGTAAGGAATTTCGGGTCAATCCCATCCCTGACTCTGATCCTAATCGTTAGATCAGAAGCAATTGCACCTTTCGGCTGACCAGCAAACATCGCGACACGACCGACAAGTTCAGGCGTGTTGCTACGCGCTATCAGAATCTCTCCTTCAGCCACGACGCATTCTGGAACGTCTCTTGCCCACATACGTGCGTGTTTAACACCTGAAGGCTCAAAGCCAATCTCACTCAAACAGGCTGTTGTAATTGCTAAGACCTCACAATCGCCATAACTAGTGACCGACTTTGCAGGCAATAGAACACAGATATCCGATAGTCGCATTCTTTGCCATGTTTGGGCTTCTCGACTGCTGAAAACCGAACGGATGAAGGCGGCGGGCAGGGCTTGGGCGGCCTCCAGTTGTTCTTCGGCAGCGCGGCGCGCCCGCTCCACTGCCGCCATCTGCTCTTGCAAGATTGAAACTATTCGTTTTTGTTTTGATAAATCTGGAACGGGCACAAACACAGTTTGGACAAATGTCTGATTAATACCGCCGATAGCAGCTCCTTGATAGTTCGCTCGAATTGCAGATTGGCCTTCATGTCCCCACAACCAAAGAAATAGAAACTCAGGAACAATTCGGGACCTATCAGCTCGACAAATGAAGACATGTTCGTTAACAACCGCTTCTTGAAACGGGAAGCTATCATTAACAAAACACGTTTTTCCTGTTGTTGCTCCATCTTTAACAATCAAAATGTCGCCTCGGCGGATACGACCACGTTGCATAGTCTCATAATAATTATACGGAACATAGCGCAATGAAGAGAAGTCAAATGTTCCGTTTGGCATCATGTGCTCGGCGCTGATACTCGGCACACCGCTATTTATACCGATTGCACCACCTTTGGGACGGGATCCGCTTTCCAAGCAGACAATCAGGTCAGTAAGCCGCACCCATCGCCACCCTTCGGGCAGGGGGCGTAGGGTCGTGGTTGTGGTCTCGGGTTGTTGGCTCTTGGCGCTCATGCAGCAAACATCCTCGCTTTGGTCTCGCGCAGGATGGCGGCGGGCTCGCCCAATCCTTTTAGTGCATCCAGTCCGCCGGCGCGGCGTACCTCGGGCAGGTCAAAGATGCGCGGGTTTTCCAAGCCATCGGTTCCGGCAACAGCAAACTGCGCGGCCATGGCCTTGAGCGTCGCAGCGGTCTTAGGCGGCAAAACTGCCAGCCAACGCCGGTGCTTGTAGGCAAAGGCCTCGGCGCGGCCGGCGCGGGTGCGCGGGGCCAGGCCGTAGCCCAGTTCGGCGAGCACATCGTACAGGTCGTACTCGTCCATGGCCTCGAGCTTTTGCACCAAAAGGGCCGAACGCCCGGCGTCGGGCAAGTGGCTCAGCAGTTCGCGGCGCTTGGGCGGCTCGATCCAGCAGGATCGAAAAGCCTCCAGCGTGGGCGCCTCTGCCACCAATCGGGCGGCCAGCCGCTCTTTGTATTCCTCCACCGTCACCGGCATGGCCTTGCCGTCCACCTCGGTGACGATGTAGCGGCCGGCGTCGGTGACGCGCACCTCAAAGCCCTCGACCTGAATCGTGGGCTCGGGCGGCTGGGGCGGCTCCGGCGCTCCTTCGCGGCGCTGGCGCGGCTGCCATTGGCTTTTGAACTCCTGGCCAAAAAGCCGCGTGGCGTTGGTAAAGTCATAGACGCGGAACATGAGCTTGCCGCTGGGCGGGTGCAGGCGCGTGCCGCGGCCGATCATCTGATAAAAGGCGATGGGCGAGCGGACATATTTGAAAAAGACGATATTTTGCACAATCGGCACATCCACGCCGGTGGTCAGCAGGTCCACGGTGGTGGCGATGAAATGCGAGCGGGTCGCCCCGCGCAGGTCGGCCAGGTATTGCGCGCCGCCGACGCTGGCGGTGCATTTGAAGGCGTAGGGGTCGAGGCGCGGGCGTTTTTGGACGGCGCACCACTCCGCGTAAAGGTTGTTCATGGCGGCGGCCACGGCGTCGGCGTGGCGGTCGCGGGCGCAAAAGATGATGGTCTTTTGCTCCGGGCCGCCCGTGGCCAGCAAGCGGGCGAACAGTTGCCGGCACATGACCTCGACGCGCTCGGGTAGGAGCAGTTTGTCCTCGAAGCTGGGCGCGTCGTAGTAGGCGCGGGCGGCGTCGGGCGAGACCGGCGCGCCCGTGAGGGCGTCGTGCAGGGCTTTGCCTTCGAGATCGTCGCGGGAGAGGCCGTGCTGTTTTTCGTCCTTGTCGTCCAGGAACACGTCGAGCCGGTGGATTTCACAGGCCGCCAGGTAGCCATCCTCGATGCCTTGCGCCATGTCGTATTCATAGACCGGCTCGCCGAAGTGCCTGAGATTGTCGGCGGTAATCTGAAGATCGGCATCGGCTTCTTTGGATTGTTCGGTGATTTCGAGCGTGCGCGGGGTGGCCGTCAGCCCGATCTGCACCGCGTTGGGGTTGCGGGCGAGCACCTGTGACCATTTGCCCCATGCCGAGCGGTGGCATTCGTCAATGATGATGTGGCTGAAATAATCGGGCGGATAGTGTTTGGTCAGAAAGTTAGCGGTGCCGTCTTCCTTGTCCACATCCAGGGTTTGATAGGTGGCGATGTGGATGCGGGCGTTGCGGGCGTGGTTCTTGCCGTCGGCTTCTTCGTAAACCTCCGCGGCGTCGGCGCCGAACACATTCTGAAAAGCGCCCAGCGCTTGGCTGCGTAGTTCGTCGCGGTCGCATACAAACAGCGCCCGCTTGAGTTGGCCGGCGTCAGCAATTTTCTTGAGTAATTGGACGGCAATGAAGGTCTTGCCTGAGCCGGTAGCCAGTGAGAGCAGGGCGCGCTTTTCGCCGCGCGCCAGTTTTTCCAGCACGGCGCGGATGGCGGCGTCCTGATAATAACGCCGGGTCGCTTCCCCGCCGGAATAGCGCACCAAAAGCGGCTTGGCCTCCGGAGCGTCCAGCCGGAAGCCTTTAGCCTGCTCATAGCGCCGGCGCAGCTCGTCAGGGGTTGGGAAATCGGAGAGCGGACGGGGCGCACTGGTCCGGCCGTCAATCGAGTTATATTCAACGAAGAGATGCCCATTGGTGGAAAACACGAAGGGCACATTGAGCCGTTTGCACGAGGCGTAGAGCTTGGCCTGCTCCAGGCCGTGATCGGGCGGAAGGGCTTCGGCTTTGGCTTCGATCAGGGCCACGGCCACCGGCTGGCTTTCGGCGTTCACGGCCACGCGCAACAGGTAATCTACCCGGCCCTTCGCGCGTTTGCGCGGCTTACCGTCCACGATCTCAATAGCCCCGGCGGTTTCCTCGCGGCGGATGAGGTTTTCCGTCCAGCGGCGCGCGTGCAGGGCCGGGTCGATCAGTTTGGCGCGAGTATCGGATTCGCTAAGGCTCACGGTTCTCTGCGCTCCTCCTCAAAGAGTCCCAACTGCACCGGCTGCGGCGGGCCGTTCTTCTGGCGCGCCGCCTCGATGATGGTCTTGGGGTCAATGCGCTCGTGGACGTGCAGCGAGACGGTCGGGACCTCGAAGGCGGTATGCTCGGCCTTGCTAGCCCAAACCAGTTGCGGGTCGAGGTGCGGGTCGTAGTGGAGTTGCCCCTATTTCGCCGGACACTCGTCTAACTTAGCCGCATATCTCCGATACTCGCGTGGCGACTTCATCTTCAGGGCCTTGTGCGGATGATGCTCGTTGTAATCC
>JAIOAQ010000064.1 GCA_019873735.1 Chloroflexota bacterium | reverse complement strand
AAAATATTTGACAATAAACCGCCCCGCGTGTATAATCCCTTCCGCTCTGCCCCGGCAGGTACGTTGCTGGGGCAAGTGTATGTATTCCGGCTTCCCCGCGCTTCGGCGCCGGTCGCATAGGTTGAAACCCGCAGGACGCGCGGTGAAGTGAAGACTTGGAGAGAAAAAATGAAATATGCAATTTTCGAAAGCGGCGGCAAGCAGTATCGTGCCGTCGAAGGCGGCAGAGTGGAAGTGGACCGCCTGCCGGTTGAAGCCGGTCAAAGCCTGGACATCGAACGCGTGCTCTTGATGGTGGATGGGGACAATGTCCTTGTCGGAAAGCCGGTCGTTTCTGGCATTCAGGTCAAGGCCACTGTTCTGGAACACGTCAAGGGCCCAAAGGTGGTTACTTTTAAGTACCGCCCCAAGAAACGTTATCGGGTCAAAGGCGGCCATCGCCAGCAGTACACCGTTTTGCGGATTGACCAGGTTGGTCAGGCCGTCGCGGCGGCTGCCGAGGCGGAGGCTGATGCTCCGGTCAAGAAGCAGGCCCGGGCCAGGAAAGAACCGTCTGCTCCTGAGGCGGCTGAGAAAAAGACGACTGCAAAGTCGAAATAGTGATTTGGTGAGGTACGTATGGCACACAAAAAAGGCGGCGGCTCCAGCCGCAACGGTCGCGATAGCAATGCCCAGCGTCTGGGCGTGAAGAAATACGCGGGTGAGATTGTCCTCTCTGGCAACATTCTGGTGCGCCAGCGCGGGACGCGCATCAAACCCGGTCTGAATGTGGGTGTAGGCTCTGACGATACGCTCTTCGCAACTGCCGATGGCGTTGTGGTCTTTGATGTCGTTCATGGCCGCAAGCGTGTTAATGTCCTGCCCATTCAGGAATAGAAGGCGAGAGGAAACGAGCATGAAACCCGATATTCATCCCAAATATTACCCCGATGCCAGGGTGATTTGCGCCTGTGGCAATACCTGGACGACCGGTTCGACCAAGAAGGAAATTCGCGTGGAAATTTGTTCCAAGTGCCACCCCTTCTATTCTGGCGAATCACAACGCATTGTTGATATTGAAGGGCAGGTGGACCGCTTTTACAAGAAGTTGCAGGCACGCGAGGACTTTGAAGCCAGCAAGCAGGCGCGTGAGAAGGCGCGCAAGTCGCCGGAGCGCCCCATTGCCGAACTTGAACTGGGCGCGCGTCCAACCGAAGCCCTGGCAAAAGGCGGAATTACAACGGTTGGACAGTTCCTGGAAAAGCTGGCAGAAGGCGAGAACGCTGTCCTGTCGATTGAGGGTTTTGGGCGCAAATCTCTGATTGATTTGAAAAAGAAACTGCGCTCGCTGGGCTATGAAGTGCCAGAAGCCACTGTTGCTTAGGGCTTGCCAGCCTGCCAATCTCAGGTAAACTTAACAGGCAGATGCACAGCGCGTCTGCCTGTTTCTTATTTTCCAGGAGGCCTATGAAGCATACAACCGGTTCCATCGAAGTCATCACCGGCTCAATGTTCAGCGGTAAAACCGATGAACTGATTCGCCGTTTGCGCCGGGCGGCGATTGCCAAACAGAAGGTGCAGGTCTTTAAGCCCGCCATTGATGTCCGTTATGCCGTAGAAAAGGTCACCTCGCATACCGGAGCCGATTTTGCGGCCCTGCCGGTGGAGAAATCGGCCGATATCCTTCCCCGCCTGGATGCAGATACGACTGTGGTCGGTATTGACGAGGCCCAGTTCTTCGACGATGGAATCATTGCGCTGGCGCAGGAACTGGCCGGACGCGGCCTGCGCGTCATCATTGCCGGGCTGGACATGGACTTCCGCGCCGAACCCTTTGGCCCTATGCCCACTTTAATGGCCGTGGCCGAAAAGGTGGATAAACTTCAGGCGATTTGCATGGTCTGCGGCGGGGCAGCCTCGCGCACCCAGCGCCTGGTCAATGGCAAGCCGGCGCGCTACGACGACCCCGTTGTCATCGTCGGCGCAGCGGAATTGTATGAAGCCCGTTGCCGCGAGCATCATGAAGTGCCGCGCTAGCCGGGTAGTATTATTTGCTCTCTTTGTAAGGAACAAATGCAACCCTATCAGGAATTTTTATCTGAAATTTTGATTGATGAGGCAGATTTGCAAAGGCGCATTGCCGAACTGGGCGCCGAAATCAGCCGCGACTATCAGAATGCAGAGGGCAACCTGGTGTTGGTTTGTATTCTGCGGGGCGGGGTGGTTTTTATGGTGGACCTGATGCGTCATATTACCGTCCGCCATCAGGTTGATTTCATGGCAGTCTCCTCCTACGGAAGCGGCGCGCGCCAGACGAGCGGCAGCGTGCGCCTCTCTTTGGATTTGCAGACCGACATTTGCGGCAAAGATGTCCTGTTGGTTGAAGACATCGTAGATAGCGGCAACACCATTGCCTATGTGTTGGAATTCCTGCAGACCCGCCAGCCGCGCAGCCTCAAAGTCTGCGCCCTGTTGGACAAAGAGGAGCGGCGTGAGACACCCGTTCCCATTGACTACTGTGGTTTCAAAATTGCCAACAAGTTCGTTTTTGGCTATGGCCTTGACCTGGACGAGTATTATCGCAACCTGCCTTTTGTGGCGGTTGTGGATGTGAATAAGTACCGTCCACCGGCTTAAAGAGGAGGCAGTACATGCAAGACTATCATGAATTCATGGATGAGATTCTGGTAGATGAATCTACCATCGCCCGGCGTGTTGCCGAACTGGGCGCGCAGATTAGCAAAGACTACGAAGGCAAAGATTTGCTGATCGTCTGCCTGTTGCGGGGCGGGATGACCTTCACTGCCGACCTGATGCGGAACCTGACCATCAACCCCGAACTCGACTGCATGTCGCTTTCGTCGTATGGAGTCGGGCATTATTCGTCCAGCGGCAATGTGCGCGTCAACCTGGACTTGCGCACCAACATCGAGGGCCGTCATGTCCTCCTTGTCGAAGATATTGTGGACAGCGGCCGCACCCTGGCCCATGTCCTGAACATGCTTCACACCCGCGAACCGGCCAGTTTGCGCGTCTGCGTTCTGCTGGATAAGAAAATGCGCCGCGAAGTGCCCGTCCAGGTGGACTACGTTGGCTTTGATGTGCCCGATAAATACGTCTTTGGCTACGGCATTGACATTGACGAACACTGCCGCCATCTCCCATTTATTGCCTCGGTGGACCTGAACAAATACCGCAAGCCCGCCTGACGGCCAGGTCAGCCATGGATGACGAGAGTGCTTATGCTGGCCGCTGGGTTGCCCGACTACGCGGCAAGATAATCGCTCAGGGCAGCACGCCGGAAGAAGCGCGCTGCGCCGCACAGCGCATCCGCCATAAAGAGACCCCTGAAATCATTTTCATGCCTCCTGCTCAAGGCTTTTTTGATTCCCTGCTTGAAGCGATTGCTGCGGCATTGCCCGCCGACCAGCCGTTTTACCTGGTGGGCGGCGCCGTTCGTGACCGCCTTCTCAACCGCTCCACCCATGATTTAGACTTTGTCCTCCCCGGCGATGCGCTTGCCGTTGGCCGCCGGCTGGCCAGGGCGCTCGGTGCTGCTTACTATCCCCTGGATGAAGAGCGCGGCACCGCCCGCCTCATTCTGCAGACGGCCGACCAGACGCGCCTTTTCCTTGACCTTGCCTCTTATCGTGGGGGCGACCTGGAAAGCGACCTGCGCGGCCGAGACTTCACCATCAACGCCATGGCGCTCGACATCCGCTCGCGCACCCTCATTGACATTCTGGGTGGCGCCGCAGACCTGAAGGACAAAATCCTGCGCGCCTGCTCCCCTTCCACTTTTGAAGACGACCCGGTACGCATTTTGCGCGCCGTCCGCCAGGCGGCTGCCTTTGGCCTGCACATCTTGCCGGAAACGCGGCAGGCCATGCGTCAGGCAGTGCAGCATCTGTTACGCGTTTCCCCCGAACGCCTGCGGGACGAAACCTTCCGCATCCTGGAAGGGCCGCGTCCATCCGTTTGCCTGCGCGCCCTCGACCTGTTGGGCGTTCTCCCGCTCCTTTTGCCTGAACTGCCCGCCCTCAAAGGCCTTGCCCAGCCGCGCCCGCATGTCCACGACGCCTGGACACACACCCTGGCGGTACTCGATCACCTGGAAACCATCCTCAATGCCCTGGCGCCGGCATACGATCCCGAAAAAGCCGCCGACCTGTTAAACGGCCTGCTCGTCCTGCGTCTGGGCCGTTACCGCCAGCAGATCGGCGCGCACCTCGCTTCTGCGATCGTCCCCGAACGCTCCCTGCGCGGCCTGCTCTTCCTGGCCGCCCTCTACCATGACGTTTCCAAGCCGGCCGCCCGCCATTTGGACGAAAACGGCGGCCTCCATTTCTACGGCCATGATCAGGACGGCGCCGAGGTCGCTGCCCGGCGCGCCCTGGCGTTTCGCTTCAGCAGCGATGAGATCGAACGCCTCAAAATCATTGTTGCCAATCACATGCGCTTCCATTTCCACGTCAAGCGGCTGAAAGAAGAGGGAAAAGAACCCAGCCGGCGCGCCATTTACCGCTTCTTTCGCAGGGCCGATTCGGCTGGCGTGGACCTGGTCTTGCTGGGCCTGGCCGATCTCCGCGCCACCTACGAACAAACCCTGCCGCAGGAGACCTGGAAAGCCGCCCTCGATGTCGCCCGCATTTTGCTGGAAAACTGGTGGGAGAAACCGGAAGAGACGGTTGCCCCGCCGCGCCTGCTGACCGGCACAGATTTGTTGAGCGAATTTGCTCTTACCCCAGGACCGCAAATCGGCGCGCTTCTGGAGGCCGTTCGCGAGGCGCAGGCAACCGGCCTGATTACCACCCGCCCCCAGGCGTTAGACTTTGTCCGCCAGCAGTTGAGCCAAACCCCACAAGGAGAAAAATGAACACACTTACCATCGCAGACAAACGGCTGACGTATCTCCGCACCGGCAGTGGAGCGCCTCTTGTTTTGGTACACGGCTTTCCGCTGGATCATTCCATCTGGGAACCGGTCGTCCCCTTTTTGACAGATGACTTTGACCTGATCCTCCCCGACCTGCCCGGTTTTGGCGGTTCAGACTCCCCCGGGCCTGATCCCGATATAGAGACATACGCCCACGCTTTGGCGGATTTGCTCTCTGCCCTGGGCCTGACACAGGCCTTTCTGGCAGGCCACTCGATGGGCGGATACGTTGCCCTGGCCTTTGCCCGTCTGTACCCCAGCCGCTTGCGCGGCCTGGCGCTGGTTGCCTCTCAGCCTCTGGCCGACACGCCCGAACGCAAATCCGGCCGCTATGAGACTGCCGCGCAGGTGGCCCTGCATGGAGCAGGCGTCGTCGCCGAGGCCATGGTTCCCAAATTGTCCGCCGACCCGGCCCACGGTCCGATTTTGAACGAGTTGATTCTGCGCCAGCGGCCAGAAGGGATTATCGGCGGACTGCGCGCCATGGCCGGCCGGCCCGATTCCAGTTCCCTCCTTGCCTCCCTCACTGTGCCGCTTGTTCTGATTCACGGTCAGGCAGACGCGCTGATCCCGGTTGAACGCGCTCGCGAGGCCGCGCAGAGCACGCCCCATGCTGTGCTGGTAGAATTGCCTGCAGTGGGTCACATGCCGATGATGGAGTCGCCGGAAAAAACTGCCGCCGCCCTCAAACTTCTCATCGGCGCCTGAATCAAAAGCGGGCCTCCACTGGGAGACCCGCTTTGCTTTTCAAGAGACAACCTTACTGATAATGGCTGCCTCATTAACTACCGGCTCGTAGAAGCATCTGCAGCCGTTTGCATGTGAGCAGCCTGGGTGCGGCAAAACAGGGACTGCATCTTTGGGATAGGTGCGTGGCGATTCGTAGCAGTGAGGGCAGGCATCATTGGCGACCGAGATGCGTATAGCCGTCACGCGTGGGTTGGCCTGCATTTGCTTGAGTGCTACTGCCCGGCTGGAAAATTCCCACAAGTCGGCCTGACAATGGGTGCAGTGTGTCGCCTCGTCTGGCGAAATTGCGTTGCACAGAGAACAGGTTTGCATGACTACCTCCACAAGCGTTTCTCTGATTTTACCGCAAAGTCATCCGAACGGTGCCTTTTAGCAGCAATTCTCATATGAAATGCAAGGGAACGTCCCGAAGGTTTTTTTTAGTTTTCAGCAGCCTTCGGGACGTTTTTTAGCCATACTGAGAATTGCTGGCCTTTTAGCCGGTTGCCCAGGAAGATGCTTGCTGATAGAGCGGGGAGGACGCCCGGTTTTGGGCCGAGCGCTGTAAAAGCCTTTTGACGCGCGCCAGCAGCATATTGTTAGGCACCGGTTTGACCAGATAATCGTCAGCGCCTGCATCCAGCGCGCTGGCGATGTAGAGCGCGCCGTTTAGCGCCGACATGATCAAAATTGGGACGTTGCTGAAGGAACGGATATTTTTGCAAACATCCCATCCGTCCTGAACAGGGAGCATCAGGTCTAAAATGACCAGGTCAGGAGATTTTTCGCGAATGATATTGATCCCTGTTTCGCCATTCGACGCGCTTAATACCTCATAACCTTGGGC
>JAIOAQ010000063.1 GCA_019873735.1 Chloroflexota bacterium | reverse complement strand
AAAGCGCCGGAGTATTGCCACGCGCTGGTGCAAAAAATCAGAAAACTGGCTGGCCTTTGTTCACATGGCTTGTTCGCAAATCTTGCTCAACATAATTTTCGGATAGGCTCTTATGTCTCCCCTGGGATTGACCTTAAAAGTCTTTGCGGCTTTGCGTTAAAAAATTGCCGGGGCCTGGCTGAAGCGCTACAGCCGCAAGGCGAAAACGGCTATAATCGAGGTCATGGAAGATCTTTTTGACCATGCTCTCGATAAACGCATGAAAGAGGAAGCCCCGCTGGCAGCACGTATGCGCCCGCGCACGCTGGATGAGTTCGTGGGGCAAGAACACATTATCGGACCCGGGAAATTGCTGCGCCGGGCAATTGAAACCGACCGCTTGTTCTCCTCCATCATCCTGTGGGGACCGCCGGGCAGCGGCAAGACCACCCTGGCTGCCATCATCGCCAACCAGACCCGATCGCATTTTGAAACCATTTCTGCTGTGCTGGACGGAAAAACCCGCCTGCGTGAAGTGGTAGATAAAGCCATCGAACGCCGAAAATTATACGGCCAGCCCACCATCCTGTTTGTGGATGAAGTCCACCGCTGGAACAAGGCCCAGCAGGACGCCCTCCTGCCCCATGTCGAAAACGGCACCATTCGTCTGATCGGCGCAACGACCGAGAACCCGTTTTTTGAAGTCATCCAGGCGCTGGTTTCCCGCTCACGTATTTTCCAGTTGCGCAGCCTGAGCAAAGAAGAAACCGGCATTTTACTGGACCGCGCGCTTCAAGACCCGGAACGAGGCTACGGCAAGCGCCGGGTCAGGCTGGACGAGGCGGCGCGACAACACCTGATAGATGTAGCCGGCGGCGACGCCCGCAACGCGCTCAATGCGCTGGAACTGGCAATCGAATCCACCCCGCCCGACGCAGAAGGCGTGATCCACATTACACTGGAAGTAGCCCAGGAATCCATTCAGCGCCGCGCCGTGCTGTATGACAAGGACGGGGATGCTCACTACGATACCATCTCGGCATTCATCAAGTCGGTGCGCGGCTCCGATCCAGATGCCGCCTTATACTGGCTGGCCAAAATGATTTACGCAGGAGAAGACCCGCGTTTCATCCTGCGGCGCCTGATTATCCTGGCAGGGGAAGATATTGGCCTGGCCGACCCAATGGGGCTGGTGGTGGCCACCTCGGCTGCGCAGGCATTTGATTACATCGGGCTGCCAGAAGGCATCTACCCGCTGGTAGAAGCCACGCTGTATCTGGCCACGGCCCCCAAATCGAACAGCGCCGGGGCCTATTTCAAAGCCCATCAACTCATCGCCGAAGAGGGCCTGATTTCTGTCCCGCGGCATTTACAGGACAGCAACCGAGACGGCGCAGCGACGGGGCAGGGAAAAGCGTACGTTTACCCGCACGAATTCGAAGGGCATTTTGTCCCTCAGCAATACCTGCCGAAACGTCTGCTGGGCACGTATTTTTATTCCCCCACCGAAGAAGGCTATGAAGCCCAGATAAAATCGCGGCTGGAGCAATGGCGCACTGCCCAGCGTCAGGCGCTGGGAATAGAGCAGAAGCGGGAGATGCCTGATCTGTCCATCGAAAAAATCAACGAAATCAAGCGCGGGATCAAGGCCTTCCCCGAAGATTAACCTTGCAAGACCACCCGCTCGATTGCCCCGGCCACGCCTGTCAGATCTGGCAAATCGGCGGCAAACGCCCGGCGAAGATCCTGCGGGCCGATCAGCAAACACGGCACCGGGTTGGGGGTATGCCGCCGCGTGGACAGGTCTTCCAGGTTGCCATGATCAGAGGTGACCACAATCAGGCCGCGGTCATCCCATTTTTCAACCAGGCCATCCAGCACCCCGTCCAGCGTCTTGAGCAGGGTGACGGCTGTTTGCCAATCCTGACCATGCCCGGCATAATCACTGGGCCAATATTCAAACATGGCAAAATCATAATTGCTTGCCAGAGCCGCCAGCCGCCTGCCGGCAGCGCGGGGCGAGAGAAGCGGCGCATCGGCATGTCCCAAACGTTCGCGCCAGCCATGACCGGTCAAATCGGCAGAGACCGCCCGGCCGGCATAGAAATCCTCTGCAGTAAACAGAGGCAGGCCGGCATTGACCACCGCCTGCGGAATGGCCGAGTACAGCCATTTGCCCGAACGGACGCGTTGAAAATAGCCTTCAGGGTAAGCATTGAGCAGGGCGGCGCGTTTGCCAAGGCGAACGAAACGGCTGAAGAGGGTATCCTGGAGATAGGCGGCGATAGTTTGATTGGGTTTGGGGCCATAATGCCCTCCGCTTCGCGCCGGGACATTCAAGCCGGTCAGCAAGACCGCCTGGCCGGTAGCCGACTGAGGCAGGCCCGGCACGCCCAGGCAGGCATCCAGCGCCAGAAGGGAGGCCCTTGAGCCATGAAAAGGGGCGGCGCCGCGCAGCAGACGGCGGCCTTCCAGCAGATGGCGCAAGGCAGGCATTGGGGCAGCCGCCAGCGGATTGCCGGCAGGATCGTCTGCGCCGAGGCCTACGCCATCCAGAAAGAAAAAGAAGACGCGCATGGGATTACGCCACGTCCCCTCTCTGGAAGATGAAATACGCCGAGGGGCGGTTGCCGTCGAAGCCGTCCTGGCGCGAGAGGAGATTTAATCGGCTGTGGATCAACTCCAGGTCGGCCGGGCAGGTTCCGGGTCCGGAATGAGCCGCCGAATCGGGGCAGAGAAAGGTGTACAGGAACCAGTATCCCGACGGGGCAAGCAGTCTCTGCAGTTGAGAGAGATAGGCTGCTTTGCCTTCTGCTGTCAGCCCATGAAAACAACCGATATCCAGCACCAGGTCAAAAGGGTGGCCAAAATCGGGCAGGCGGGTGACATCGGCCTGCAAGAACTTCAGGCGCAGGCCGGCCCTTTTGGCTTTGCGCCTGGCCTTGTGAAGAGCGAGGGCGGCAAAATCCACGCCGATCACCTCCCAGCCGGCGCGGGCCAGCGCCAGGCTGGAGGTGCCGGTGCCGCATCCCAGGTCAAGCGCCCGGCCAGCCGGAATCTGGCCGATCCAGGCCAGCAATTCGGGCGGAACCAGGCCGCTGTCCCAACGCGGGCGGCGTAGATAACGCAAGTTGAAAAGAAGACGGCGCAACATTTTGCTTTCCCATTCAAAAAATCTGCTATAATCAGGCGGCTAAAATTGATGGCCGCCCAATAACGGGGCGTTCATATAGACTACTTGCACGAAGAGGCGCAATAGATGAAAGAGTATACCACCGAGCTCCTCCGCAATATTGCCCTGGTATCTCATGGCAGTGCGGGAAAAACAATGCTGGCTGAAGCCATGCTGCACCAGACGGGGGCTACCACCCGCCTGGGGAAGGTCGAAGACGGAACGACCACCTCAGACTATGATGAAGAAGAGATACGCCGTAAGATTTCGCTGTACACGAGCGTCATCCCTGTCGAGTATCGGGATCACAAAATCAATGTCCTGGATACGCCGGGATACACCGATTTCATCGGCGAGGTGATTTCGGCTTTGAGCGTGGCCGACGGGGCCATTATCCTGGTTGATGCGGTTGCGGGCCTGGAAGTTGGCACCGAAATTGCCTGGGACTATTGCGATACCTTCAAACTGCCGCGTTTTGTGGTCATTAACAAGATGGATCGTGAGAATGCAAACTTTGCCAAGTCCCTGGCGACGGTTGAGGGTTTTTCCAATATCCGCCTGCTGAAAATCCAGTTGCCGTGGGGTGAGAAGCAAGATTTCAAGGGCGTGATTGACTTGATCAGCATGAAGGCTTATCCGGCTGAAGGCAAGTCTGCCCAGCCCATCCCCGACGAGTTGAAAGCCGCCGCCGACGAAGCGCGGCTGGTGCTGGTGGAGGCTGCGGCAGAAGGGGAAGATGCCCTCCTGGAGAAGTATCTGGAAAGCGGCGAATTGACCGAGGAAGAGGTGCTGCGCGGCCTGCGCAAAGTGGTACGCGAGGGGAATTTTGTACCCGTTTTGGTGGCAGCCGGCGCGCACGAGAAAGGCATCTTTCCACTGTTGAACGCCATCATTGACCTGATGCCCTCCCCTGCCGACCGGCCGGCGGTCAAGGCTGAAGGCGCAAACGGCGAGGTGACGCTTACCGCCTCGGATGACGGGCCGCTGGCGGCGTATGTCTGGAAGACGACCGCCGACCCGTTTGTGGGCAAGCAAACCTATTTCCGGGTTTATTCCGGTTGTATCCAGGCGGATATGCGCGTCTGGAATCCGAACAAAAACGTTGAAGAGCGCATGGCGAATCCACACGTGATGCGCGGGAAAGAGCAAATTGCCGTCAAGGTGGTACATGCCGGCGATATTGCCTCGGTGGCCAAACTGGGCGAAACCTCCACGGCCGACACGCTCTGCGACAAAACACAGATTGTCCGCCTGCCTGTGCCGAAATACCCAACGGCCCTTTACCGCGTGGCCATTGCGCCAAAGACCCAGGCCGACGCCGCCAAGATTTCTCCCTCGCTCACCCGCCTGTGCGAAGAGGATATGACCCTCTCGTGGTACATGGAATCTGCCACCGGTCAGACCATTCTACAAGGGATGGGCGACCAGCACATTGACGTAGCCGTCCGCCGGGCGCAAACCAAACTGCAGGTTGGTTTGCTTCTGGAAGAACCCAAAGTCCCCTACCGCGAAGGGATTACGAAGGAAGGGGCGGCCATGTACCGCCACAAGAAACAGACCGGCGGCGCAGGTCAATTTGGCGAAGTGCATATGAAGATCAAGCCATATCCAGACGCCGATTTCGATTTGACCTGGGATGTATTCGGCGGCGCAATCTCGCAAACCTATGAACCGGCGATTCGCAAGGGCATTCAAAATGTGATGAAAGAAGGCGTGATTGCCGGTTACCCGATGAGCAATGTCATCGTCTCAATTTACGATGGGAAAGAACATCCGGTTGACTCGAAACCGGTGGCCTTTGAAATCGCGGCCCGTGAGGCCTTCAAACTGGCAGTAGCCAATGCCGGCCCTGTGCTGTTTGAACCGATCATGAATGTCCGCATTACCGTGCCGGATAATTATATGGGTGACGTGATGGGTGACCTGAACACCCGCCGCGGCCGCGTGCTCGGCACGGAATCGGAACGCGGTCAGACGGTGGTCGTTGCTCAGGTGCCGCTGGCCGAAATGATGCGTTACACCACCCAGCTCCGTTCGCTGACGGGCGGACGCGGTTACTTCACCATGGAACTGGACCGTTACGAAATCGTGCCTCAGAACCTGGCGAATGAGATCATCGCCCAACGGCAGAAAGAACTGGCCGAGAAGCGCTCCGGCGAGGAATAAACTACTGAAGCGCCCTTCAGGGACGACCTTGCCGGGTCGTCCCTTTTTGTTGCCTTGCTGCCAATTGACAACACACAACCGATTTATTGCAGTACAATAGACTGTCTCTGACAAAAAGCCGAATTCAACTACCGGAAAAGAACTATGCCCCGAACTCAAATTTCCTGCCCGCGTTGCCGCCAGCCGGTCATGGCCGAGGTGGAACAACTCTTCGATGTGACCAATGACCCCGGCGCCAAGCAGCGCCTGCTGAGCAACGCAGTCAACCGCGTCACCTGCCCTTATTGCGGATACGATGGCACCCTGGCCACCCCGCTCGTCTATCATGACGCCGACAAAGAATTGCTGCTGACCTACTTCCCTGCGGAAATCGGCCTGCCGGTCAATGAGCAGGAAAAGTTGATCGGCCCGCTGATCAAGCAGGTGGTAGATCGCCTGCCCCCCGAAAAGCGCAAGGCCTACCTGCTCAGCCCCCAGAGTCACCTGACGTATCAGAGTTTCGTCGAGCGCATCCTGGCCGCGGACGGAATCACGCCCGAAATGCTGCGCGCCCAGCAAGAACGGATTGAGTTGCTGGAACGCCTGCTTTCTGCCAGCGGCCCCGACGTGCGCACAGAAATCATCAAACAAAATGCCGCCAAAATTGATGAGGCCTTCTTTGCGCTCTTCTCGCGCTTGATGCAGTCGGCTATGGCGAGCGGACAGGAACAAGTGGCCCGGCAAATGGCCGGTCTGCAGGAACAATTGCTGAAAGAAACAGACTACGGGCGCAAGTTGCAGGCCTCGGTTGGAGAAATCGAAGCCGCCGCCCGCTCGCTGCAGGAGGCCGGTCAGGGGCTGACGCGCGAGAAATTGCTGGACATCATGCTGGCCGCGCCGAATGACAACCGCCTGCGGGCACTGGTCAGCATGGCGCGCCCCGGCATGGACTACATCTTCTTCCAGACTCTGAGTGAACGAATTGACAGGGCCGAAGGCGAGGCCAAAGTTCAGTTGCAAGCAATGCGCGAAAAATTGCTGGATATGGTCAATCAGGTGGACTTGCAAATTCAGGAACGCATCAAGCAGGCAGAGGCCTTTCTGGAACAATTGTTAAGCGCGCCGGATATCCGCCAGGCCACCCAGCAAAACCTGGAACAATTCGACCAGGCCGTGATCGAGGCCCTGAACAACATGCTGCGTGCGGCAGACCGGGACAAGGACACAGCCCGCCTGGAAAAACTGAAACAGGTGGTGGATGTACTCAACGAAGCCAGCGCCCCGCCGCCAGAATTTGCTCTGCTGGAACAATTCCTTGAAGCGCGCAACGAGCAGGAACTGGAAACGATGATCGCGCAACACGAGGCCGAGATTACGCCTCAATTCATGGAGGCGGTTGGCGGCCTGGTGGCGCAAATGGAATCCATGCCTGAAGATGCCGCCTCTGAAGAAAAAGTGGTGGCCGAGCGCCTGAAATTAATCTACCGTCACCTTTTGCGCTACTCGATGAAAAAGAAAATGCAGTAGAACCCTTGCAAAAGTCCAGGTGTGAAAATTTGCCACAGATGACACAGATTTTCACAGATCGGGTCTCAAATCCGCGCAAATTGTGGCTAAAGAATCCTCAGCAAAAAGCAAGAAACTGCCTACCCTCCCGCAGGTTTCCATCCTAACCTGCGGGAGGGTTAGTGATGGGCAAGCCCTTCGGGACGTTTGTCCGGCAAGGTGCTCTAGGGGTATAACGTAGAGGGCCGCACCTTGTTGCGAGACCAGAATTCCTTAATGACGTTTTGCAAATCACTGTCCACTTCGGCGGCACTCCGGGGGTCCGGGCCGAAGCGGAAGGTGAAATCGTTCACCTGACCCACCCACGGCTGCCAGGCCGGGTCCCAGACCCACAGGGCGTGATTCATGCCGCGCTGCTCAAAGAGTTCCATTTCGTCGCGCATGAAATCGGCCGCATTCGGCACCCAGCGCATCACCCCAAATTCGTTGACCGAAACCGGCGCTCCGTGTTCGTGCCTGAAGTCGTCAACAACCGAAAGGTATCCATCCAGCCAGGCGCGGTCGAATGTGTCGGGGCTGCCATCCCAGTCTAGGTCGAACCTGCCGGGATAGGTGTTTCCGGCGGGCGGCTCCTGGTGGGTGTACTGGTCCTGCGGTTCGTACTGATGCACCATATAGACGAGTCGAGGGGCATCCACCGGCTGGAGAACGGGCAGCCAGTCCACCGCGCCCCAGCCCATCGCGCTGACCAGGATGGGCGTCTCGGCGTCCACTTCGCGAATGCCGGCCACGATGCGCGGGTAGAACTGATTCCAGTCATAGAGACTGCCGGCATATTGGGGGTAGAACTCTTGCGGGTCGTACAGGCCCAGGGC
>JAIOAQ010000062.1 GCA_019873735.1 Chloroflexota bacterium | reverse complement strand
GCGCCGAAGGCCGGCATCACAATCGCGGCACCGCTGCCTTTGGGCGTTGAGCCATGCTCTATGAAGACATCCAGGTTGGCGGCAAATTCGGGCCCTTTCATGTCGGGGTCAATTGGATTTAGGCTGGGCACAAAACCATCTGCCGAGCCTGGGTTTTGCAGGCCGCTGCGTCCCTCTTCGCCGTGGCAGGATGAACAATAAAGGGCGAAGGTTTTTTCGCCGGACTCTGGATCGCCTTTTAGGTTCAGGGCTTCGCCGGGTGTGCCGGGATTCGATGGGCGCGGCAGGATTCCGTCGGCGCCGGGGGGAGGCGCGGCAGGCTGGGGGGCGCAGGCTGCCAATATAACGGAAGCCAGCACGAGCGTGGAAAGAACGAATTGTCGCATGTTCATCATTGGTCTCTTTCGGCAGTGTCTGCATCCCGAATCAAGTCCAGGATTTCGGGGAGAAGCGCGGCGTTACAGGCCAGGGCTTCGCCATGGGCGTGTCCGGCGTTGCCTTGCCAGTCGCCAAAATACCCGCCTGCTTCGCGGAAGATGGGCGGGAAGGGACCGCAATCCCAGATATTCATGACGGGATCAAGCATGATTTCGGCGCGGCCGGTAGCCACAGCCAGGTAGCCGTAGGCGTCGCTCCAGCCGCGCAGGGCATAGGCGCGTTCGTTGAGCCGCTTGAAGGCGAGGCTGCGCCCGTATTTTTCCATGTTGCGGAAGTTGGTGTAACAGACATAAGCCTGACTGAGGCTGTTGACCTCTGAGACGCGGGCGCGGCGGCCATTCCACCAGCAGCCCAGGTTGTCGGCGGCGCAGAGCATTTCATCCAGGGCCGGGAAGTAGGCCGCGCCGGCGCGCACGATCCCTTCGATTTCCAGGCCGACAAGGACTGCATAGAGCGGGATGCCCCGCAGGAAGGATTTGGTGCCGTCAATGGGATCAATGATCCAGCGGAAGGCGGCAGGGGATTCGGACTGGGAGTCGCCGAATTCTTCGCCGAGAATGGTGTGGGTGGGATAGCGTTTTTCGATCTCGCTGCGGATAAATTGTTCGGCGGCGCGGTCGGCGGCGGTGACGGGGGTATCGTCGGGCTTGTAATCTGGCCGTATGCCGGTCTGGTAATAGCCCAGTGTGATCCGCCCGGCGCGGTAGGTTGTTTCAACCAGAAAATCGAAATAGACTTGGAGATTCATGCCAAATGATCTAGCATTTGAGCAATGCCTGGCGTAGGCGCTCTACTTCTTCCAGGGTGTTGTAGTGGGCTGCGCCAACGCGCACCATGCCGCCGCTCTGTTCCAGTCCCAGCCGCTCGGTGACGGCCAGGGCGTAATAGTTGCCGTCCCAGACGAAGATATTTTCGGCGGCCAGTTTTTCGGCGACCTGGCGTGGGTGGCGGCCCTTGAGTGTGAAGGAGAAGGTCGGCACGCGCTCGTCCAGGCGGCGCGGGTCGGTCAGGCCGTAGAGATGCAGGCCGGGGATAGCCTCCAGGGTTTCGAGCAGGGCGCGGCTGAGTTCAAACTCGGCGGCGTGCAAGGCTACCATGGCCTGTTTGAGGGTCAGGCGGCGGCCGGTGTACCCTTCTTCGGCCAGGCCTTCGTAGTATTTGTTGCCAAACGTTTTTCCCAGCCATTCAAAGTATTCTATGGCGCCCAATACGCCGGCAATCCCCTCGTGGTTTTGTGTGCCGGTTTCGAATTTGCCGGGGATTTCATTGGTTGCCGGGCGGACCTTGTAGGCGAAGAGTTCGTTGAGCAGGTCGGCGCGTCCGTAGAGGATGCCGGCATGTGGGCCAAAGAATTTGTAACTGGAACAGACCAGGAAATCGCAGCCCAGTTTTTGCACGTCAATCGGGCCGTGCGGGGCATACTGCACTGCATCTACGTAAACCAGAGAGCCGACAGCATGCGCCATCTGGACAATCTTGCCGATGGGGTTGATGGTTCCCAGGGCATTGGAGGCGTATCCGACGGCTACCAGGCGCGGTTTGCGCTCAAGGGCTTTTTGCAGGTCATCCAGGTTGAGTGTGCCGGTTTCTACATCGAAATCTACCCAGTGGACCTTACAGCCTTTATCCTGTGCGGCCAGCAGCCAGGGGGAGATGTTGGCATCGTGGTCCAGGCGCGTGACGACGATCTCGTCGCCGGGGTTCCAGAGACGCGCGATGGAACGGCTCATATGCAGTGTCAGCGTGGTCATGTTGTTGCCAAAGATGATCTCGCTGGGGCTGGCTGCATTGAGGAAATCGGCCATCGCCTGATGGGCCTCTTCAAGAATTGCATCCGATTCGATGCTGGTGGCGAAGGCCCCGCCATGATTGGCGTTATGTTTCACCAGGTAATCGTTCATGCGTTCGATGACCTGTCTGGCCACCTGTGTGCCGCCTGGGTTGTCAAAGTAGATGACGTTACGTTCCAGGGCGGGAAATTGTTTACGGACAAGGGAAAGGTCGAGGCTCATTTCAACTCCTGGGATGATGGGTAAGACTTGTAAGACAAATTGTAACCGACTTGGTTAAGAAAGCGTAGGGGCGATCTCGTTGATTTTGGTCGCCCATTCATCTTGACTTCTGTTCGGCATGACCGTAGAATCGGTTTACAATTCAAATGGGAACAGGGAAGAGACTCTTTGCGGGCACCGAAGGGGCAAGCCTGGGCAGGCGAAACCGGGCGAAACTCTCAGGTAAAAGGACCCTGTTCTGCATCCCTCTGGAAAGCCGCGCGTCTTATGCGTCGGCACCGACGGTGCAAGCTCTTCAACGGCAGGTTTTCACGCCTGCGGGCGGAGCGAATCTCTCAGGTACCCCACAGAGGCGCGCGAATATATTCGTGCGCCTTTTCGATTCGCCAATCTAAATTTTCTTTTGAGGAGATAAAAAATGACCAATATCCCTTCCAACCTTAAGTATACGAAAAACGATGAATGGTTTGACCCTGCCAGCGGCAAAATGGGCCTGTCTGACTATGCTCAGGCCCAGCTCTCAGACATCGTCTTTGTCGAGATTCTGGTGGGCGAAGGCGACACGCTTCAGGCTGGCCAGGCGGTTGCCTCGGTTGAATCGGTAAAGGCCGCTGCCGAAGTGTATGCGGCGGTTGGCGGCAAGGTCGTGAAGGTGAATGAAACCCTGGCAGATGCGCCGGAGACCTTGAACTCTGATCCTTATGGCGCGGGCTGGGTAATTCAAATTGAAGACGGCGATGCCTCCGGCCTGATGGATGCGTCTGCCTATGAAAAGTACTGTGCCGAACGGGCGCATTAGCCTGAGAGTTAATAGCACATTGGTCTGACCGTCGAATAGGCGGGAGGTCGTAACTGTTGAACGGTTGAACGATCCATGGTCGGTTAGAAAGACGGTTGACCTCAGAGAGACGATCAGGCTATTTAAGGTAAGACTGGAGACAAAATGACTTATATTCCCATTACGCCTTCTGAACGGGAAGCGATGCTGGCAACAATCGGCGTCAAGAAGGTGGAAGACTTGTTTGCTGTTGTGCCGGCTGCTTACCGTTTCCCCAAACTCGATCTGCCGCCTGCGTTAACCGAGATGGAGGCCGCGGCTGAATTGGGGGACCTGGCGGCCAGCAATGAAACTGTGCGCGGCGATTTGATTTCTTTCCTCGGCGCGGGCATGTACAATCACTACATCCCGGCTGTTGTAGATCACATTTTGCGGCGCGGCGAGTTTTATACGGCCTATACCCCCTATCAGCCAGAAATCTCGCAGGGCACTTTACAGGCCATTTTTGAGTATCAGAGTTTGATGTGCGCTCTAACCGGCATGGAGGTTTCCAACGCCTCGCATTATGACGGCGCAACCGCTGCCGCCGAAGCCGTTAATCTGGCTTATGCCCAGTTCCGCGGTAAACGTAGTAAGGTGGTCGTTTCTCCTACGGTTCATCCGCAGTACCGGGCCGTGATCCGCACCTACACCCAAGGGATGGAACTGACTCTTGTTGGTGATGACCCACAAGCCGACTTAGAGGCCGGCCCCGAGTCCTTGGCCGGTTTTGTAGATGAAGACACAATGCTGCTCATTGTGCAATATCCTGATTTCTTCGGGCGTATTTACGACTACACCAACCTGATTGAGGCTGCTCATGCAAAGGGCGCGCTGGTTTGTGTGGTTGCCAACCCGATCGCCCTGGCACTTTTCAAAACCCCCGGTGAAATGGGCGCAGATATCGTTGTTGGCGAAGGCCAGCCGCTGGGTATCCCGCTGTGGTATGGCGGCCCTTCCTTGGGCTTCTTTACCACCCGCAAAAAATTCGTCCACAAGATGGCTGGCCGCCTGGTGGGTGAGACGGTGGACAGCCGCGGCCAGCGGGCTTATGTCCTGACCCTGACCGCCCGGGAGCAGCATATCAAGCGCGAACGCGCCACTTCTAACATCTGCTCCAATCAGGGATTGCTGGCCCTGGCCTCGGCTGTCTATTTGAGCGTGGTCGGCAAGCAGGGTCTGCGGCAGGTGGCCGAGTTGTGCTACCATAAAGCGCACTACGCCGCCGAGCAATTGAGCAAACTGCCCGGCATGGGCTTGTGCTTCTCGGCGCCGTTCTTTCACGAATTTTCTCTTTGCCTGAACCGGCCGGTAGAAGAAGTCAATGCTCATTTGCTGGAACATGGTATCCTGGGCGGTTACGACCTGGGTCAGGATTATCCGGCCCTCAAAGACCACCTGTTGATTGCGGTAACCGAAATGAACACCAAAGAAGAAATTGATGCCCTGGTTCATGTCCTGGCGGAGGTGGCCCATGACTGAATTTATTCTTCAGGACCAGCCCAAAGTGGTAGAGCCTACCATCTTTGGACTCTCCTCGCCGGGTCGGGTTGGCGTCTCTTTTCCGGACGCAGACGTGCCGCGCGCCGAGTTGCCAGAATCCCTGCTCCGGGCAGATTTGCCCCTGCCCGAACTGGCAGAAGTGGATGTTGTGCGCCATTACATGCACCTGAGCACTTTCAATTACAGCGTGGACAGCGGCTTCTACCCCCTCGGCTCCTGCACCATGAAATATAACCCCAAGATTGATGAAGATACCTGCCGTTTGCCGGGTTTCCTCTACACCCATCCGCTCCAGCCGATTGAAACGGTGCAGGGTAACCTGGCACTGATGTACACCCTGCAGGAATGGCTGAAAGAAATCAGCGGCTTCGCGGCGGTTACGCTTCAGCCGGCGGCGGGGGCGCACGGCGAATTCACCGGTGTCCTCATCATGCGTGCCTACCATAAATCGCGCGGCGACTATAAGCGTACCAAAATGCTCATTCCCGATTCGGCTCATGGGACAAACCCGGCATCTTCGGGCATGATTGGTTTAGAGGTGGTACAAATCCCGTCGGATGCGCGCGGTAATGTAGATTTGGAAGCCCTGAAGGCCCAGTGCGATGACACGGTGGTTGGCCTGATGCTGACCAATCCCAACACGCTTGGCTTGTTTGATGAGCATGTGGAGGAAGTGATCAAAATTGTGCACGAGTGCGGCGGCCTGGTCTATGGCGACGGCGCTAACTTGAACGCCTTACTGGGAATTGTCCGCCCCGGCGACCTGGGCTTTGACGTGATGCATTTCAACCTGCATAAGACTTTTGCCGTTCCCCACGGCGGGGGCGGACCCGGCTCCGGGCCGGTAGGCGTGGCCGCGCATCTGGCCGATTTCCTGCCCGAACCGGTGGTCGGTATCATCGAAGACGGCGATGAAGAGATTCCCCCCTTGTATGGCTTTGTCAGGCCACCCAAGACCATCGGCCGCATGAAGGCCTTCCACGGTCACTTTGGCGGTGGCTTGGTGCGGGCCTATACCTACATTGCCATGCATGGCGCCGAAGGCCTGCGGCAGGTGGCCGAGCATGCCGTCTTGAATGCCAACTATCTTCAGGCTCGCCTGCGTGGCGTATATCCCATTCCCTACGACCGCATTTGCATGCATGAATTCGTGGCCGAAGGCCGCATCGAAGGTTCGGATGTGCGCGCTCTGGACATTGCCAAACGTTTGATGGACTACGATTTCCATCCGCCGACGAACTACTTCCCGCTCATTGTCCATGAGGCGCTGATGATTGAGCCTACCGAAACAGAAAACAAAAATACGCTTGATCGTTTTGCAGATGCGATGATTAAAATCGCCGAGGAAGCCAGAACACAACCTGAACTTCTGCGCGAAGCACCCCACAAGACGCCCTTTGGCCGCATGGACGAAGTGCGCGCTGCACGCGAGTTGGTGCTATGCTGCTGGCTGCCAGAAGAAAAGGATGAAGCGTAAGATTTGAGATCGGAAAATTTTTCCAGATTCCCCTTGACAATATGGGATTTTGTGGCAAAATAATGTTGCTTCGCCTTGGGTGCCCCCCTCACCCCGGGCGAAGCGCTTTTAACCCATACGCCGCAATTTCAGGGCCGAGGGGGTTTGTGCCAGCCCGCCTAACGCCGTGCACTTCAACTCGCGCGGCAGCATCTTGCCGACAGCGTACATGGCGTCAATTGTTTCATCCAGGGGAATTGGGTTTTGGTAGCCTCCCATGATCAAATCGGCGCAGACAAAAGCGGATGCTGCTGCTACGGCATTGCGCGTGTGGCAGGGAATTTCAACAATGCCCTGTACGGGGTCGCAAATGGTGCCCATCGTATTTTGAAAGGCAATAGCCGCGGCATCTGCTGCCTGGGCTGCATTTCCGCCGGCGGCTTCCACCGCAGCCGCGGCCGCCATTGCCCCTGCTGCGCCAATTTCAACCTGACAACCGCCTACCTCGGCTGCAAAAGTGGCACGCGCGGCAATAATTACTCCTATCGCCGATGCGGCCAGCAGGGCCAGCGCAATTTGCTCGTCGGTTAAAGATAATTCTTCGGCCAGGGTGACAAGCGTGCCGGGCAGGGTTCCTGCCGAACCGGCGGTAGGCGCGGCGCAAACCACGCCTGCGCTACCGTTGACGTGCATGACGGCCATGGCCCGCGCCGCGGCCCGGCTGTGCATGCCGCCAAAGGGCAGACGGCCGTTTGCCTGAGCCTGATAGATGGCGCGCGCCGTTGGCTGGAGCAGGCGCATGGGCGGCAGGTTTTCGTCCAGGCCGCGCTCAACGGCCTGGCGCATCACCTCATAGCGGCGCAGAGTCTCGGCCAGCACCTCGGCCTCACCCAGACCCAGCAACTCGGCCTCGTAAGTTCGTGCCACTTGCCCCAGTGAACAGGCGCGGCTTTGCGCCACACGTATCATCTCGGCTGCACTGCTGAAGAGCGCTGTCCCGCGCGGGACGAAAAAAATCGGCGCGGCCAGCCAGATGGAGCGGACGCCAGGCATGGTGGATAATTTCGATTTAAAGTCATCACCGGGCGAGGCAGCATAACGAGCATGAAGCAGGGTGAGCCCTCCCCGTTCTTGCTGTCGCGGTTCCTCCAGCAGGCTTGCAATTTGCTGTAGAAAGGTGCGAACAGGAAGCACGGCGGGGGAGTCCAATTCCACCAGCAGGTCATAGGCATCGCCGCTTAAGTGTACTGGCCAGCCCTGTACCCGGTCCACGATGACGGCGCCGCCGCCAATTGACTTGGCGCGGATGGTCAACTGGCGGCCGGAGGGGGATTCCATCCGGATTTGGACCACATTCGGGTGGTCTGCATCAGGCAACGGGTCGGAGGTGAACCGTAACTCTATCCCGGCCTTTTTTGCTTCTGTCAGGGCTTCCAGGAAACGTACGTCGGTAATTGCCCAGTCCAGGAAGGCTGCGGCAAAGGCGCGGTCGCTGTTCTGTTCTTGATAGACTTCGGCATACGAGCCGCCGGGGTCAAAGGTAAATGTGACTCGCTGAGGCCGTTCGCCAAAAAGCGAGCGCGCCAGGCGGCCGATGTGATACGAGCCGGCAGTGTGCGAACTGGACGGCCCGCGCATAATCGGGCCGAGCACGTCGTTGAAAATGCTGACCGGCTTCATGTCAATGGCCGCAGGTGGAACAGTGCCCGCCAGCGCATGAGCCGCAAGATGCTCCGCCAGATGTGCCGGAGACGGCATGTCCGCCGCTCATGGCGGTTACAAGTGCCAGTTTGCGTTTGACGTGTTTGTTGCCGCAAGCCACGCAGGCAAGGGGAGCATCTGCCTGACTCATCGGGCGGATGACTTCAAACTCTTTTTTACACTCCAGACAGATATATTCATAAATCGGCATAGGTACCTCTTAACGGATTTCTTGCATAAGTCTGTAAGATTCTTTGCCACAGATTACACAGAT
>JAIOAQ010000061.1 GCA_019873735.1 Chloroflexota bacterium | reverse complement strand
TATGACCTGACGCATTATGCTACCCATCATTTTCCCATGCGCAGTGGGTACGCGAAATACATTAAGCGTTATCACATGGCGCACCACTACAAAGACCCCAACACGCGTTATGGCGTCAGTTCGCCGCTCTGGGATTGGGTCTTTCGCACGGCCGGGTAGAAGATTAGATCAAGGGTTGCCTGGATAATTCTCTTTGTACGTAACTGTCTGCCCTCCCGCAGGTTTTGGCGCAATATCCAAATCAGAAAAAGTCTCTATGATCGCCGCTATGGGTGGCCAGTCCTGTTCTAACCTGCGGGAGGGTTAAGCGTAGGCAATTACCTTGGTACTGAAAAACGCGTGGTATAATTTCGCCCGCTTGAAAAGCAATGGAGAGGTCGCGTAGTCTGGCCTAGCGCGCACGCCTGGAGAGCGTGTTTCCCGCAAGGGAACGTGGGTTCAAATCCCACCCTCTCCGCTGGAGAACAAAAACACCCGCTACAGGGTGTTTTTGTTTAAGGACGTCATGATTGTTAATAGAGTAACTACCTACCCTCCCACAGGTTTTGACGCAATAACCACATCAGAAGACGTCTCCGTGATTGCCGGCATTGTTTGCCTGTGCCGCTCCAACCTGCGGGAGGGTTAAGGGTAGGCAATTGCGTTAAAGGTCTTATTTTGGCACGCCGGCAAAAACAACCACTGTCGTAATGTCCAAATCCGGCGGCCGGCCGAGGGGCATGGCCAGCGGCTGGCCTTTGCGGGTGATCAATACCTCGTAGAGCAAAGACCGTTCCCAAATCCCGCCGCCGAGGATGTCGTTGCCTTTGGCGTCTGGCGAGGCGCGGCGTGAACCGGCCAGAATGCCGCTGTAACTGCTCAGATCCATTTGAGCGCCGGTGGCAGCCAGGGTGTTGTTATGACAGGTGGTGCAGGCCGGCGCACCTGGATACCACAGGTTGGCCTCGTTGAGAACCGGCAAGAGATCTACCCTAAATGAAGCAACACAGGTAGTTCCGTTTTGGGCGGTGACATCAAAAGTCTCTGTCTCTGGATAACCGGCCTCGATCCAGGCAGCGAACAAATCCACGGCTTTGACAGCGCACTTTGCCGGCCCGGCTACGGTCTGAGGCGCAGGCAGTGTGGCAGGAATCAGTGTGGGGATAGGGGTCCGTTCGGGGGCCGGGCTGGCGCTGGTCAGCGTGGAAATGAAGCCAACGTAGATCAGTATGCCGATAATGAAAACTACCAGGACTCCGTACAGAATTTTTTGGAAATCATCGCGCTGGATCATGGGTCTCTCCTAGGGCTGGGCCAGCGTGCGGATAAAGTTGACCAGGTCCCAGCGGTCGCGCACGGTCAGGTTTTCGTTCAGGGCAGGCATACGCCCGGCTACGCCGTTGCTGATGGTCAGGAAGAGCGTCCCGTCGCTTTTGGATTGGGTTGCCGGCAGGGTCAGGTTGGCGGGCTTGTTGGTGATGAGGGCGGCAATTGGACCGTTGCCCTGTCCGCCTGGGCCGTGACATTGAGCGCAGTTGATCTCAAACAGCACGCGGCCGCGCTGCACTGAGACCTCATCGGCAGGCACGGGGTTGACTGGCGCGCCCATGCCGGTCACATAGGCCGCGCCCTCAACCGGAATCGAACGGGCAGCCACCGGCAGGGGCTTTTCCATTGGGTCATAGGATGGCTGGATTTCCATAAATGAAATCCACTCGATCTTAACCACATCGTAGGCGAAAATCATCAGCCCACCCAACAAGGCGCCGCCAATCAGCGCCAGGAGGACAAGTCGTTTGAGCAGGTCGGGTAGTTTCATAGGGGCTGTGCCTCCGCGGGCTGGACAGTCTCGGCGCCCAGTTTGATCAGCGCCTGGGTGAATTTTTGCGTCTCGCCCGCCGGACAGTGGAACAGGATGCCGATTTTGCCGTCGCTGATTTCTGGCACGTAATGTTTGGGCCGGTAAGATGGGTAGGCGCTGTCCAGGAAAACGCCCACAAAGGTGGCAATCAGCATGACCAGCATGGTCATCTCAAAAACGACCACGATGCTGGGCGGCACCGGGATGAGCGGCTGCCCGCCGACGTAGACGGGATACATCAGCGGCGTGCCGACTGCCAGGAACAGGCCGACGCCAAAACCGGCCAGCGCGCCGCCCAGGGCCAGACGCGGGACGTTGCTCCACTGGCGCGGACGGCCAAGCATGGCCTCTGTCACCGGAATGCCGGCGATGACATTCATCTGCTCTTCGGGAATGCCTAGGGTGCGTAGTTCATCCAGGGCCCGGGCAGCAGGATCGAGGTCTGGAAAGACTGCTAGTAAGGTGGTGGTATCAGGCATAAGAAATCTCCGTCGGTCCCTCACCCTCACCCCTAACCCCTCTCCCATTGGGAGAGGGGAACTCCCTTCCCCCTTTGGGGGAAGGGCCGGGGATGAGGGGAATCACTCCAAATCGCTTACCGTCACAACCGTTTCCTTGCCGAACTTGCGCAGGGAGTGCGCCATCTGGCCTTCCTGCACTTCCCAAACCGGCACGAGCGGGACGAGTTTGGAAGCGATCATGTAGAGCAGGATGAAAAAGGCCAGTGTGCCGATGCCAAGCGGTACTTCAATGCCTGGCACGTATTCACGCCAGGTGAAGGGCATGCGGTTGATGGTTAGAGAGATAGGCACAATGATGTAGCGCTCGAACCACATGCCTACGTTGATGAGCAGGCCAATGGTGAAGAGCAGGCCCGGGGTAGTGCGAACCTTTTTGTTCCACAGCGTCAGCCAGGGGATGGCCACGTTGCAGATCAACATCCCAAACCACATCCAGCCCAGCGGACCGGCTTCGTGGAAGTGGAGCAGGGCGTCGGTCCACTTGTCGCCGCCGTACCATTGCACCATGTAGTCGTTGAAGAAGAAATAGGCCCAGGCCATGGAGACGATGAGCATCAGTTTTCCCAGCGCGTCGAAATGTTCGGGGCGGATGAAGTATTTCATGTTTTTCATCGTGGCGCGCACCACAATCAGCACCATGGCGACTGCGGCAATGCCGGAGTGCAACGCGCCGATGACAAAGTATGGGCCGAAGATGGTCGAGTTCCAGCCGGGGCGCATGGCTACGGCAAAGTCCCACGAGACGATGGTGTGGACGCTGAACATGACGGGCAGGATGGCAAAGGCGAAGATGCCCAGGGCGTGGCGCAGATGCGTCCACTCGCCCTCGGTGCCGCGGAAACCAAGCGCCAGGATGCGGTAGAGGGCCTTGCGCCAGCCGGTGGAGCGGTCGCGCGCCATGGCCAGGTCGGGGATGAGCGGCAGGAACAGGTACATGGTGGAGGCCAGCAGGTAGGTGTTGATCGCCAGGAAGTCCCACATCAGCGGCGAGTGGAAGTTGGTCCACAACTGGCGCTGATTGGGGAAGGGGAACATCCAGTAAGAGAGCCAGACGCGGCCCATGTGCATGAAGATGCTCATGCCGGCCTGCACCAGCCCAAAGGTGGTCATCAGTTCGGCGGCGCGGGTGAACGGGCGGCGGAACTCGGCCTTGAAGACGCGTAACAGAGCCGAGACAAAGGTCCCGGCGTGGCTGATGCCGATCCAGAAGACGGTGTTGACCAGGAAGATGCCCCAGTACGATGGCCGGTTGACGCCCGCCACGCCCAGGCCCTCCATGATCATGTAGCCCCAGGCGCCAAACAGGCAAATCAGCACCACCAGCCCCAGGAAGGCAGCCACAACCCAGAACTTCCAGGAGGTGGCATGCATGGCCTCCATCACCATGGCGTTCATCTCGCCGCGCGGTTTGGGATCAAGCATCAGGTGCTCGCGCGGGTCGGGGTGATGACCTTCGTGTGCGTGTGAGATGGGTTGCGCCTGTGCAGTCATTTAGGCTCCCTTCAGGTAGGTGACGCGCGGCTGGGTGCCGAGTTCTTCCAGCAGTTGCACGCCGCGTTTGCTTTTGGCCAGTTGGCTGACCCGGCTTTCGGGGTCGTCCAGGCGGCCAAAGACAATGGCATCTGCCGGGCAGACCTGAGCGCAGGCCGGGATGACCTCGCCATCGGCCACTTCGCGGCCCTCGGCTTTGGCCTGGTCTTCGGCCTTGTGGATGCGCTGGATGCAGAAGGTGCACTTCTCCATTATGCCGCGCCGCCGCACGGTCACATCTGGGTTCAACTGGTTGTTGAGGGGTTCGGGCCGTTCCCAGTCGCGCCAGTTAAAGACGCGTACCTGGTAAGGGCAGTTGTTGGCGCAGTAACGTGTGCCGACGCAGCGGTTGTAAACCTGCAGGTTGATTTGCTCGGCCTGGCTGTGCACCGAAGCAAAAACCGGACAGACCGGTTCGCACGGGGCCGCGCCGCATTGCTGGCAGAGCACCGGCTGAAAGTCGGTGGTTCTCACTTCGGGGTACTCGCCCTCCCAGAAACGCTCCACCCGCAGCCAGTGCATTGAACGCCCGTAGGCTGCATCCGTCTCGCCGACGAAGGGAATGTTGTTTTCCATGGCGCAGGCGGCCACGCAGGCCTGGCAACCGGTGCACAGGTCAGTGTCAATCACCATGCCCCAGCGGCCGGCCTCGCCCTCCTTCCACTCGGCTTTGAATTCAGGAATTTTAATTGTGTTCTCTGCCATGACTCACCTCTAATGTTCGTCTTCGCCGTACACGCCCATGCGGCTTTCCAGCCGCGCCAGGGTTTGTTTGCGGCCTGTCTTTTCGAGCCTGACCTTCATCCCGGCCAGGGCCAGGTCTCCGGCCTCGTTCAAGGCTGGATAGACCAGATCGAGCGGATTGACGCCGCGTCCCTGGGCATATCTGCCATAGGCGCTATGACCCTGTCCAAAGGGGATGGCAATCGTATCCGGACGAATGGCCGGATAGCGGTAGACGGGCAGTTCCACGCTGCCGGCCTCGCTGACCACGCGGACGACATCGTCGTCGTGTAGCCCCAGTTCGTCTGCTGCGGCGGGATGAATCTCCAGCCATGAGTTCCACATCACCGTTGTGGTGGGGTCGGGGATTTCTTGCAGCCAGGGCTTGTTGGCACCGGCCTCGCCCAGCACCGGCGAGACGAAAGACAGCAGGAAGAACTCACCTTTGCCGTGCGCTTCGGCAACCCCCGGCGCGAGCGTTTTCTCTAAGGGAGCGCCAACCGGCGTGGTTAACGCTTCACCGTTTTGCCACCAGCCGCCATATTGCTGGAAAGAAGCCAGGAAGGTGTTGATTTCGGGGGCAGTATAGGGGCCGTCGGGGGTGGTCACCAGCGGCAGCAGACGGCTCTGGATGTATGCCACTTCGTCTTTGAAGGGCAGAGCCTCGGCCAGTTTTCCGCCTGCCTGTGCGGCCGCAGCCAGCAGCACATCGGCTGTGGCGCGCGTGTCGTAGTATGGCGCAACAACCGGCTGCGCCCCGGATAACACCGGCTGGCCGGCGCCGGTCAGGGCGCGCTGGTAGCCCCAGGATTCGAGTCCGTGATGGTCGGGGATGACGTAGTCGGCCTGCATGGCGGTCTCATCGGGGAAGGTGGCAAACGAGATCACCAGCGGCACCGACTTAAGCGCCTTTTCGAATCCCAGCGCTTTGGGCAGTTCAAAGACCGGATTGACGCCGTGGATAAAGAGCGCCTTGACCTGACCAGACTCCAGTTTCTGGATCAACTCGCTCATTTCTGCCAGGGAGGCCGGATGGCTTTCATCGGGCAGGGGCGCGGCCGGGCTGAAGAACAACCCGCCGGGCTGGCCCAGATTCCCGGCCAGCGCGTTCAGCGCCAGGATGGATTCGGCGTTTTTCAATCCGTTGGATTGCGCCAGCGCCGCGCCGCCGGGGATGGCAAGCGGATTGGTGGCGTCGGCGTATTGTTTTGCCAGACGGTGCAGCGTCTCTTCAGGGATGCCGGATTCGGCTGCGGCCGCGGCCACGTCCACGCCGGCGAAAGCCTTGGGCAGCGGCGCGCCGGATATTTCAGCCACGAGTCGGCCCAGAGCCAGCGCAACCAGGCCCTCGGTCCCGGGGCGAACCGGTATCCATTCGTCGGCTACCGCGCCGGTCTGCGACATGCGGGCTTCGAACTGGATGAGTGTTCCGCGTCTGCGGGTGGATTGTCCTTTGCGCATCTGGCTGTAGCCGCGCGTGTAGGCCACCGGCGAGAGCCAGGTCTCCAGAAAATTGGCGCCGAAGGAGAAGACCAGGTCGGCGCGGCCAATATCGAAGTAGGGCAGGCCGGCTTTGCCAAACAGGTTCTGCGCTGCCTGGCTGAGTGTGACGCGGCTCTCAAACATGCTCAGCGCCCCAAAGCGGACGGGAGCGGGCGCGCCAATCGCCTTTGTCAGGTCGTTGACCAGGTCAAAGAGATGGTCGGGAGCCAGCCCAAGCAGGAAGGCGATTTCGGACGGCCGGTTCTCTTTGAGCGCCGCGCTGACTACCTGTATGGCGGCTTCCCAATCGAGATCGGAGAAATTGCCAGAGCCGCGGCCGGCCTGTTTGAGCGGGTTGCGGATGCGGTCGGGGTTGTACAGGCCGTGCAGGCTGGCCTGGCCGCGGGCACAGGTCTTGCCCAGGTTAACCGGATTCCGCTGGTTGCCTTCCACTTTGATGGCCCGCCCCTGCATGGTACGTACCACCAGTCCGCAGGCGGCCGGACATTCGCGACAGGTTGTGGCGTAATAGGTGCTCTGACCGTTGTAGTTGTATTCGGGCATCAGGGCATATGGCTCACGCCTGACGTACCGTGCGGCTGGGCCGCAGCCGGTCAGCACTGTGACGGCCGCACCGGCACCAGCCAGTTTGATGAATTCGCGCCGGGAAAGTTTTTTGGTCATAGTCGCATCGTCAAATGGTTTAATAGTGGCAGGTGCCGCAGTCGAGGAGTTTGATGCGCTTTTCAGGATCGTCCTGTGTGCGCTCGCGGTGACAGGTGAGGCACCAGCCCATGTTCAGCACTTGCGGGTTTTCGTAAATGCCCATTTTCCCCACCTCGCCATGACAGTTCTCGCAGTTCAGGCCGGCGGCAATGTGCGGGCGGTGGTTGAAGTGTACGAAGTCTGGTAGCATGGCAACCGGCACCCAGGGGATGCTCATGCCATTTTCGGCGTAGGCGGCCAGTTTTTGTAGTTCCACGCTGGTCTGTGTCAGCGGCGTTTGCTGGTGGCAGCCCCAGCACTTCTGTGTGCTGGGCAGGCCGGCCGAAGCCTGCCGCCACGCCCCGGGGTGACAGTACAGGCATTGTATCCCCAGCGCCACATGCCGGCTGTGTGGGAACTGAATGGGCTGGGGCGGTGTGGTCTGAGTGGTGTAGAGCCCGTAACCCAGCCCGCTGAAAACGGCCAGCACCAGCACCAACACGCCCACGCGGAAGAGCGGCTGTTTGGAAAGTTCCAAGAGTTTGTGAAGCATGAAATTCCCTCAGTGGCAGATTTACCTGCGCCCGCGCAGGAGCGAGACGATCAACATCCCCAAGAGCACCAATCCCCCTAAGAAGAGCAGGCTGAGGCCGAAGGTGCCGAAAAAGGCTGCCAGACCGGTCAGGATGCCGCTCCAGAGATTGGATGCCGGCCCGCCGCGCGGCGGTTCAGGCTCGGACCCGGCGCCTGCTCCCGTTACCGGAGCCGCCTCCCGTCCCGTTGGAAGCGTCTGGGCGTACATCAGGATGTCGCGGCCATCCTCCGGCGTCCAGCCCAGGTCGTAACCGGCAGGCATTGCCGTCCCGGCCACGCCGAAGCGGGTGCGGTGTAAGAAGCGCCAGGGGTCGCGCCTGGCTACCGAGCCGAGATACTCATCCACGCCCTCGCTGCGGAAGACGATCTTTTTACCGTCTGTGCCGTGACAGGCGGCGCAGGTTTCGGTGTACAACTTTTCGCCGTTCTGCAAATCCCCGCCGATGACCTGGAGTGAGACGGAGTCAATGTACTGCCGGTCGTCAATCAGCCCATCCTTGAGGAAGACGGCCAACTTGCGCAGGCTGGCCTCATCGAGATAGGGCGAGAAGTCGTGCTGCGGGTCGTTGGCGCCCTTCAGGTGGGCAATGATTTGTTCACGGGTGAGGGGGTCGGCCTGGCGTAAAAGGCTGGGGAAGCCGGTGTAGTGCGAGCCAGAGCCATAGGCGCCTTCGCGGCCCTGGTAGTCCCAGCCGTGACATTCTACACAGCGCCAGGTTTCGGCTCCGGAGCGCGTATTGGTGGACTGGCGGCTCCAAATGGGCATATTGCCTTCTGGTGCCGGAAGACCTGCCGCCGCGTACCATTTGTCGTACAATTGCGCTCCCTGGGTCAACTCGCTGGGCGATTGGGCTGCAACCCCAATGACGCTCATCAGCAGCACCGACAGGGCGCAAAGCACAAGGCTGTAGAAAAATTTCATCAAACCTCCTC
>JAIOAQ010000060.1 GCA_019873735.1 Chloroflexota bacterium | reverse complement strand
AGTAGCCAATCAACTGGTGCAGGCCGGCGTTAAGGCCATTCTCAACTATGCCCCCACCAGCATCAGCGTACCATCCGATGTAAGGGTCCAGCACATTGACCCGGCAGTCCATCTGCAAAGAATGACCTTTTACCTGTAGCCCAATAACGCAGCGCCAAATCAATTCTACACAAAGGTGAGGCCCTTAAGAGCCGAGCCTTTGTGCTTTTTATAATGGGGGCATTAAAGCGCACAGGTTCCAGCGTTTTACGGCGCGTCCATTCAGTACCCCAACTCTTTCAGAATCTGCGCCTCGTCCTTCTTGCCCCCCGCCCCGAACAATTCGCGCCAGAAAGCATCGTCATACCTTCTCGATTTCACCGGCAGCGGCATCGGCACGCCCCAGCCGAGCAGGAGCACTTCTTCCTTCGGTTGCAGGCGCGCCAGCATGCCGCGCAGCGCCTCGCGTCCGGCCAGGCCCGAAAGGACGGCGTGAATGTCGTCCTCGTCCCCCAGCCAGCCGGAGACGCGCGTCCCCAACTGCGACATGACCTCGTCGTAAATCTGCGACGGGCGCTGGTCAATGATGAGCAGGGTGACGTAATATTTGCGCATCTCGCGGGCGATGGTGGAGAAGGTCGTCTGGGCGGCCATTTCACGATTGAGCAGTTTGTGGGCCTCCTCGACCACGATCACCAGTTGACGCGGCTCGTCCTTGCCGCTGGAGCGGAAGGCGTTGGTCTTTTTCTCCCAGACCTCGCGGATTTTGCGCGTCAGCAGGTTGGAGACGAACAGGTAGTCGAGGTCGCTCTCGAACTGGCCGAAAGAAAGGATGACGTGCCTGCCCGCCTCGAGCGACTGGACCACCTCGGCGACCGAATCGGCGGCCGGTTTCTCGACGATGTAGGGCTTGTCGAACAGGCGACGCAGTTTGTCGTGCAGGCCTTCGGCGGCCAGCGGGTGGACGCCGGCCAAGGCGGCCCAGGCGGCCACGCTATCGGGGTGTGGCACAGTTTTGGTCTTGCCGCGCTCGTCCTCGATTTCGACCGTTTCGCGGTTCATCGCCTTGAAGCGGCGGAACCAGTCGCGGCCGAAGGAGGCGGCCAGGGCGTGCAGCACAGTCGGGGTGGTCTCGCGCAGGGCCAGTTCGCCGGTCAAGAGTTCGATGTCGGCGGGGGTGATATCGGCCATGGCGATTTTGAGGTTGAAGTCGGGCGTCTTGTCGCGGATGAGCGCCTTCGGTCCCAGCCCCACCACCCGCACGCGGCTGGCAAACTTCGTCTTCAGCCCGATGACGCGCTGGCCGGTATCCGAGGCGGTGTCGTCGAAACCGTACTCGTTGTGCATGTCGAAGACCAGCACCGAAGCCCGGGCGTGGTGCATCAGCCCGGCCAGTACAATGCGGGTCAGGAACGACTTGCCGGTGCCGGTCGCGCCGAAGACGCCCGCCGAACGCTGGACGAATTTGTCCAGGTCAATACAGACGGGATGTCCCTGCTCGCGGGTGTAGCCGATGACGAACTTGCCCTTCTCGGACGGATCGCCGAAGATTTCGGCGATGTCGCCGCCCGAGGCGAGGCGGACGGGAGCGTGATGCGGCGGCACGGTCTTGACCGGCAACGGGCGCGGCGGATTTTGGGCGTGTTCGGCCGCCCAGGCCTTGTACTCGGGTGAGCCGGGTTCGGGTCCGCGCTCGAGCATCAGGGCGGGGAGGATTTCCAGGTTGGTGAAGAGCGTCTGCCCGTGCAGGGCTTGCGCCAGGGCCGGCGGCAGGCGGTTCTCGGACTGCTCATCGGCGAAGCGCGGGTCGGTGGCGCCCAGTTGCAGGTCGGTGACCAGCCCGTAGAACTGCCAGTCCCCGCTGGGGATGACGACGAACGCGCCTTCCTGGACTTCCTGCGAGGGGACGGTGAGCCGGGCGCGGAAATTCTCTTTCAATCCGCCGCCGACGATATAACCGATTGTTGATTGAGGATTTGTGATTGAGGATTGGTTCATTTTTACCTCGTTGATTTCGATTGGATTGCTGGACTTGGTTGGCTCTGATTATCTGGCTTGAGAACGGCGGTTGAGATTCTCGCGGGCGGTTTTGGCGGAAGCGGTCAGGATGGCGATGAGCTCATCGGCTTCTTTTGCCAGCGGCCGAGACTCTTCCTTTGTGACCAGCCCGGCTTCGGTCAGCATGTCCAGCCAGTGCTGGGATTCGTCCGCCTCTTCGATGGTGATGCCAACTTTCGAGATGAAATCGGCTTTGGAACGAGCGCGGCAGGCGGCGCGGTAGTTCGCGCCGACCGACAGGGCCGAGCGCAGCAATTGGTTGCCGATCACCCGTCCAGTTTGCGAAGGTGGCAGGGATTCCACCAGTTTGATCACGTCCAAACCAAACTTCTTTGTTCTTCGTTTCAACTCTTCCGCATCCATTTTCCTCGCATTTTCAAGAAGCCAAAATCCATAAAAGACCCAACGGCAGTCCGTCCAATCAACAATCAACAATCATCAATCAACAATCATCAATCAACAATCATCAATCATCAATCCTCAATCATCAATCCTCAATCCTTCGCTTCCCAAATCACGGTACAATCGCGCCCTCGCTGTTTGGCCTGATACACGGCTTGATCGGCCTGGGACAGCAATTCATCGAGCGAGGTGCTCTCGGCAGTCAATACCGACGCCCCAATGCTGATGGTTACGAAAATGTTTATGTCATTGAACTTAATTGGCGTTTGACGAATGGCGGCATTGAGGCGGTCGGTAATTGGCAGCAGGATTTCCAGAGATGTACGCGGCAGCAGCGCCACAAACTCCTCGCCGCCGTAGCGCGCCACTAAATCGGTGGGACGCAAGTTGTCGCGGATGCGGGCAGCAACTTCGCACAGCACAATATCGCCTGCCTGGTGTCCGTAACGGTCGTTGACATCCTTGAAGTGATCAATATCAATCATCAGGGCGGCCAGTTCGTAAGGCGTATGCTGGCTGCGGGCATATATCTTTTCGGCCTCCTGGAAGAACCCGCGCCGGTTGAGCAGACCGGTCAGCGGATCGGTGACAACCAATTGTTCCAGTTTCGCTTCGGCAACTTTGCGGGCAGTGATATCTTCTTTGACGGCAACGTAGTGGGTGACCTTTCCCTCGACATCGTAGATGGGCGCAATGACCGCGTATTCCCAGTAGTGTTCCCCGTTTTTTCTGCGGTTGATCAATTCCCCGCGCCATGTCTTGCCTGCCGTCAGCGATTCCCACATTTGCTTATACGTTTCAAGCGGGGTCTGGCCCGATTTGAGGAGGCGCGGGTTTTTGCCTTTGACCTCCTCGAAGGTATAGCCGGTGACGAGGGTAAAGGCCTCGTTGACGTATTCGATCTGAGCATGCAGGTCGGTGATGACGATGACGCTGGGGCTTTGCTCGACGGCAACCGACAATTTGCGCAACTCCACATTGGCCGCCAGCAACGCGGCGGTGCGGTCGGCGACGCGCGTTTCCAGGTTGCGCACCTGGTCGTCCAGTGCGGCGCTCATCGTGTTGAATGCCCCCGTGAGAAAGCCGATTTCGTCTTCTGCTTGAACGGGGATGGTAATGTCCATCTCGCCGGCTTCCATGCGCCGCACCCCGGCGGCCAGCGCCTGGATGGGCTGTGCAATGGAGGAACGCACCAAAAGGGGGATGACCAACAAGGTCAAAAGACTGCCGCCAATCACCACCCAGACGATTGGCAGCATGAAGGCGTGCAGGTAACGACGAAAAGCCAATTGGTAATTTTCCAGCAAGGGGGTGCCGCCATTGCGGGAGATGGTAATCAAATCTGCGGGCTCCTCCATGCCGGCCGGGAGTTCATGCAGCGGTTCGCCGCGCCCGGCTACCACGCCGCGTAGCCAGGGGGTATCCGAGGGACTGGAATTCGGGTCAAAGAAAATGTGCTGGGGCAAACCGTTGTAAGTGAACTCGAAGGTCCCGTCCGCGTACAGGATGGACTGGAAGGTGTAGTGTGTCTTCGGCTGAGCATAAGTCAGCAGGCGGTTCCAGGTGACGATCAATCGCTCCGGTTCCTGACGGATATACAGCCCGCTGTCTGCCTCGGCAGGGTCGGAGTCCAGGCTAATCAACAACGGGAAGATGGTGGGGGTGCGGATGGAGGGAGCCTGCAAGTTGAGTGAACGGAACGTCTCGCCCAGACTGATGAAGCCTGAATGGCTAACGTAGGTATCGGTGTACGCCTGCCCGTAGAGGGGGAAGGTGAAATCCACCCGCTGGTTGCCGTTCTCGTCGAGGGTCTGCGGTTGAACCTTCTCGCCCAGATCGCTCTCAAAGTGAAAATCCACCTCGCTCACGTCGTATCCCCCCGTCCCGTTGGGCGTGAAGCGCAGGGTCTGGTGATCGCGCAGGGCGGGCTGGAAGGTCTGGATATAGGATGGGGCAATCAGCCATCCCACTGCGCCTATCAAGGCGAGGAAGAGGGTCAGTGAGAGGATGGACAGCCGGGAGGCCACGTCCACGCTGCCGGGGATGAAGTTGACGTAGTTGTTGGCAAGCAGCCAGAACGTGAGCAGCATGCCGATGGAGACGGCGGCATGAATGACCTCAAGCGAAAGTCCGAAGAAGACGAGGAAATTGACGACGCCCAACACGACCGGAATACTGAACGCCAACGCGAAATTGCGCGCCCCGCGAGCGCCCTTGCCTTCGGGCTTCCACAGTTTGCGCCACCAGGCGACCGGGCGCGGGTCTGCCGCCAGCGTTTGGCGCAGGAAGGCAATCGGCGCAAAGAGGGTGATCACGGGAATACTGTACGCGACAAGAGGCGGGCGAATGTAAACCGTTCCCTGACCCAAGAGGGCGTTGTAACGGAAAATCATGAATCCCACTTCCCAGAAAAAATAGCCCAGGCTGAGCGCCAGGAGGATGCGCATTTCCCATTTGTGCTGCGGATAACGTTGCGGAAAGTGGTAAGCAAAGGCAATGAACGCTGCCAGCGCCAGGCCCAGGGCGGGATTCTCGGCAAAGACAGTCAGCAGACGAGGGAACGGCAGCAAGGAGGCGTTAAAAATCAACAAGCCGGCGAAGGCTGTCATTGATGCAAAGAAGGCGGTCAGCAGGAACAACGCCCGGTCACGCCGACGCCGCAGGCGGTTGAACAGGAACAGCGTAATCGCCAGCGCCAGGATGAATTGGGTCAGGTAACTGAGGGAAGCGGGGGTGAGATAGATAAACGACAACTTTACATTCCTTGAACAATCCGTTGATTGGCAAGGATAACATAGTCTTCGTCTATTTCATAGCCGACAAAATGCCGCCCGCTCTTGCGCGCCGCGATCGCCGTCTGCCCGCTGCCCATGAACGGATCGAGCACCACCTCGCCCTCGAAGGTGTACAGTTGGATCAGCCGCCGCGGCAACTCGACCGGGAACGGGGCCGGATGCCCGACCTTGCGCGCCGGTTCGGCCGGGAAGGTCCAGACCGACTTGTTGTACTCCAGGAACTCGTCCCGGCTGATGGTGCTGGCGCGCCGGTGCGGGTTCTGACGCTTGAACGTCTGCTTGCAGAAGACGAGGATGTACTCATGCACGTCGCGCAGGGTCGGGTTGGCGGGCGATTTCCAACTGCCCCAGGCCGTGGACGGGGAGGCGCTGGCGGCCTTGTTCCAGATGATCTCGCCGCGCATCAGGAAACCGAGGCGGATGGCCTGCTCGGCGAGGTAGGCGTGCAGCGGGATGTATGGCTTGCGGCCCAGGTTGGCGACGTTGATGCACATCCGCCCGCCGGGGACGAGGACGCGGTACGTCTCCTTCCAGACGCGCTCCAGGAAGGCCAGATACTCCTCCAGCGTCAGGTCTCGGTCGTAGTCCTTGCCCACGTTGTAGGGCGGCGAGGTGACCATGAGATGTACCGAGCAGTCGGGCAGTTCGGTCATCGCCTCGGCGGAGCGGCAGAAGATGCGGTCGAGGGTTTCGGGCGGGAGAGGGGTCTCGACGTAGGGCACATCCTGCTCCTGCGGCTGACCGGCGTAGAGTTTGCCGGCGTAGAACGCCGAGGAGTCGTGCCCGACCCGCGCCGGGGAGCCGAAGGAGGAAGTCTTGGAGGTTTTACGTTTGGACATGGATTTTTAACACAAAGGACACGAAGGAATCACGAAGGACAGAATCAGGTATGTTTTTAAACACAAAGGACACGAGGGAGGCACGAAGGACAGAATCAGGTATTTAAACACAAAGGACAGGAAGGAATCACGAAGGGGCACGAAGGCGTCTTTTAGACAACCATACGCTTGATGCCATTTTTGAGATGGGGGACGGTGAAGTTGATGAGATAGCCAAGGCGGACGCCTGTCAGCCGGAGGTACGTTAACAGTTGCGCTTCATAGACCGGATTCATCGCTTCCACCGCCTTGACCTCTACAATGACGCACTTCTCCACAAGCATGTCCAGACGCAGCCCGCCCTCCATTCGCAGGTTTTTGTATGTCACCGGGACGGCCACTTGCGTTTCTACCAGCAAACCACTTTCGCGAATCTCGTAGGCGTGACAGGTGAGATATACCGATTCCAGCAAGCCCGGGCCAAGCGCCGAGTGAACGCGAAAGGCTGCATCCAATACTATCTTCCCCACCCGCTCTACCTCGGGCGGTATCGGCGCAAACACTCTTGCCTTTTGTGCTCTTGAATCCATTATATTTCCTTTGTGTCCTCGGTGTTCCCTTGGTGCTCTTCGTGTTTAAATAACCTTTGTGCTCTTGACTCCATAGTACTTTCTTTGTGTCCCTGGTGTTCCCTTCGTCTCCTTTGTGTTTAAACAACCTCTCCCAGCGCGCCAAGCACCGACATGAGCAGCGGGTAATCGTCGCGCAGCAGGGTGATGAGTTCGCGCGTCGCCTCTTCGACCCACGTCTCGTTCCTCGTCCGGCGTTTCACGTCCAGGATGTGCGCCGCCAGGATTTCGCCGATGGGCAGGTCCTTGGCTTGCAGCACGTGGCGGAAGTAGCCAAACCGCCCGGCGGTGACGAATTTCGCCAGTTCGGCCTCCGCGCAGAGGTAGATGACATCCAGACTGAGCGGCGGACGCGGCGGCAGGAGGTGGAAGACCTTGCCATCCTGCTCGTAGCCGACCGACAGCACGCTCATCTCGACCGGCACGATGCGCCGCTCGCGGTTGTCGTGCATCACCTCCGGACTGACCTCCCCGGCGGTGACCAGTTGGCGCACCAGCCCGTCGTCCTCGATGTGGATGTCGCTGATCAGCCCATAGACGGCGTAACCAGCCGCCAGGGGAGCGCGCACCAGCGCTCCGAGGGCGGGCGCCTCGAATTGCGAGACCGAACAGCCGGCCACAAAGCCGGTGATGCTCGAACGAAGCAGGTGACCGATTTGGATGGGGTTCATGGGACCTCGATACTTTGCATCAAATGACTCGAATCGATCGAATTTGGTGATCTCTTCTGTAGGACAACTCTTAAGAGTTGTCCTACAAGAGTTGTCCTACAGAGTTGTCCTACTCCTTAGCCGATTGTTTGTTCGATTTCTCGTCCACCTCGCCGCCCGCCTTGCGCAGTTCGATCTCCAGCATCTGCTCCACCTGGCGCTTTTCCTCGAACCTGACCACGGCGATCTCATGGGCGCGGTGCAGGATGTAGGGGTAGGGCCGCGCTCCCATCATCCGGCACTGGTCGAGCAGGGCGGCGTGCAGGGCGTCGAGCGCCTCCTCGTCCTCCGCCACCCAGCGGGGGAACTCCACCCGCGCCAGGGCGGGATGCCTCTCGCTGCCGGCGTTCAGGTAGAAGAAGTGCAGCGCCAGGTCGCCGGTGTAATGGGCGCGGGAACTGGATTGAAGGCCAAAGACCGCCGAGCGTTGACCGGCTTTCAAAAGCCGGCCAAACAGCCAGCGGTCGGTAACGCCGCGCAGCGGATGCTGGCGGCGCACGTCTTTCATCTGGTCGTCGCTCAGGGTGGCGATTTCGAGCAGGCGGATGACCAGGTCGGCGCCGGGCTTGTCCACGTAACCGGCGACGATCACGCCCCGCGCCTGCATTTGCGAAAGGATGGACTTGTGCAGGTCGAGATTGCGACGATAATCTTCCTCGTTGCCGTCTTTGGCCCCCCACAGTTCCACCGGCCCGTCGGTCAGCGCCACGCACGGACCCGTGACCTGCCGCGCCAAATCGAGCAGTTTGCGCCGTTCGGCGATGTCGCGTTGCAGTTCGAGCGCCTCGGCGGTCAGCGAACCGGTCTCGGTGAAGAGTTCGTCGTCGAAGAGCAGGTGGCTGTCGGTGAAGACGTCGGGGGCGCGGCCCGAGCCGATTTCCATGACAATCGCCCCCACATTGACCAGGCTGTAGAGGACGGCCGCGTGCCGGTCGGGGGCGATCTGCGAGCCGTCGGCGGCGAGGAGAGTCAGTTTGGCGGGAGCAGGCCGCGGGTCCCGCGCCGAGGCGAGCGAGCCGGGGAGCGGGATGGCGCAGCGCAGCGAGGAATCGGCCTGGCGGGCGCGTTCCAGTTTGGCGTTCAGTTCATCCGTTTTTTCGGCCCAGTGCTGGAACAGGTTCAAGGCGTGGGCGCGCAGACCTTCGAGCGTCTCGCGGCGCTGCTTCGCCCCGAGGCCGATTTCACGGATTCTTTCGAAGACCTGCTGGAAGTTAATCGCCATAGAACATTTGAACGAATTTTACAGGCAAAGGGCAGAAACGACAAGGCGGGAA
>JAIOAQ010000059.1 GCA_019873735.1 Chloroflexota bacterium | reverse complement strand
CGCTCCATTGCCAAAATTGCAAACCATCGTTATAATATTGGCCTGCCTGGGCGGGTAGCTCAGTTGGTTAGAGCATCGCGTTGACATCGCGAAGGTCGCAGGTTCGAGTCCTGTCTCGCCCACCTCTCAAGTCCCATAGACGGGGCTTTTTTGTTTGAGCACCTCTTTTCAAAACAACTTTGTATGCAGGCTGCTCGATGGAAAGGCCCGCCCCGGTCCCCGCCGGGGTTTTTGTGTGCCGCCGCCTCTGTCTGGTCAATAAAAGACCACAACCGGCAGCCCATTTATCTGAATTGCGAGTGAATATGTTGATCGAACAAAAAACGCTGAGAAACATTGCCATTATCGCCCATGTGGACCACGGCAAAACCACCCTTGTGGACGGCCTGCTGCGCCAGGCGCGCGTCTTTCGCGAGAATCAGCAGGTAGTCGAACGCGTGATGGATTCTAATGACCTCGAACGCGAGCGCGGGATTACCATCTTGGCCAAAAATACCGCCATCACGATTCCCGATCCACAAACGGGTGATAACGTGAAAATCAATATTGTGGATACCCCCGGTCATGCCGATTTCGGCGGCGAGGTGGAACGCGTGATGAATATGGTGGATGGCGTTCTTCTTCTTGTGGATGCTGCCGAAGGCCCCATGCCCCAGACCCGCTTTGTGTTGAAGAAAGCCCTTGAACGCGGCCACAAGGCGATTGTGGTCATCAATAAAGTGGACCGCAAGGATGCCGAACCGGAGCGCGTCCTCAACCAGACCTTTGACCTGTTCATTGAACTGGGCGCAACAGATGAGCAGGCCGATTTCCCGGTCATTTATGCCCAGGCCACAAGCGCCCGGGCGGGTCTTACGCCGGACCTGGGGCCTGATCTGCAGCCCTTGTTCCATGCCATCCTGCGTCACATCCCCCCGCCGCGAGTGGATCCAGAAGCCCCGCTTCAGATGCTCATCACGACCATCGGGTACGATGATTATCGCGGCGTGACCGCCCTGGGCCGCGTTTTTGCCGGGACGATTCGCGTCGGTCAGAAACTGGCACGCCTGACGCTCAAGGGCGAAATCCTTCCAGAAACGGCGCGCTATCTCTATGTCCACCAGGGCCTGCAAAAAGTGGAAGTGGAAGAGGCCCAGGCCGGGGAGATTGTTACGCTCGCGGGCCTGGAAGGGATCGCCATTGGCGAAACCCTGGCCGATCCGGAGCATCCTGTTCCTCTGCCGGCCATCAAGGTGGAGGAACCCACCGTCCGGATGACATTTGGAGTCAACACGTCTCCTTTTGCTGGCAGGGAAGGGACGTGGAGGACATCGCGCAAACTGCGCGAACGTCTGTTTGAAGAACTGCGTACCAATGTCGCCTTGCGCGTGGAGGAGACCGATTCGGCAGATACGTTCCTTGTCTCTGGGCGCGGCGAGTTACATCTCGGCATTTTGATTGAGACCATGCGCCGGGAGGGCTACGAATTCCAGGTCTCGCGGCCGGAAGTCATCTTTCAAAAGGCGGAAGACGGCTGCCTGCTGGAGCCGTATGAGGAAGTCCATATTGAAACCAGCAATGACACGGTTGGCGTGGTGGTGGAAATGCTCGGGGCGCGGCGAGGCCAAATGATGGATATGCAGGATACGGGTCAGGGTACGACCCGTCTGGTGTACCTTGCCCCAACGCGCGGCCTGCTCGGCTTCCGCTACCAGTTTCTAACGGCCACGCGCGGCGCAGGCGTCATGCATACCATCTTTCATGGTTACGATGAGATGGCCGGCCCGATGAATGCGCGTTCGACCGGTTCACTGGTGGCCTGGGAGGCAGGCGTCAGCACGGCTTACGCCCTTTCCAGCGCAGAGGAGCGCGGCACATTGTTCATTGGCCCTGGGGTGGAAGTGTACGAGGGGATGGTTGTGGGAGAGACAAGCCGGGGTCAGGATATTCCCTTCAACGTTTGCCGCAAGAAGCATTTGACCAACATGCGTTCCTCGCGTGGAGAAATGGAAATCCGCCTGACGCCGCCGCGTCAAATGAGTCTGGATGAGGCGATTGAGTATCTGGCAGATGACGAATTGCTGGAAGTGACGCCGCTTTCATACCGTATCCGCAAGCGTATCCTGGATACCGAGGAACGCGGCAAGCAGCAAAAGCGGACCAAGGAAATGCTGGAGGAATAGGCCTCTTTACGGGCAGACGAAACTGATCGTGGCCCGCGACGACGGACCGGTATCGTTGAAAGCCTCCACGCTGTACGTCATGGTCGCTCCGAGGGGAATGGCAGCCGTTTCTGCGAATGTGGTGGTGTTGGGCGGCAGTTCTGCCGCAAAAGTCCCGTTGCGGTAAATGCGGTATCCTTTTTCGTTTCGGGCATTGTCATTCCACTCAAGGGTGGTGGTTACGTCGGTGCCTACGCCGTTATAGGCGCAGATGAAGTTGTAGCGCAGGTTGGTTGGAGCCGCAGGCAGGCCGGGGGTGGCGGTTGGGGGCGGGGTGACAGATGGCACGGTGTGGATGCTGCCCGAAGGAGTGGCATATTCGCCCCACAACCAGCAGGGATTCGAGCCGGCCGGGTTCCTGACTACCCAGTAATTGCCGGCCGGCGGCCGTCCTAGAATTTCAACCTGTGTGCCGGCTTTGATCACTGTGACAATTTCGTAATCCTGCCCTGGCCCGCTACGACAGTTGGTGTCCTCGCTGACTTTCAAGAGAGGCGTAGCATAGGTGGGGGTAATTGTCGCCGTTGGCGTTGGTGTTTCGGTTGCTGGCGGGGTTGACAGAGGTTGGGACGTGGCGGGGGTTGCCATCATCGCCTGGGCGTGTAGTGTGGCGGCGACCAGTGTGGCAGCCTGAGCCTCTAGCGGTGGAACCGGCGAGGCCTGAGGCAGGTTACAGGCTGTCAATGCCAGGATGGCAAAAAAGGCTAAAAGGCGGGCAAGGCTCATCCGGCTTCCTCGGGGGCAACTACCAGTGGGAGTAAAACGGTGAAAGTGCTCCCCTGCCCAACCTGGCTTTCCAGTTCGATCTTGCCGCCCATTAAAATTGTCAATTGTTTCACGATGGATAGGCCAAGCCCTGAGCCGCCGTATTTCTTCTCACTGACATCGCTGTGCTGATAAAAGGCGTCGAAGATGTTTTCTCTGTCTTTTTCAGGTATGCCTATGCCAGTATCGCTGACCTGCAATGCCCAGGTAGTATCGTTGCTTTTGTAAAAACGGATGTGTACACTTCCCGTTTGGGTGAACTTGATCGCATTGTTGACCAGGTTGAGCAGAATCTGCCGCAGCCAGTAAGAATCACCGATCAATACTTGCGGCAATTGCGGGTCAATTTCAATCTTCAGGTTCAGGTTTTTCTTGGCAGCATGATAATTGACAACAGAGCGAATGCTGTCAACCAGCACGGACGGCTCAAAAGGTTGATTATTGAGCATAATCTTGCCGGTCTCAATTTGGGCTTGCCCAATCAAATTATTGACAAATGTGAGCAGAGAATTGGCGCTGTTCAAAATTTCGGCAGTTGCTGTTTTTTGGGCCTCGTTCTGAGGGCCAAAGGCTTCTACCAGCAGCATCTCTGCGTAGCCCATGATCGTACCCAGTGGGGTGCGCAAATCATGGCTTACACTGGCCAGCAATTGCGTCTTGAGGCGGTTGGCTTCCACTGCCTGCTTATGCGCCAGTTTTAACTGTTCCTCGGTTTGTTTACGCTCGGTGATGTCCTGCTTGAGGGCAATGAAATTGGTGATGGTGCCGTCGGGCTGAACCAGCGGGGTGATGGTCATCTCTTCAGAGTACTCGCTGCCATCCTTGCGGCGATTAATCAATTCGCCCCGCCAGACTTCGCCTTTTAGAATTGTGTCCCACAGTTTCTTGTAAAACCCTGCCGACTGATGCCCCGACTTCAAAAGACGCGGTGTCCGTCCGATGATTTCGCTGCGTTCATAGCCGGTCAAAAGCGTAAAGGCCGGGTTGACCCATTGCACCATGCCGCTAGAATCGGTAATCACCACGGCGTTTTGTGTGGCTTCAAGCGCGGCGACCAACAGCCTCATCTGGCTCAGTGCTTTGACGTTCCGGGTAACGTCGCTCAGGATAAGCAAGTAGCCCGAAATGCTTTTGCCTCGACCAGCAATAGCCACCAACTTCAAGTTGAAAATGCGCTGTTCTGGATCACCTGGCAGGGAAAATTCGCGGATGGTCTCAACCCGGGGATGGGTATCTTGAATCCAGGCTTGCCACTCAGGGAATAGGAGACTCACATCCTTGCCAATGAGGTCTGCAACTTGTAAGTCAAAGACTCGCTCGCAGGCCAGGTTGGCATCAACAATCTGGCCTGTTTTATTGACAACGATGGCCGCATCTAGCATGGCATCAAAAATGACGCTTTGAGCAATCGGCAGAACATCAACCAGCCGGTAGCGGGTAAAGCCGATTTCCAGCGCAATCATTGTCAGGGCAAAGGCTAACGGCGTCCAGTCATAACCGGGCAGGGGTGATTTAACAAACAAATAGAAGACGTTTCCTAACCAGGGCATGGCAATGCCTGCCAGTATGATTCCGGCCTGGACGCGGTAGATGCCTTGCCGCCGGACAAAAATCTGAATGAAGAATAAGGCTGTGACCAGAAGAAGCAGGTAAGAATAGCCCGTGAAGACAAAGAACCAGGGTCCATGTCCAACCAGCAATGGGCCAAACGCCGAGTTCACCGGCGGGACAATTTGTGACCAGATCAATTGATGGTACTCATTGGTTGCAGCCAGCAGAAATGTCACCGTCGGGATAACCAGCAACCAGGCAAGGCGACTCCCGCTCAACCACTTTCTGCGTCCGCTGAAGACAACGCCAAAAAGGAAAATCGCAAGGGAAATAAAGGGAATTGCCAGGTATTCTGTTTTGAGCCAGAAGATTTTCCATCCTACGTTTGGACTGATGATTTCAAAAATATAGGTGAGGGACCAAAACGCCATGCACAGAATTGCCCAGATGAGACTGGCCGCGCCCGCTTCCTGACGGGCTCTCCACAGGCGAATCAGTAAGAAGATGCCCGTCAGCGTGCTAACGGTCATAAAGACAATGAATAGGGCAGTGTATGCAGGCATGCTGATTTCCGCTGGGATTAGGATGGCGGTTCGGGGTAAATGACCAGGGAATTGGGCCCGTTTTGCCGCGCCATTTGTGCGGCTAATTGTGCATTTTGCAGCAATTTCTCGGCGGTCAGGCTATCGCCGCCGACATGCCAGGTCAGGCCAACACAAGCGCTGACCTTGAACGGCAGGCCATTGGCGCCAATTTGCGAATCCTCAAGGCGGCTGAGAATTCTGGATGCTACGCAGCGCGCCCCTGTCAGGTCGGTTTGCGGCAGGAGGACAAAAAATTCATCTTTGTCCTGAGCCGGTACATCTGCATTGCGAAGAAAGCGATTGAGAATATACGCCACTACTTGCCTCGCCCGTTCCAGGTTCTCTGATTGTAGATATTCGGGAATAAGCGTAAGATGCAACAATGAGACCGGCGTAGGGTAGCGGCGGGTACGAGAAATTTCATGCTGCAACAGGACATTGAACACAAATTTATTGTAGACCCCTGTTGGCTCTGTGATTGGATGTTGCTGAGACATGCCAGCCTCTCCTTTCCTGCTGAACAGGCACATGATGAGGCACTCTGGACGGGCGACGCCTAAACTATTTTACAACATTTTTGGCCTCTGAAATGCTCCCGCAAAGAAAATCCGCCTACTTCACTTGTACCACCTTTCCGCCGGTCATCTTTTGCAAATCGGTGGGGGTTAATTCGAAAACGGCATTGGGGGTGCCGGCCGCGGCCCAAATGGTGGCGTATTGCAACAGGTCTTCATCCAGGTAGGTTTCCATTTTTTGAAGATGAGCCAGCGGCGGGACGCCGCCAATGGCAAAGCCGGTCACCGCGCGGACGAAATCGGCATCGGCCCGGCCAATTTGTTCCCCGGCGTAGAGGCTGATGCGTTTTTCGTCCACGCGGTTCGAGCCGCTGGTCAGCACCAATACCGGTTTGCCGCTTGCCAGGCCTTTAAAAATCAGTGACTTGACAATCTGCCCTAACGTACACCCCACCCGCTCGGCGGCTTCCTGGGCGGTGCGCGTGCTTTCGGCAAATTCAATCACCCGGCAGTCAAATCCCAAACGAGTGAGCGCCTCTTGCACTTTTTTGGCAGATGGGCTGAGTTCAGATAAGGTTTGCATGCTCTTCTCCAAACAAGTAATATTTTTTCAGTTCAACCCAAAACCTTGTTGCTCTAAGGCTGCCCGCAGACCAGCGCGTTCTGTTTTTGAGACACGCCGGGCGGTATGCTCCAGCCAGCCATAGTCTTTGGCTTGCTCCGGCTTGCCGGCAACAGGGACCTGACGCTGGTCATAGATGCCGGTTGCAGCCATCACCTTGTCGTATTCAAGCAGGGCTTCATCCAGAGGCGGCGCGTATCTCTCCCAGCGCAGGATTTCGCGCAGCGGCAAACGCGGACGAATGCGGGGCGGCTTTTCGGGCCAGCCGACCGTCATGCCGGTGATGGGGAAGACCAGCCGCGGCAGGCCAAGCAGATCAATCACCTCCAGGGGATTGTTGCGGATCGAGCCGATGTAGCAGATGCCCAGCCCAAGTGATTCGGCCGCCAGGGCCACATTTTGCGCCATGATGACCGCATCTACGGCTGCAATCAAAAAGGTTTCTATGTGCTCCACCTTTTGGGTGTAACCGCGCAGTTCACAAACGCGATCCAGGCGTGCCAGGTCGGCGCAGAAAGCCAGAAAGACGGGCGCCTCGGCAATGTGCTTCTGCCCGCCGCACAACTCCGCAAGACGCGCGCGCGTCGTTGCCTCGGTCGCGGCAATGACGGTGTAGGCTTGCAAGTTGGACGAGGTCGAGGCACGCTGTCCGGCCTGGACGATGGTTTCAATAACGGAAGCAGGCACAGGGTCCGGTTTGTACCGCCGTACGGAACCATGGGCGTGAATCAGGTCTAGGGTAGGGTTGTTCATGAAGCCTCCACAGGTTAAATCTTCAGTCAAAGAAAGCCAGATCACGCTGGAGGAGTGCGTCTCGAATGCGCATTTTATGATGACCGAGCAGATCCATTCCCTCGATTTCCTCTGGCGTGAAATAGCCTATCTCTGTTGTCTCTTCAGAGAGGCCGGGCTTGCCGCCGGTTACTTCCGCCTCAAAATTGAGGACGACAATTTGCGCCTTGTTGCCGTCTGGATATTCAATCAGGGCATCACGGTTGCTGTAAACGCCAATCAGGCGCCGGATGCGAATCTGCAATCCGGTTTCTTCAAGGACCTCGCGCCTGCAGGTCTCGGCGGCAGATTCGCCCGCCTCCATTGCACCGCCCGGCAGGCACCATTGACCGTTGTCGGCGCGGCGGGTAAGCAGCACGCGGCGTTGGTCGTCGAAGATGACCGCCGAACAGCCGATGCGCAAACTGCCCAGCCGTCCAATGCGTTCACCAAAATGAACTTTCGTCTTTTTGACCATATTACATCTTTGGGATAATTACTTCAGCGTGACAATGCGCGGCGGCTGAGACGGTTCGCACAGCGACAGGACGGTTGCTACCGTTTCGCCGGCCTGATTCTCGGCCCGCGCGGCCTCCGTCAAACCCGTGCCGACGGCATGGACCCGGATTCCGTAGGGGGCCAACTCCTCAGCGGCCAGGCGCGTCAGCCCCAGCAGGCCGAGTTTGCTGGCGGCATAGGCGGCATGTCCTGTTTCGGTGTGCCCGGCCAGCGGAATCAGGTTGAGGATGATGCCGCCGCCCTGAGCGCGCATGACGCGTCCAACCGACTGGGTCAGCAGAAAGGCGCCGGTCAGGTTGACATCCAGCACGCGATGCCAGTCCCACTCATCCATCTCCAGCAGGGGCATCACCGGTTCCACGTTTGCCTGATTGATCAGGATGTCAATGCGCCCCCAGGCTTCCAGCACGGCATTGACCAGAGCCTGCACGCCCACTTTTTTGGCAATATCCTCCACAAAAGCGCGTGCCTGACCGCCCTGCCCGGTAATGCCTGCCACCACTTGCTCAACGTTGACAGGAGAAACGTCGTTGGCTGCCACTTTGGCGCCATGGGCTGCAAAGGCTTCGGCCAGTTTGCGCCCGGTCCCTTTGCCGGCACCGGTCACCAGCACTACCTTGTTTTCAAATTGCGGCATGTTTATTTCCTTTGCTTTGCATCATTGCCTGCCCTTAACCCTCCCGCGGGTTAAAAGGGGACAGGCAAAACCTGCAGGAGGGTAGGTGGTTCTGCTTTACTCAGAAACCGTCTCGCAGGTGGGAATTGTATCCGGATTCTCTTTGCCATTCAGCGGCAATCCCAGGTAAGGCGAAGGGTCGTAGGTGTTTGCAATTTCCAGTTCGTTGCGGAAATGTCCCAATCCATCGTCCTTGACGATAGAGAAATGAAGATGCACACCGACCGGGTTGTTGGGGTCGCCGGAATAATTGCCCTGATAGCCCAGCAGGGTGCCGGCTTCTACCCAGAGTTCAGAAGTCCCCGGCGGAAATTCGGCGGCGATGTAGGAAGTGCCGTTTTGGTCGGCCATGTGGGTGTAATACAGCCATATCTGACGTCCGGGCTGAAGCGGGTCACTTGGCACGCGCACGATGACCGATGATTTCCATTCTGGTAGGCGTGTCAGGTATCCGGCGTAGGCTGCATACACGGGGGTAACACCTGGGGCTGTGCCGGCAAAGATGTCAATTCCCTGGTGGCGGTGACCGGGCCGGAAAGAATCGTCCCATAAGAAGCCGGGCAGACCCGAGGTTGGAAAGGCAAAGGGAGCCTGGCCGCAGCGCGTGCCTGCAGGAATGACCCATTCGGGATGAGACTGAGGGTCGCGAATCCATTGCAGCACTTGCAGACTGCGCTTGCCGCTGCTGCGCATGGTCTGATATGCAAAATAGCCGCCGACAATCGCGCCGACAATGAGGGTACCGATAACAAGGCGTTTTGTCATAGCCCGATTATACTGCCCGACTGCTGAAAATGTTTCTTATGCCTTTACTGCAAAAACAGACAATCTCAACGCAAAGACGCCAGGGCGCAACGCAAAGCCGCCAGGATGCAAGGAAAATGCAATTTCCAATGCAAAATCTGTAATTGCCTACCCTTAACCCTCCCGCAGGTTAAAACGCGGCCGGCAAGCAATACCGGCAATCATGGACACGTCTTCTGGCTTGGACATTGCGCCAAAACCTGCGGGAGGGTAGGCAGTTACCAAAA
>JAIOAQ010000058.1 GCA_019873735.1 Chloroflexota bacterium | reverse complement strand
CGATCTGAAGAGCCTGCTGGGTTTGACCAAGCTCATGAATAAGAAACAAGTTTACATGGAGAAAATGATTGCACTTTTGTTGTTGACCTTCACAATCGGACTGCTTGTCGGCGAAGAGTTGCGCGACTTGCTTTACGGCGAACCTATCATCGAAGGCGAACAGGTTGAAGATCAAGAACGTATCCCAGGTTCACCTTCTCTCAAAAAGGGTAAAAAGTGGAAACGCTATTCTGGCCTTTTCATCCTGCTCAAACAGAAGTGGACACTTTCTGATGACCAGAAAACAGCGATTCTTCAAGCGGCCCTGGCTACTTTCCAAAACCTGATTCGGCCTCATGTCCGAACTTTTGTCTGAACTTCAGAAATTCGGAAACCCGAACATGACTTTCAAACAGGATAGGCAGGGTAAACGGCTGAGGCGCGCAAAAAATCCCGTCTGTACATCCTGTTTCGTACCCCGCCCGACGCCAAACGCACCGAAACAAAACGTATTTTTTTATGCTTTTTGTTGCGAATAACACACAAATATATTGAATTTAACAACGGAAAAGTGTAATATTAAGAAAAATAGTGCAAATTACGCACAAGATTACAAAAAGGAGAAAACGATGAAGTTCCCCCCCGCCCTCTTATCTGCCTTGCTGATCATTGTCTTTGTTTTGGCGGCGTGTAAACCGGCCGCCCCTGCTCCTGAGGCGCCAACCGTCCCGGCAACCGAGCCGGCCGCACAGGAAGCCGCCCCGGCCGTTGAAGCCGCGGACGTCGTCCTGACAAACGGCGTCATCTACACCGTAGACAAGAATCGCACCATCGCCGAAGCGCTGGCCGTCAAAGGCGATACCATCGTCTATGTTGGCGACAATGCAGGCGCCCAGGCCCTGATTGGGCCGCAGACCCAGGTCATTGACCTGGGCGGCAAACTCGTCCTGCCCGGCCTGATTGACAGCCATGCCCATGCCACCTCCGGCGTTTCAGACATCTACGAAGTCCCGCTCTACGGCATCGGCTCAGTAGAAGAATACCAGCAAACCATTGCCGATTTCTTAGCCGCCGCCCCCGACCTGAAAGCCTTGCAAGGTGCCGGCTGGATCAACTCCGTCTTCGGCCCCAAAGGCCCAACCGCCGCCATGCTGGATGAGGTCGTCCCCGACATCCCGGCCGTCTTATATTCCGAGGACTACCACAGCGCCTGGGTCAACAGCAAAGCCCTTGAAATGGCAGGCATCACCAAAGATACACCCGACCCCGCAGGCGGCATCATCGAGCGCGACGAAGCCGGCAACCCGCTTGGCACCTTGCGCGAAACGGCTGTTGACCTGGTGGCCGAAGTCATCCCGCCCTACACCACCGAGCAATACATCGAAGGGCTGACATACTTCCAGGACTTCGCCCACTCCCTCGGCCTGACCACCGTCTACATCCCCAGCATGCCCGGCGGGGATGAAGCCGCCCTAAAAGCCCTGCATGAATTTGAAGCCTCCGGCAATATGACCATCCGTTTCCCGACCGCCATGAACGTTACACCCGAAGATGACCCGGCAATCGTAGAGGACATCCTTGCCAAGCGCCAGGCCGAGGCCGGCGGTTACTTCGAAATCGTCGCGGCGAAAATCTTCATGGATGGCGTACTGGAAGGCGGCACGGCTTACCTTGAGGAACCCTACCTGCACCAGCCGGGCAATGGCGAACTCTTGTGGGATCCCCAAAAGTACAACGAGATGTGCGCCGCGCTGGACAAGGCCGGAATTCAGATTCACGTCCATTCGATTGGCGACGCTGCCACGCGCCTGACCCTCGACGGCTTTGCCTACGCCCGCGAAAAGAACGGTTCACGCGACGCCCGTAACATGGTCACACACCTGCAGTTGGTCCACCCCGAAGATATTGACCGCTTCGCCGAACTGGGCGTCATCGCCGTCCCTCAGCCCTACTGGTTTGTGGTAGATACCTACTACTATCAGGCAGTAGAGTATGTCGGTCAGGAGCGCGCCGACCGCCAGTACCCGATGAAGAGTTTCTTTGACAAAGGCGTGAAAGTAGCCTCGGCCAGCGATTACCCCGTCTCCTGGCCGCCCGACCCCATGCTGGCTATTGAAATCGGCGTCACCCGCACCGTGCCGCAGGATAGCGAAATTTACGTTGACCCTGATTACGAGACCCCGCTCAACCCGACCGAAAAAGTTACGGTAGAGCAGATGATCGAATCCTTCACCATCAACGGCGCCTACGCCATTTTCCGTGAAAACGAACTCGGCTCACTAGAAGTAGGCAAAAAAGCCGACTTCATCGTTCTGAGCCAGAACATCCTGCAGATTGACCCGCGCCAGATTCACAACACCACCGTCTTGCTGACCTACTTCGAAGGTCAGGAAGTGTACCGCAGCGAGGACTGGTAAACCTGAAGTTTGAAAGAACCGGCGATGACCACCAAATCCGGTGGTCATCGCTTTTTATTGGCGCCAGATGCGGCAGTCAGCGCCTGGACAAAAACCTCCACCATCTTCTCCAGGTTGATTTCCTCAACCACAATCCGGTAAGACTCGGCGCCCATCTGCCGCAACCGGGGGATGTCTGACAGGGCCAGCCGCAGGGTCTCTGTCAACGCCGTCAAGTTATCCGGCGGGATTTGCCAGCCGTTTTCAGGACGCACCAGGTCATCTTGCGTCCCATCTCCCTGGGCGACAATGACCGGCAGGCCGTGAGTCATGGCTTCTTGTACGGCCAGGCCGCCGGTTCCCGGCAAGACGAACAAATCGGCCATGGCAAAATAGGGCTGCAGTTCTGCCCCATGTTTTGGGCCGAGGAACTCTGCCGAGGGGTAGATTTGCGCCGCGAGTGTTTCAAAACGGCGGCGTTCGGGGCCATCACCGATAATCAGCAGGCGGGGTTTTGGCTCTGGGAGTTGGGCGCAAGCCTGCAGGAGAAAATCCACGCGCTTGCGCGCCTGCAGCCGCCCGACAAACAGGACGGTGGCGCGGTCAACCGTCGAAGGTCTCGTCGCTGGTTTCCAGGCGGGCCGCGGCGCAACCGCATTGGGGGCGACGAAGATTTTTTCGGGCGAGAAGCCAAGGGCAGCGTACTCATCGGCGCCGCGCTGGCTGTAGGCGATAATGGCATCAAACATGCTGAGGAAGCGCGCCCGCCGTCCATAACGGAAGCCGGCCAGAGGTCCAGAAAGAGGCGGGGCTCCTAATCCCCAGGCAATGACAGGGCGGCTTCGCTGTTTCATCCAGCGCACGGCATAGGGGGTGGCGACATAACGCGGGTTGGCTTCCACAATCAGCGCGTCGGGGTTCCAGTCTCTCAGCCAGCGGAGCAAACCGCGCTGATAGCACAGGTAAAACGAACCGCGAAAGAGGTGAAGGTTGCGGGCGGGGGCGTAGCGGGCTGTGTGTAACAAACGCGTGGTGACAATTGCCTCGTCGGGACGCGGTTCACCGGCAAACAGGCTCATGCCGCCTTCACAGGCTGCGGCCAGGGCGTCAAAAAAGGCGGCGCGGTAAGAAGGCAAGACGCGCTGGACAAGCCCAAGGCGGCCGGGAAAACGCGGCAGTGTCACTCACACCCCCGGAGCAGTATGCGGCGCCTGCCAGGCCGGCGATTTGTGGACGTGGACAACCTGCCATTTGCCGTCTATTTTCACCATGACGCGGCTTTCGTTATGGGCGGCAACGCGCACGCCTTCGGGCAGGGCTGTGCTGACCAGCAGGGTATAACTGGCGATTGCGGTATCGCCGTAACGCTGAATGTGCAGGTTGGCCAGATCAAAGCGGACGGGGGCTTTTTCCCTCTGCTCGCCTTCGGCACCAAAGACTGTGCCGCGCTGCTTGTTGGCGGTCATCATGAACTCATGGAAGGGCAGTCCATCCAGCCGGTGGGGGGTCACCCACCATTCATAGAGGGTCAGGTCGGGGTGGGTGGTAGCGTGGTAGGCGGGGATGTCGTTTTCCTGGATCGCCTGCAAATGTTGTTTGAGGAATTGAAGGACTTCGTCTTCGGGCATATTACCTCCTTAGGCGGCCAATAAAACTTCGAGATAACGTTCGACCATCGTCTCCAGGTCAAAAGCCGACTCGGCGCGGGCGCGGGCGCCGGCCCGGAATTGCGCTTGCGATTGTAAAATTTCTGCTGCGGCTTCAGCCAAAGCGGGGATGTCTGGCGGGTCTAACTTCCACACGTCTCCGCCGTAAGGCACAATGCGGCCGGCATCGGGTGGCACGAGTTCGCTAAGAGCGCCGGTATCGAAGGCGGCCACCGGCAGGCCGCAGGCCAGGGCTTCGATCACAGCATTGGGGCAGGCAGGATTCAAGTCAGATGAAAAGAGCAGGTGCGCCGAACGGTCTATTTCGGGGATTCTTTCGCGCGGGACGCTGCCGGTCCATGTGATAGGAATGCGCGTTTCTGCCTGCAAGCGCGCCTGAAGCCCCTTGTCAACTTTGCCCACTGCCATCAGTTCCACAGGAAATTGATGTTGGGCCGCAAGCGTCTCGGCCAATCGAATGGCGTTTTGCACGCCCACGTCATACCCGCCGCCCAATGAGCCTTCTACCACCAGCAAGCGAAAACGGTCTGCAGGGCGCTGGTGGGGGCCAAAAGGAGAGTACACCCGCAAATCAACCCCATTATGAATCACCGTCGCAGGGGCTGAGATCGGCCCATACCATGCCTCCCACCATGTTTTAGAAAACTCGCTCTGGTACACGATGCGGGTGGCAATTTGCCTGCGAATCAGGGCCAGGATCAAGTTCCCGTACTCGGCCCGCAGGAAATGGCGGATGCCGGTATATCTTTGGCGGTGCAGCCAGTTGATTCCATCCAGGCGCTGGACGATAGGCACGCCGCGCCGTTTTGCCCGCCATAAAGAAAGCAGATTGCGCGTCCCGCCGATAATGAGGATGGCGTCCACATCCTCTTGCGGATTTCGGCTTACCCTGAAGCCGCGTTGGCTCAGGCCGGCTTCAAACTTCAAGCGGAAAGAGGCCATGCCGCCGCTATGGACGACAGGGAGAATGCAGACGCTTTTCACCTGGGCTTTTTCCTCCGGCGGATGACGGCATCTAAGACAATCAACTGACCGTCGCTGTTGAAAGTATGCGTTGCTAACACTTGCGTACCGGCGGGCGGCTCCAGCCGGCTTTCAAGCACTTCTTCGTACTCGGTTGGGCTGAGTTTGATAATACGATTGAAGTTCAGGGCATAACCATAGCGGCGCAGGCTATCTTGAGAGGGGCGTATCAGATGTCCGTCACGGAGAAAAATTGCCCCGGCCGGCCGCGCCCGACGGATATCGTCCACAACGGGGTTGGCCGGGTGGGGCTTCCAGTCGCTTGTCAGGGGTGTATCGGCGTAGTACAAGAACAACCGGTCTAAAGACGAACGTTTTTGATCTTCTTTGACATTTGCAAACAGCCACCATTTCCCGTTGTAAGGAAAGAGGGTGGCATCCACAAGATAAATATCTTTCATCAGGGTTTGGGCAAATTCCCACCGCGTCGGGAAATGGACACAGCGGTACACATCCAGAGACCGATTCTCTGCACTCTCTGGCAACATGTAAAGTTGGCGCTCATATTCAAACAAAAAAGGGTAGGAAAGATGATACGGGCGTTCCAGCACCGGTTGGTTTGAGAGGAAACGCCCGTCTGCATCCAGCATCAGGCAGGCGATGCGCCCTCTTTTGGTCTGGTATATCTTTTCTTCGATGAAAACGTAATGGAGCCCATCGCGGCTGATGACAAACGGGTCAGACCAGTAACGGTCTGGCGGCGGGATGAGCGGCCTGAAACCCGACCATGCAAGCGCATCCGACTCAGAGGCTTTTGCGGTTAAAATCACCCATTGGTCAAGGAAGAACCAGGCTGAAATGCTCTTGTCCAGGCGGCGAAAAAGGCGACGGGAAAAGGACGATATCTTATCGAAAAGAGGCATGAGGAAATTATACTCTCCCTGACGGGCGATTAATCCCCCCGACTCGGCACCTGCCAGGTTCTTTTTGCCGCTGGGGCAAACTATGGTATGCTTAATAATGCAAGTTGCTATCCTTTGTTCTTGAGGCGCATTGAACCATGTACATTGCTGTTGAAGGCGTCATCGGCGTCGGCAAGACCACCCTGGCCCGCCTGCTGCAATCACCCTTTGAAGCCGAACTGTTGCTGGAAATCTTTGAGGAGAATCCTTTTCTCTCCGATTTCTACGCCGACCGCGCTCGCTATGCCTTTCAGACACAAATCTTCTTCCTGCTCAGCCGCTATTACCAGCAGCGGCGCACCGTCCCCGATATTCTCTCACAAGGCAAACCGTTGATTTCTGATTACACCTTTGCCAAAGATGCCCTGTTTGCCGGCATCAACTTGAAGGGCGATGAACTGGACATGTACCACAAAGTACACCAGGCGCTGGCCGAAAAAATCCCCAAGCCCGACCTAATCGTCTACCTGCGCGCCGATACCGATGTGTTAATGCAGCGCATTGCCCTGCGCGACCGCCCCTATGAACGCAACATGGAACGCGCCTACATTGACGAACTCAATCAGGCTTATGAGGCCTTTTTTGCCAAACCGTATGACGGAACGCCTATTCTGAGCATAGATACCAACCCGCTCAATATTGTCACCCGCCCCGAGGATTTGCGCTATATTGAAAATCGAATCCGGCAAGCCCTCGACCTGCCTCCTTTTCAACCGCCCCTGCTGCCAACCCGCGAGTGACTTCATCCTGGAGATTTCCAATGCGCGTGACCAAAGAAACCCTGATTCGAATTGCAAAAGAGACGGTTCAGGAACGAGCCTATAACGACCGGCACATCATCGCCGCCTATCTATTCGGTTCCCTTCTCGACGATCGTCCCTTCCTGGGCGGCCTGACCGATATTGACCTTGTCCTGGTCTATGCCGACCAGCCGCCCCGCAAGCGCGAAATCATCCCTCTGCCAGCCGGTTTTCACATTGACATTACCACGCACTCCCGCAAGGAATACGACCCGCCCCGCAATTTGCGCACCAACCCCTGGCTGGGTTGTGAAATCTATGCGCCCCAGTTGCTCTTTGAACGCGAGCATTTCTTTGAGTTCGTCCAGGCGGGCGTGCGCGCCGGCTTTGAGTTTGAAGAGCCTCTGAATGTGATCAAACGCTGCCGCAATTTGCTCACTCATGGCCGCCAAATCTGGATGGATCTGGAATTCATAACCGGCGAACCCGGCCCCCAGGAAATTGCCAGGTACATTAAGTCCATCCTGCACGCCGTCAACGCCATCGCCGAATTGAACGGCAATCCCCTGGCAGAACGACGCCTGTTGTTGGACTTCCCCGCCCGCGCCGAGGCGGCCGGCGCTCCCGGCCTGGCAGCCGGGCTGCTGGGGCTGCTTGGAGCCCCCCACACCGACGCCGCCAGCCTGACCAATCTCCTGCCCGCCTGGAGCGCCGATTTCATTGCTGCCGGCAAACATCCCGATGCAGATGTACGCCTGCACCCCGCCCGGCACGATTACTACCACAAGGCTTTTGAGGCCATGCTCGACAGCAACAATGCCGTTGCCATCCTCTGGCCGCTGCTGCAAACCTGGACTCTGGCCGCCTGTGCCCTGCCTGCCGACCAAAGAAGCGGCTGGCAGCAAACCTGCCAGTCCCTTGGCCTGCTTGGCGCAGATTTCGAGGAACGCGTTGCCGCTTTAGACCATTACCTTGACCAAATTGAGGAATTGCTCGAAGAGAAAGCAGCAGAAAACGGCCTAAACATTGAGGAAACACTCTGAAAACCCACAGCAAATGCCCATATTTAGGGTTGGCAAAAGCAGGCCCAAAAAACAGAAACCGCCCAAAACTGTGGATAACTGTCAAAATACTGTGGATAAACCATCTCTGTTGTGGACAAATCCTGTCTCTTTTCCAAATTTGCCCCAAATGGCCTACCCATATACAGGCATGCCGCCAGGTGGCAGCCAAAATATAGAATCCGCAGCACAAACGCCCAAAAGCATCTCCTGGGTTATACCATTTGTATCCACAAGGAAAACAGGCCGTCTTGCCTGTATATCGGCCGGTTTAGCGAGTCGTTCCCCATATTTGAGGCAACGACAGCCTTTTCCACATATTCCACACCCCCTGCTACGAGTACTAAAGAAATAAATTAATGACAAACAAAGAGAGATTGATTCTGGATAGACCAGATGGCTGACAAACAGCACATTTTGCTTACCGGCGCAACCGGTTACGTAGGAGGCCGTTTAGCCCTACGCCTGCTGGAGGCCGGGCATATTGTCCGCTGTCTTGTGCGAGATCCAATCCGTCTGCATGGCCGTCCATGGCTTGACCAGGTTGAAGTAGCAGCCGGCGATGCACTTGACCTTGAGTCACTCAAGGCCGCTATGCAAGATATCTCGGTTGCTTACTACTTGATTCACGGCCTCAAGGGCGGAAAAGTGGATGCCCGCCGCGATTTGCAGGCTGCTCGTAATTTTGCCCAGGCAGCCGAAGAAGCCGGCGTCCAACGCATTATTTACCTGGGCGAACTGGTGGACCCCGCCGCCAAACTTTCTCCCTACCTGCGTTCGCGCCACGAAACCGGCTACGCCTTGCGCCAGGGAGGCGTTCCGGTTACCGAATTTCGAGCCGGAATGATTATCGGGTCGGGCAGTATCCTTTTTGAAATGATACGCTACCTGGCCGAACTTCAGCCGGTTTTTATTTGTCCCTCCTGGTTCTTCTCTTTGGCCCAGCCGATTGGCATTCGCGATGTGCTTGATTACCTGCTGGCCGCCCTGGATACTCCCGCCAGCGCCGGAAAACTGATTGAAATTGGCGGTGCCGACTGTTTGACGTATGCCGATATGCTTTTGCGCTATTCCCGCTTGCGCGGCTTCAAACGGCTGCTCATTCCAACACCTTTTTATGCGCCGCACCTTTCAGCCTACTGGGTGCACATGGTCACGCCGGTACATTGGAGCGCCGTCTTACCGCTGATCGAAGGCTTGCATCTTGAGGCTGTTGTCAAAGACGAAAACGCCCGACACATCTTCCCCAGCATACAGCCGCTTGGCTTTGATGACGCTGTGCGCCTGGCGTTAGAGCGCGTTGAACAAGGCCAGGTAGAGACATCTTGGAGCGATGCCCTGGTGACCACTACCGGCAACGTCCGGCCATACGAATTTAAACTGGAAGCCGGTATGATGATGGAAAAGCGGCGGCTCCTGCTGGACCTGCCGCCTGATCCCGTTTATCGGGCTTTTACCGGAATCGGTGGAGAGCGCGGCTGGCTGTATATGGACTGGGCCTGGGAAATCCGCGGCTGGCTGGATAAACTGGTCGGCGGGGTAGGATTGCGCCGCGGCCGGCGTGACCCGGATGACCTGCGGCCAGGCGAGGCGCTTGATTTCTGGCGGGTTGAATCGCTCATCCCGGGTCGTTGTATGCGCTTGCGGGCTGAGATGAAAGTCCCGGGCGGCGCCTGGCTGGAATTTCAGGCCTTACCCCAGGATGGCGGCAAGACGCTCTTGACTCAGGATGCCTACTTTGCCCCGCGCGGCCTTTTGGGTTATCTGTACTGGTATGCCATGTGGCCATTTCATCGCTTCATTTTTGATGGCATGATTCGCGCCCTGGCTGTGCGCGCCGGCGAAATTGCAGCGCAGGGATCAGCCCATGCTCAGGCAAAACCGCCTGCAGATTGAAACATTTGAGGAATTGTGACCTTGCCCAAACGTATCCTTGTCACGGGCGCGACCGGCTACATTGCCAGCCGCCTCATCCCCCGCCTGCTCGAAAAGGGCTATGCTGTCCGCTGCCTGGCGCGCAGCCCAGAGCGTTTGCAAGGCCGGCCCTGGGCAAACCAGGTTGAGATCGTTCAGGGGGATGTAACCCGTCAGGAAACGCTTCCTGCAGCCATGCGCGGCATTCATGCAGCCTACTACCTGATTCACTCAATGGCCAGCGGGCGGGATTACTATCAGCGTGATTTACAGGCCGCAAACAATTTTGCCTGTGCCGCCAGAGAAGCGCAGGTAGAGCATATCATCTACCTTGGCGGCCTGGCCGACCCGCAGGCAGCCATCGCGCCGCATATGCGTTCACGCATCCTCACCGGCGAATACCTGCGCACTTGCGGCCTGCCGGTTACCGAATTCCGTGCCGGCGTGATTGTGGGACCGGGCAGCATTTCTTTTGAGATGATTCGTTTCCTGTGCGAGCATTTGCCCGTCTTGATCGGGCCGCATTGGCTCAACAACCTTTCCCAGCCAATTGCTATCCAGAATGTGTTGGATTATCTCCTGGCCGCCCTGGAGAATCCGGCGGCACGCGGCGGCATCTACGAAATTGGCGGGCCGCAAGTATTGACCTATGCCGCCTTGATGCAGGTGTATGCCAGGCTGCGGGGCTTACGCCGTCCCATGTTCACCTTGCCGGGCATACCGGTGGGTTTTATGTCCTGGTGGGTGTTGACTCTTATAATTTCGTACCTCTAACAATCTTGTAATTCTGTACCTTTACAATCTTATCATTCCATACCCTTACGCCAGACAGGGCAAGGACAGCTGGATGGGGACG
>JAIOAQ010000057.1 GCA_019873735.1 Chloroflexota bacterium | reverse complement strand
AAAGCGCCGGAGTATTGCCACGCGCTGGTGCAAAAAATCAGAAAACTGGCTGGCCTTTGTTCACATGGCTTGTTCGCAAATCTTGCTCAACATAATTTTCGGATAGGCTCTACACTAACTTTTTCCTTGAAGATTTAAGTTTGGAAGGGGATCTGATGACTTCAGCGCTTCTTCGTATCTTTGGATATCATCGGCATCCAGAGTAAAGATAATGAATTTGTCGTGGCGTTTGCCTTCTTCATCAACTGTATGGAAAAATAAAGGAAAAAACTTCATTCCTGCGTCATCATAGTTTGGGCGCAGGTCGTTGATTTTGGATTTGAGAACAACTATTTTGCTTCCGTCTTCCAGCATTTCAAAATACAGCGACAAGCCGCCGGCTTTTAGCCAGTATCCGACTGCTTTGTTTGAAAAAACAATATGGAGGTCTTTTTCAGTGATTGTTTCGCCTTTTTCGATTTTTTGACGGAGCTCTCTAACAAATATAGAGTTTCCTACGTCTTCGATAGTAATCGTTTCGCCTTTTTGGATTTTGTCGTAGATGGCTCGAAGCGCTTGGATGGCTTTGGCTTGTTCAAGTCTGACGGATTGAAGAAGCGTCAGGCGCTCGTCATCTTTTGGTAAACCGTCAATGGAGTTGATGGGGCGGTCTGCGTGGACAATATGGACGTAGGGGTGACGGTTAATTTGCTTGAGTTCGGGGTCATAGGCGCCGGATAAGTCTATGGCTTCGCGGAAGCCGCGCTCAGGTCCCTGCCAGAAGATGATGACTTCTGTTCTTCTACCGTTTTCATCCAGCCGGTAGGCCTTGACGGCCAGCGGCTGGGTCAAATAATCGTGAATTTCGGTGTGGGCGTCAAAGGTGCCGGGCTCGATAATGTATTTGACTTCTTTTTGCTCGCCGTTATGATAAAGGATGGTTGTGGTGTAGACTTTTTCGCCGTCAATGACTTCGCGTTTAATGTGTCCTTCTACGCCAGAGAAGAAGTTTTCTTGTTCGGCCGGAATGCCCAGTTCGGCCAGGGTCAATGGCGCTTCGGCGGGGGTGGGGGTGACGGTCGCCGGTCCGCCGTCCACCGTCGGCGTGACGGTCAACGGTCTATCGTCCACGCCCTGCGGCACGCCCCCTGAAGGGGACAGGCAGGCAGTGAGCAGCAAACCAATGATCAGGAAACAGTAAACAGGGATCTTTAAGCGGCAAGCGGGGTTCTGTGGTCGGGACATGGTTCATCTCCGAAAAAAGCAAATTTCAGAGGTAGACTGCGTGATATAATTTTACACGAGGTGTTTTATGGAGACCTTTACAACTCTTGAATCGCTCAAGAAGGCTCTGGGGAAATCCGATGCAGAAGTACTGGCGCTGGCTTTCGAAAGCGGCGTGCGTCATCTGTGGCGCGATGTACTGCTGGGGAAGTACCTGCGCGGCGAATTGACGCGCGAAGAGGCGATTGAGGCCGTCGGCATTGATTGGGTAGAACTGGCCGAGCGTCAGAAAGCGGCTATGGAGGCCGATCTGGCATGGGCCTTGCAGCCGTAGCCGACGCCGGGCCGTTGATTCACCTGAGCGAAATCGGGGGGCTGGACCTGCTCGGTCAATTTGAACCGCTCTACGTTCCAGAGGCAGTCTGGGAAGAGAGTTGCAGGCATGCGGGGGAAAATTTGAAGGCTCTGCAGGGCAATTTCCTTCTTCAAGCGATTAGCGAAGAGAGAGAAAAATCCTTTAGTCGCACTCATTCGTTGAAAGGCTTGCAGCGAGGAGAACGCGCGGCGCTATATCTTTGTTCCTCCTTGGGGATAGAGATCGTGCTTACGGACGACCTGGCGGCACGGCGGGCGGCAGAGCGGTTAGGGATTCGAGCCGTCGGCTCTTTGGGGATTGTAGCGCGAGGATTTCGCCTTGGAATGGTAACCTTTGCACAAGCGGAAACGCTGTTGTGGGGGCTGTATCGGGTGAGCAGTCTTTTTGTCACGGCGGCAATTGTGGAACTGGCGCTGGATGAATTGCGCCAAAAACAAGTGGACGGATAGCCCTCCTGGGCAGGGCAGCACTTGTTTATCGTTTGCCGTTCCTTCGTTTATCCTGCCTGCCCTGTCCATCCTGTTCAAAAGAGGGGGCAGTTGCAAAAACGCCGAAAATCCGCGCCATCTGTGACTTCACTGCAAAAACAGAAAATCTCAACGCGAAGACGGCAAGGCGCAAAGAAAATGCAATTTCCAATGCAAAATCTTCGGTTTCAGATTATGCATAAAAAAGAAATAGACCTTAAAAAATCTTGGCGGCTTTGCGTCCTTGCGTTAGAAACGCCCTTTTTGCAGTAGAGTCATCTGTGTAATCTGTGGCATGCACACGGATACGATACCAACTTGACGCTTGTACCAGATAGACGTAAAATACGCGCCAGAAACAAGGCTGTTGCTGGCAATTGGCTACCCGTTGACGGTATTGTCAAAAAAGCGCCTGAGCGGGTAGATAACCTCTGCCGGTCGCTTCTACGGCAGGGGTCATCTTTTTGAAAATGCGAACAGTTACAGCAAATCTATCTGGTGAAGATGCAAAAGCATCGGGAGAAAAAAAATGAGCATGATTGAAACCGTACAGGCCCGCGAAATCCTCGATTCGCGCGGCAACCCCACCGTAGAAGTGGAGGTCTTTCTGGATGACGGCTCCTTTGGACGCGCTGCAGTTCCCTCGGGCGCTTCCACCGGCGTACACGAGGCGCTCGAATTGCGCGACGGCGACAAAAGCCGCTACGGCGGCAAAGGCGTATTGAAAGCCGTTCAGGCCGTCAACGAAGAAATCGCTGATGTTTTATTCGGCATGGATGCCTTTGACCAGGCCGGAGTGGATGCCGAAATGCTCGCCCTGGACGGCACCCCCAACAAGAGCAAACTCGGCGCCAACGCCATTTTGGGCGTCAGCCTGGCTGTTGCCCGCGCGGCGGCAAATTCGGCCGACCTGCCGCTCTACCGTTACCTGGGCGGCGTCAGCGCCCGAATCCTGCCCGTGCCAATGTTCAATATCCTGAACGGCGGCGTGCACGCCAACTGGCAAGGGACCGATTTCCAGGAATTCATGATCGCCCCGGTCGGCGCGCCCAACTTCCGCGAGGCCCTGCGCTGGGGCAGCGAAGTCTATCACGCCCTTAAGGGCGTTCTCAAAGACGGCGGTTACTCCACCGGCGTAGGCGACGAGGGCGGCTTCGCCCCGGCCCTGAAAAAGAATGCCGATGCCGTAGAGTTGATCCTCAAGGCGATTGAAAAAGCCGGCTACAAACCCGGCGAGGATATCGCCATCGCCCTCGACCCGGCCACCAGCAGCATCTACGAAGACGGCCTGTATCACCTGCGCACCGAAGGCCGCAAGGTCACTTCGGCCGAGTTGGTGGACCTGTGGAAATCGTGGGTGGACAAGTACCCCATCGTTGTTCTCGAAGACGGCCTGGCCGAAGACGACTGGGACGGATGGAAATTGCTCAACCAGACACTGGGCAGCAAGATCGAACTGGTAGGCGATGACCTGTTTGTCACCAATGTCGAACGCATTGCCCGCGGCATCGAACAGAACACAGCCAATGCCGTCCTCATCAAACTCAATCAAATCGGCACGCTGACAGAAACCATCGCCGCCATTGAAATGGCCTACAAGGCCGGCTGGGGCGCCATGGTCTCACACCGCTCAGGCGAAACCGTGGATAGTTTCATCGCCGACCTGACGGTTGCCATGCGCACCGGCCATCTCAAAACCGGCGCCCCGGCGCGCGGCGAGCGGGTGGAAAAATACAATCAACTGCTGCGCATTGAAGAACAACTGGACGAAACGGCCATCTACGCCGGCCGCAAGGCCTTCGTCCGTTAGCCTGTTAATTGCCAGTTGAATACGAAAAAGGCGCCGTGAAAGCACGCGGCGCCTTTTCTGTTTAACTACCCGGCCTTGTCCGTCAGTTTTTGCGCTTCTGCAGGGTGCGCGCCAACAAGCCGCCCAGAATAGCACAGGCATCAATGGGCAAGTAGTGGCAGGCCGAAGCGTCAAAGAGGATTTTGCTCGCAGATGGAAACTCGTCATCGCCAACCCAATAGGTAACCGCCAGCGGCAGGCGCGGCAAAGCCTGAAAGGAATAGGCCGCTTCTGCAATCTCAAGCGGAGAGCCGCCGCTCGCCAGGCAGGCCCTGCGAAAAGCCTCAACATCCGCGCCAAAGGCCCTGACCAGTTCATTGCCGCTATACCCCTGAAAAGCGGGCGCGTACATCCGTCCCCCCGGCAAATCGGCAAACGAGACCCATCTTCCGGCAAGAGGCGTCCCATCGGCGGTGACGAAATAGTACAAGACCAGCGCCTGCTGAAAAGTAGGCAATGCCGCCCCGCCCGTATCCACCACGTAAAACTCAGGCAAGGCAAGACGCAGCGCCCGGCCCAGTAAAGCGAAATGAAAGGCGCCTTCCTTCAGCAGGGTGCCGGTCAAGGCGGCCAGCGATTCGGGATCGCGGCCCGAAAGTTGGCGGCGCAACTCATCGGCGCGCTGCGCCAGCGCCTGTTCTTGGGCCGTTTCACTCATTGACGGCCTCTCTGCGCATGCTCAACCAGGCGATGCCGCCCGTCACTGCCAGGGCCAGGAAAATGACAAGGACGACCGCGCCTGCCCCGGCCTGGTCAGAACCGGAGGGCGAGACCGCCTCCAGCGTGGCCGTAGGCGTCCCGGTCGGTTCGGGGCTGGACGTCGGGCTGGGTACAGGTGTCGGCGGCAGCGGCGTGGCTGACGGCGTAACCGGAATCAGCGTCGGGATGCGGTCAATCAACAGTTTCTGGCCGGGGTAGATATCGGTAGAGCCGGGAGCCAGGTTGTTCAACTGACGAATGCGGTCAATTTTGGTGTCGTAGGCGATGGCAATGCTCCACAGGCTCTGGCCGTATTGAACCTCGTGGAAAATGGAGCCGTCGGGGTTGGGGGTGTTGATGGTCACCGGCACAATGTACTGGCTGATTCCCGGATCGCCCAGCGGGGCTTCCGGGGTATAGGGCTGCTGTTGGCCGCTGCCGGTTGGCATGGCACAATCAATGACATAGTAAATCGTATCGCCATTTTTTGAAACCCCGGCGCCGATGTGCTGATAGTTTGGGTTGAGCATGGTGTTCTGGTGCGGCGCGTCCCCCATCCAGGCCTGCACGGCCTGGGCAGCCGTCAGGCCGGGGGCGCCAATGATGTTCTCGGCACGAATGCCGCCCAGGGAAAGGTCGCCTGCCAGAGGGTAACCGGCTGCCAGCAGGCGCTGAGTAAGCGACGTTCCGCCGGGGCCGGTATGGGTGATCATCCCGGTAGCAGCCATGAAGTCGGCCTGCGCCTGAGCCGTTTGCATCAGAATGGGGTGAGCGGTCAAAGGTGCAACGCCATAGCTGGCACGCAGGGCATTGACGGCGGCAATCAGTTCGCCTGGGCTGGATGCGGGGTGCGCAGCAGAGACGGGCCTTTTCGGTTGGAGCCAGAGAACAGAAATAACCAGCACTAGCAGAAGGAAGATTTTTCTCATTTGAGCAATCCGATGTAACTACCTGCCTTCCCGCAGGTTTTGACGCAATATCCACATCAGAAGACGTCTCCGTAATTGCCGGCATTGTTTGCCAGGCCCATTCTAACCTGCGGGAGGGTTAAGGGTGGGCAATTACAATTCGATACGATTATACCCGTGTATGACGTTTTTCCTCATTTGCAGAAATTCATCCTGTGTTTAACGTGATAATACTCATAACTTTATTGTAAGAGGGGCATAATGACGCTAGAATGATAATAAGCCTTGCAAGTCCGCCAACTTGCGTCGGAGCATCTTACAAAAAGGAGGTGTTTGGATGAAAAAAGCCATCTATGAGACGCCGGTGATTTACGGGGACCATCACGTGCTTGAAGTCAGGCGTCTGCTATCCGAAATTCCGGGGGTGATAGATATGTACGTCAGCAGCGCCTTTCGCGTTGTTGAAGTCACTTATGACGAAAGTCAGACCAATGACTTACAGATCGCCCAGAAACTGGACGCGGCCGGTTATCTTGGAGAGTGGACTCTGCCAATTGAAATCGCGGCCAAACCGCAGGGGGAAGAAGGTGCGCCGGCGTTTTTCAGGCATACACAGACATACGAGACCGTCCGCCATACCGTCAGTTTTTCCCAGAGAATCAGTTACTCTGGCCGCCCCCTCTGGCCTTGCCCCGGCATGGGACCCATTCCAAAAGTAGATGAAAGTTAGAGGTGAACTATGGCAAAGAAACGCGAGCCCCAAGAGTATACAACCGATCCGGCCGCCCAGCAAATGCTGATTCGCGCCGAAGAATTGGGTGTGCAGACTGCTTTCACCCGCGCCGACGATATGGTGCCGTGCAACATTGGCGGAGCGGGCATGTGCTGCAAGCAATGCGGCATGGGTCCCTGCCGGTTGACCAAGGACGGTCAGGTAGGGATCTGCGGCGCAACGATTGACACGATTCAGGCGCGCAACCTGACGCGCGCCATTGCCGCGGGCGCGGCGGCGCACTCAGATCACGGACGCGACATGGCCTTCCTGCTCAAGGCAACGGCCAATGGCGAGGCCGAAGGCTACTACATTCGCGATGTCGCCAAGTTGCGCATGGTGGCCGGCTACTACGACATCCCTGTTGAAGGCCGCTCGCCGGAAGAAATCGCCAACGACCTGGCAGATTTTTACATTGCCCAGTTTGGCCAGCAGCGCGGCGAGGTTTTGCCGGTGCGGCGCGCCACCAAAAAACGCCAGCAATTATGGCGCGAACGCGGCGTTGTCCCGCGCGGGGTGGACCGGGAAGTGGTGGAGGCTTTACACCGCACCCACATTGGCGATGACCAGGATGCCGAGCATATCCTTGAACATGCCATCCGCACAGCCCTGGCCGATGGCTGGGCCGGTTCCATGATTGCCACCGACATCTCGGATATCCTCTTTGGCACGCCGGCCCCAATCCTGGGGCAGGCAAACCTGGGGGTCATCAAAGAGGACATGGTAAACGTCATCGTGCATGGGCATGAACCCAGTTTAAGCGAGATGATTGTGGCCGCCTCACAAGACCCGGAAATCATCGCTTACGCCCGGGCAGCAGGAGCAAAAGGGGTCAACCTTTCAGGAATTTGCTGCACAGCCAACGAAATCCTGATGCGCCAGGGCATTCCAGCGGCGGGCAATTTCTTACATCAAGAACTGGCCATCATGACCGGCGCCGTGGAAGCCATGGTGGTAGATGTGCAATGCATCATGCAGGCGCTGGTTGGCCTGGCACAGAATTTCCACACCCAGATCATCACCACATCGCCGAAAGTACGCATCAAGGGGGCCACTCACATCGAGTTTGAAGAACACAAAGCGCTGACGATTGCCAAGCAAATTTTGAAAACCGCCATTGACAACTTCAAAAACCGCGACAAATCCAAAACCTACATTCCGCAAGTCCGCGAAGACCTGATACCCGGCTTCTCGCACGAATATATCAACTACATGCTGGGCGGCTCGTATCGGGCTTCCTTCCGTCCGCTGAATGACGCCATCATGGCCGGGCGCATTCGCGGCGTCGCGGCCATCGTCGGCTGCAACAACCCGCGTTCGAGCCAGGACTACCTGCATAACCTTGTGACGAAAGAACTGCTCAAACAGGACGTCTTGATCGTGCAGACCGGCTGCGGGGCAATTGCCTCGGCCAAGTTGGGTCTCATGCTGGGCGAAGCCGGCCTGAGCGAGGTCGGACCCGGCTTGCGTGAAGTCTGCGAGACGGTCGGCATCCCGCCTGTGCTGCACATGGGTTCGTGCGTGGACAATACCCGCATCCTGACCGTCCTGACGCAAATGGCCGAAACCGGCGGCCTGGGAGACGACATTGACCAGATTCCGGCCGTTGGCCTGGCCCCAGAGTGGATGAGTGAAAAAGCGCTGGCAATTGCCACCTACTGCGTCGCTTCCGGCGCCTACGTCATTTTTGGCGGCGCTTCTCCGGTCAGCGGCATGCCCGACCGCGTAGCCGACAGCGATATTGTGCTGCGCTACATCAGCCAGGGGTGGGAGGAACGTTACGGCGGCAAACTGGAATTCATTGCCGACCCTCAGGAAATGATCAAAGCCACGCTTGCACACATTGACAAGAAGCGCGCTGCCCTTGGTCTGCCCGAATACGATCCAACGCGCTTTGGCCGCAGCGGCGACTCCAAGATGCTCCAGATAGAAGCGCTTCCACTGGAAAAGAAACGGGAAGCGATTTATGGAGCAGCCGTATAGACCTAGAAGACCAGGAGACCAACTACTATGTCACGCTATATAGCCACACGAGCCATCCGCGGCGCAAATGCGCTGGTGACCGAAGCCGAAATCATGCTCAACAAGGCCCTGTCTGAGAAGGGGCCGGAAACGCCCGTCTCATTCCCCAACACTGCGTACTATTTGCCCACCATTCTGGGAATGACCGGCAAAGCAGTGGAAAAACTCGGGCAGTTACAAGAGGTTCTGGCCCATGCGCGCAGCCTGCTTCATCCGCTTCCGGCCGAAAATCATTGGACGCCCTACCTGGGCGAGACGCTCGACTCGGGAATGGCGACCCTCCTGGCCGCAGAAACCATTGAGGCCATCCGTTTTGTCTACGGACTGCAGCCCGAACCGTTCCCCGGCTTTCATTTGGCCGGGGGCACATCTTACGGCAACGAGGACGGCTCTGACCACCTGAACGGCCCGATTGACGATATCCAACTGCGCTCATGGGGCATTCAACTGGTAGATGGGCGCATGCCCGGCTTTGCCGCCATTGTCGGCTGCGCCAAGTCAAATGAAGTGGCCGTCAAAATCGTGCGCGAACTTCAACGCCGCAACATCTTATGCTTCTTGAGTGGCAACGTCAACGGGCGCAGCATCATCCACCAGTTGCAGGAAGAGGGCGTAGAACTGGGGTACGACACCTACACCGTCCCATTTGGAACCGATACCATCAGCGCCATCTACGCCCTGGGCTTTGCCACCCGCTCGGCCCTGACCTTTGGCGGGCTCAAGCCCGGCCAGGCGCGTGAAATCTTGCTCTACAACAAAGAACGCGTCTTTGCCTTCGTGCTGGCGCTGGGCGAGGTGGACGACCTGAAATATGCCGCTGCAGCGGGCGCCATCAACTACGGTTTCCCGGTCATCGCCGATACGGTCATCCCCGAAATCCTGCCCACCGGCATCACCACTTACGAACATGTCGTTTCTATGCCCTTTGACCAGATTGAGGGCAAGGACGACCTGGAACGCGCCGAGCGGCTGGTACAAAAATGTATCGAAGTGCGCGGCGTCAAGGTCAAGGTTTCTAACGTGGATGTGCCTGTCCCATACGGTTCGGCCTTTGAAGGCGAAGTCGTCCGCAAGGCCGACCTGCGGGTGGAGTTTGGCGGCAAACATGCCCGCTGCTTCGAATACCTGCACATGGCCAAACTGGACGAGGTCACCGATGGCAAAATCGAAGTCGTCGGCCCCGATTTTTCCAGCATCCCTCCGCAGGGAGCAATGGACATGGGGATTATCGTCAAGGTCGCCGGCCGCCAAATGCAGCAGGATTTCGAGCCGGTTCTGGAACGGCAAATCCACTACTTCATCAACGGCGCGTCCGGAATTCAACACGTGGGTCAACGCGACATCGCCTGGATCCGCATCTCCAACAACGCCGCAGAAAAGGGATTCGACCTGAGCCACTTCGGCAAAATTCTGCACGCCCGCTTCCACGAGGATTTCGGCGCCATTGTGGACAAGGTGGAGGTGATGATTGTCACCGATCCGGCCCTGCATGCCGAGTGGCTGGAGAAGGCCCGCGCCGCCTACGATTACCGCAACAAACGCCTAGCCGACCTGACCGACGACAAGGTGGACGAGTTCTACTCCTGCACCCTGTGCCAATCCTTCGCCCCCAACCATGTCTGCGTGGTTTCGCCTGAGCGGCTTGGCCTGTGCGGCGCGTACAACTGGCTGGACTGCAAAGCCTCCTACAACATCAACCCCACCGGCCCCAATCAGCCCATCAAACTGGGCAAAGTCATTGACCCCAAGAAAGGTTACTGGGAAGGCACCAACGATTACGCAAAAATTGGTTCCCATGGCGTTGTGCAGGAAGTCTCCATGTACTCCATCATGGAAAACCCGATGACCGCCTGTGGATGCTTTGAGTGTATCGTCATGCTCATCCCGGAGGCCAACGGCGTCATGGTGGTCAGCCGCGAAGATACGTCCATGACACCGGCCGGCATGACCTTCTCTACGCTGGCAGGCATTGCCGGAGGCGGATTGCAAACGCCGGGCGTGATGGGCGTCGGCAAGTTCTATCTCATCAGCCCCAAGTTCATCTCCGCCGATGGCGGCTTCAAACGCGTGGTGTGGATGTCTTCCGTCCTCAAAGAGACCATGGCCGAGGAATTCAAAGCCGTCTGCGAACGCGAAGGGGACCCCGACCTGATGGAAAAGATCGCCGACGAGCGCAACGTCACAACTGTGGAAGAACTGCTCGCCTGGCTGGAAGCCCATAACCATCCGGCCCTGGCCATGGAGCCGATGTTCTAACCGTGTTCAGTTGGAGGGTGAGTCTTGCGAATCTCACCCTCCAGCCTTTGACCTTACCGACATCAAAATCGAGTGAAACCCATCCTCGTCCGCGACCTGATGACCG
>JAIOAQ010000056.1 GCA_019873735.1 Chloroflexota bacterium | reverse complement strand
ATCGCTATTTTACGCATCAGCCGGTTTGGGGTAGAATACCGTTTACCACATCTCAAAAGGTCTCCCATCACGGCTTTGGGCTTGACGCGCGGAATTCACGGCTGCCCTCTAAAAAAGCAGTTCACCAACACCCAATGGGGAGACACTCAAATTTCATCATGAGACAGCCGTCTGGCTGTTCAGGAGCAAACTTGAAATTCAACAACCTGTGTGTCATCGGGCTGGGATACATTGGCCTGCCTACTGCCAGCATGTTTGCCGCCAACGGCCTCAACGTCTTGGGCATCGACATCAATCCTGCCATCGTCGAGACGCTACAAAACGGCGGCCTGCACATCCATGAGCCAGGACTGGGCGAGGCAGTGCAGCAAGCCGTTCGAACAGGCCGCTTGCGCGTGGCCATCCGGCCTGAACCGGCTGACGCCTTCATCATTGCCGTCCCAACCCCCTTTGAAGAAAAAGATTTCGGCGTCTTCAACGGTGAAAAGTACAAAAAAGCCGACATGAGCGCGGTCGCCGCCGCCGCCGAGTCGATTGTCCCCCACCTGCGGCCGGGCAATTTGGTCGTGCTCGAATCCACCTCCCCGCCGCGGACGACGACCGATCTGGTAGCGCCCATCCTGGAAAAATCCGGCTTGAAAGCCGGCGTAGATTTTTACCTGGCCTATTCGCCCGAACGCGTCCTGCCGGGGCAGATCCTGCGCGAACTGGTGGAGAACGCCCGCGTCATCGGCGGAATCACACCCGAATCGGCACAAGCCGGGCGTGACCTGTACGCCGTCTTTGTCAAAGGCGAAATTATCCTGACCGACGCGACGACCGCCGAGATGGTCAAACTCATGGAAAACACCTACCGCGATGTCAACATTGCCATTGCCAACGAGTTCGCGCGTCTGGCCGAACGCCTGGGCGTGGACGTTTGGGAGGCCATCAGCCTGGCAAACCGCCACCCGCGGGTTAAAATCCTCTCGCCAGGGCCGGGGGTAGGCGGGCATTGCATCAGCGTAGATCCCTGGTTTCTTGTGGAAGCAGCGCCAGATATCACGCCGCTCATCCAGCGCGCCCGCCATGTCAACGACTCACAACCGCACCACGTCTTCGAGTTGGTCGAACGTGCCCTGGGCGGACTGCGCGGCCGCCGCATCACCGCGCTGGGGCTGGCTTATAAGCCCAATGTAGATGACCTGCGCGAAAGCCCGGCCATAGAAGTGGTGCGCCTGCTCCAGGAGGCCGGAGCAAATGTGAAATGTTTTGAACCCTTCAAACCTAACGCAGACCTGCCCGGCCTCACGCTCACCCCCACGCTGGAAGCGGCTCTTGCCGGGACCGAGGCCCTGATCCTGCTTGTTGGCCACACCCAGTTCCGGGAGATGAATCCCCTGCACGTCGCGGCCCAGACATCTGCCCGGCTGGCGATTGACACGGTTAACGGCTGGCCTGCTCAGGCCTGGAAAGAAGCGGGCTTCCGCCTCCTGCGTTTGGGGAACGGGAAATAAGCCTATCTATGCGCGTCCTGTCCATTTTTGGTACACGTCCCGAGGCCGTCAAGATGGCGCCGGTCGTTCATCGGTTGGCGCACACGCCGGGCATTGAATCGCTGGTCTGCGTCACCGCCCAACACCGCCAGATGCTCGACCAGGTGCTCAGCCTGTTTGACATTCAGCCGGATGTGGACCTAAATTTGATGAAACCCAACCAATCGCTGGCCGAACTGTCGGCGGTCATCTTTCAAGGCCTTGACCCCGTGCTGAAAGAACTGAAACCCGATTGGGTGCTGGTCCAGGGCGATACCACCACAGTAATGAGCACGGCCATCCTGGCTTACTACCACCGCATTCGGGTCGGCCACGTGGAGGCCGGTTTGCGCACGTATGATAAGTGGCAGCCCTTCCCCGAAGAAATCAATCGTCGTGTGGCCAGCGCGGTTGCCGATTTGCATTTTGCTCCTACCGAGTGGGCACGCCAGAACTTGCTGCGCGAGGGAGTGCCCGATTCGGCGATTGCAGTTACAGGCAATCCGGTCATTGATGCCCTGAATGTGGTTGCCGGCCAGCCAATGCCAGAAGAAATCAGGGAATTGTTGCAGCGGCTGGAGGTTTCAGAATCCGAGCGTCATCCGGCGGACCGTCAAAGCGGCCGCCCAACGACCAAAAGGCTGATTCTGGTAACTGCTCACCGCCGGGAAAATTTCGGCAAGCCGCTGGAAAACATCTGCGCCGCGCTGAGAGAATTGGCCAGCCGGGGGGATGTAGAAATCGTTTACCCTGTGCATTTGAATCCCAATGTCCACGAGCCGGTTCACCGCCTGCTGGGAAAGACGCCGCATATCACGCTCCTGCCGCCCCTGGATTACCTGCCGCTGGTGCATTTGATGAAACACTCCTGCCTGGTGTTAACCGATTCGGGCGGCATTCAGGAGGAGGCGCCGGCTTTCGGAGTGCCGGTACTGGTCTTGCGCGCCGTCACCGAACGCCCTGAAGGCGTGCAGGCGGGGACGCTTAAACTCGTCGGGACAGAGACGCCTCGGGTAGTGGAGCAGGCCAATCGTTTGCTGGATGATCCGCAGGCCTATGCCGAAATGGCGCGGGCTGTTAATCCCTTTGGAGACGGCCACGCGGCAGAGAAAATCGTCACATCCTTATTACACTTTTGCAAAGCATAAATTGTACTTGACACAAGAATTATGTGTATAATTATTGAGGTGGTTATATGCGTCGTCTGTTTGGCCTTCTGCTGGTTTTGAGCCTCATTCTCCTGGCTCTACCTGCGCGCCTGCCGGCAGACGCACAGAGCGGCAACGATTACCAGTTCTTCGATATCACCAAACATAATGTCAGTGGGGATTTTTTGCGCTTTTACCGCGCCGCCCCAGACCCAACCCTGCTATACGGCTACCCCATCACCGAAGAGATGCCAAGCAAGGATGGTCTGCAGCGGGTGCAATATTTCCAGCGCGCCCGTTTTGAGTATCATCCCGAACTGCCCGAAGGTCAACGCGTGGTACTGACGCCGCTCGGCAGCAAAACCTACAAGCCCGGCACGCCCATCACCTTCAACCCCAACCTGGGCTGCCGCCGCTTTGACAATGGCTTTGCCGTCTGTTTTGCTTTCCTGGAATTCTACGACAAATACGGCGGTGAAAAGCAATTTGGCAAGCCTATTTCCTCCTTCGAAGTTCAGGACGACATTATCGTCCAATACTTTGAAAGGGCCCGCTTCGAGTGGCAGCCCAACAAGCCGGAAGGTCAACGCGTGGTTCTGACCGACCTGGGAAGGGTCTACTTCTCCCAGATCGGCGAAGACCCGGCAGCCCTTGCTCCCGCCCAGCCGCTGGACGGCCGGCCTGCCAGCGTGTATGCGCTGCGGGTAAATGCCTTCTGCTGGAAGGCGGTCACTCTTGCCAGCGACCAGCAATTGATTTATATCACCGTTCAGGACCAGACCTTGCAGCCAGTTCAAAAGGCAGCCGTGAACGTCAAGGTTTACTGGCCGTCTGGCATCCAAACCTTTGAGGGGCTAAGCACCAACAATAACGGCGTGGTGATGGTGCCGCTTACATTTTCCAATCAGCCTTACGGGCAAGTCATCAAGGTCGAGGTCGAAGTTCAATATGGCGGCCTGAAGAGTTCCACCAGCACGTCTTTCCGCATCTGGTATTAAATCGGCAAGGCTTGCCCCTTCTTGCTTTCTGGCCGCTAACCTGGTTAGCGGCTTTTTAGCAATTCTCAGCAATTGCCTGCCTGAAGATACCCTTTCCAAGAGTAAACGTTGCAAACATAGAGTATGAAACAGGATGTACAGGATAAGCAGGATTTTTTGCGCTCTGCAATCGTTTATCCTGCCTATCCTGTGTTTAAAAGGGTAGGTGGTTACAAAAAGAATCTCAGCGTTGGAGTTGCTGTTTTTGTCAGCATTCTCAATATGAAATGCAAGGGAACATTCCGAAGGTTTTTTAGACGAAAATTTGGTGCTTTTTAGCAACCTTCGGGACGTTTTTTAGCCATACTGAGAATCGCTGTGTTTTTGTTGAGCCGCCTGACAAATAAGGCAAGTATAATAAAAGCGAGGAGACAAAAATGAACATCGCCAATTTTATTCAATTTCTGGCTACCCTCTTCTGGTTAGCCTTTGTCGGCCTGTTGGTGCTTGTCGCAGTACGAGCAGCCAGGCAGCGGCCTACCAAACCCTTTGGCACACTGGTCATCATTACAGTGGCCGTAGCCGTATTACTGACGCTTGTGGGAGCAGGCCTGGTTTTCATTGAGCCGTATGAAAGCGGTGTGGTCATCACCATCCTGTCTGAGGGCGGCATGCGCCCCGAACCGCTGAGCGCCGGCTTGCACTGGATTGTCCCCTTCGTCGAGCGCGTGGAACGTTACCCGATTTCGCGGCAAACCTACACAATGGCGCGCACGGCTACCGAAGGCGAGGTCTATGGCGATGATTCGGTCGAATCGCGCACTGCTGACGGTCAGCGCATCTTTGTGGATGCTTCGGTCATCTACGCCATAGACCCGGCAAAAGTTCTGGACGTGCATAGAACATGGCAAAAACGCTACGACAGCGATCTGGTTCGGCCACAAGCGCGCGGCATCGTCCGCGATGTGGTCTCTCAATATCGGGTAGAAGAGGCCGTCAGCACCAAGCGTTTTGAAATGAGCAACCTGATTACAGAAAACTTGCGCAAGAAATTGGCGGAAAACGGCCTGATTCTGGTGGACTTTGTGATGCGCGATATCACTTTTACCGAAGAATACGCCCAATCTATCGAGCAAAAGCAAATTGCCGAACAGCAGGCCCTGCAAGCCAAATTCGTGGTCGAACAGAAACGTCAGGAGGCCGAACAGGCCCGCCAGGTGGCCCAGGGTCAGGCCGACGCGGCTGTGATCGCGGCCAAAGGTGAAGCCGAGGCCCGCCTTATTCAGGCAGAGGCAGAGGCCAAAGCCCTGGAGTACATTGCCAATGTGCTGCGGCAAAATCCGCTTTTGTTACAATACGAATACATTCAAAGGCTTTCACCAAACGTCAGCGTGATGCTCCTGCCCAACGACAACCCGTTTCTCCTGCCTTTACCTACGCCGCAGCCATAGTCAAACCTCCTGAAAAGGAAACCTGCATGGACGTCGCTCCCAAACCCACCGGGCGTCAGATTCGCCTGACCAGCCTCTCCAGTTGCGCCGGTTGAGCGTCGAAACTCAACGCGGAGACGCTGGCGCAGGTGCTGCGCCCGGTTCAGTCCCTTTTTGAGGCCGAGTCCTTCCCGGACCTGTTGGTCGGCCTCGGCGGCCCGGACGACGCTGCCGTCTGGAGGCTGGATTCGACGCGCGCCCTCGTCGTCACCACCGACTTCTTTACCCCAGTGGTGGACGACCCCTACGATTACGGCGCGATTGCCGCCGCCAACAGCCTCTCGGACGTGTACGCCATGGGCGGGCGACCCTTCCTGGCCCTCAACGTGGCCGCCCTGCCGCCCGACCTGCCGCCGGAAGTGAACGGCGAAATTTTGCGCGGCGGCGCCGAGATCTGCCGCGCCGCGGGCGTGGTCATCGCCGGCGGGCATACCGTGCAGGACAAAGAACCAAAATACGGCCTGGTGGTGCTGGGTTTTGTCCACCCGGAGAAGTATCTCTCCAAAGGCGGCGCACAGGCCGGCGATGTACTCGTCCTTACCAAGCCGCTCGGCTTTGGCGTCACCACCACCGCCCTCAAACGGCAGGCGGCCGCGCCCGAAGATGTGCAGGAAGTGGTCGGTTGGATGAAGCGGCTGAACGACAAGGCCGCCGCCCTGGCGGTGGAATTCGGCCTGCGCGGCGGCACGGACGTGACCGGCTTCAGCCTGCTCGGCCACGGCCTGGAGATGGCCGAGTCCTCGGGCGTTGGCTTCCGCCTGGAGATGGCGAGCATCCCCTTCGTCTCCTGCGCCCGCAAATACGCCGAAATGTGGACCTTCCCCGGCGGCGCGGCCGACAACAGCCTCCACTTTGGGCCGCGTGTCCGCTTCGGCGCAGGAATTTCGGAGGAGGAGAAAATGCTCCTGTTCGACCCGCAGACCAGCGGCGGACTGCTGCTGGCCGTCCCGAGGTCCGAAACCGAAGCGTTCCTGAAGCGGGCGGAGGAGATCGGCCAGCCGGCCTGGGTCATCGGCGAGGCGGTTGAAGGAACAGGAATCGAAATCACCAAATAGAGGAGATTACTATGGATGTTGGCTTTTTGGGTGTTCAACTGATATCTATTTTGCTTGGTTTGCTTGCCCTTCTTTTCCCGGTGGCAATCCTCGTTCTGCTTGTTTTGATTTACAAGAAAACCAGGTTAATCGAAGAATTGCTTAAGCGGGATAAATAACTTGCGTGGAGTGATCTTCCCCTTGCCTGGCGCGTTTCGCGAGCTGGCTGAGAAGCGGATTGTGACGACTGCTACCCGATCGGCGAGCGGTTGACGGCGCAGGGATTGATGTTGCCTAATTCCCTATATCTTTCTTGTTTTTGAAGGAGTGTTTCAACACAAAGGTCAGCAAGGATCACGAAGGAGCACGAAGGAATTCCTTTTCCTTTGTGTTTCGTGCCCTTCGTGGTCAAGATGACCCTCTCCGCTAAAACACGCTAGAATCCATTCTTTCTATGTCCACTGTCTGGAACGACATTCTTTTCATTCTCCTCCTCATCCTCTTCAACGGCCTCATCTCCATGTCCGAAGCCGCCATGCTCTCGGCGCGGCGGGCGCGCTTGCAGCTGCGGGTGAACGCAGGGGATAAACGCGCCCGCCTGGCGCTTCAGTTGACCGAAGAGCCGAACAAATTCCTCTCCACCGTGCAGATCGGCATCACCGTCACCGACGTGCTGACCGGCGCCGTCAGCGGCGCGCTGGCCGCCCGGCTGACGATGGACTGGTTTGAGCACGTCCCGGCCCTGGCCCCTTTCAGCGTGACCATCGGCATCGCCATTGGCGTGATCGTCACCTCGTATTTCTCCATCGTCTTTGGCGAACTCGTCCCCAAACGCCTGGCGCTGACCAACCCCGAACGCCTGGCGACCCTCGTGGCCGGGCCGATGACCTTTTTCTCCAAACTCCTTTCCCCGTTTGTCTGGTTTCTGGGTAAATCCACTGACTTCATCCTGCGCCTCTTGGGCGTCAAGCAGGCCGTCGAGATTCCCGTCACCGAGGAGGAACTGCTCGTCCAACTCGACCAGGGCACGCAGGCAGGCGTCTTCGAAGAGACCGAGCAGGACATGGTGGAGGGCGTCTTCTCGCTCTCCGACCAGCGCGTCAACGCCCTGATGACGCCGCGCAACGAGATCGTCTGGCTGGACGTGAACGACAGCGCCGAGGAAATCCGCCGCAAGATGGCCGAGAGCCCCTTCTCGCGCTTCCCGGTCGGCGAAGACAGCCTCGACCGTCCGCTGGGCGTGGTCAAGGCCAAAGACGTGCTGCTGGCCAACATTCAAAGCGGCCGCGACTTGGAAAAACTCGCCCGCCCGCCGATTTACATCCCCGAAACCGCCTTCGGCTCGCGCGCCCTCGAAATGTTCCGCGAGACGCAGCGCGACCTGATGCTGGTGGTGGACGAATTCGGCATGGTGCAGGGCCTGATCACCCTGGCCGACATCCTCGAGGAAATCGTCGGCGAATTTGGCGGCGAGCCGCAGGCCACCCAGCGGCAGGACGGTTCCTGGCTGCTGGACGGCATGCTGCCCAACGACGAATTCAAGGAAATCTTCAACCTGCGTCACCTGCCGGCCGAGGAAGAATACGAGACCCTGGGCGGCTTCGTCATGACTCACCTCGGGCGCGTCCCGCAGCCTGCCGACCGCTTCGAATGGGGCGGCCTGCGCTTCGAAGTGATGGACATGGACGGCACGCGCGTTGACAAGGTGCTGGTGACCGCTCTGCCAAAACCCATAGATGAGAAATCGTAGTTGCCTACCCTTAACCCTCCCGCCGGTTAGAACGGGGCCAGCAAGCAATGCCAGCAATTATGGAGATGTCTTCTGGTTTGGACATTGCGCCAAAACCTGCGGGAGGGTAGGCAGTTAGGGGGGAACGCCGGGATTAATCTCCCCACAGAAAAAGAAAGGCTGGGGGCTAACCGCCGAACGCAAAGCCTGCCTTGATATTCAATTCAGCAATAGCAGGGATTTTTTAAGGTTTAATCACCCTTTTATACTCTTGTCTCGACCTTTCAAATATGTTAGAATGCCTTTTGCTCTACGGCATATGTGCGGGTAGAAAACAACCATACCCCCATATATGGCTAAAACATTTGTTCTGACACTGGAGCAGCCAGATATGCGTTGTCCTTACTGCCAACATGACGACTCAAAAGTGCTCGACACCCACCATGACGCCCATGGCGGAATCCGCCGGAGACGTGAATGCCTCAAGTGCAAACAACGCTTCAGCAGTTATGAGCGTCCCATTCTGGCGACCCCTCTCATTGTTAAACAAAATGGCATCCGCGAGGAATTCGACCGGGAAAAACTATTACGCGGCATCCGCATTGCCTGCGCCAAACGCCCTGTTTCAGCGGCAGACATTGAACGGCTGGTTGGACAGGTCGAAGCCGAACTTCAAAAAATGGGGAAGGCTGAAGTCTCGTCGCGCGTGGTCGGCGACCTGGTCATCGCCGGCTTGAAAGAACTGGACCAAATTGCCTATATTCGTTACGCCATTGTCTATTTGCAGTTGGCTGACCTGCGTGCCCTGCGGGCTGAGATTGACCGCCTGCTAGATGGTTCGGCCTGACCTTTGCCGCTACGGGCATTTGCAGTCACGCAACCGGCTATCACAAGTTTGATAGAGCAACAGAAGGGATGCTGGCAAGCCTTCAAGCCTGGCCATTCTCTGAAGCATTTCTTTATCTTCTTAATTCCAGCCGTAAGGAGAGTTTTCATGGTCATCAAGTCCGCTTCTTCACAAAAACACGGCCTTTTGCCCACCCCCCCTCTGCCTGCCGACCTGCCGTCGGTGGTGCTGACCGATAACGGCCGCCAGGTACTGATGCGCCGCTATGTCCGCCGCGGTGAGGATGGCAAGCCGGTAGAAAGCGTGGAGGAGATGTTCTGGCGGGTGGCATATCACATTGCCAAAGCCGAGGAAACATGGGGCGGCGATGTGATCACGCACGCCCGCGAATTCTACTTGCTCCTGACCTCCAAAAAATTCTTTCCAAACTCTCCAACCTTCACCGGCGCCGGCACCCCGCTGGGGCAACTGGCAGCCTGCTTTGTCTTACCGATTTCAGACGATATGGGGCGCGACCCATCGGGCATCTTTCAAACCCTGCGCGATGCAGCCCTCATCCAGCAAACCGGCGGCGGCAACGGCTTTTCGTTCTCGCGTCTGCGCCCCAAGGGCGGACTGGTCAAATCGTCCGCCGGGCAGGCCACAGGTCCGGTTGGATTCTTACGCGTCTACGACCACGCCTTTGGCGAAATTGCCCAGGGCGGGACACGAAGAGGCGCCAATATGGCCGTCCTGCGCGTTGACCATCCCGACATCGAAGAATTCATCACCTGCAAAACCGACGAAAACCAGATCACCAATTTCAATATCTCGGTCGGCATCACCGACGCCTTCATGCAGGCCGTAAAAAATGACGAGGAATGGGAACTGGTTTTCCCCGATATCCTGCATCCGGACTACCGCACTTTCCGCGGCACGCTGGAACAGGCACGCCAGGCAGGCATTCCCATCAAGACATACAGACGGGTACGGGCGCGCGACCTGTTCGAGAAAATCGTCCGGCAGGCGCATCACAACGGCGAGCCAGGCGTGCTTTTTTTAGATGCCGCCAACCGCGCCAACCCGGTGCCTCATCTATACCCATTGGAATCGACCAACCCCTGCGGCGAGCAGTGGCTGGGACCCTACGAGAATTGCTGCCTCGGCTCAGTCAACCTGAACGAACATTGCGCCCCCAACGGCAAAGTGGACTGGGAAGGCCTGCGCCAAAGCGTAGAAACGGCCACCCGCTTCCTGGATGATGTGGTCGAGGTCAACGCCTACGTCCCGGCTGTGCCCCAACTGAAAGAAGCCGCCCTGCGCGCCCGCCGCATCGGCCTGGGCATCATGGGACTGGCCGACCTGATGTACCACGTCAAAGTCCGCTATGGCTCCCCCGATGGTCAGGACTTTGGCTCGCAGGTGATGGAATTTGTCCGTTACCACGCCATACGAACCAGCATCCAACTGGCCAAAGAGCGCGGCCCGTTCCCCGCCATCGAGGGCAGCATCTACGACCCGCAAAAGATGACGTGGGAACCGCCGAAGTCTATTGTCCCCCAGGAAGGCGACTGGGGCCGCCCGCCGCTCGATTGGCAAGCCGTCGTCAACGACATCCGCCAGTATGGGATTCGCAACGCCGCTCAAACCACCGTGGCTCCTACCGGCACGATTGCCACCGTTGCGGGGTGTGAGGGCTACGGTTGTGAACCGGTCTTTGCCCTGGCCTACATCCGGCACGTCAACGACAACGGCAAAGACCTGCAATTGACCTATGCCAGTCCACGCTTCGAAGAGGCGCTGACTCAGGCCGGCCTCGACCCGGAAGCGCGGCAGGAGATATTTGAACAGGTCATGCACGAAGGCTCCTGCCAGGGTATTCACCACCTGCCCGAAGACCTGCGGCGCGTCTTTGTCGTCTCTGCCGATATATCGGCCGAGGAACACGTCCGCATGCAGGCCGCCCTCCAGGCCTTTGTGGACAACTCGCTCTCCAAAACCATCAATTTCCCGGAGACCGCCTCGGTAGAAGACGTGGCCCAGGCTTACCTGCTGGCCTGGGAACTGGGCTGCAAAGGCATCACCGTTTACGTGACCGGCTCGCGCGAAAAAGTTGTGCTGGAGACGAAAGCCACCGCCACCAAGAAAACAACTGGCGCAACGGCTCAAACGACCGATGGCCTGACAGCCGAGGCCGAAGCAGAATCCCAGCCCGTAGATTCTCCTGCCTCGCTGTGGCACAGCACCAAGAAACCTCGTCCGCGCGCCCTGCCTGGTTGCACTTACAATGTAGAAACGCCGCTAGGCAAAGCCTTCATCACCATCAACGAAAACGGCGGGCAGCAGCCCTTTGAAGTCTTCATCAACACATCCAAAGCCGGTTCAGAAACGGCAGCCGTCTCAGAGGCAATTGGGCGTCTCATCTCCTACACCCTACGTCTGGCATCACCGGTTGCCCCGCGCGAGCGCCTGCAGGAAATCGCCCGGCAACTGCTTGGCATCGGCGGCGGGCGTTCTCTTGGCTTTGGTCCCAACCGCGTCCGCTCGTTACCCGACGGCGTGGGTCATGTGCTGGACGAATACCTGCGCGAACGTTCGGGCGTGCAAGCCGCGCCGGAACCGGAGAAAGTCTCTGGTAATGGCGGGAAATCGGCGGTCCCTGTGCCCGTTCCGCAAAAGATTGGCGACCTGTGTCCTGAGTGTGGGGAGGCAGCCGTTGTAAATGAAGAAGGATGCCGCAAATGCTACGCCTGTGGGTATTCAGAATGTTGAAAACTACCCGCAGAGACGATTGTCTCCGGCAGGCAAAGCGGACTTCCGGCTGGCAAAAGTAATCCGCCGCCCAAAACAGGCAAAAAGCCCCTCTGCAATTCTCAGACGTAAAAAACGGGCCACGCTTTAGGCGTGACCCGTTCTTCTTTCTGCCGGCGACCTAATCTTCGTCGCGCTTGCCGAGGCGGTGATCCAGCATCAGCACTGCGGTATCATGCGCTTCAATCCGCTTGAGATTTTCGACAATCTCGCTGGCATTGGCTTCTTCTTCCACCTGCTCGTCAATGAACCACTGGAGCATCACCTGGGTGGCGTAGTCTTTCTCTTTAGCAGCCAATTCATACAATTCATGAATGGACTTGGTGATAAAGCGCTCATGTTCAAGCGCGGCTTCAAAAGCCGCCAGATCCGACTTCCAGGTGGTTTCGGGGGCAGCAATTGCCTTCAGGTTGACCTGTCCGCCGCGTTCCAGCAGGTAATCATACAGTTTCATTGCATGACCGCGCTCCTCTTCGGCCTGAATGCGCATCCAGTGGGCAAAACCCGGCAAGGCCTTGCCTTCAAAATAGGCTGCCATGGAAAGGTACAGGTAAGAGGAAAACAGTTCTTTGTTGATCTGCTCGTTAATGGCCTCTTGCATCGTCTTTGAAATCATATTCGCTCCTTTATATAGATAGGCTAATTTTTATAAATTTTCTCTATTATATCTTGTTTTTAAGCGGCAACAAAGATATTCAAAGCGATTCCTATCAAATTCATATAAACCCGTCGGCACATTATGCCGTTTTCCCCAAAGCCCGCGTATAATTGGGCTATTCTACGCCGAAAGGACAAGGAGACATGTACAAATTCCTGCAAAGACTGCAAGCGGCTGAGACTTTGGTTGCAGATGGCGCAACCGGCACCAACCTCCAAAAGATGGGCCTCAAAACCGGCACGATTCCGGAAGAACTGGTCATTGATCAACCCGATCTGATTTTAAAACTGGAAAGCGCTTTTGTAGCAGCCGGCTCTGATATCATCCTGACCTGTACCTTTGGCGGAACACGCCTGCGCATGAAAGAATCGAAATACGCCGATCGAGTGAAAGAGGTCAACCAGCGCGCGGCCGAGTTGGCCCGCCGGGCAGCGTCTGCGCGAGAGGGTGTCCTCGTAGGCGGCTCGATTGGACCGACCGGTCTGCTGATGAAACCGCTGGGACCGCTCTCGCCCGAGGAGGCGATTGCAGCCTATGCCGAACAGGCTCAGGCGCTGGCCGAGGGTGGCGTAGACCTGCTGGTGATTGAAACCATGTTTGCCTTTGAGGAAGCCGATGCGGCTCTTGAAGGCGCCCGCTCGGTGACAGATTTGCCCGTTGTCGTTTCTTTTAGTTATGACCGCGGCGTGCGCACGATGATGGGCGTCAAACCGGCAGACATGTTCAAACGTTACCGCGAAAAAGGGGCAGATGTCATCGGCGCCAATTGCGGCACCACCCTGGAAAACATGGAAAAAATCTTGCAGGAATATGCTGCTGTTGAAGCAGGTTTTCCCCTGTGGGCCAAGCCGAACGCCGGCCTGCCACGCATGGAAGGCGGCCAATCCATCTATGATGTCACACCAGAAACTATGGGAGAGTTTGCCCGCAAATATGTAACCCTGGGCGCTCGCATTGTGGGGGGCTGCTGCGGCTCATCGCCAGAACATGTGGCCGCGATTGCAAAAGCCGTCAAGGGATAGTGTTTTCTAAACGAACTGTCCTCCCGCAGGTTCAGGCGCGCGGCGTTTGATAGTGCAAGGATTTTTCTGTAAAAGTGGTCTGGATACCTCTTTCGGAGTCTGAAAAGACAAAGATTGGGTACAATTAGTGCGCCCCTAACGGAACGGGAACGGCTCTTT
>JAIOAQ010000055.1 GCA_019873735.1 Chloroflexota bacterium | reverse complement strand
AGTAGGCAAAAACAGGACTTAAGGAAAAGCCGGCTGTCTATCCAGCCGGCTTTTCCCATATCATCCAACCCTTTGACAGCCATTTGCGGCGCGTGTTGATGCGGTAGCCCCGCCTTGCCAACCCTTCGGCCGCGGCTGCAAACCACTGTCTCAACCCCCAGGTTTTGAGCGGGCTACTCTCAGCAATGGCGGCTTTCCAGGCCGTGAAAAAGTCATAGATGCTTTCCCCCGGTATCATACGATGGATGTAATTCTTGGGCAGAACGGCCTGAAACTCCAGCGGGTCAAAACCCAGCCGGAAATTGGTACCAAAAACAAGCGCTTCCTGTTCCCAGGGCGTATCCCCTGCCACCCGCCGCAGCACATTGGCCACCCAAACCGCGCCGGTGGGAGTAGAAGTACCCTCAATGAGCAACCCCCCCGGCAAGACGCCGCGCGCCATTTGCATCCAGGCCGGCTGCACATCGGCCTCTTCGTATTGACGCAGCACATTAAAAGCGCGCACCAGGCGAACGCGCTCGTTCTCCAACAGAGGCAGGTTAAAGCCGCCTAAACGGAAACAGGTTTGGGAGTCCGAAAAAGGAAGCGCCGCCGCAACACGCTCGGGGTCAATTTCCACGCCTAATACAATCAAATTTGGATTGAGCCGCCGAAAGCGCTCGGCCAACTCCAGCGTAGTGGTTGCCTCTGCCCCGTAGCCCAGGTCCACCACCAGAGCGTGGGCAAATGCTCCGTCGCTACGGGTGAGCAAACCGGGATCATAGCACAAGACAAAATGATCCACCTGGCGCAGGCGATTGCGGGCCGTCTTGCCACGCGTCACCTGGCCAACCGGTTTTTTGGGAACAGCAAGCGGGTGCGGCATACGGGCGATTATACTCAAATTGACAGCCTGGCAATTCTGGCGTATAAGTAACCCATCTGAAAATCATTCCTTCAGGAGGACGTATGTTTGCATTTGTCATGTTGGCCGAAGAAGGGCCAAACACAGAGTTGGCCTGGTTGTTGTGGGTAGCCCTGGCATTCTTTTTCTTGATGGTGGTCATTGGCTGGCTGGTCAGCCGCAGACAGAAGGACAGAGGCGAGGCCGCCCATGCCCATCATGTAGAGGACGACCTGGCAAGCCTGGAAGGCATTGGACCGAAAGTAGCGCAGGTATTGAAAGAAGGCGGCATTTCCACCTTTGCCGAACTGGCCGCCGCAGATGTAGATAAAGTGCAGGCGCTTTTGAACGCTGCCGGCTTGCAAATGATGAATCCTGCCGGTTGGATTGAGCAGGCAAAATTGGCTGCCCGCGGCGATCGCGAAGGCCTGCAGAGGCTTCAGCAAGAATTAAAAGGCGGGCGGCACGTGTAGGAGCATTGGATCTGTAAACAAGAAGCGCCGCTCGATTCTGGCCGGGCGGCGCTTCTCAATCTACGCGGGGAGGGATGCCTGCAAAAACTAGAGGCCCTTGACGATGAGCGAAAGAGCCAGCAAAGCGTAGGCCACAAAAACGAACCAGATAGCCAGGGCGCTGACAAAGGGGATGTTGATGAACGTGCCGATCACGCCAAGGACAGCCAGTACGATAGTAATCCAAAAAGTAAGTTGTTTGGGAGGTGTAAGTTTCATGGGAGCATCTCCTTATGCGGCTAGAAAAATTATCAGAATCAGCGTCCCTTCCCGCGCGGGTTATAAAAAATTATAGCACGATATTAGCCAACAACATCCTGCCAATTGCCATTCTCAAACTTATGTCGTGATAACCCTGGATGCTGCCCGTCGCAAGCGGTCGCGGATGGCAAGGCCTAATCCGCTTTCTCCCAGGTCGCGGCACACAATGACATCCACGCCCTGCGAATCCAGCCAGCGCATGCCGGCATAGATGCTGCGGGCCGCGCTGTCCACATCGGCGCCGAGGTGGTAGACCAAAACGCCCTCCCCCTCCAGCAAATCGGCATCGGCGTTGATGACCAGGGCGCCGATTCTCCTGCCAGCAGATTGTTCCGCTTTCACATAGGACAGCAATTCTTGCAAGGCATTTGCGCCCATAAAAAGCACCAGTTCAGCACGCGGCGCATAGTGCTTGGATAGCAAACCCGGAGACGGCAAACTCCCTTCGAGCGCAGCGCCGGATGCCAGAACCGTTACCGGCCCAATAACGGCCTCAAGCCGTTCGCGGGTCACGCCGCCGGGACGCAGGATACAAGGCGGCGAGGCACAAATATCCAGCACGGTGGACTCAACGCCTACCGGCGTAGGGCCGCCATCCAGGATGATTTCGATGCGGCCTTGCAGGTCATGCCAGACATGTCGGGCAGTGGTGGGGCTGGTGCGGCCAAAACGATTGGCCGAAGGAGCAGCGACAGGCGTATTGGCAGCCCGAATCAGGGCCAACGCCACAGGGTGAGAAGGAATGCGCACAGCAACCGTATTCAGTCCGGCCGTAACGGCTTCGGGGACAAGCGGCTGTTTGGGTAAAATCAACGTCAGCGGGCCAGGCCAGAAAGTCTCTGCTAATTGGAGCGCCAACGGGGAAATCTGAGAGGCAACCTGCTCCATTTGCTCCACGCCGCTCAAATGCACAATCAGCGGATCGGTTGCAGGCCGTTGTTTGGCCTCAAAAATCCTGCCCGCTGCCATGGCATCCAGAGCATTCGCGCCCAGGCCATAGACCGTCTCGGTAGGGAAGGCCACCAGGCCGCCCTTTTTTATTGTCTCGGCGGCCAGGAGGATATTATCGGACGTTGCAGGTAAGAGCAGAGTCTCCATAAAACACATTTTACCGCTGCTTGCCGTTTTGAGCCGCTTAAACCGGCAATTCCAAATCTAAAATTGATTCGAAAGGAAATGGTTCAAAATCTCAACGCAAAGGCGCAGAGTCGCAAAGATTTTTGAGAGGATTTCGCCTGGCAAGTGGTTTTCATGCCGATTTTGGGACGAAAAAATCGAAAACCTGGCGTTTTGGCAACTTTGGGTCAGGTTCGTTGATTTCAGATTTGGAATTGCTGGCCCAAATCAAGCCGGTTTGGGCAGAGCGAGGTAAAATTGTCCCATGCCAGTTCGGGATAGCGATATCTCAATGGCAATTTTATCAGGAGGCACAGAAGAAGCATGAACTCAAAAACTGCCGAGTTGATTGAAAAAGACCGCCGGCAATTGCACCCTGTGTACCATCCCAAGAGTCATGCCGGGGCGCTGGTGATTGAGCGCGGCGAAGGCGTCTGGCTATACACCACCGACGGGCAAAAGATTCTGGATGGCATGGCCGGGCTGTGGAACGTGGACGTAGGCTACGGGCGCGAGGAGTTGGCCCGCGCCGCCTATGAACAAATGAAGACCATGTCATACACCTCCAATTTCTCAGGCATGACCAACGTCCCATCCACCCTGCTGGCCGACAAACTGGCCGGTTACGCTTACCCCGGCTTGAATACCACCTTTTTTGCCTCGGGTGGGTCAGAGGCAAATGACTCGGCCTTCAAGACCGTGCGCTATTACTGGAAGCGCAAGGGCCAGCCCGGCAAGGTGAAAATCATTGCCCGGCGCGGCGCCTATCACGGCATCACCCTGGCATCCACTTTCGCCACCGGCATTGCGCGTTACCATACCATGTTCGGCCCGCCCATGCCGGAGTTTGTGCATATCCCTGCCCCGTATCCATACCGTTACGAGGGCGATTTGCGCCCCGGCGAGACGGTCGGACAGGCCGCGGCGCGGGCTTTAGAAGAGGCGATTCTGCGGGAGGGTCCAGAAACGGTAGGAGCATTCATTGCCGAACCCGTCATGGGCGTGGGCGGCGTGATCGTCCCGCCGCCAGATTATTTCCCGCAGGTGCGCGCCATCTGCGATAAATATCAGGTGTTGTTCATCGCCGACGAGGTGATCACCGGCTTTGGGCGCACGGGCGAAATGTTTGGCCTGCGGCACTGGAATGTCAAGCCCGACATCCTGACTTTTGCCAAAGGAATTACCAGCGGCTACCAGCCGCTAGGCGGCATGCAAATTTCAGACGAGATTCGCGAGACGGTTGAATCGGCAGCCGAAGGCGAAGCCTGGATGCATGGCTATACCTACTCGGGTCATGCCACAGCCTGTGCAGTTGCCCTGAAAAACCTGGAGATTATCGAGGCCGAGAAATTGGTTGAGCGCGCCCGCCTGATGGGGCAACGCCTGCTGGATGGGCTGAAAAAGTTAGAGGAATTTCCTTTTGTAGGCGAAGTGCGCGGCCTTGGGTTGATTTGCGGCGTGGAAATCGTGACCGACAAGGAAAGCCGTCAGCCCGACCCGGCCTTAGCGGCGCGAATTTTCAAAGAGGCGCAGGCTCGCGGCCTTCGTTCCCGCCCGCTGGGCAACACCCTGGCTTTCTCGCCGCCTCTGATCATCAACGAAGCCGAAGTGGACGAAATCGTTCAACGCCTGGGCGCGGCGATGGACGCAATGCGCGTATAGATTGTCCCTGCCCCATTGCCAGAGAGAATCGAGAGACACCCCGCCAGACGATTCCGGCGGGGATTTCTTTTCCTTCGCCTCTCTTTTGAAAGGGCCGTGTTATAAAAGCCGGATGTCACCAATGCTGTGATTCATTACAAGGAGTGGTTGCATGCGAAAAAGAGTTGTCGTGACCGGCCTGGGCTGCATCAGCCCGCTCGGTCATTCCCCTGAAGAAACCTGGCAGGCGCTGATGGCCGGAAAATCCGGCGTAGGGCCAATCACCCATTTTGACGCCAGTCAGCATAAAACGAAGTTTGCCGCCGAAGTCAAGGACTTCAATGCAGCAGAACGCTTTGGGCCGCGCGAGGCCCGCCGCATGGACCGCGTCAGCCAGTTTGCTTTGGCCTCGGCGCTGCAGGCGCTTGAATCCTCGGGGCTGGACCTCTCGGCAGAAAACAGAGACCGGATAGGGGTCCTGATTGGAAGCGGAATCGGCGGAATCGGCACCCTGCTGGAGCAGGTAGAAGTCTTTCGCACGCGCGGACCGGAGCGGGTCAGCCCTTTCCTCATCCCAATGATGATCGCAGACGCTTCGGCCGGGATGATCGCCATCCATCTGGGATTGCGCGGTCCCAACCTGGCCGTTAGCACGGCTTGCGCCACTGGCTCCAATGCCATTGGCGAGGCCGCCGAGATGATCCGCCGCGGCAGTGCCGACGTGATGCTGGCCGGCGCCAGCGAAGCCGCAATTGTAGATGTGGCGATGGCCGGGCTGAACGTCATGACCGCCATGTCCACCCGCAACGAAAACCCGCAGGCAGCCTCGCGTCCTTTTGACCTCCAGAGAGACGGTTTTGTCATGGGCGAGGGCGCAGCGGTTCTGCTTCTCGAATCGCTGGAACATGCTCTGGCACGGCAGGCAAACATCCTGGCCGAAGTCAGCGGCTACGGCACCAGCGACGACGCCTATCACATCTCCGCCCCCGCCGAAAACGGCGCCGGCGCCGCTCTGTGCATGCAACTGGCCCTGCAAGACGCCGCTTTGCAGCCAACAGAAATCGGCTACATCAATGCCCATGGCACATCTACGCCCCTGAACGACAAATCGGAAACGGCTGCCATCAAAACAGTTTTTGGCGAGTGGGCCTATCGGCTGGCAGTTTCATCCACCAAGTCTATGACCGGGCATTTGCTGGGCGCTTCCGGCGCGTTGGAGGCCATGATTTGTGTTCAGGTGTTAACCCAGGGCATCCTGCCGCCCACGATCAATTACGAATACCCCGATCCCGATTGTGACCTGGATTACGTGCCAAACACCCCGCGCCCCGCGCAGCCGCAGCATGTAATGTCAAATTCCTTCGGCTTTGGGGGACACAATGCTACCCTGATTTTCAGCCGCTATTAAGGAGGCGTGATGCTCTACGCACATATTACCGGCTGGGGAATGGCGGTACCCGAAACCGTCCTGACCAATGCCGACCTGGAAAAGATGGTCGAAACCAGCGACGAGTGGATTCGCGAACGCACCGGCATTGTGGAGCGTCGCATTGCCCGCGAGGGAGAATATCCCGCCGACCTGGCGACCAGCGCCGCGCTGCAGGCCCTGCAAATGGCCAACCTGTCACCTGCCGACCTCGAATTGGTGATTTGCGCCACATCTTCGCCCGAACACCTCTTTCCGGCCACAGCCTGCCTGGTACAGGACCGGATTGGCGCCGTTAAAGCCGGCGCATTCGACCTATCGGCAGCGTGCTCAGGTTTTATCTATGCGGTTCAAATGGCGGCACAGAGCATTCGCACCGGCGCCTTAAAGAACGCGCTGGTAATCGGCACCGAAAACCTGTCCCGCTTTGTGAACTGGAACGACCGCAACACCTGCATCCTGTTTGGCGATGGTGCCGGAGCCTTTGTATTGCAAGCCAGTGAACGCCCCGGCGGCGTGCTTTCGGCCGTTTTACGCTCAGACGGTTCGGGAGCAAACTTGCTTTCTGTCCCGGCAGGTGGCAGCCGTTTCCCCGCCAGCAATGAGACCGTCCACTCCGGACAGCATTTTATTCACATGGACGGGCGCGAGGTCTTTCGCTTTGCCACGCGCGTGATGGCGCAATCCACGCGCGAAGCCCTGCAAGTCGCCGGCCTAAAGGTCGAAGATATCCACCTGATCATTCCTCACCAGGCCAATTACCGCATCATCGAGGCCGCAGCGCGGGGTTTGAAATTGCCGCTGGAAAAATTCATGGTCAACGTAAATCGCTACGGCAACACGTCCACCGCATCCATTCCCATTGCAGTCTGCGAAGCCGTCCAGGACGGCCGATTGAATCCTGGCGATAAGATTGTGCTTGTCGGTTTTGGAGCCGGTCTGACATGGGGTGCCCTCGCCGCCGAATGGACCGGTCCGCTGCCCGCAGAACGCCGGGTCAACGTCCGAAGTTTCGTCTGGCTGGCTCGCCTGCGCTCGCTCTACCGCCGCCTGATTCGCTTCATCGAAGGCCTGCTGTGGGGCCGCCGCGAAGTGTAGCCAAGATAATATCTTTGTGGTAAAGTATAAAAAACTTTGATTGGAGGTAGGTATGAACTGGAGACCTGGTGGCTGGGAAATTCTCATCGTCCTGCTCATCGTCCTGTTGCTCTTTGGCCCGGGGCGCATCAGCAAAATCGCTGGCGAACTGGGACAGAGCATCAAGTCCTTTCGCGACGGCCTGACGAAGAAAGACGATAACAAGCCCGAATCGGGCGAACCTCCTGCCGAAACAAAATAGCGGCAGAAATTCCTGCACACCCTGCTCCCTGCCGCTCTGACAGGGAGCATTTTTCTATGACGGACATCCACTTCCTCGACCCTAACCCGGCCGGACATCCCGCCGTTTTGCTGCTTCACGGCCTGGGGGCAGACGGTTCCTCCTGGACCCTGCAGATGCTTCCGTTATCTCAGGCCGGATTCCGTCCCCTGGCAGTGGACATTCCTGGCTTTGGCGCCTCCCGTTATGACGGCCGCGGTTGGAGCCTGCCTCGCGTGGCCGCCCAACTGGCAAGCCTGCTTGAGGAACTTGGGACCGGGCCGGCGCATGTGGTCGGCCTGTCTATGGGCGGCGTCATTGCTCAGCAATTCGCCCTGGACTTCCCGCACCTGACCCGTCACCTCGTGCTGGTCAGCACCTTTGCCCGCCTGCGGCCGCAAAATCTCAGCCAGTTTTTCTACTTTCTACAGCGCATCCTGTTGGTACACCTGGTCGGCCTGCCGGCTCAAGCCGAAGTGGTTGCCCGGCGCGTCTTTCCCCACCCCGAAGAGGAAGAACTGCGGCGGCAGGTCGTTTTGCGCATTACCCAGGCCGACCCGCGCGCCTACCGCGCCGCCATGCGTTCACTGGGACTGTTCAACTCCCTGCCGCGCTTGAGACAGATCAAATCCCCGGTGCTGGTCATCAGCGGAGAAAAGGACACAACCGTGCGGCCAGAGGCACAACGGCAACTGGCCGAGTCAATCCCCCACGCGCGGCAGGTCATCATTCCCGGCGGCGGGCACGCGATTGCCATTGACCGCTACGAGGCCTTCAATCAGATTTTGCTCGAGTTTCTGACGACCGCAAACGTCTCAGAAAGCGCCTGAAAACCCCTTGCGCAAAGACCGGGGGGATAAAAGCGCCCCGCTCATACTTTCGTCATGGTCACAAAGACCATTGGGCGGCGCTTGGTTTCATTGTAGAGCAGGGTGCGTACAGTGTCTTCGAGAACCTTCTCCTGACTCAAACCGCCGCCATTGACAATTTCCATCACGCGCTTTTGGACTTGCGGGATCAGCGCTTCGGCATCGTCAGGAGAAATAAAGCCGCGGGTGATGATTTCCGGTTCGTCCAGCAGGCGGCCAGAATACTTGTCCAGACTCAGGTTGATCAGGAAAATGCCAGAGCGGGCAAGTTTTTCGCGCTCGCGCATCACATCGTCATCCACTTCGCCGATGCTCTGGCCTTCAACAAAGACATAACCGCCAGGTATGCGTTCTGCCAAGCGCGGCTTTCCATCCACCAGTTCAACCACCTGACCGTTTTCAATGACCAGAATATTTTCAGCCGGGATGCCCACCTCGCGCGCCAGCGCCGCGTGGCGGGTAAGTTGACGCAATTCGCCATGAATGGGGATGAAATATTTGGGCCGTACCAGGTTAAGCAGTAATTTTTGCTCCTCCTGGCTGGCATGACCGGAAACATGTACCGGCGCAATCGCATCGTAGATGACATTGGCGCCGCGCCGCAGCATGCGGTTGATGGTCTTGCTGACACCCTCTTCATTGCCGGGAATAGGGTGAGAGGACAGGATCACCGTATCCCCAGCCTTCAAGTCAAATTGACGGTTCGTGCCGGTGGACAGCCGCCCAATGATAGAAGACGGCTCTCCCTGTGAGCCGGTACACATCAAGACAACCTGACTATCTGGCAGATTGAGGGCCTCTTCAATGCTGACAAGGGTCTCATCCGGCACCTGGAGATAACCCATCTTGCGGGCAATTTTGGCATTGTCCACCATGCTGGTGCCGACAAAGGCCAGTTTGCGTTTATGTTTGATGGCGGCATCGGCCACCTGCTGCATGCGCGAGATGAGTGAGGCAAAAGTGGCAATGATAATGCGCCCAGGCGCGGCTTCGAAGACCCTGTCCAGCGCCGGGCCGATGACACGTTCTGAAGGCGTCCAGCCGGGACGTTCGGCATTGGTCGAATCGGCCAGTAAAATATCCACGCCGCGCTGAGAGAACTCGGCCAGTTTGGCATAGTCGGTTGGCCAGCCATCCACCGGCGTGTGATCCAGTTTGAAGTCGCCGGTGTGGACGACAAAACCGGCCGGAGTAGTGATGCCCAGCCCAAAGCCATCCGGAATCGAGTGGCAAACGTGAAAAGTCTCAACCTTAAAGGGGCCAATTTGTACCGTCTCGCCAGCCCTGAGGGTGTTCAGTTCCACTTTGTTTGCCATGCCGCGCCGGGCCAGTTTGACCTCAATCAGGCCGCGCGTTAAGGGCGAGGCGTAGACCGGCGCCGGCACGCGTTCCAGCACATGGTGAATAGCGCCAATGTGATCTTCATGTCCGTGCGTGATGACAATGCCGCGCACGCGGTGGCTTTTATCGTGCAGATACTCAAAGTCAGGGATGATATAGTCAATGCCGAGCATGTCATTTTCGGGGAACATCAGCCCGGCGTCAACAACCAGGATGTCATCCTGATATTCGTAAGCCATCATATTCTTGCCGACCTCTCCCAGGCCGCCAAGCGGAATAATTCTAAGTTTCTTTTCTTTGCTCATTGTTTTTCCTTGCCGGTGCCCACCCTGAATAGACAGATCCTGTCTAATCAAACCACAAAATACCCCGTTTTGCCTGGCGGGGTTTTGCACGTGCAACCGGATTGTAAGATATTAACTGCCCAATTTGGACAGCGAAAGTCAATATTATTGTACAGGCAGTATAACAGTGGACATAGTATTTGACAAGCCTGCATGAGAAATCCATACTCGGCAGCAATCACAACATTGCCAGATTTCCAAATTGCGGCTATAATACCGCCTTGCCAATCGGGGCGTGGCGCAGCCCGGCTAGCGCGCTTGCATGGGGTGCAAGAGGCCCTGGGTTCAAATCCCAGCGCCCCGACTGAAAACACAGATGTCCTCATCTGTGTTTTTGCTTAAATTACCGCCTTTGCACCGTTCTCGTGGAGAGACACTCTCGGCAATTTAACGCGCAGGCCTTATAATGAAAGCGGAGGAAAAGCCTTATGAAAATGCAAAACATTCCCTTTGGCGTCACCGATTGGAATAATGTCGAAACCACCGAACACCCCGGCGATTCCGGCCGGGCCATCTGGCGAACCCGTCAATTCGACGATATTCGCGTCCGAATGGTGGAATACTCGCCCGGTTACATTGCCGACCACTGGTGCTCAAAAGGCCACATTCTGCTTGTGCTGGAAGGTGAATTGCATACCCAACTACAAGATGGGCGCGAGTTCACCCTTAAAGCGGGCATGAGTTACCAGGTCGCCGATGGCGCCGAGCCTCACCGCTCCTCCACACAAACCGGCGTCAGGCTTTTTATCGTGGACTAAAAAAACAGGGGCAAGACCCCTCTAGCCTTTTGCCAGGGGCAGCATTCTGCCCCCTCCCGCAGGTTTTGGCGCAATGTCCAGGCCAGAAGACGTCTCCATGACTGCCGGCATTGCTTGCCGGTCACGTTCTAACCTGCGGGAGGGTTAAAGGTAGGCAATTACGAAATCAAAAGGGTTTAACAGCGGCATGGTCAAGCCCGCGACCGGCAGAGAGCAGTCTTGCCAAGTCATTGACCTTCGATTATCCTTATGAATGGGAGTGGTTAGGTCCCGGAGGGCTTCCCGGTCTTCAAAACCGGTGGCGGGCCGCTTGGCGGGCCGCGGTGGGTTCGACCCCCATCCACTCCCGCCTTTCTTTCCATGAAACTTTTCCAGCACACATGATCTGGTGATATCTTATGATCCTTCCCGAATTCGAAATTTTACATACCCTGGTAGGGCGCGTCTTTCAGATTGACGACATCACCCTGGGTGACCCACAAACAAGGTATATTGCCCGTTATCGCGGACGCCTGACGAACGAGGATTCAGAGGCTGCCTACGATTACCTGACAGACGCCCTGAAACCCTATGACATTCTGCCCCTCTTTCGCCTGGAGAATGATGCACAGGTCATCTATCTGGTCAAAAGCCTGCCCAGACCAAAGGCCTCGAATAAAAATGTCAACCTTATTCTTTTTGGGCTGACTCTACTCAGCGTCCTGCTGACCGGCGCCATGTATGGCTATGAGGGAGAAGCGCCCGAAGGTTTTCTAGCAACCCTGGGGATGATTCTGAAAAACCTGAGCGCAGGCTGGCCGTTTGCAGTGAGTATGCTCGGTATCCTCGCCGCGCATGAATTCGGACATTACCTGGTGGGCCGCCACCACAAAACCGAAGTGACTTTGCCCTATTTCATTCCTTTGCCATTCAGCCTGCTGGGGACGATGGGCGCCTTCATTCAAATGAAGTCGCCGCCACGCAATCGGCGTGTTTTGTTAGATATTGGCATTGCCGGCCCACTGGCAGGGCTGGCTGTGGCCATACCGGTATTGCTGTTTGGGCTGCATCTTTCGACTGTCGGCCCAATCCAGGGCCAGGGATTGCTGGAAGGCAACTCTATTCTATATTTGCTGGCAAAATTTGTGATCAAGGGCAAATTACTGCCCGAACCGCTCAGTTATGGCGGTCTGCCGCCGGCGCTATACTGGCTGCGTTACATTTTTACCGGCATGCCCATCCCCCTGGGCGGGTTAGACGTGCAATTGCATCCCGTTGCCTGGGCAGGCTGGGCCGGGCTGCTGGTCACGGCCATGAACCTGATTCCCGCCGGCCAACTTGACGGCGGACACATCCTCTACGTCCTGCTGGGCAAACGTACAAAGAAAGTCTTTCCCTTCCTGCTGGCAGCCGTTGCCCTGCTGGGAATAGCCTGGAATGGCTGGCTGTTGTGGGCTTTCCTGCTGTTCATCTTCGGCCGGGCCAACGCCGAGCCGTTGGACGAAATCACGCCGCTGGATACAGGCCGAAAAATTGTCGCCGTTCTGATGCTGATCGTCTTCTTGCTTGTCTTTATCCCTGTCCCTCTGGTTTACTACGGATGAAATTGAAGTTCGCCCCATGGCTGTTTTTGCTCCTGGCGTTGGCCCTCTCTGCATGCCGCCCGGCAAGCGCCCCCGTCCCAACGCCGACAGCAACGCCGCCAACCATCCCCACGGCCTCGCCCACGCCGCTTGCCGGCAGCCGGCTCGAGGTCCAGGAAGAAGCGCTGCGCGGCGTGCAGGTCACCGTCTGGCACGCATGGTTTGGCGCCGAAGCGTCCCTCTTCCAGTCACAAGTCGCCCGCTTCAACACCGACAACCCCTGGGGAATCGTTGTGTTGATTCGGCCGCAAGGCAATTTCACCGAATTATTCAACGCCGTTGCCGCTTCCCTGATCAGCAATCAACGACCCGATATCGTTATCGGCTTGCCAGAGCAAGCGCTGGTTTGGGACAGGAAAGGTGCAGTGCTAGACCTGACCCCTTATGTGGATGACCCGGTCTTTGGGCTCACAGAAAGTGAACTGTCTGACTTCCCCAGTCTGTTTCTGGCCGGCGACACCTCTGGCACGGCAGACAGCCGCCGCCTTGGCATGCCTGCCCAACGCACAGGACGGTTCCTGCTCTACAACCAGACCTGGGCACACGAACTTGGCTTTGATTCCGCTCCCACGACTTCGGCCGAGTTCGCGGAGCAGGCCTGCGCGGCCAACCACTTCATGCGCTCAGACCCATCCCCAGATAATGATGGACAAGGCGGCTGGCTGGTCGACTCTCACCCCATGACCGCCCTGGCCTGGATGCAGGCCTTTGACGGTGGATTAATCGAGCGCGATGGTTACCGCTTTTTAACCCACCCCAATTTGAACGCGCTGACTTTCATCAAAGAACTTTACGACCAGGGCTGCGCCTGGATGCCCGCCGACGGCACGGATGCAGAATATTTCTCTGCCCGCCGGGCACTGTTTGCAACTGCCAGCCTGGATGAGTTTTTTGAAGTTTCACAAGCCTTCCTCCGCCTCGGAAATCAGGACACATGGACAGTCCTGGCCTTTCCAGGCTCAAACGGTTCTACATTTCTAACCTACGGCTCGTCGTATATCCTGCTAAAATCAGACGATACCCGTCAACTGGCAGCCTGGCTGTTTGTCCGCTGGATGCTCTCGCCCGAAAATCAGGCACTCTGGGTAAAAAGCACCGGTTTGTTCCCCTTGCGGGCATCCGCTATGAACGCGTTGCAAGATTACGGGCAGGAACACCCACAATGGCAAACCGCCGTGGAACTCCTGCCGGCAGGACAGGTACCGCCGCAGATCCCATCCTGGCACAAGGCACGCCCCATGCTCGGCGACGCGTTTCTTTCCATTTTCCGTCTCAACATCCCAACCGGCCAGCTTTCGGCCGT
>JAIOAQ010000054.1 GCA_019873735.1 Chloroflexota bacterium | reverse complement strand
TAAAGGCCAGCACCAGAGTCTGCTTTTCCCAGAATCGGGAAAGGCGGACAGTCTCGCCCTCGCAGGTAAGCAGTTCCACATCTGGAGCGGGGTCATTAAATTTAAGGTGTGTAATTTTTGACATGCTCTTATTTTAGCATGATAGGCCGCGGCGTCATCTTTATTTCGGTCATGATTAAGAAAATTCTTACAAATTCAATGCAATTTCACCAAAAAAAATACAATCATCCCCATTTTGGCTAACTGCCTACCCTCCCGCAGGTTTCGCCAGTCCCGTTCTAACCTGCGGGAGGGTTACGAGCAGGTAACCTCCCATTTTCAGGAAACTACCTACCCTCTTGAACAGGATGGGCAGGATAAACGATTGAAGTAAGCAAAAAATCCTGTTTATCCTGTCCATCCTGTTTCAAACGCTGCGTTTGCCACGTTCATTTTTGAAAAGAGTATCTTCGGGTAGGCAGTTACATTATTGAGGGAAAAAGCCCTCAAAAAACTTAGGGCACGGCAATTGTTTTCAGCCTTTGCGCCGGCAAAGACCAATCCCAATAGCAAGCAGGATGGCTAAAATCCCGCCGGCAATCAGCCATGAGGAGCGGGAGGCCGCCGGCGCCGAGGCAGACGGAGCAGGCTCAGGCGTCGCAGCAGGCAAAGGCGTTGGCAGCGGCGGCGTTGGTGTCGCACTCGTCGGAGTCGGTTTGGGCGTCTCTGTCGGCAAGGCAGGCGTGGGCTGTGGCACAAAGCGGGCATTGACATCGGCCACTTCGGGCTGGAGGCTTTCACCAGGCGCAAAAACATCCAACAAACCGTTGGCAATCACAAAGCCATTGTTTGTACCCAACGCCAGGCTGGCCTGGCGCAAGTCAAGAACAAAAATGTTGTTTGTCCCAAGCACCAGCCGCCGGTCGGCCTGGATCTCAATCGCCGTACCTTGATTCAAGCCTATGGCCAGCAATTCCGGGTGGGTATAAGCCAGCGAGAACCAGCGCCCAAAACGATTATCCGACAGCAGTTGAGGCTCAAGTGTGGCTTCCACCAGGCCCAGCCCGGGTTGAATTTCAGTCTTGCCTTGCCAGAAGGATTTCTGCGTAGCCAGTTCGGCAAGTTCGGCGTCATCGGGAGTAGGGCCATGCGCGGCGTAGAAAGCGCCCATCAGCGGCGCAGCAGCATTGTCGGCCAACACAGGAACCCCGCTCAGCCAGGCATCTCTGACAGGGGCCAGCGCCTGTACGCTGATCTTGGACTGATCTTTGGCGACGATCAGGATGCCTGTTACCTCGGGCGGAATCTGTACCGGTTCATTGCCCAGGACAATGGTTCTGGTCTGACGGCCTGGCAGGACTCTGGCGTACGCTTCAAGGTTGGTGTTGGCCGAACGTTCAGAAGGGTAACCGGTGGCTATCAAGAGAAGGCTGGCATTTTCGCCGCCGGCCAGTTCGCCAAAACGGCGGATAACCGGACTATCAGCCAGGTTTTTCGATAAGTCTCCCGCGAGGATGAGGGTCCCTGCGCCTTCAGGTGACGAGAGGCGTTCAAAGTCACGCTCCACACGCGGGGCCGGAGCAGACAAAGAATGCCGGCGGGTCTTCAAATCGTAACGGGCTTCGCCTGGTGAAAGCAAGTTGACCAATACATTACGCGCCGAAAGCAAAAACGGGCCGGTTTCGAGGGGCACGTATTTAACGCTCTCAGCAGCATGATAGGTTTCGGCATCCAGGATAGTGACGGTGTAGAGGCCAAACACATCTCGCAGAACTTCATCTTCCGCGATGACGCCGGTATAGGCATCCACACCGACGCCAAGATGAGGGACATCTGGCAGGAGGATAGCGTTCAGCAAACGGCCAAAGCGAGCACGCTGATAGAAGTGTTGGTCGAGAATGGCATTTTGCAGGCCAAATGGCAGGCCATGACGTTCCCCTGTATTCCAGATATCCGGCGCGCCAAAGAAGAGGGCGTTCTCGGCGGCATAATTCAGGTTGTAGCCGCCGAGCATGGTGCGCGAAAGCATGCCGCCGCCGGCGCTGGTGCCGGCAAAAATCACACCCTGCTGATGAAGTTCGGTCAGGCGGGCTTCAAGCGGCGTTCCGGCCAAGGCCTGCATGGCAACGGTCTGGTCGCCGCCCAGGATGAAGACCGCGCTCAGGTCATCGGGGATCAGGCCGAGGGTCGCGGGATCCGAAGCGTCGTCGCGCGTAAAGACCGGAATCAGGATAGCCGTACAGGTCACGTCTGGAGGGGCAGTTCGCTTACAGGCTTCTTCAATTTGAAAGCGGCGCTGTTCGGCGTCACGAATATTGGTCTGCCGTTCAGAGCCGCTGATGCTAATCGGGTTGGTCGAATAGGGGGCAGGCAGGACCAAAATCTTGACATGTCCATTGCGAGCGTTGGCCACAGCAGCAGCCGAGAATCCGGCATAGACATCGGAATAGCCGCCGCCCATCGGGATGAGCAGACCGGGGGTCTGCTGAGCAAAAACAGCCTGACCAGAAGCGGCCAGGCAGAGTATCAGGACCAAAGGGAGCAGGAGGCGTTTCATGTTCACTCGCGGGTGAAGTGGCGGGGGTCGAGCGCGTCGCGCAACCCGTCGCCCATGTAATTAATAGCAATGACAACGATGAAGATCATCAGGCCGGGGAAGATGACCGTCCAGGGGGCAATCATCATCTGGTTTTGGGTATTCGAAAGCATATTGCCCCAGGTGGGGGTGGGAAGTTGTACGCCAAAGCCAAGATACGAAAGGCCCGATTCGCTGATGATGGCACCGGCCAGGCCAAGCGTTGCCGAGACGATGATGGGCGAGAAGACGTTGGGAAGAATGTGTTGAAACATCAATCTCATATTGGTAGCGCCGATCATGCGCGCGGCAACAACAAATTCGCGTTCGCGCAATTCCAGGGTGGAGCCGCGCACCAGGCGCGCCACGCTCATCCAGGAGAGGACGCCAATGACAAAAGCAATCGGCGCGAAGGAACCGGCCTTGACATAAGGCAAATTCAGGCTGCGCAGGAACATCCCCAGGGCCAGGAGGACGAACAGGCGCGGGATGGACAGGAAGATTTCGGTGATTCGGCTGAGGATGCTATCCACCCAGCCGCCATAGAAACCGGAGAGCAGTCCCACCAGCGAGCCGACGACAATGGCAACAGCCATAGAGAGCAGGCCAACGCTGAGCGAGATACGGCCGCCATACAAGATGCGCGCCCACATATCGCGCCCCAGATCATCTGTCCCCATCCAGTGTTGGGCAGAAGGCGGCTGGAAACGGTTAAGCAAATCTTGTTCAAAGGGATCGTAGCGGGAAGCAAACGGCGCAAAGACGATCAGGAACACAATCACCAGCAGAATGATCGAACCAACAACGGCCATGCGATGGCGCAGGAAGCGGCGGAAGGTCAATCGAAGCAATGTGTTTTTCATAGCGGCCTTTTCCAATCAACTATAACGAATGCGCGGGTCAAGGACGGCGTAGAAGATATCCACCAGCAGGTTAGATGCCAGGATGAGGGCGCTGTAGATGAGAAGCACTGCCATCACTACCGGGTAATCCGTTTTGAGTGCGGCGTTGAAATACAGGCGGCCAATTCCAGGCCAGGCAAAAATCGTCTCGGTAAAAAGTGCGCCGCCGAAAAGGGAAGGCAGGTCCAGGCCAATCAAGGTCACAAGCGGGATAAGCGCATTGCGCAAGGCATGACGGTACAAGACCATTCGTTCGCGCAGGCCTTTGGCCCGTGCAGTGCGGACATAGTCTTCATGAATGACATCCAGCATAGATGAGCGCAAGTAGCGCATGTAGCCGGCAGCCGAGACGAGGGCCAGCATGGTCACCGGCAGGATAAGATGCTCGATGCGATCCCCCAGAGAAGGAGGCGCCCCCAGCGTTACCATACCGGAGCCTGGCAGAAGCGGCCTGCCGTCGGGCCGCCGCAAGGTCACATGGAAAATGATAATCAGCATCAGCCCAAACCAGAAAACCGGCAGGGACTGACCGGCAAAGGCAATGGTCGTAGAAATATGGTCAAAGAGCGAATACTGTTTGATGGCAGAGATAATGCCCAGCGGAATAGCAATCAACAAAGTGACCACCAGCATACTGCCCATGAGAATTAAGGTGTTCGGCAGGCGGTCTTTGACTTCCTGAATGGCCGGGCGTTTGGAGACGAAGGAATTGCCCCAATCCCCTTTGAGAATGTTCATCACCCATTTGGCATAGCGCACAGGCACCGGGTCATTCAGACCATATTTGGCTTCAATGCGAGCAATGTCCTCGGCGCTGAAATCGGGGTTTTCTTCATAGGCAGACATGATGCCCCCCGGCACAGAACTGATCAGGCCAAACAAAATAATGCTGATCACAAAAAGCGTCAGGACAGATTGTATCAGGCGGCGAATAAGGTATTGTGTCATGAGCCTTTCCTGAAAGCGTAGATATAAGTGTTCCCTGCCCCTGGGGCAGTGGCAGGGAACACCTTAATTTTATCCGAACTCTCCAGAAATCAAGGCTTCAACCACCAGTTCTGCGAGTCGATCGTGAAATCGGCAAAACCAGGCGAGACCTGGAAGTTTTGCAGGTTGGTGCGATAGCCGCTGATAACCAGGCGTTCGTAGAGGAAAACGCGCGGCAGGTCTTTGTTAATCTGGGCGGCCACCTTGCAATAAGCCTCATGGCGGGCGTCCATATCCGGATTGAATGCCGCATCGTCGATCCACTTGTCCACATCCGCATTGATATAGCGTGAGAAGTTGTTGCCCGAACCGTTGTTCTCGGCGGTGGGAATGCGAGCCGAATGGTAATTGCTGAACAAGTGGCTGTCGGGATCGGTGCCAGGGCCGGTGGTATAGAGCAGGATGTCAAAGCGCCCATGTTTGCGCAGGCCATTTGAATCCCAGCCGGCGAACAAAACGTCGGAGGGGACGTTGTCAATCACCAGTTCAATGCCGACATCTTTGAGCATTTGAGCCAGCACCTGTTCGGTCTGCTCGCGCAACTGATTGCCCGTTGTTGATGTGATCTTCAGGCTCATCTTCACGCCGTCTTTTTCGCGAATGCCATCGCCATCGGTGTCAGTCCAACCGGCCTCGTCCAGCAGGGCTTTGGCTTTCTCTACACTGTACTCGCTCTTCTCCTGAGGGCAGGCAAAAGGACCGGTGGGCAGAACCGTAGAACCAACCTTGACATTGCCATAGAGCAGCGCATCGACAATCTTCTGCTTGTCAATCGCATACTGAATGGCCTGGCGGACGCGCAGGTCATACAGAATCGGGTGCGGGGCATCCGCCGGGTCAGCCGGAGCATCTACAGCCGGATCGGCAAAGTTGAAGACCAGCAGTTCATTCTCACCAGAGCCGTAGTAAGCACCAGCCCAATCTACACCTTCCATGCTCTCAATGGTCGGGAAATCCGCCTCGGTCAGGTCCCACAAGACGGTGATCTCGCCGGTTCCAAGCAACTGGATACCCACTTCACGGCTGGGCAGGATTTTGACAATCACGCTGTCCAGATAAGGCTTGCCCTCTTCGCGGTAATTGGGATTGGGCACCAGGGTAATATGGTCGCCTGCAATCCATTCCTTGACCATCCACGGGCCGGTGCCAATGGGAGCGCGGTTATATTCCCAGGTATCCAGCGTTGCCAGGTCGCCGGCGCTTCGCGGCACAATGTACTGGAACAGGCGCAGGTAGGGAGCATACACATCCGCCAGGGTGACAACAACGGTCAAATCATCGGGGCATTCAATGCTGTCAATATCGCTGTAGCCAGAAGTGCTGGCGCCAGAGAGATCCGACAAAATGGCGTCCTTGGTGAACTGGACATCCGCGCAGGTGACCGGGTCGCCGTTGGAGAATTTGAGGCCGGGTTTGATCTTATAGGTGAGCGTCAGGCCGTCTTCAGAAATGGCGGGCAGATCTTCGGCCAAAACCGGCACGTAATTGCCCTTTGCATCAATCCCTACCAGACCTTCGACGATGAAGGAACTGATGACATCGTCAATGGTGCCGGAAGCCAGGAGGGGGCTAAGGGTGCCGGGTTCCTGCGGCGTGCCAACAATCACTGTGCCGCCCTTCACCGGGGCGTTTGGATCCACGGTTGGTTCGGCGGGGGCTTCTGTAGCCGCCGGCTGTTCGGGAGCAGATGGCTCTGCTGGTTTAGCCGGCTGGGAGGGCTGGCAGGCAGCCAGAATCATGGCCGCGGCCAGCATGACAAACAACAAGACTTTCAGGGATTTCATTTTTTCTCTCCTTGAGAATTAGGTTTTGGGTTTTACGCACAGGAATTGAGGATATGTGGATCAGGCAGAGGCTCACCTCCTTAATCAGATAGGGACAATTTTTTTGGGATAATCGCCTGGCGCTGAAGAATATCGTAGCAACAACCCTCGGTCAAAACATGGACCTTCAGGCCTGCTACCGCTATGGGCGCGTGATCGGCCGCTTCGGCTGCGTCGGTTGCCGAGATCTCATGGCCATCAACGATAGTAACAGCGCCTGTGCCCAGGACGGAAATCAGCCGGTCATCTTCCAAGATAGCCGCCGTATTTTCATCTATGCCAACGCCCAACAGGCCTGGATGGGCAGCAACGGCATAGATCAGGCGCCCCAGCCGGTCACGCTGGCGAAAATGCTGATCGAAGAGCAATTTATCCGTCAGGCCAAAGCCGGCCGTAAATTGCGCAAGACTCTGCCGAGGCGTAGGGCCAGAACGGCCAAAGGCCAGCATCACCTTCGAGAGAACCGCCGCGCCGGCCGAGGTCCCGGCCAGAACCGTCCCGCGCCGATAGGTAGCCAACAATTCGGTTTCCAGTCGTGTTCCACCAAAGAGCGTGGTGAGACGCATCTGATTGCCGCCGGCAATAAAAATGCCTGTCGCCTGCTTCACGGCTTCCAAATTGGCGGGTTGATCCACATCCATCCGTCCAGAGCAGGCCAGGATCGCTGCAGGCCGGTCCACGCCCAGATCGGAAAAGAGATTGAGATAAAAACTGCCTGTATCTTCCAGCGCCGAGGCTTGCGGCAGAATCAACAGGCGGGCTTGAGCGCCTCCGGCGCGGCGGACAAACTCCTGCAAGATGCGCGGCGCCTGGTGATTGATTGCTCCGCCAATGGCCATTAAGGTGGTCATGCTCATTCCTGTTGCAAGGAACGGACGAATTGTTCCACCGCCGTCTGAATGTGGCTGCGCATGGCTTGCTCGGCGGCATCAGGATCGCGGCGTTCAAGGGCTGCCAGAACAGCCTCGTGTTCGGCAACATCATCGCGCTCGCGGCCGGGCAGCGGCGTGGAGGCGGTGGGAGCAAAATTGCCGATCAACATGGTGGGAAAAGTTGCCCACATTTGCGTCAGGGTGCGAATCAGATATTGCCTGCGGCTGGCGGTAAAGATGATTTCGTGGAAACGGCGGTTGTAAAGGCGATATTGGGCCAGGTGCGCGGGCCCCAGGCTGGCACGCATGCCCTGTAAAAGGCTGCGCAATTCCTGCAATTCCTCTTCGGTAATGTTTTGCGCCGCGGCCCGGGCAGCAGTGCCTTCCAGAAAAGCACGGTGAGCATAGAGGTCAATAATGTCATCCGGTGTAAACTCCACCACCCGAACGCCGCGGTAAGGCAGGTGCTCAATCAAGCCTTCGGCAGCCAGTTCTTTGAGGGCTTCGCGTACCGGCATCTGGCTTACGCCCAGTTCCTGAGCAATGCGTTCTTGCCGCAGCCATTCGCCGGGTTTAAAGCGGCCCGCCAGAATAGCGGCGCGAATCTTTTCGGCAACTTCATGTCGCAATTGTTTGTGAGCAAGGGGGGTAGAGGTATCGGCAAGCATGCAAGTTCTCGGATTATATTAGATATTATATCTAATATTTTAAATACAACAAAAGAAGGGATGAGTCAATCATGACATTTGTCACTAATCTTTTGCGAGGCTTGATGTGGAAGGCGAAGACTGACAGCCGATTTGTGGTTATAATTCAGCCATGAGCCAAACTCCCCCCCGCCCTTTGGATCCAGAAGCAAAACCCGATGACCGCCTTGATCAATCGCTGCGCCCGCAAAGGCTTGCCGATTTAATCGGACAGGACCAAGTTAAAGAGAATCTGGCCATCCTGATTGCTGCTGCGCGGCAACGCAAGGAAGCGCTTGACCATGTGCTCTTTTACGGGCCTCCCGGTTTGGGAAAGACCACGCTGGCACATGTGGTCGCCAACGAAATGGGCGTCAATATCAAAGTCACCTCGGGCCCGGCCATTGAGCGCGCCGGCGACCTGGCCGCCATTCTCACCAATTTGCGCGCCGGGGATGTGCTTTTCATTGATGAAGTCCACCGACTGGGGCGAGCAGTGGAAGAGGTGCTTTATCCGGCAATGGAAGATTTTGCTCTGGATATTGTGATCGGCAAAGGCCCCTCGGCCCGTTCCATCCGGCTCAAATTGCCGCGCTTTACGATTGTGGGTGCAACCACGCGGCTGGCGCTGGTCACGGCCCCTTTACGCGCCCGTTTCGGCGCCGTCTACCGGCTAGGCTATTACGACCTGAAGGCCATGCAGTCCATTGTCCGCCGCGCAGCCAGCATGTTGAATGTGACAGCAGATGAAGATGGGGTGGCCGAGATTGCCCGCCGGGCGCGCGGCACACCGCGCGTGGCCCTGCGTCTCCTGCGGCGGGTGCGTGACTATGCGCAAGTGCGCGGGGACGGTACCATCTGCCAGGATATCGCCTGCGAAGCGCTTGACCTGTTGCAGGTAGACCCCCTCGGCCTGGACGATGTGGACCGGCGCGTACTCAAGACCATCATTGAAAAATACAATGGCGGCCCGGTTGGTTTAAACACCATCGCGGCATCCATCAGCGAAGAGGCCGATACAATTATGGACGTCGTTGAACCCTATCTGCTACAACTCGGCTTTCTCGACCGAACGCCTCAAGGCCGCGTGGCAACCAGACTGGCTTATGAACATCTGGGAATTGCTTATAACGAGGAAAGTCAGCCGCGCTTGATATGAAAATATCCGGCAACAGGTAATTACCTACCATTAACCCTCCCGCAGGTTAGAACAGGGCCAGTAATCAATGCTGGTAATCATGACGGTGCCTTGCGGCTTGAGAATTACGCCAAAACCTGCGGGAGGGTAAGCAGTTACGGCAACAGTCCGGATTCGGAGCCGGCTTTCAGTTCGTAGCAATTTGCTTTTACCGGCGCTCTAGAGGGAGACTATGCCAAATCACAGTTCAATTAAAGCCAGCCGAATGGTTTCCGCCATTTGCCTGGCACGTTGAGGGGCGTCACCTACGTGCTGACGATAGTCCATCAGTTCCCGAATTTCCTCTGGCGTAAGGTGCTTTAACAGGTCTGCATCCCCAGAGAGCCTCTCGGCCAGGGGATTGGGCTGACCAGAGCGGATTGCCTCCCAGGCCTGCATGGCGTGCTGGCGAATACATTCATGCACAGCCTGACGGTCGGCGCCTTTTTTGACCGCAGCCATCAACACGCGTTCGGTGGCGGCAAAGGGGCCATAAAGCGCCAGGTTGCGCGCCATCGCATCTTCATCCACGCGCAGATTTTCAACCAGATTATTTGCCGTCTGAAGCAATTCATCGGCAATCAGGCAGGCCTCGGGCAGGAGGATACGGCGGTTGGCGCTGTCATCGAGGGTGCGTTCCAGCAGGGAATGGGCTGCATTGTCCCATGCCAAGCGCGGCAGGCTGGCAAGGTAACGCGCCAGCGAGTCGATCTTTTCGGCACGGATGGGGTTACGCTTGAAGGGCATGGCCGAAGAGCCAACCTGTTGACTGCCAAACGGTTCTGCCAGTTCACCCAGGGACGGCGATTGGAGTAAGCGCAAATCAAAAGCAAACTTGTAGAGCGACTGCGCCAATCCCGCCAGCGCGGCAATGACGGTGTAGTCCTGTTTGCGCGGGTAGGTCTGGGCAGCAACCGGATAGAAGGGGATATCCAGCCGTTCGGAAAGAGCGGCTTCAAATTCTTCTAATTTTTCAACGCCGAGCAATTCGGCATAACTGGCCCCTGTCCCGACCGCGCCCTTGAAGCCTTTGCCGCGCAGCAGCCTGCGCTGGAGGCGGAGAGACTGATAGTCTTCAAGCAAATCCTGAGCATACATCGCCAGGCGGTATCCCAGGGTGGAAGGTTCTGCCGGCTGGAGATGCGTGAGCGCGATCAGGGGCGTATCTGCATATCGTTCCAGGAGCAGGCTAAAGTTCCGGAGCAGAGCCGAGAGTTTGACAAGCAGCAGATCCAGCGCCAAAGCCAGGCGTATGACATCGGCGTTGTCTTCGATGTCCATAGAAGTCGCCCCCAGGTGCAGGATGCCGCCGCCAATTTTCGCCTGTTCGGCAAAGAGGCGCACTTCAGCCATCAGGTCGTGTTGAATTTTGGATTCGATTTCCAGGGCGCGAGGGATATCAATCTCGTCCTGATGGGCGCGCAAGTCGGCAACCTGTTCCGGCGTGACCAAACCAAACTCGGCCTGGACTTCGGCCAGCGTCACCCAAATGCGCCGCCAAAGGCGGCGCTTCTCATATTCTGACCACAAACGGCGCATGCCTTCAGAGCCATAGCGCCAGGAGAAGGGAGACTGATAGTTGGCAAAATCGGCCATATCCTTACCCGCTAACAAAGGGGGCGTCTCCTGCAGGCTGGGTTTCGGGCTGTCCGCCAAGCATGAGTTCGCGGTAGGTTAAAGTCCAAACGTTGGATTCATAGAGGAGGTACCAGCCCTGCAGAAAGATCAGAGGAGCAAACACGAGTGTAAAGAAGAACGGCAAAGCAAACAGTGCAGCAATGATCCAGGTGAGCGGCGAGGTGGTGAAGAGGCTGGCAACCGCAAAAGCAAGCAAACCAGGGATGGCAGCCACAAGAGCCGCAGGGATCATCAGAATGACATAAACCGGGATGAGGATAAAGAAGGCAAAGATGGAGGCAAGAGCATAAAGAATGCCGATGCCAACCATGATCAGCCAGATCAAGCCCACGCTTTTCCAGTTCTGCTTGAAGAGCATCCAGCCATGGCGAAAGGCATCGCCTATGCTCATCTCACCGAGAGCAATGTCTCGGGCAAAGAGATTGCGCAGTAAGCCCAGGAAGATCATCAGCCCGATGAAGACAAACACCAACGGAATGATACAAAGCAGCGACGTTCCCAAAGCCGTGAGTGAGGAGGTGGGATTTTGCGGCACACTGGCAAAGAACAACAAGCCCACACCCAGCATGACCAGGACAAACAAGATGACCGGAAGGCTGAGAATCAAGTCAACCAACCACAAGCGAAAGGCCCGCCGCGACCAGCCTAACTTCCAACCCTGCCGAAAACTCACTTTTGTGCCGGTCTGCTCATATTCATCCACCATGCGGATCACAGCCACTTCAGACGGGTAGCGGATCAATGCGGCAAGCACACTCAGGACAACAACCAATAGGAAGATGAGGATGCCAATCAAGATGAAGGTGCGAACATGTTGCTCGGGGTTGGTCAACAACGGTGTAACATTTTGCTCAAACCAGCGGCCTAAACTTTCCATAACAGGCCCGCCACGACCAAAGTCAAAGTTACTGCCGCCATTGGGCTGCTGAAATCTATATTGTGAACCATTGTTTCCGCCCCCATTTCCGCCCCCGCCAGCAGTAATCGCCAGCAGGAAACCAAAAATCCACAGCACTTTGTAGTCCCACAGGATCTGCCACGAACGTTTGAGAATTTTGCCGGTACTGACCATCTTATTTCTCCTTTTCAAAAAAATCGTTATCTTCTGACAACTATACGAGTCCCTGCGGCGACGGGTTGTAACATTATAACCGCCAAGCGCAGTTTGTTTGTGATAAACTTGCCCCTGCAAGTAACCTTTTTTCAGGAGAATTTCCCCGATATGTGTGGAATTTTTGGCTATGTGACCAGCAAAGACGAAGTTCTCGGTCCGATTCTCATCGAGGCGGCCCGACGGCTGACCTACCGCGGCTACGACTCGGTCGGCGCGGCGACCATTTCCGGGTCGAGGATTGACCTGCGCAAGGACGTGGGCAAGGTGGACGAGGTGGCGGCAAAATACAATTTCGCCGAAATGCGCGGCTCGCGCGGCATCGCCCAGTTACGCTGGGCCACCTTCGGCGAGCCATCTCAGGTCAACGCCCAGCCTCATCTGGATTCAGATGGTGACCTGGTAGGGGCGCACAACGGCAATGTGGTCAACAATGCCGAACTGCGCGAGCAGTTCATCGCCGAGGGTCTCACCGTCCGCTCGCAAAACGACGGGGAGACCTGCGTCCACGCCGTTGAGCGTTATCTCAACCGCGGCTACGAGTTCATTGACGCCATCCGCCTGGCCTATGGCGACCTGGAAGGCGATTACGCCTTCGTCATCGGGCGGATTGACGACGACAAACTCTACGCCTTCAAAAAAGGCTCCGGCATGGTGGTGGGAATCGGCGAGGGCTTCACCTGCGTCTCCTCCGACCTGCCTTCGATTTTGCCGTTAACCCGTCAGGTCATCCGCCCGCAGGATGGAGAGATCGTCACCCTGTGGGCCGACCGGGTGGAGATCCGCTCGGTGAAAGACGGCAAGGTCATCAACCGCCAGCCGGAGACCGTGACCGAAAGCATGGACGCCGTGCAAAAAGGCGGCTATGCCCACTTCATGCTGAAGGAAATCCATGAACAGGCGCAAGCCGCGCGTGAACTGCTCCATGTGTTGAACGGCAACCGCGAGGTGGATGGACTGGTGGCAAAAATGAAGAAGGCGCGGCAGTTGTACTTCATCGGCTGCGGGACAAGTTACCACGCTGCTTCGGCCGGCGCGGTCTATTTTGCCCAACTAGCCGGGCGGGCGGTCATCCCCATCCTGGCGCCGCAATTCATCGCCCAGTATGCCCCGGCGGTTAACCATGACGATGTTGGCTTGTTTGTCAGCCAATCGGGCGAGACGAAAGACGTGCTAAACGCCCTGGAAGCGGCCGAAGCGCGCGGCATGGCGTGTTTTGGCCTGGCAAACGTGGTCGGCTCGACCCTGACAAAGGCGACCTCCTTCTGCCTGCCCCTGTGCTGCGGCTACGAAATCAGCGTGCCGGCCACGAAGACCTTCACCAATCAGGTCATCACCTTCCTCTACCTGGCCTACAAAATGGCCGGGAAAGATGTGCGCGCCTTAGACGGCATCCCCGACTTGATCGAAAAAACGCTCGAAATGACTGCCCCGCAAGTGGAGGCCCTGGCCACCGAGATCAACGACTGGAACGACCTCTACTGTCTCGGCTACGGGGTGACGTATCCCATCGCCCTGGAAGGGGCGCTCAAGTTGAAAGAAGTGACCTACGCCCACTGCGAGGGCATGCTTTCTACCGAATTCAAACACGGGCCGCTCTCGGCGGTGAGCAAAGGGTTCCCCATCCTCTTTGTCGCTGCACCCAATGACGTGCCGCTCATCATCAGCGGCATCAACGAAGTGAAAGTGCGCGGCGCCCGCACCATCGTCATCGCCGAGGAGGATGCGCGCCTGCGCGCCAACGCCGACGAGGTCATCCTGCTGCCCAAATCTGACCCGCAGATCGTCTCCCTGCTGGGGGTGCTGCCGCTGCAATTGCTTTCGTACCACATGGCCGTCCTGCGCGGCTACGACCCGGATTTCCCCCGCAATTTGAGCAAGACGTTGACGGTGGATTAAGAGAGTAGGTCACGCTTGAAGCGTGACCTACTTTTTTCATTCGCCCCATTCAATATGCTCCGGCTCTCCCCACACCAGGGGAGATGAGTACAAACCTCGTTTCTCCCATTCAACGTAGCTGCTATCGGCCCAATCTCGCGGGTCTTTGACGTATCCATGCTTCACAGGGTTAAAGTGAATGTAATGCAAGTGATTCTCAAAATCTCGGTCATCTCGAATCACATGATCCCAAAACCGCTTTTAAAAAATTATACTGTAACTCGTAGGCCACACTTGAAGCGTGACCTACGACATCCTCTCATACAACGGCTTCAGCCGCCGGTACATGTGCTTATACACCCCGTGATATAACTCATCATACCGTTCGTGCGTCTTGGCGTCTGGCTCGAAGGTGTCGCGGACGCGGGTCATCTCGCGGATGGCGGTCGGGAAATCGGGATGCAGCCCGGCGCCGACGGCGGCGTCGATCGCCGCGCCCAGGCCGGAGGCCTCGTAGACGTGCGGACGCGAGGCCGGCAGCCCGAAGATGTCGGCGGTCAGTTGCATGGCCGCCTCGGATTGGCTCCCGCCGCCAGCGACGCGCAATTCGCGGATCTTGACCCCGGCGCGTTTTTCTGTCCGCTCGGCGCCTTCCCGCAGGGCGTAGGCCAGCCCCTCGAGGATGGCGCGGTAGATGTGCGCCCGGGTGGTCACGTCGCTGAAGCCGATGATCGCCCCCCTGGCTTCCGGGCCG
>JAIOAQ010000053.1 GCA_019873735.1 Chloroflexota bacterium | reverse complement strand
GGTGGGGGTGACGGTTGGCGGGGGCGTGGAAGTCGCCGGCGGGGTGGGGCTGGGTGCGGGGGTCAGTGTGCCGCAGGCCGCCAGCAGCAGGGTCAGGCAGAGGGACGCGAGAATGGGTCGAAGGGACATGGCAGCCTCCTTATTGACGTTGTCGGGCGCGGGTGTCTCAGGTCTGTTTTTCACGCCAGGCCAGCAGGCTCAGCGCAGCGGCCAGAATCAGCCAGGCCGCAATCTGGGCCAGGCGCAGCCCGCCGAGGATGAGTGCGCTGTCGCCGCGAAAGGCCTCCAGAAACAGACGCAGGCCGCTGGTCAGGGCGGCGAAGCGCAGGAAGTAAACTCCGGGCGTGGATTCTGCCTTTCGAGGCCAGAGCAGGCCCAGGGTCAGGAGTGAGCCGAGTAGTTCGTATAGTTGAGTGGGATGGCGGCGCGCTCCCCATAGTTCGATTGCCCAGGGCAGGTCGGCCGGTTTGCCGAACGCCGTGCCGCCCGCCAGGTGTGCCAGGGCAATCCCCACCGCCAGCGTGGCCAGGAAGGGCGTCAGGGCGTCCAGCGTTTTCCACAAGTGGAGCGCCTTTTGCCGCGCATAGGCGAGTCCGGTCAGCAGGGCGGTCAACAGGCCGCCTGCGAGGTCGAACAGGCCGGGGTTGAGGGAGATCAGGCTGGCCGGGCTTTGCAGGAAGGCCTGGGGAAAACGCAGCACGTAAATCAGCCTGCCGCCGATCAGTCCGCCGATGAGCAGGCTGAAGAACAGGTTGTAAAGTGTCTCGCCGGACAGGCCGTGTTTGGCGGCATGCCGCTCAGCCAGGTTCAGGCCAAGCCAGATGGCCAGGATGACGGCCAGGCCGGGCGTTTGCAGGGAAAGGGGGCCGATTTGCAGGGTGGGGAGCATGGCTTAGGGGTTTTCCTGGAGCAGGGTCTCAACGCGGGTGCGCAGGAGCGCTTCGGACATTGGCCCGCCGATCACCACTTCGCGGATGATGCCGTCGCGGCCAACGAAAAAGGTGGTGGGCAGGGAGCGGATGGCGTATAAACGGGTGGCCAGGCCTTCGGCGTCCAGCAGGATGGGAAATGTCAGGCGGTTTTCTTCGGCGAAGCGTAAGGCCTCGCTTTGGCTGTCCTGGATGGTGGAGTTGACGGCCAGGATGACCAGCCCCTGGTCTTTGTAGGTGGTGTAAACTCGCTGCATGGCCGGCATTTCGGCCCGGCAGGGCGGGCACCAGGAGGCCCAGAAATTGACCAGTACCACCTGGCCGCGCAGGCTGGAGAGGGAGATCGCTGCTTCGTCTTTCAGGCCGGGCAGGCTGAAATCGGGGGCGCGGAAGCCTTTTTGCGGGGCGGCGGCCTGTGTTGTTGGCGCTGTCTGGCCTGTCTCGGCGCTGAGGGCTATCCATACCAGACCCAGCAGGAGGATGACGGCGTAGAAAATTCGGCGTTTTTGCAGTTGCATATCTGTTCTTTTTGCGCTACACTGTTGGTAACTTTTCTGACAGGCTCAATGATACTATGACTCTACTGCAAAAAGGATATTTCTAACGCAAGGGCGCAAAGCCGCCAAGATTTTTTAGGTCTATTTCCTTTTTCTGCATTATTCAAAACAAAAAACGAAGATTTTGTATTGGAACTTTCATTTTCTTTGCGCCCTGGCGGCTTTGCGTTGAGATTTTCTGTTTTTGCCGTGGAGTCATACTATGCTTTTTCCACAGATGCTGTATGTAGGGATTGACCTGACCAGACGGCGGCCGGCCTATGCGGCGCTTGATGCCGAGCGGCGGCCGGTTGCCCTGGGGCGGAGCGGCGTAGAAGCGTTGCTTGCCTTTTTGAGCAGCCATCCCCGCCTGTGTGTGGCGTTGAATGCTCCGCCGCGTCCCAATCGGGGCCTGATGCAAAGGCAGGAGATGCGCGCCCAGTTATCCCTCCCGCCGCTGGCGGATGGGGATGCCGATTTGCGCCTGGCAGATTACCTTTTGCGCCAGGCGGGTTTTCAGGCGCCGCCTGTCCCGGCGCGCGCCGAAGATGCTCCGGCATGGATGCGGCGCGGCTTTGATTTTTATCTTCACCTTGAAAAGATGGGATACCGGCCCTACCCGGCCGATGATGCGCCTTTTCAGTGGTTGGAGACCAACGCGCAGGGGATATTTTCGCTTTTTCTGAAAGGGGGTTCCCTTTTGCCGCGCCACACGCTGGAAGGCCGTTTGCAGCGTCAGTTAATCCTCTTTGAGCAGGGGATGATGCTGACCGACCCGATGGAGTTCTTTGAAGAGATCACCCGCCGCAAGTTGTTGTCTGGCCTGCTGCCGGTTGAGATGATCTATTCCCCCGAACAACTGGAGGCGCTGGCGGCGGCGCATTTGGCCTGGCTGGCTGCTTTGCATCCCACACAGGTCACGGGCTGGGGGGACGCCCACGAGGGGATAGTGTTTTTGCCGGCAATTTCGAAGCAAAACCCGTTGTAATCTTTTCGGTCAAGACAGGATTCTTTCTGAAGTGTTAGCACCGTTTTGGGGACCGGTTGCAGGACAGCGTGATGCCGTTGATTGTGCTCTCTTGAGGCTGTGGCCGAGACGATTCTGGAGGAACGTTAATCGTGAGGAAATTGTCTTTTCCGCTGCAAATTTTCTTGCTGGCGCTGGTGTTGCGTCTGATACCGGTTTTGGCCATGCGGACGATGGGCATCGGCCTGGACGATATGTTCCAGTACGATATGCTGGCGCGCTCGATTGCGGCAGGCAATGGCTATCGCTGGTATGCCGCTGCCGATTTGCCGATTGTGCTGCCTCACCTTCAACTTGACCTGAATGCGGTGGACTACGACCCGCGCGGCGTGCTGACCTCTTTCCGCCCGCCTCTGTATCCGACCTTTTTGGCGCTGATTTACTTGATTTTTGGGGCCGGTGAGCATCGTTTTTTCGTTGCCCGGCTGGTGCAGGCTGTGTTGGCGGCTTCAATGGCACCGTTGACGTATGCAGTGGGGAGACGATTATTGGGCCAGGAAAAGGTGGGAGTGATTGCTGCCTGGGTGGCAGCGCTCTATCCAATGTTTGTCATCTACCCGCTGGCCCTGGCAACCGAAAATCTGTTTTTTGTGCTGGTGTTGTTGTCGGTGTTGGCGCTTTTGAGAGCAAAGGAAGGCCTGGCGGCCGGCGGTTCGTTTTGGCGCAAGGCGCGCTGGTTTGCTTTGAGCGGGCTGCTGCTTGGGTTGACCTGCCTGACGCGTTCTGTTGTGCAGATCTTTGTCCTCCTGACCGCCGCCTGGGTGTGGATTTTTCTGAAGGAGCGCCGCCTGGCGCTGGTGATGCTTGGCATGGCGCTGCTGACCATTTCTCCATGGATCATCCGCAATACGCTGCTCTATGAGCAATTGACCGGCATTGAGACCGCTCTTGGCTATCAGTTGTATCTTGGCTACCATCCAGACGGCACAGGTACATTTCAATATCCCCAGTCGTTTGACTTGATGACAATTGTGAACGATATCGAGCGCGATGAGATAGGATTGGCCAAAGCGCTGGAATTCATCAAAGCCGATCCGGGCCGGGTGGTTTATCTGTTCTTCCGCCGCGCCGGTTACTTTTTCGGTCTTGAGCGTCGTGCCCTGACGTATTTCTATTCGAATAATTACTTCGGTTATTTACCGCCGGCGGTTTTGGGCGGCGTGCTGGCGTTGTTTTCTTTCCCTTTTGTGGCGGTCAGCGTTTTCGGTGTGCTGGGATTGGCGCTCATTCGTTGGCGTGACCGCGCTGAAGCGTGGCTATTGGCGTTGTTTCTGGTGGGGTATATCGGGCCACACCTGGTCATCATCGCCGAAGATCGCTTTCACCTGACAATTGTTCCTTTCCTAGCGATGTTATCCGCTTCCTTTTGGCTTTCCTGCCTGCCCAGCTTGAGGGCGCGTTGGAACGAGGGGCGGGCTGGAAAGACCGCCATTTTACTGGCGTTGACGGCGATTTTGCTGTTATTTTTCAACTGGGGAGCCGAACTCTGGCGAGACGCCGATCGGCTGCGACTATTGTTTGGCCCCAATGGCAACATGACGTTTTTTTCGTACTGATACGGGCAGAGCCTGGTAATTGATCGGTAAGCAACAGACTCAAAGATGTATCAGTCCGCGCGCTTTGGCTTCCTCTCGCAGGACAAGGATGATGCGCGCAATATCTAATCCGTGCTGGCAGGCATGCTGCGCTTTTGCCAGCACTTTGTCAGACCATAGCGTGCGCGAGGTGAGTACCTCTTCGTCATTCAGGGCTACCATTTGAATGAGGCTGCCCAGAGGAATATCCTGTTCCTCTGGGCAGATGCATTCACATTCCATACAGGCCTGGCATTTATATACATCCAGGCCGGTTCGGTCACGTACCAGGCGGTAGAGGGAGCGTTTAGAACTCGTCAACTTTGGGCCGTAGATTCATGGTCATAAAGGCCACGTCGCAGGTATCTCCATCTGGCAGCATGAAATGGTCCTGAAGGACGCATTGGGTTTTGAAGCCCAGTTGTTCAAAAGCCTTGACCACCTTGGTCATATCGGTGACGACCTCGGCCACCAGGATGGACAGTCCCAACTTGCGCGCCATTTCGATCAATGAGCGGGTCATCTTGACGCCCAGGCCGCGTTTACGGTAGTCTTTTGCCAGGAAGATGCGAATTTCACCGATGTGACGTCTCGGCCCCTCATAGAAATGAAGGGTGGCGCTGCCGACGGCCCGGTCTTTGACCAGGGCGATCATGGGCAGGACTTTGTTGTAATCAATGTCGTGGCACCAGCCGCGGACGACTTCGGGGTCGCGGATGTTGTGCCGAAAATAAAATGCATCTTCCTCGCTTACTGTGGAAAACATTTCGAGCAGCCGCTCTTCGTCTTCTGGCAGTAAGGCGCGCAAAAGGACATACGTCCCATCTTTGAGGGTGACGACTTCGCGATGGTTTTTGATTTGCTCGGGCAACATTGGTCCCTCCGGATTATTTTTGCCGGTTCTTTTGGGAACCGGGAAGCGGCACCTCAGACTTGAGCAGTCGCCTTTTCGACAGGGGCGGGCGCTACAAAGTCCGAAGGTAGTAAGCCTGCTTCGGTGACCAGGCGCGGGACGATTTCTTCCCAACCGACGGCCATGATGTGAATGCCGTGAATGCCCTGTCCGCGCTTGGCTTTGACTTTCTCGATGATTTCCAGGGCAATTTGGACGCCTTCTTCCTGGGCATTGCCGGCCTCCTCGGCCTTTTCCATGCGTTTCATGAGATGCTCCGGAATGAAGACGCCGGGTACATCGTCGTTCATGTACTTCGCAATCTTGTAACTCTTGATGGGTGTGATGCCAACCAGGATATACACCTTATCCAGGATATTGCGTTTGGCCAATTCGTTCAACCAGACTTCCATGCCGTCTGGGTCATATACCAGGTTGGTTTGGAAGAATTGCGCTCCCGCGTTGACTTTTTTGTGTTCGCGGATCGCCTGGAAGCGGGGTTCTGAAGCGAACGGCGCGGCCGCGGCTCCCAGGAAATATTTGGGCGGGAACTTGATGGCGCGTCCATCCAGGTAAATGCCTTCGTCGCGCATCCGCCGCAGAATCCACAGCATTTGAATGGAGTCAAGGTCAATGATGTCCATCCGGCCGCGAGGATCGGGCGCCAGTCCCATGCTGTCGCCAGAGAGGCACAAGATGTTGCGAACACCCAGTGCATTGGCGCCCAGCACTTCCGCCTGCAGGCCGACGCGCGTTCGATCGCGGGCCGCGATCTGCATGACGGGCTCGGCGCCGCGCTGTACAGCCAATGTCGAGCAGGCCCAGGAGGACATGCGCGGCGTGGCCGACGGGCAGTCGGTGAAGTTGATGGCGGTCACATAGGGCTTGACCATGTCCACGTTGGAACACAGTTTGCCGGTGGATACGGTCAACGGCGGCGCCACTTCGGCGGTGACGACAAACTCTCCCGCTTTCAATCGTTCTTCTAACTTCGAGACCGGTTCGGTGTATTGTGGCGGGTGATATTCTGCGTCACCTTTCCACCACTCTGGCTGACGTACCGGCCGGAAGATCATGTCCCAGGTGGTGGTGCGCGTTACCGGGTCGCGTGAGAGCAGCCCCGAAAAGACTTTGGCCGTGCCGATTTTCTTCACCTGGGCAACGACATCGCCCCAGGTTTCTGTGCCGACCTTGTCCCAGTCGAGCGGAGGCAGAACCTCAAGCAGCATTTCCTGGCGGCCCATCTTGAAGGCCCGGTCGTAAATTTGATACCACATGCAGGGGCGTGTCTCATCTACATAGCAATGTTCGGGCGTAGAACCGCCGCAGGGGCCATTGCGGGCGCCTTTTGGGCATTCCATCGGGCAAATAAAAGCAGTTTCCTGGAGCAGGCAGTTGCCGCACATGCGGCAGCCAAAAAGCGGCCCTTTGACCATTTTTTCAATCGAAGCCAGCAACCGGCGCCCAAAAGGTTCGCGTTTGAAGGGCATGAAGGGGGGCTGCCAGCGGCGTCCGGGGGTAAAGATGGGCATGGTAGATACTCCTCTACGGTGGGAATGGGCGGGGTATCCTGTGGCGATGCAGGATACCCCAGTTGCATTAAAGTGTGGGTAGCAGGTATTCGTAGGCGCTTAAGGCGGCTTTAGCGCCCTCGCCGACAGCGATTAAAACTTGCTCGGCGTAGCCGTTGGTCACATCCCCGGCAGCAAACAGACCGGGCACGTTTGTGCGGCAAGCGCAGTCTACGATAATACGCTTGTGTTCATCCAGTTTTGCCAGGCCCTCCACCATCTGCGAGACGGGGGTAAGGGCTTGTTCAACGAACATGGCATCGGCCTTGATTTCCACCAATTTGCCGCCCGCGTCTTTGACGACAATGCTGCGGGCGTATTCATCCCCTTTCACTTCAACTACCTGACAGTTTTTGAGGATGGTCACATTTGCCGAGGCGGCCAGTTTCTTGCCCAGCGGTTGGTTGAGCATGTTCTCGTCTTTGCAAATGAGATGAACATGTTTGGCAACCGTTGCCAGTTCGCCGGCCGAGCGCAGGCCCAAATCGCCATCGCCAATGACCACAACCTCCTTGTCAATGCACAAAGGTGCATACGACAGCGCCGAGTAACACAGACCTTTCATGGTGAACTCTTTTTCGCCGGGCACATCCATCCGTACCTGGCGGGCGCCGGTGGCGATGATAACCGCCCTGGCCTCCAGGTTTGCGCCGCCCTTGGTGGTGACCACGAAATGGTCGCCCTGTTGGCTGACCTTTTCTACGGCTTCCATGTGGCGGGCAAAATCCAAGTATTCCAGTTCGCTGCGGAATTTGTTGACGATTTCCAGGCCGCGAATGATCTGGTAGTCTTCAATCCAGGGCAGGGCCAGGCGGTAATTGGTTTTGCCGCCCAGGTCTTTGCTGACCAGGAGGACGTTCAAGCGTTTGCGGATGGCATAGATAGCCGCTGTCAGGCCTGCCGGGCCGCCGCCCACAATGATCAAGTCGTACATTTTCATCCTCCTCTCTTAGTAGGCCGCTTTAACCGTCTCGATATCGACCTTGGGGTCGCCATCCGAGTCGGGCGGGGGTTCCGGGATGAAGCCCTGATCCATCATCATTTGCGTCAGGGCGCGCGAGCGTTTGATGATGTGCGTGGCCTGTTCGAACTCTTGCTCGTAGGTCAGGTTGATTTTTGCCAGCCCCTGCTCAATGGCTTTCATGGCCACTGCGGCCGCCTCGCGGGGGAAGACTTCCCAGTCGTCCATATTCGGGAGAATGTGATCCGGGTCCAGTTTGTCGCCTACATGGTCGGCCAGGGCTTGGGCGGCAGCAAAGCACATTTCATCGGTGATGGTGCGGGCGCGCACGTCTAATGTGCCGCGGAAGATACCGGGGAAGCCCAGCGAGTTGTTGACCTGATTGGGGAAGTCTGAGCGGCCGGTGGCCACGACGGCTGCTCCGGCCTCTTTGGCCTCCCAGGGCCAGATTTCGGGCACCGGGTTGGCGCAGGCAAAGACGATGGGATCTTTGTTCATGGTCTTGATCCACTCTGGTTGGATGACCCCTGGGCCGGATTGTGAAAGGGCGATGATGACATCAACGCCTTTGAAAGCCTCAGCCATGCCGCCTTCTCGGCCTTCTGCATTGGTGAGGTTGCAATACTTCCACTTATCCACATATTCGGCTTTACGCATTTCAATATCTTTGCGATGCTTGCCGAGAATGCCTTTGCTATCTACAATGAAGCATTTCGATGGATCCGCACCCCAGCCGAAGATCAGGCGCGCGCAAGCCACGTTTGAAGCGCCGGAACCGATGAAGGTAATCTTGACTTCGCTCATCTTCTTGCCGACCACCTTGAGAGCGTTGATCAAGCCTGCCAGCGTAACGGTGGCCGTGCCTTGCTGATCGTCGTGCCAGACCGGAATCTCGGCTTTTTCTCGCAGCGTGTCCAAAATGTAGAAGCATTTCGGGTTGGAAATGTCTTCCAGGTTCACCCCGCCAAACCCGGGCTGGAGCATCAGAACCGTCTCGATGATTTTGTCCGGGTCTTTGGTATCCAGCATGATGGCGATGCCGTCCACCCCTCCCAGATACTTATAGAGCAGCGCTTTCCCCTCCATAACTGGCAGGCCGGCTTTGGGGCCGATGTCGCCCAGGCCAAGCACGCGTGTCCCGTCGCTGACCACGATGACGGTATTCCACTTGTTGGTGTAATCGTACACCAGGTCTGGATTTGCCGCGATGGCCTTGCATGGGGCGGCTACCCCCGGCGTGTACCAGATGGCAAAATCGTTGAAGTCGCGCACGGTGCATTTCAGGGCCGTCTCCACTTTGCCCCGATAGAACGGGTGCAACTTCAACGCGTCTGCTGAAGGTTTGGTTGCCTTTTTCAATAACTCGTCAACGTTCATACAGCCTCCTCTCAATTATTGGTTCAGGTAGCCGTCTGCATAGATGACCTTGTTGAGCAGAATTTGGGTCGTCTTCCAGATAGCGGCTTGTTCTGGATCGGACAGATCAAAGTCCTCCACTTGTGGCTCCTCACCGGCGGCGATTCGGTCAGCAATCTTATTATAGACTCGCCCCAGCGGGTTGCTAGTGTCTTTTGTCTCTATCCAGCGTATGACATCATTCTGCTTCTCGTCGAGAGGGTTGGCAATCATCATTTGCAGTCCTACACCCATCAACATGGCCAGATAAACCCGGTTGATGAGCGGACGGTTGGCATTCGGCACTGCGTTGGAGACGTTGCTGAGCCCGACCGAGATATTGGGAGCGGGATCCCAGGCGTATTGCAACATGCGCACGGCCTCGATCAGGTGCGGACAGTATTGCTGGCAGCCGGAGACGGTTAGCACCAGCGGGTCAATAATCAGGTCCTCGATTGGCAAGCCAACTTCCAGAGCGCGGGGGATGAGCGTTTCAATGGCAATATTGACGCGGGCTTCTGCTTCTACGGGGATGCCCTCGCTTCCCATGGTCAGGGCAATCATTTTGGCCCCGTACTTTTTCGCCAGGAGCGGCACTTTTTCCAGCCGTTCTGGCTCGGCAGACGTAGAGTTCAAGATTGGTTGGGCCTTCTTGATGGTTTTGAGCGCGGCTTCCATGCCGTCCACGTTGGTCGTGTCAATGGCCAGCGGCACATCCACAACGGTTTCAACCGTTTCAACAATCCAGGGAAAGACCTCGTCCCAGTCTTTCTTGCGCGGCCCCAGGTTGATGTCAACGGCTTTCGCGCCTGCTTCAACTTGCTTAATGGCCATTTCCATGAAAAATTCGCGGTCACGATTGGCCAGGGCTTCTTTGACCTTATCGGACAAAATGTGAATGTTTTCGCCAATGATGTACATGTTCTCCTCCAGTAGGTTGGGATTTGCAGTCTGTGGGCTTATGCTGAGGGTGGTAGCCCCTCCGGTTTTACAGAAATTGCCGCTTCAACCGAGGGGAATTTGCTCATATCGGTATGCGGCAAGAACAGGGCAGAGGTGAAGGCCTCATAAAAGGCATTGTCTGCCGAGAGTTCGATATATGTCATGCGGCGGGCAATCTTTTCTATCCGCTCCAGGGCCTGCCAGTCGAGCAGGGCATAATAGGCGCCGCGCACAGCCGTATTGCCAAGGAATACAAATCGTTCCCAGGGCACGTCGGGCAGCAGGCCGATTTGAATCGCTTTTTCGACATTGATGTATTTGCCAAACGAACCGCCAATCAGGATTTTTTCCACTTCTGCCAGGTTGAATCCTACCTGCTCTGCCAGGACGGTAAAGCCGGCGTAAATGGCGGCCTTGGCGCGCAGCAGGTTGTCAATATCCACATGGGTGATGACAATGTCCTGCCCGCTCTCGCTTTCCTCGCCCCAGGCGATGACGTATTCCGGCCCATGTTCGCCCTGACGCACGCGTTTGGTTGGCAGGGAAAGATTGATGTTCCCGCTTTTATCCAGCAGGCCAGAGATAAACATTTCTGCCAGCAATGAAATCAACCCTGAGCCGCAGATGCCTTTGGGTTTGACGTTGCCAATGACGCGGCAGCGAGGTTCATAAGTCTCATGGTTAATCCACACCTCCTCAATTGCTCCAAGCGTGGCGCGCATACCGTGCTGCATGCCGGCGCCCTCAAATGCAGGGCCGGCCGAGCAGGCGCAAGTGACCAGCCAGTCGCGGTTGCCGAGCACGGTTTCGCCGTTGGTGCCGACATCCAGGAAGAGCGTGATGGCTTCGGCGTCGTCCAGCCCGCTGGCAAGCACTCCGGCCGTAATATCGGCCCCCACGTAACTGGCCACACCCGGCAGACAGTCAATGCGCGCTTCAGGGTTGATGGCCAGGCCGATTTCGCGTGCCGTGAATGGCGGAGGCTGGTTGATGGCCGTAATGAATGGTGAAAGGCGAATGCTGGCGGCCGGGATGCCCAGCAGCAGGTGCATCATGGTGCTGTTGCCGGCAATGGCGGCCTTGACAATTTCTTCAGGCTGGGACTGGGTGCGTTTGCAGAGGCTTTCCACCAGCGTGTTGATGGTTTCCAGCACGCGGTGGCGCATCTCTTCTCTTCCGCTGTCTTTGCTGGCAAAGATGATGCGCGAGACGACATCCTCGCCGCGCGCAATCTGGCCGTTATATTCTGCGGCCTGCGCGCGGACTTGGCCGCTCACCAGGTCTACCATCCAGACGGTGACGGTGGTCGTGCCGATGTCAATTGCCAGACCCCACAAAGGAGAATACTCATCGCGCAGGCCGGGTTGAATATCGAGCAGCCTTACCGGCTGTTGCCCCTCCAGACTTTGCAAGACGTTGCTCAGGTCAACAATGATGGTGACTTGCCAGTCTCCGGCGCGCAGGGCTTCTCCCATTTTTTGCAGGACGGGAAGTGATGCCTGCAGATTCTCGATCTTGTGCTGTAAACGCACGGCTGTTTGTAGCCGGCTCCAGTCGTCGGTCTGGTCGTCCATGCTGGGCGGGTTGAGCTGTACATGCAGCCGCCGAATGGTTTGCTGGCGTTCGTATTCATACCCTGCCGGCACGGTGACTTCGGCGGCCGTCCGGTCGGTTGTCAGGCGCCGTTCAATTTTTTCCTGCGGCGGGATGAAGATGACGGCATCGCCTTCGATGACGCTCTGGCAGGCTAAGGCGTATCCCTGCTCGATGTCTTCTGGCTGAAGGCGGATGGTGCTCCGCCTGCGCACGCTGCCTAGTGTGACTTGCACGGCGCAGCGTCCACAACGGCCCTGCCCGCCGCAGGGCTGGTTGATTTCAATGCCGGCTTGCCGCGCGGCCTCAGACACCAGCGTATTGGTTGAGACCGTTACGCTGATGTCTGGCTGGTCTTGATGGCGGAAAGTGACGGTGTGTTCCAATGCTTGAATGCCTAAGGGTGCGGGGTTGAAGGCGGTCAATGGGGTGAACGTTTGGCCTCCAACCCCGTCACTTGCTGAATCTTTCGGTTCAGGCCAGGACCTGTTTCATGTAAGCCGGCAAATCTACTGCCTCGCGCGGGCCGACTTTGATTTCCCAATCCGGCAGTTCTTCTTCCAGTTCGCCGGAGAGGACGGCCACATGTCCCGGCAGGACAAGGCGCTTCTGGCTGACTTTGCTGGCGACATCGAAGCCTTTGATCGACTTGGCGATTCGCTCGGCATCGAACTTTCCTGCCGCCCAGGCGGTAAGCACCGACATGCCTTCTGCATCGCAGACTACCAGCCAGGCCGGCAAACCCGAACCTTCGACTTCGTTTGCCACCGCAAAGTAGGTGATGCTGAAATTGGTGGTGACCAGCACCGGGCTTTCGGCGGTAGGTTTGTTGATTTCATAGATTCCCGGCTGGACCTGGATGGGCTTCTGCGGGTCGGTGTAGATGTTTTCGCGCAGGACGAGAAGGGCATAGAGCAACTCGGGCGAGAAGGTATCCAGAACAACGAAGCCGGCGTATTTGGCAATGGCCTGTGCGGCGACCAGAGGTTCTTTTTCGCCGCCTGCTGCCAGGGCAATGACCGGATATCCGAGCGGGCGGAAGTTTTTAAGCGCCAACCGCCGCACCTGTGTGGAAAGCGTCAGCCAGTCGCCCAGGGTTTTGCCGCCCAGGTCCAGGACCATATCTTCTACGCCTTTGGCCTGGATTTTCTGGGTCAGGTCGGCGATTTCGTCCAGCGAGGCGCCCTTGACGGCCAGCGCAGCCTTGTACTTGGCGGCCAGATCGGCAAGCGCCTCCCAGTTCGACGCGTCGGCGGCGTAAATCATCGGGGTCTCGCCGGAGCAGGCCTCCAGTCCGGCAGGAAGCGAGGCCGGGTCGCCCATCAGGATAAGGGGGCGGCCGGTCACGCTGCGCACGGTCTTGACGGCTGCTCCCAGGTCGCCATCGGCCTGGATGGCGAACCCGTCAACCGTAAAGTCTATGCCCACGTAACTGACTTTGTAAGCGGCGGCCTGACGCACCTTTTCGGCCAGGTTGGGGTCGCTGGCCTGCAGGCGGATGAACAAACCGGGTTTGTTGTAGAACGTCTTTTCGTGGCGGAAGAGGCAGACCTCGTTGCCGGCTTTGACTTCGCCCTCGGGGCCTTTGAGCGTGACCAGGCGAATGGGCGGGGCGGCCGATTCGGCCAGTTGTTTTTTCGATTCTTCTGAAACGTAGGGGCAGGCAGAGAGTTCGGCCTGTTTGGCAGCCAGTTTCATGGCAAAGGCCAGACAGGTGGGGTAGCCGCATTCTTTGCAGTTGGTTTGCGGCAGCAGTTTGTAGATTTGAATGCCTGAGAGTGCCATGTTTGCCTCCTTATGCCGGAATCAATTCTGCAATCGCGGCTTTGATTAACGCTACGCTTTCGGGGTGCCGTAGAACAAGGATGTCTGCCCCGGATTCGATCAGTGCCATGGCGGTGATGGTCTCCCAGTGAATGGCACGGCGTTTCCAATCGCCCCAGGCAGCCGGCACCCCTTCGCCAACTTTGGCTTCTTTGGCCTTCCAGGCCTCAAAGCCGACGGTGACGATCATCGGCAGTTGGGTCATGCGGTCTCCTTGCAGGGCGGCCAGGCGCAGGCGTTCCATCACGGAGTAGCCGTATTCCATGCCGTATCCCAGGGCACCGGTGGTGGGATCCATCAGGATGCGATCCAGGGGCAGGCCCATATCGGTGATGAGGATGTTGAGTTGCTTGGAGAGGTTGACATCCATGGGCGCGCGGGCGGTGACGACGTGGCCGTTTGCCAGGGCTGTGGCGACGATGGTGCGGTAGTTTTTGTCTTCGCAGATGCCCAGACCGATTTTTTCGCCTTTGGCTGCTTCGGCGACGGCCACAAGCAGTTCGTTGTCTTTCTCTACCTGACCTGGACCGAAGACGATGAGGGGCAGGCCGCTGGCAGACAAAACCGCCTTTGTGGCTGCTACGGCGCTTTCGGGGGTGTCGTTCAGGGTCAGGGCCAGGACGAGCAGGTCGGCTCCTGCTTCCTGGGCTTTTGCGGCCCATTTGGCTGGGGCGTCCATCGCCTCCCCCCAGGTTTCTGCCAGCAAGGGGGACCAGTCTTCTGGCCGTTTGGATTTGATTTCGATCGCAACGACCGGAGGATGGGGGGCGGGCGCCTCAAAATGCATGAAAGGCATGCTGGTTTGCCCTCCAACGGTGACGGTTTTTGTGCGCGTTCCGCCTTCTGCGGCGGTAGCGCCCAGCGTAACCGTTTGGACGCTGCCGGGCCATTTATCTTTTGGGATTTCAATGGGCATGGTGTCTCTCCTTTGTGGGTTGGGGTTGCGGGTTAGATAATAATAGATGGAAGATGAGATTACTTGTTCGGGTTCGCCTTCTTGCGGGCGGCGTCGCGGCGTTCAATGAACGCCTCCAATGGAGATTTCCTTTCGGCCTTAATGCCGAGGTCTTTCAGTTCCTGCTCGTTTTGTGCGGCCAGATGGCGCAAGATGTGACGGTAGGTGATGTAGGCGGCGGGGTAGATAATGCCGGCTGCATTGTGGGTCAGGTAGGCAATCCTGGTCTTCTGATCGCGCATGAGTTGCGCTGCCAGGGTAACCGGCATATCCGGCTGGACGGTGGGCATGCCTTCGCGCATCACCTGTTCGGCGGTCAGGACTTGTATGTCTTCGCGGCTGTAGGCTGCTGTCAGTTCTTCGGCGCTGACGACGCCGATGCCGTTGCCTTCTTCGTCCAGCACGCACATCCCCTCTACGTTGTGTTCCAGCAAAAAACGCGCAATATCTTTTACAGGCGTATCTCGTTTGCAGGTAGGTACGCCAACGGTCATCAGGTCGCGGACGAGGATGGGTTTCACTCGATTTTGATGTCGGTAAGGTCAAAGGCTGGAGGGTGAGATTCGCAAGACTCACCCTCCAACTGAACACGGTTAGA
>JAIOAQ010000052.1 GCA_019873735.1 Chloroflexota bacterium | reverse complement strand
GTTGAAGATCAGGAACGTATCCCAGGTTCACCTTCTCTCAAAAAGGGTAAAAAGTGGAAACGCTATTCTGGCCTTTTCATTCTGCTCAAACAGAAATGGACACTTTCTGATGACCAGAAAACAGCGATTCTTCAAGCGGCCCTGGCTACTTTCCAAAACCTGACTCGGCCTCATGTCCGAACTTTTGTCTGAACTTCAGTTACTTTCCTTGACATCCGCTCTGCCTTCAGATAGAATTCCTGCACCTTTGGGCCTGTAGCGCAGTTGGGAGCGCGCCTCAATCGCACTGAGGAGGTCAGGGGTTCGAATCCCCTCAGGTCCACCTGGTTGACGAATTGAGCGTTTCAATGTAAAATCGGCGTCGCCTCAAAGAGGGCCCATAGCGCAGTTGGGAGCGCGTCTCAATGGCATTGAGAAGGTCGCGAGTTCGAATCTCGCTGGGTCCACCACACAAAAGGGCAGGTCTTCAGCCTGCCCTGAATAATATAAAGTCATGGCAGGAGTAGTAAGTCATCCCGTCAGCGAGAAGGGAAAGCGAGGTGGAAGCCCTTCACGGCGCAAGCGGGAGCGCCCCACACCCTAAAGGGTGCAAGAGACTGAACTCGCCTGCCCCTCGTAAGAGAGACTGCGCTGGTGAAGACAAGTCAAATTGCGAATTTGACCAAAGTAGTCAGCGCCGGGTAAGCCCGTTAGCGCCAATGAGTGACGTTATCGAGTTGGCAGGTTCGACGGTCGGAACATTCCAACCTGTCAACCTGTGAACCGATAACGTAAACCGGGTGGTACCGCGGAGCAACCCTTCGTCCCTGTGTGGAGGAAGGGCTTTTTGTTTGGCCGAAAATATTGGAAACACAAAGGACTCAAAGTACCACAAAGAAAAAACCTGGTGCTCCTTCGTGCATCCTTCGTAACCTTCGTGTTGAAAAAAGGCCGATATTTCGAGAGAACAAGTAGAAACACCCTTTTGGCAAGAGTCAAAGAAAAAAACTTGGTGCTCCTTCGTGCATCCTTCGCAACCTTCGTGTTGAAAAAAGCCGATATTCGAGAGGACAAAATGAGCGACTACATTCCACAAGAAATCGAACCCAAATGGCAAAAGAAATGGGAAGCCGACGGCATCTACAACGCCGACATTGACCCCACCCGCCCCAAGCACTACGCCCTGACGATGCTTCCCTACCCCTCCGGTGACCTGCACATCGGTCACTGGTACGCCATGACGCCCTCCGACGCCCGCGCCCGCTTCATGCGCATGAACGGCTACAACGTGATGTTCCCCATCGGCTTCGACGCCTTTGGCCTGCCCGCCGAAAACGCCGCCATCAAAGACGGCATCCATCCCAAAATCCGCACCTACCAGAACATTGACCGCATGCGCAAACAACTGCGCTCCATGGGCGCCATGTGGGACTGGCGGCGCGAGGCCATCTCCAGCGACCCCGAATACTACAAATGGACGCAGTGGTTCTTCATCCAACTCTACAAGCACGGCCTGGCCTACCGCAAGATGGCCCCGGTGGATTTCTGCCCGAAGTGCAACACCACCCTGGCGCGCGAACAAGTCTGGGGCGAAGACCGCCACTGCGAACGCTGCGGCACGCCGGTCATCAAAAAAGACCTGGAGCAGTGGTTCTTCCGCACCACCGCCTACGCCGAAGACCTGCTGAACTACGAAGGCATGGACTGGCCCGAACGCGTCCGCGTCCTGCAAACCAACTGGATCGGCCGCTCCGAAGGAGCCAGCGTCAACTTCACCACCGAAACCGGCGACGTGATCGAGGTCTTCACCACCCGCCCGGACACGCTCTGGGGCGCCACCTTCATGGTGCTGGCCCCCGAACATCCGCTGGTGGATAAACTCACCACGCCCGAACACAAGGCCGAGGTCGAGGCCTACAAACTGCAGGCCGCCCGTCAATCGGACATTGACCGCGAGGCCGCCGACAAGGAGAAGACCGGCGTCTTCACCGGCGGCTACGCCATCAACCCCGTCAACGGGGCCAGAATCCCCGTCTGGATCGCCGACTACGTCCTGATGACCTACGGGACGGGCGCCATCATGGCCGTCCCCGCCCACGATGAGCGCGACTTCGCCTTCGCCCGCAAATACGGCCTGAAAGTCATCCCCGTCATCCAGCCCGAAGGCGAACCCCTCCTGGACGGCGACACGATGGAGGCCGCCTACGTCGGCCCGGGGCGGATGATCAACTCCGCCCACATGGACGGCACCTACGTCAGCGGCAAAGGCCACGCTGACCCCGGCATGCAAAAAGTCATCCAATGGCTGGAACAGGAAGGCCGCGGCAAAAAAACCGTCAGTTACAAACTGCGCGACTGGCTGATTTCCCGTCAGCGCTACTGGGGCGCGCCCATCCCCATGATCCGCTGCGAAAAGTGCGGCTGGAACCCCGTCCACGAATCTGAGTTACCCGTCCTCCTGCCCGAAGACGTGGAATGGCGCCCCACTGGCGAAAGCCCGCTCAAACTGCACCCCACCTGGAAAGATACCACCTGCCCGGTCTGCGGCGGGCCGGCCGAGCGCGAGACCGACACCATGGATACCTTCATGTGCTCCTCCTGGTATCACCTGCGCTACCTCAGCCCCTGGTATCACCAAGGCCCCTTCGACCCGAAAGAATACGACTACTGGATGCCCGTAGATACCTACACCGGCGGCATTGAGCATGCTAACATGCACCTCATCTACACCCGCTTCTTCCACAAAGCCTGCCGCGACATGGGCATCACCAAAGGCCGCGAGCCGATGATCCAACTGCGCAATCAGGGCATGGTGCTGGGCGAGGACCACGAGAAGATGTCCAAGAGCCGCGGCAATGTCGTTGCTCCGGATGAACTGGTGGAACGCTACGGCGCCGACGCGGTGCGCGCCTACCTGATGTTCTTCGCCCGCTGGGACATGGGCGCGCCCTGGAATTCCTCCGGCATCGAAGGCACGGTGCGCTGGCTGCGCCGCGTCTGGGCGATGGTCACCGAAGCGCCGTCCGGACCCGCGGCCTGCTCCGACGAAACCAAACGCCTCCTGCGCCGCCGCGTCCATCAGACGCTCCGCCGCGTCAGCCACGACTTCCGGGAATTCGAGTTCAACACCATCGTCTCCAGTTTGATGGAATTGCTCAACGAGATGGTCAAGGTCAAAGAGGCCGGCGCCTACGGCACGCCCGAATGGAACGAGGCCGTAGATATCTACCTGCGCATGCTGGCCCCCGTCTGCCCGCACATCGCCGAGGAACTGTGGGAACGCACCGGACGCACCTATTCGGTCCACACCCAGCCCTGGCCCAGCGTGGACGAAGAGGCCGCCCGCGAAGAGGAAATCGTCATCCCCGTCCAGGTCAACGGCAAACTGCGCGACCGCATCACCGTCCCCGCCGACGCCACCGAGGAGCAGATTCAAGCCGCGGCCCTGGCCAGCGAAACGGTACAACAATACCTGCAGGGCAAGGCACCCCGGAAGATCATCGTCGTACCCAAGCGGCTCATCAATATTGTCATCTAACAGAATTGCGGCGCATTCACAAGAGAGTGCGCCGCAATCGTTTATGTTAAAATTCAGCGACCTATGAAAAAGATATCTGGCCTGCTTTCTGTTCTTATCTCCAACCTGCAACAGACGCCTGCTGCAAGCATCCTTATTCTGGTCTGGCTAGCCACCATGCTCGGCTTGCCTTTCGCCATTCGGCTGCTCGGCAAAGAGTGGTTGATACGCGGCATTACGGTTAATGTCTTGATGCAGGCCCTCGCCGTATCGCTGGCCCTCTTTTCCCGGCAGAGATGGGTACAGGCGCTCAAGACACAGGCATTGGTGCTTATCCTTGCCTATTTTGCCGAGTTGGTTGGGTCGCAAACCGGCTTCCCATTTGGAGAATATCATTACACCACCCTGTTACAACCGCAAGTTGCAGGAGTGCCGATCCTCATCCCGTTGGCCTGGTTGATGATGTTGCCACCGGCGTGGGCCATTGCCTGGCTCATTCTACCGCATACCCAATCCCGACTGCTCTACGCCCTGCTCTCAGGGCTGGTTTTTACAGCCTGGGACTTGTTCCTTGACCCGCAAATGGTCGGCTGGGGGCTGTGGGCATGGGAAACGCCCGGCGTATATTTTGGCATCCCGCTTGTCAACTATTTTGGCTGGCTGATCGTTTCCGTACTGATCACGCTGATTGTATCTCCTACAGACCTGCCGCTTGCCCCGCTGGCAGTGATTTATACACTCACCTGGCTTTTGCAGGCCTTTGGTCAGGCCGTCTTCTGGTCACAGCCTGGGCCGGCTTTCTTCGGTTTTGTGGGATGTGGCGTATTTGTCTGGCTGGCATGGCGCAACATCCCAACCGCCCTGCATCTCTAACCCGATACGGCGCAAAATCTCATGCTTGTATCCAGTTCCGCTCTCTTTTGGTTTATCCTTGCCTTCATTGCAGGCGCTTTGCCTTTCTCCGTCTGGCTTGCCCGCCTGAGAGGCAAAGACCCCCGCCTGGTAGGAGATGGCAATCCCGGCGCGACCAACGCCTTCAAAGCAGGCGGGAAGTGGATTGGACTGGCAGCACTCCTGCTGGACGTTTCCAAAGCCGCTTTACCGGTTGGGCTGGCCTATCAGGTCTTCGACCTGGGCGGGTGGTCCATCGTGCCAATTGCCCTTGCCCCCACGCTGGGACATGCCTTCTCGCCTTTTCTCAACTTCAAGGGCGGCAAAGCACTGGCCACCGTTCTGGGCGTGTGGATTGGCCTGACCCTCTGGGACATGCCGCTCGTTATTGTGGTTGGAATCACCGCCTGGTATCTGCTGCTTAAAAATTCCGCCTGGGCCGTGTTGTTCACGCTCCTGGTAATGGCAATTTACCTGCTTGTATTCCGCCCTGAACCTCTTTTTTACTGGATACTCGGCCTGCAAGCCATGCTCGTACTCTGGAAACACCGCCAAGATTTCCAGAAGACTGCCCGATAATGGACATGTCTGCATTTGTTCTCTTGCTCTTCGTCCCGCTTGTCATTTTTGCTCTCATCGCCAGCCTCAACGCCCTTACCTTCCCACGCCTCAAACGCACCTCCCTGACCAGGCACAATCCCCGCCTTTCTGTGCTTATTCCCATGCGCAACGAAGCCGCCGTGATTGCTCAAACCGTCCGCTCTTTGCTTGCTCAAGACTACCCCAACCTGGAAATCCTTTTGCTTGACGACGGCTCAGAGGATGGCAGCGCTGAAATTGCAAGGGATGCCGCTGCTCATGCGCCTCATCTAAAAGTATTCAGCGGTCAACCCCTGCCGCCCGGCTGGCTTGGAAAAACCTGGGCCTGTCACCAACTCTCTGAACAGGCCGGCGGCGATTACCTGCTCTTCACCGACGCCGATGTGCGCTGGGAAGCCGGCGCGCTCACGGCTTTGATCTCAGAAGCGCAACGCACGCGCGCTGATTTACTGGTCGCCTGGCCAACCCAAATCGCGCAAACCTGGAGCGAACGGCTGGTCGTTCCCCTCATGGCTTTTTCTATCCTTGCCTACCTGCCAGTTCTCAGCGTTCACCACCTGCCCTGGCCCATCTTTTCTGCTGCCATTGGACAATGTCTGCTTTTCAAGCGGACCGCGTATCAACAGGTTGGCGGCCACGCGGCTATTCCTGATCACATCCTGGATGACATGGCCTTTGCGCATGCAATCAAGCGTCACCGCCTGCGTTTGCGGATGGTAGATGCAAACCACTTGATTCAGACCCGCATGTACCACAACTGGCAGCAGGTTCGCAATGGATTTGCCAAGAATATCCTTGCCGGACACGGCAATAGCGTGCCGCTCTTGCTTCTCTCCACCCTATTCCACTGGTGGCTTTTTATCTTTCCCTGGTGCGGGCTGATCATTGGTGTTCTAACCGGTCAAGCAGCATGGCTCTTTGCATGCCTGGCAGCCATTTTGCTGGCAATCCTCATCCGCGCGCTGACCGCCGCCGTCTCTCACCAACGGCTGCTTGACGCCGTGTTTATGCCCGTTTCGGTCTTCCTGATGACCATCATCGCCTTGCAGGCCATATACTGGCATTTTACCGGTCGGCGAGAGTGGAAGGGACGAATCCTGACGAACAAAGGATAGCCCCCTGCTACCATCCCCTGATATAGGGTTCCCAGTCTGCATTTTCAATCAGGTGCCGCCCGAAAATATAGAGTGCGCTGGATGGAGGCTCTTGCGGAAAACGGATTAATTTCATCCCCGATTCTTCCAGCCGCCGGCCGCCTTTTTGGTGGTTGCAGGCCGGGCAGGCAGTGACCACATTGGTCCAGACATGCTCTCCGCCCAGATGGCGCGGCAGAACATGATCCACCGTCATTTCCCCGCTGCGCCGCCCGCAGTATTGGCAGGTATAATTATCGCGGCGGAAAATCTCGCGTCGGGTCAACTTGACAGAGGGGCGCGGCCGTTGTACCATTGACTCCAGCCGGATGACCGACGGGCGCGGGATTTCTTGGGAGACGGTGCGAATCACGCCGCGGCCATTCACCACCAGGTCTGCTTTGCCGGTGAGGATCAGACCCAGCGCGCGGCGGGTATCGCACACATTCAACGGTTCGAAATTGGCATTGAGCACCAAAACTGGCGCATGCATGGCGCCTCCACAATTGGCTTGATTATAGCACAACGGCTTTATGGAGATAAACGGATGAAAGTTCTGATTGCAGGCGGCAGCGGTTTAATTGGTCGAGCCCTGACTCAATCTCTGCTTGAGGATGGGCATGAGGTTTTCGTGTTAACCCGGCGGCCCGAATCGGTGCGGCTGCCACAGGGTGCCCAGGCCGTTGGCTGGGACGGTCAGAAAACAGGCAACTGGCTTGCTTTCCTGGAAAAATCTGACGCGGTGGTGACTCTGGCCGGGCAGACCCTGGCCTCCTGGCCCTGGACGAAGAGGAAGAAGCAGCGTTTTTTTGACAGCCGGGTCAGACCGGCGCTGGTGCTGGCGGAGGCCTGCGGAAGGGTCTCGCGCCGCCCGAAAGTGTTCCTCCAGGCCTCGGCGATTGGCTATTACGGCCCCCGCGGCGACCTGCCTGTCACCGAAACCGACTCGCCCGGCAAAGACCTGGGAGCGCGCATTTGCCAGCAGGCTGAAGCCGCCTCTAAGCCGGTAGAATTGCTCGGAATCCGGCATGTCATTCTGCGCACGGGGGTGGTGCTGGCCAGAGAAAGCATCATCCTCAAATTGATGGCGTTGCCTGTGCGTTTGTTCATCGGCGGGCCGCTGGGCAGCGGGACGCAAGGCTTCTCCTGGATCCACATTGCCGATGAGGTATCTGCCATTCGCTTCCTGCTGGAAAACGAGGCGGCCAGCGGAGCGTTTAACCTTACCGCTCCTGAGCCGCTATCAAATGCAGAGTTCACCCAAATCCTGGCCAGGGTGCTGCAACGGCCTTACTGGCTGCCGGTTCCGGCCCTGCTGCTCCGTCTGGTCTTGGGCGAGATGAGCAGCCTGGTGCTGGATGGTCAGTTCGTCCTGCCGGAACGCCTGCAAAAACTGGGCTTTCAATTCCGTTTTCCACGGGCTGAAGAAGCCTTGCGCGATCTGTTAACCCGGCGGATTGCTGTATAATAGCCCTATGCTCGAAAAGCCGGTACGCGAGTACCGCCCTGAATTGTTACCCCGTTCGGGGGAGACAATTGCCTGGGCGCTTTTACTGTTGACCAGTCTTAACCTGATCGTCCTAAAGCGCTGGATGAACGAAATTCCTGCCGCGGCATGGTTGGTATGGGCGTTGCTGCTGTTCTTTGCCGTGAGCATCTCTCTCAACAACTGGGTGGAGCGGCACACCCGTCTGCGGCTGGACGAAAGCGGGATCACGTTTGAGAATGGACTCCGCTCGGTGCGGCTGACCTGGCCAGAGGTCCAGGGAGTGAGCCGTTTCCCTGCCCGGTGGGGGCAGACGGTTCAGGTCCTCGGTCAGAAAACGGGTTTTGTCTTCCATACGCTGGGTGAAGTCTACCTGCAAGGTCGTTTGCGCGGCAAAACGGGCTTTGCCGAAGGCGAAAAAATTCTCGAAGAGATTGTTGTAATGAGCCGTTTGGATAAAATGACAGAAAGCAATGGAGTAGTGTATTATTCGCGCCGCTAAGGTCAATTGCTGCGCGCGACCGACGCGTCTGCCGCAGCAGGCGCGTTTTGATTTTCAGGAGAGGAGGACGACATGAACATTGACGAACAGGTTGCTCTGCTGATGCAGGGGACAGAATATGGCGATGAGACGCTGAAAAACGCCATGGCTGCCGAACTGCGTCAACGCCTGCTGGAAGCCCAAAAGGAGGGCCGGCCTCTGCGCGTCTATTGCGGCTTTGACCCGCGCACCAGCGATCTGCACCTGGGACACAGCGTGCCAATGCGCAAACAGCGCCAGTTTCAGGAACTCGGACACGAGGTTACTTTTGTGGTGGGGGATTACACTTCACTGATCGGGGATCCATCTGATAAAGACAAACTTCGGCCGCGTCTGACGCCTCAGGAGGTAGCGCGCAACGCCGCGACCTACGCCGAGCAAGCCTACAAAATCCTCGATCGGGAGCGGACGAAAATTCGCTTCAATTCGGAGTGGCTTTCGCGGCTGAGTTTTGCCGAGTTAATTGAACTGGCGGCTAATTTCACGCTGCAACAGTTTGTGCGTGAGCGTGAAAATTTTCGTGTGCGCTGGGAAAACAATGACCCAATTTACCTGCACGAAACCTTTTATGCCATTATGCAAGGCTATGATGCCTACATGCTCAACTGCGATGTGCAAGTCGGCGGCACCGATCAGATGTTCAACATCATGACTGCCGCCCGGAAAATCATGACCGCGCTTGGCGCCAAGCCCAATATTGCCATTATTCTGGGAATCTTGCCCGGAACAGATGGCGAGGTCAAGATGAGCAAATCGCTGGGCAATCATATTCCGCTTCTTTCCAGCCCCGAAGATATGTACGGCAAGGTGATGTCGGTCCCCGATAAAGCGATGGGACAATACATGCGTCTGGTGACGCGCTGGACGCCGGCTCAAATTGACGAGATTGAGGCTGGCCTTCAAAGCGGGCGCTTACATCCGCGGGACGTCAAAATGTCGCTGGCGCGCGAGATTGTCTCCATCTATCACAGCGAGGCTGCCGCGCTCGAAGCCGAAGAAGCCTTTAAGAAAGTCTTTCAGCAAAAGGATCTTCCAGATGAAATGCCAGAGTATACGCTCCAGCCCGGGCAGACGGTATTGGATGTGCTGCTGGCAAGCGGGCTGGTGAGCAGCAAGTCGGAAGGACGGCGGCTGATCGAGCAAAAAGGAGTCCGGCTGGACGGGGTAGTCCTGGATCAATTTGATTGCGCTTTCCCCCACCCTGGTGTGTTGCAGGTTGGCAAGCGCCGCTTTGTGCGCGTGCGTTAGCAAGTCATCCGGGCGGCTGCGGCCGTCCGGATCATTTTTCATTCTGTTCGGCCATCATCTCCAGGAAGGCGTCCACCACCATCGGGTCAAAGCGTTTTCCGGCCTGAGAGCGAATGTAGCGCAGGATTTTCTCTCTTGGCCAGGCCGGACGGTAGGGCCGGTCTGAAGCCAGGGCATCCCAAACATCCACAACCGAGAAGATGCGGGCCGCGATGGGAATTTCCTCGCCCTTCAGGCCGCGCGGGTAACCTTTGCCGTTCCACATCTCATGATGGCAGTACGGAATATCCAGTGCCGGCCGCAGATAAGCGATCGGATAGAGCAGGTCATACGCCAGTTTGGGATGCTGGCGCATACTTTCCCATTCATCTTCTGTAAGTGGCCCTGTCTTACGCAGGATATGGTCCGGGATTCCCATTTTGCCGATATCGTGAAGCAAGACGCCGCGGCGGATATGAACCATCTCGGCCGGGGGGACTCCCATGCGGCGCGCCAGCGCCAGGGTCAGGTCGGTGACGCGTTGGGCGTGGCCCTCTGTTTCGCGGTCACGCAATTCCAGGGCCTTGCTCCATCCCTCCAGGGTGGTGTCATAAGCCATGATCAGTTCTTGATTGGAACGCTGGAGTTTATCAAACAACTGGGTGTTGTCTATGGCAATGGCGGCCTGCCCTGCCAGGGTGTGCAAGAATTCCAACCAGTCGGGTGTGGGGTTCAAGGGGGAACGGTGAAAGATTTCAAGCACGCCCTTAACCTGTCCTTTGGCAATCAAAGGGACCGCATAATAAGAGACGAAGTTTTCACTTGCCAATAGATCTCGACGGCGAAAATACGGACTATTGGACAAATCCGGCTCGGCAACCAGGGTTCTGCTCAAGGCTGCCCGGCCTGGCAGCCCATCGCCAATGCGCAGTATGCTGTGTGTGATCGCCGAGGTGTGAAAACCGCGGCCAAAAGCGTAGGTGAGCGTTTGGGAATTGGGATTATAGAGCAATACAGCCGCAGCATCCACATTCAAGCGCGAAATGGCGTTGTCAATCAAGACTGTGAGGGTAACCCGTAAGTCAAAACTGGAGGCAATGGCGGTATCCACATCCCGCAAAGCAGTTAACCGCTGCACCTGGCGTTCAACGCGGCGGTACAGATTCATGCGGTGGATGGCGCTGCCGGCCATATCGGCAAAGGTGGTTAACAGGCGAATTTCATCCTCTTTCAATTTGGCGGGATCGGGGGTCGCAATCATGTAAATGCCAATGGCCTCGCCGGCCGAGCGAATGGGAATACATACTCCTCCCCAGCCGGGAGGAACGCGCAGACGATTCTCAGCCTGGACGCGCTCGTCGGCGCTGAGATCGAGGGAGATGTAGACCTCTGCGGTTTCCATGGTGTGGCCTACGATTCCCTCGCCAGGCTGTAAACTTTTTTGGGGAATTTGTGTCAACCAGCCGCGCGCTTCAACCTGTTGGACCTGACCTGTATCCTGGTTCAACAACCAGATAGCGCCAACCTGGAGTTCCAAAATGCTCAGCGTCTCATCCAGCAAGGCCGGCAGCATCTCTTCCAGCGTTTGCGCATTTTGCAAAGTGGAGGAAATCAAATTGATGGCGACAAGTTCATTCAAACGCCGGCGTATTTCTGAGAACAAGCGGGCGTTTTCAATGGCGAGTGCGGCGGCTCCGGCAATGGTAACCAGCAATTTCAGGTCGTCTTCACTAAAGGCCGCCGTGCTTGAAGCGTTATCAAGCGAAATGACGCCAATCACATTTTCTTTGCTGATGAGAGGGGCAATAATAGCGCTTTTGACAGCGGCGATTTCGTCCACATCCCCCTCGTAAGGAGGGACATCCGATGCATGTGCATCTTCAATCAGCAAGGGGCTTTTCTGCTTGACCGCCAAAATGCCGTAACCGTGCTCCTCAAACTCAGTATTGACAACGCGGGGATCGGTATAACCATGCGTGGCATGAATCCGCAAACGGTTATAACCCTCCACCAGAGAAATGGTGCCCTTTTCAGCCGCAGGGATGGAATCGCAGGCCGATTTGAGTATATTCTGCAAGAGGGGATCCAATTCCAGCGTCTGACTCAGGACATTGCTGACCTGGACAAGGGCTTCAAGGTCGGCCAAGCGACGTTGCGTCTCCCGGAAGAGGCGGTTGTTCTCCAGCGCCACGGCGGCCTGGTTGGCAAGCATCTCTAACAGGGCCTTTTCCTCATCGCCATAAGCATTACGCGCATAAGCCTGGACAGAAAGCACACCGATGACCTTGTTGCGAATGCGCAACGGCGCGGCCAAAACGGAATGAATTTTCTCATCACTCCCAAAGCGTACAATGTTCCTGTTCTCATCCGCATACACATCATCGATAATCAGCGTCTCTCCCCGTTCGATCACTTCGCCGGTCATACCCTGCCCAGGCTCAAGGTGGACAGGCGAAAAGCGTTTATCGCCTTCGTAGAGATAAACAACTTCATGCCCGCCGCGGACGTCATCTCTCAAGGCAATCAAGAAAGCATCGCAGGACATGAGTTCGCGGGCCGCTTTGTGGATAGAGAGGTAAACCTCCTCGGCATTGGTCGTTGCAAGGTTGATCTCCTGACTGAGCCGGTATAGAACCGAGCGGCGTTCGGCAGCCTGAACAGCCTGCTGGTAAAGTTTGGCATTCTGGATCGCGGTCGCGGCTTGATAGGCAAAGGCCTGCGCCAGGCTGGCGCTTTCCTGGTCAAAAGCGTTTTTCTGGCGGCTATCCAGGGTAATGAACCCGATCACCTCATCACGACTAATCAGCGGGACGCCCATCCAGCCATGCACATAATCGGTTGATCCCCACTTCCAGAAGCGCGGGTCCTTTTGGGAATCGCCCAGGATAACCGCCTTTTTCTGACGTTGGACTTCCTCAAAAAGTGGGTTGCTCAGAGGAAAAGTTTTCCCGATGATCATCTGCTGCTCTTGATTGGCAGAATTGCAAGCCATAATGCGTGCAGAGTCGCCTTCAATCAGGAACACGCTGGCGCTGTCGTACGGAATCGCCTGCTTCAGGGCTACCAATAGATTATTTAAGACCAGCGTCAGATCCAGGGATGAAGAGACCATCTCCAGCGTCTGGCGCATCGTTTCCGCTTCTTTCCGGCGACGCTGTTCTTCATCAAAACTATGCGCATTTTGAATGGCTACAGCAGCATGATAGGCAATCGCCTGGGCCAGGGATTTGTGGTACTCATGAAAAACTCCCGGCTGATGGCTATCCAGGGTCATGTACCCGATGATTTGACCACGCGCCGTCAAAGGAACCCCAATCCAGGCATGAATGCGCGGGCCACTACTCCACTGAGTAAAGTGCTTGAGTTGAGTCAAATCTTGAATTAATAAAGGCTGACCTGTTTTTCTAATTCTTTCCAAGAGGCGGCTTTTTCTCACTTGACGCTTAAGCAAAAAAGCGTCCGTTTCGCCAAATCCTTTGTGGGCCACTGCGCGAACGCCTTTTGCCTCAACCAGAAAAATAGCGGCGCTGTCATAAGGGATAATTTGCTTGACGATTTCCAGAATCGTATCCAAAACCGTCTTTAAATCCAGTGACGAGGAGACGGCAGCCGCGATCTGGCTTTGCATTTCCGCTTCCTGCCTGCGAATCTGTTCGCTTTCAAACAGGCGAATTCTTTCTATAGAAGTGGCCAGCCCTCTGGCAATCGTGGTGAGCAGCCTTTCATCATCCTCGCTAAAGGCGTCCAGTTCTCGACTTTCTACATTGATCACCCCTAAGACCCGCTCGCCTGTCTTTATCGGCACACACAATTCTGAGCGGACATCTGGAATCACTTCAAGGTAGTCGCCGCAGGTGCGTACGTCGCCGATCCGTAGCGGTTTGCCGGTTCGGGCCACCCGTCCTGTAATCCCTTGTGTAACCGGAAAACGCTCTGGAGCAATGATTGGCGAAACCCCGTGATAGGAGGTGTGTTGGAAAAGTGTTTGTCCATCGTTCTCCAGAAGCATGATGCCGAAATTGTCCGTGTAAAGAGTCTCGCCGATAATAGCGGTAACCCCACCTAACAGTTCATCAAGAGACGTGGCCTCTGCCTGCACAAGCGAAACTCGATATAAAACAACCAGGTCCTTCAACTGTCGCTCGGTGGCAATTTCAGATTGCTTGCGCATAATGGTCGATTCAAAAATGCCGGCCGCCACCTCCAGCGCGTCAAGTTCATTCTTAGACCACTGCCGCTCATTGACACAGTCATCGAAACCGATAAATCCCCACAGTTCATCGCCGGCAAAAATTGGGACACACAACAAGGATTTAGTGCCCTGGCTCAGAAGCAAAGGCTGCTCGCGTTCAGGGAAATTTTTAACCAAGCCATAGATCGGAAGGCGCTTTTCAAAGGCATCCAGCCAGCGCTGAAAGCCGGCAGCCGCAATATCCATTGCCTGTAAAGCAGGATTATCCATCTGAGAAGGCACACCCGGTGATGTCCATTCATAAGCCTGGCTGACGAAAGTCCGCTGCCGATCGAGACGGTGCGCCTTGAAAATATATACCCGGCTGGAATCGGTAGCCCGGCCCAAACGTTCCAATACAAGAGGCATCGCTTTGTTCCAGTCATCAGACCTGAGAAACTGTTCGGCCGCAAAACTCACCGCCTCAAGGATTTGATCTTTGCGGCGCAAAGCCTGCTCGCCAGTCTTGCGGTCGCTGATGTCCAGATACGTAATTTGGAGAGCATTTTGCCCTTTGTAGACGGTCGCTTCCAGGGAGACCATCAACCATAAAGTGTGTCCACTTTGAGCAAGAAAGCGAACTTCCTGAATACATGATTTAATTTTGCCTTGTTCCAGGTCGCGTATTTTTTTAAGCAATCCCATCCGGTCTTCAGCATGAATCAGCCTCAAAATACGCTTAATCGGTAGATGGTAGATCTCTTCTGCCGGGTAACCGATGATCTGTAAGGCTGCCCGGTTGGTCAGAACAATGCGCCCATTCTGAACGATGAAAAAACCCTGTAATGAATGTTCAATTAAGTCCCAGTAAACATTTTCAGCCTGACGGTAAGAGATGATATAGGCTCGAAGCAAAACATAAAATAAAAGGCCGCTTAATAGGACAAAGCCAAATCCCTTATAGGTTTGAAAGTTAAGCCAGGTTTGAGGGGATTGATTCAGGAACAAAACGAGTGAGCGGTCAGAGAGGAAAATCCAAAGCCACCCCGCTAGCACATATAGCAGGGAAATGGCTATTGCAATTCCATCTCGATAACGTTTCATGATAAGCCTGCTCCCCTTTATTATAGAGTAATTCAAGCAATTGTGGGTGTTTTACAGAATGTTTACCCCTCAGCATATTGCGCGTTGGTGCTATGCAAAGCAAATCCCTGCCAAATAACCTTATGATCACTGCAAAAACTCACCGCGGAGACTCCGAGAGCGCAGCGTTTCAATATTGAGACATCCGCTGTGTATGCCGCGTCTTGGCGGTAAAATGACTTTTTTTGCAGTAGACTCACCTTATGAGTTTTGATAGCCATTGGTCCCTATAAAATGACGAGCAGACTATCATCAGTCTGCCCGTCAGAGAGGCGTCGACGGGATTTGAACCCGTGATCAGGGTTTTGCAGACCCTTGCCTTGCCACTTGGCCACGACGCCAATATGCGATTACAAATTGAGGATTGATGATTGACGGCCCACTACCACTCAATCGGCAATCATCAATCAACAATCCTCAATCCTCAGAGCGGGCGATGGGACTCGAACCCACGACCTTCTCCTTGGCAAGGAGACGTTCTACCACTGAACCACGCCCGCGTATCGGCCTGTTGACGGCCGAGAGTGCCGAGAGCCAGGATCGAACTGGCGACACCGCAATTTTCAGTCGCGTGCTCTACCAACTGAGCTATCTCGGCCAGTCTGCTCTGGTTACTGAGCGGTTGGATTTTAATAGCAGTTGAAGAGATTGTCAAGCAATCGCGTTCTAGGGAGTGGCTAAAAATTGGGCTAAAATAGGGACATGATTGAATGTCCAAGATGTCATCGAACAGAACGCCAAAACCGAGCAGGGAAAACCGGCAGCGGCAGCCAGCGCTAT
>JAIOAQ010000051.1 GCA_019873735.1 Chloroflexota bacterium | reverse complement strand
TGAGAGGGTGGCCCCCCACAATGGAACTGAAACACGGTCCATACACCTACGGGTGGCAGCAGTAGGGAATATTGCACAATGGGCGAAAGCCTGATGCAGCAACGCCGCGTGTGCGATGAAGGCCTTCGGGTCGTAAAGCACTTTTCTGGGAGATGAGAAAGGACAGTATCCCAGGAATAAGCCTCGGCTAACTACGTGCCAGCAGCCGCGGTAACACGTAGGAGGCAAGCGTTATTCGGATTTACTGGGCGTAAAGCGCGTGCAGGCGGTTTGGTAAGTTGGATGTGAAAGCTCCTGGCTTAACTGGGAGAGGTCGTCCAATACTGCCAGACTAGAGGACGGTAGAGGAAGGTGGAATTCCCGGTGTAGTGGTGAAATGCGTAGATATCGGGAGGAACACCAGTGGCGAAGGCGGCCTTCTGGGCCGTTCCTGACGCTCAGACGCGAAAGCTAGGGTAGCAAACGGGATTAGAGACCCCGGTAGTCCTAGCCGTAAACGATGCAAACTTGGCGTCGGTGGGTTAATATCCATCGGTGTCGCAGCTAACGCGATAAGTTTGCCGCCTGGGGACTACGGCCGCAAGGTTAAAACTCAAAGGAATTGACGGGTCCCCGCACAAGCAGCGGAGCGTGTGGTTTAATTCGATGATACACGAAGAACCTTACCCGGGTTTGACATGCAGGTGGTAGGGATCCGAAAGGTGACCGACCCGCAAGGGAGCCTGCACAGGTGCTGCATGGCTGTCGTCAGCTCGTGTCGTGAGATGTTCGGTTAAGTCCGCTAACGAGCGCAACCCTCACCGTATGTTACATGTGTCATACGGGACCGCCGGTATCAAGCCGGAGGAAGGTGGGGATGACGTCAAGTCAGCATGGCCTTTATATCCGGGGCTACACACACGCTACAATGGCCGGTACAATGGGTTGCTAAGCCGCGAGGTAGAGCCAATCCCCAAAGCCGGTCTCAGTTCAGATTGCAGGCTGCAACTCGCCTGCATGAAGTCGGAGTTGCTAGTAACCGCGCGTCAGCTATAGTGCGGTGAATACGTTCTCGGGGATTGTACACACCGCCCGTCACGTCATGGGAGCTGGCAACACCTGAAGCCGGTAGCCTAACCGCAAGGAGGGCGCCGTCGAGGGTGGGGCTGGTGACTGGGACGAAGTCGTAACAAGGTAGGAGTACGGGAACGTGCGCCTGGATCACCTCCTTTCTAGAGTTCCGAGCAAAGGTCATCTCACGACGACCGGCGCTCTACTCACTTTTTGCCTCATGCGGTGTAGAGGCGCTGGACGATATGGTCTGTTTCCTATCACTCTTCAGTTGTCAAGGTCCGTGTCTCTGCGGGCTTGTAGCTCAGTTGGTTAGAGCACTGTGCTGATAACGCAGGGGTCACAGGTTCGAATCCTGTCAAGCCCACTCGCCAAGCAGTTTGTCTTGGGGATGTAGCTCAGCGGGAGAGCAGCGCCTTTGCAAGGCGAAGGCCACGGGTTCGAATCCCGTCATCTCCACACTGAGCTTCGGTAGAAACGAGGAAAAGGTTAGTTTGACGATTGATTTTCTGACGAACGGCTAGTTGTGTAAGGCTCATAATCGCGAGGCTTTTGCGGCCCGGCGATGAGCCGGGTCGCCTTCTGTAAATTGACAAGTACATAGAAAGTTGAAGGGTGAGCAATGCCCTTGACGAAATGTGAAGAGCATTGCTCGCCGGTCAACCGGTGAGTTTGCACCTTGACAACTGAATAGTTAACTGATGATATGTAGGCCGAGAAGTATTAATTTCTCCGCATCACGTGGAGATGCTACTAAGGGCTTACGGTGGATGCCTTGGCGCCAAGTGCCGATGAAGGACGTGGGACACTGCGATAAGCTCCGGTCAGCCGTGAACAGGCGTTATCAGCCGGAGATCTCCGAATGGGGAAACCCGCCGTTGCGATCCAACGGCGTCCTCTAGTTGAACACATAGATTAGAGGACGGGAACCTGGGGAACTGAAACATCTAAGTACCCAGAGGAAAAGAGACCATTCCCCAAGTAGTGGCGAGCGAACGGGGAACAGCCCAAACCGCCCGTGCTTGCACGGACGGGGTTGTAGGGCCTGACACATGGGAGTTACAAATCGTATGGTTAGTGGAAAGGTGTGGGAAAGCCTGCCAAAGAGGGTAATAGCCCCGTACACGAAAATCATACGACTCCCGTCAGGTACCTGAGTACTGCCGGGCACGCTAATCCGGCAGGAATCTGGGGAGTCCACTCTCCAAGGCTAAATACATTTGGCGACCGATAGTGAACTAGTACCGTGAGGGAAAGGTGAAAAGTCCCCCTGTTAGGGGAGTGAAATAGAACCTGAAACCGTAAGCCTACAAGCAGTCGAAGGGCTAACAGCGTGTCGGTGCTATTGCGAAAGCATGTGCGCGGCGCTATGCCTGACGGCGTGCCTCTTGGAGAATGAGCCTGCGAGTTAATCTCAGTGGCAAGGTTAAGGGAGTGACACCCGTAGCCGTAGCGAAAGCGAGTCTGAATAGGGCGTATAGTCGCTGGGATTAGGCCCGAAACCGGGTGAGCTACCCATGGGCAGGGTGAAGCGAGTCTAACCACTCGTGGAGGCCCGAACCCACTAACGTTGCAAAGTTAGGGGATGACCTGTGGGTAGAGGTGATATGCCAAACGAACTCGGAGATAGCTGGTTCTCCCCGAAATAGCTTTAGGGCTAGCGTCATGCGTTTAGTACTGGAGGTACAGCACTGAATGGGCTAAGGGGCTTACCGCTTACTGAACCCAATCAAACTCGGAATGCCAGTACTCCATAGCATGGCAGTCGGACTACGGGAGATGAGTTTCGTGGTCGAAAGGGAAACAGCCCAGATCATCGGCTAAGGTCCTCAAATCTATGCTAAGTGGGAAACGAGGTGAGGTTACTTGAACAACCAGGAGGTTGGCTTAGAAGCAGCCACCCTTTAAAAAGTGCGTAATAGCTTACTGGTCTAGTGGCCTTGCGCGGAAAACTTAACGGGGCTAAGCATAGTACCGAAGCCATGGGACTTGCGCAAGCAGGTCGGTAGGGGAGCGTTCCGTCAGCGGTGAAGGTCGATCGTAAGGGCGACTGGAGCGGACGGAAGTGAGAATGCAGGCATGAGTAGCGTATAAACACGTGAGAACCGTGTTCGCCGTAAATCTAAGGTTTCCGACGCCAGGTCATTCCGCGTCGGGTTAGTCGGTCCTTAGCCGAGGCCGAAAGGCGTAGGTGATGGACATCCGGTCAACATTCCGGAACCGCTCGAGAGGAGCGATGGGAGGACGCAGCGAGGTAGGCCAGCCTGCGATTGGTTGTGCAGGTGCGATCCATCTAGGCGTTGAGGCTGGTAGGAAAATCCGCCAGCCGAGCCGAGGTGAGAGCGAGCCCCCGAGGCATAAGTGGTTGAGCCTTGCTGCCGAGAAAAGTCCCTAAGCGTTGAGTCTTGAGCGCCCGTACCGCAATCCGACACCGGTAGATGGGTAGAATATACCAAGGCGAACGGGAGAACTCTCGTTAAGGAACTAGGCAACATGACCCCGTAACTTCGGGAGAAGGGGTGCCTTCTAGCGTCCGGGTAACCAAAGCGCTGGAAGGTCGCAGAGAAATGGCTCTAGTGACTGGTTAACAAAACCACAGGTCTCTGCAAAGCCGTAAGGCGATGTATAGGGGCTGACGCGTGCCCAGTGCCGGAAGGTTAAGGGGAGAGGTTAGGCGTAAGCCAAAGCTTTGAACCGAAGCCCCGGTGAACGGCGGCCGTAACTATAACGGTCCTAAGGTTAACATTTTGCTAGCCTTAGTAAAATCGAACTATATGCGGGAAAGTCCTCAACAGCCAGGTGGTACTCGTCGTAATCCAATACGGCAGTAAAAATCCACCGGACATGGGGATAATCCGCAGGGAAGGCTTCCATGAACGATGAAATGTTGGAAGAACCCTCAGAGACTTTACGTTCGATCTCGCCCTCTTCAAGATTAGAAGCGCAATGGGTCGTAGGGTTCGTAGACGGAGAAGGATGTTTCTATGTTGGCATCAATGCTCAACCTGAAATGAAAACGGGCTATCAGGTGTTACCTGAATTCACAGTTGTTCAACACCAACGTGATGTTCAACTGTTATACGCCCTGAAACAATTCTTCGGTTGTGGCGTTGTCCGACGGAATCACGGTGACCGCATGGCTTATCGAGTCCGAAGCCTTGAGCATCTTGTCAAGTATGTGATTCCCTTCTTTGAAAAACATCCTTTGAAATCGAAAAAGCATCTTGATTTTCTCAAATTCAGGAGAATCGTGATCATGATGCAACGCAATGAACACTTGACCCCTGACGGAATCGAAAGAATTCGTCAGATTGCTTCTGAGATGAATACAGGACGGGAAAGATAAAGTCCGGCTTCTCTGGAAACAGAGTGAGATTATCCGAGCGAAATTCCTTGTCGGGTAAGTTCCGACCCGCACGAACCGCGTAACAACTAGAGCACTGTCTCAACGAGAGACCCGGTGAAATTGAAATGGCTGTGAAGATGCGGCCTACCCGCAGCAGGACAAAAAGACCCCGTGGAGCTTTACTGCAGTTTGGCATTGCGTTTGGGTATCGTCTGTGTAGGATAGGTGGGAGGCTTTGAAGCTGGGGCGCTAGCCTCGGTGGAGCCGCCGGTGAAATACCACCCTGATGATATTTAGACCCTAACCCCACGCCGTAATCCGGGTGGGGGACCGTGCCAGATGGGCAGTTTGACTGGGGCGGTCGCCTCCTAAAAGGTAACGGAGGCGCCCAAAGGTTCCCTCAGGTGGAATGGAAACCCACCAAAGAGTGTAAAGGCATAAGGGAGCTTGACTGCAAGACCAACGCGTCGAGCAGAGACGAAAGTCGGGCTTAGTGATCCCACGACTCAGTGTGGAATGGTCGTGGCTTACCGGACAAAAGCTACCCCGGGGATAACAGGCTGGTGACGTCCAAGAGTCCATATCGACGACGTCGCTCGGCACCTCGATGTCGGCTCATCGCATCCTGGGGCTGGACAAGGTCCCAAGGGTCGGGCTGTTCGCCCGTTAAAGCGGTACGCGAGCTGGGTTCAGACCGTCGTGAGACAGGTCGGTCTCTATCCGCTGTGGGCGTAAGGGATTTGAGAGGATCTGCCCCTAGTACGAGAGGACCGGGGTGGACGGACCTCTGGTGTGCCAGTTGTCGTGCCAACGGCATTGCTGGGTAGCTACGTCCGGCAGAGATAACCGCTGAAAGCATCTAAGTGGGAAACTCGCCTCAAGATGAGATCCCTGTGTTCCCGTAAGGGAGTAAGACCCCAGGTAGACTACCTGGTATATAGGCAACAAGTGTAAGCGCAGTAATGCGTTCAGCTAAGTTGTACTAATGGTCGAGGGCTGATCCGCGTGGTGCGGAGAACTTAGTACTTCTCGAGTCAAACAGTTAACTGTTCAGGCTAATTTGTGAATTAGTCCCTTGGTGATTTGAGCGACAGTGGTACACCCGGTCACATCCCGAACCCGGTAGTTAAGGCTGTCAGCGCCGATGGTACTTGGAGGGCGACCTCCTGGGAGAGTAGGTCATTGCCAAGGGGCTTTTTCTTTAATCCCACCTTTTTGTAGGTGGCCGGTTAGTTACAGCCTACGACGGCATTAATCCGTGCCGTGAGGTCGGTTTCACCTTCATCCCCCAGCCAGACCAGAAATTCGGTATTCCCTTTGGGTCCCAGCAGCGGCGACTTGATTAATCCCTGCACATGCCAGCCCTGCTGTTGTGCAAATGTCAATACATCCGTTAACACTTGACGGTGAATTGCCGGGTCGCGAATCACGCCCTGGCCGCGGGCGCTGATTTTACGCCCGGCCTCAAATTGCGGCTTGATTAAAGCAACCGCATTGCGGTGATGAGAGCCAAACCACCCTGCCACAACCGGCAAGAGGATTTTGAGCGAGATGAACGATACATCCAGCGAGACGAAATCCACAGGTTCTGGAAGAGACGGAATGTAACGCGCATTGTTTTCTTCCATGACCACCACGCGCGGGTCATTGCGCAATCTCCAGTCCATCAACCCTTTTCCCACGTCAATCGCGTATACCTTGCTGGCACCATGTTGCAGCAGGCAATCGGTAAAACCACCGGTAGATGCGCCCACGTCGGCGCAGACATAACCCGTGACCTCCAGCGGGAATGCTTGAAAGGCAGCCTCCAGTTTTTCGCCGCCGCGTGAAACAAAGCGCGGACCGTGTTCAACCGTCAGCACGGAATCGGTCGAGATGAGCGCCGCCGGCCGGAGGGCCGTCTGACCGTCCACGCTCACCTGTCCGGCCATGATCAGGGCCTGTGCTTTTGTCCGGCTTTCGGCCAGGCCGCGCTCTACCAGCAGGAGATCCAACCGCTGTTTGGTCATATGGTCCTATTGTACCCATTTCTCAAGTAAAATTGCGGCATGTTCAAAGCCCTGATCAAAACCATGCGCCCAAAACAATGGGCTAAGAATGTCTTTCTCTTTGCGGCTGTGACCTTTGACCGCAAACTGACCGTTTTGGATTCGATGCTGCATACGGTATTGGGGGTGATTGTCTTCAGCCTGATAGCCAGCGTGGTCTATATCCTCAACGATATTGCTGATATTGAATCCGACCGTCAGCACCCGCTCAAACGCAAACGGCCGATTGCCTCGGGACAACTGTCTGTCCGCACAGCGTGGGTCGCCGCCATTGTGTTGCTGCTCGTCACCTTGCCGGTGGCCTACTGGCTTTCTCCCTTATTTGCGCTGATTTGCCTGGTGTACTTTGCTTTGAACCTGACTTATTCCAAATGGCTCAAGCATGTTGTTCTGCTGGATATCATTGTTTTGGCCTCATTTTATGTGATTCGTGTGGCTGCGGGCGTGGCGCTCATCAAAGTGGAACGCTTTTCGCCGTGGATTTATATTTTCACCACCTTTTTGGCGCTTTTGATTGGCGCCGGCAAGCGGCGCGCCGAACTGGCGCAGATTGCCCAATCCTCCAATACGCGGCGGGTGCTGGAAGGATATACGCTCAATTTCCTGGATCAGGTGATTACCCTGGCTGCCGGTATGACCATTATTACATACAGCCTCTACACCTTTTCGGCGGTCAACCTGCCGGAGAATCACTTGATGATGCTGACCATCCCATTTATTATCTACAGCATTCTGCGTTATCAATATCTGTTGCAGGTCAGTGAGGTGGGCGGCGCGCCGGAAGATGTCGTTCTTTCGGACCGGCCTTTGCAGATTGCAGTTGCTCTGTGGGGACTGGCTGTGCTGGCAGTTTTTTACTTCTCATGAATCGCGCTTTTGCTCCCGGCAAGATCATCCTGTTTGGCGAACATGCGGTTGTTTATGGAAGGCCGGCGCTGGCTGTTCCGGTGATGCAGGTGCAGGCCAAAGTGGAAGTTTTGGATTCAAACGCCCCTGGCATCTGGATTGAGGCTCCAGACGTGAACCTGCACGCCGAATTATCTACGCTTCCTGCTACGCTGCCGATTGCCTCCGTTATTCAAAGCGTTTTCCAGCACCTGAACATTTCCCGTTTTCCCCCGCTGATCGTCCGGGTTAACTCCTCGATTCCGGTTGCTTCTGGGCTGGGTTCTGGCGCTGCGGTTTCGGTGGCGCTCATCCGCGCCCTGTCTTCGGCGCTTGGCTGTCCTTTACCCGACGAGACGGTCAACGCCCTGGCCTATGAAGCCGAGAAGTTATATCATGGTACACCCTCTGGCATTGACAACACGGTTATCACCTATGCCAGGCCAGTGTATTTTGTCAAAAACCAGCCCATAGAGACTTTTCAAGTCAAAGAGCCGTTTACTATTGTTATCGGTGATACCGGTGTCTCTGCCTCCACCAAAGAAGCGGTGGGAGCGGTTCGCAAACTGTGGGAAGCCAATTCGCCATACTGGGAAGGGGTGTTTGATGCTGTCGGCAGGATCGTACAGCAGGCGCGTCGGGCAATTGAATGCGGCGAGGTGACCTTGCTGGGCCCCCTCATGGATGCCAATCATGCGCTCTTGCAGGAGATGACCGTCTCTTCGCCTGAACTGGAGCGGTTGGTGGCGGCGGCGCGTTTGGCCGGGGCATTGGGGGCCAAACTCTCGGGCGGCGGGCGGGGCGGGAATATGATCGCCCTGATCCGGCCGGATGGACAGGAACAGGTCGCGGCTGCGTTGCGAGCCGCCGGGGCCAGAAATGTGATTGTGACGCAGGTGGGCTGATGGGTGAGGTCTATTCTGTTCCGGCCGAAGAGGTTCGCCGCGAATTGGTCGTTTTGAATTCGCGCTTTATTGCTGTTCTAGCACCGGCTTTCAGTGTGGAGCAGGCCAGGTCTTTTTTAGCGCGAGTGCGCAATGAGTTTCCGGATGCTACCCACCATGTTTCGGCCTGGTTGATTGGCGGAGGAACGGCGGTGATAGAGCATTGTTCCGATGATGGTGAGCCGCCGGGGACGGCAGGACGCCCGGCGCTGGCCGTCTTGCGCGGCAGCGACTTGGGCGATGTGGCTGTGGTTGTGACGCGTTATTTTGGCGGGACAAAACTGGGCACGGGCGGTCTGGTGAGGGCCTACACGGAGGCTGTCCAACAGGTGGTGGCGGCAGTCCCAAGGGCTTGCCGTTTGCCGGTGTATGAGGTGATGTTGGCGCTTCCTTATTCTTTTTTGGAGCAGGTGCGGCGGCTGGCAGGGATGCATCAAGGTGAAATTTTGAGCGAAGACTTCGGCGCCGACGTGACCATGAGCCTGTACTTTCCGGTAAGGTCGTTTGCCGATTTTCAGGCGGCCTTAAGTGAAATCTCTGCCGGCAAATTGCAGGCAGAGATTATTGAGACGACCGAGAAACTGGTGCGAATCTGAAATTCAATCCGTGCCGACGGGGTTGCTCAGTTTCCCTAAGTTTTCGATCTCGATATCTACCACATCTCCGGCCTTGAGAGGGCTGACGCCGGCAGGGGTGCCGGTGAAGATTAAGTCGCCTGGTTCAAGGGTCATGACGGAAGAGATAAAGGCGACCAGCGTTGGTACGCTGAAGACCATGTCGCGGGTAGAAGCCATTTGACGCATTTGCCCGTTAACCCGGCAGGAAATGACAGCATCAGAGGGGTCAAATTCGGTATCAACCCAGGGGCCAAAGGGGCAAAAGGTGTCAAAGCCTTTGGCGCGTGTCCACTGCCCATCGGAGCGTTGTAAATCTCTGGCGGTGACATCGTTGCCGATCGTGTAACCAAGAATGTAGGCGTTGGCCTCTTCAGCAGGGATGGAGCGGCCGCGTTTGCCGATGACTGCAACCAGCTCGGCCTCGTGCTCTACTTGCTGAGATTGGGGCGGCAGGATGATGGTATCGCCCGGATTGATAATGGAAGAAGGCGGCTTCATAAAAATCAACGGTATTTTCGGCACTTCGGCGTTGTGTTCTCTGGCATGTTCGACATAGTTGCGCCCAACACAGATGATTTTGCTTGGCTGAATGGGCGCTAACAGACAGGCCTCTTCCAGCGGCAAGGTTGCTTCCTGACGGCGATATTCACCAAATATATTGCCTTCAATAAGGCCAATTTTTCCCTCTAACAGCCAGCCGTAGCGGGGAGCAGATTTGGATGTTTGAAAACGGACAATACGCATAGCAATCTCCATTTTGCGGAATTTTTTAGTAACTGCCTGCTCTTAACCCTCCCGGGGGCTGGCAGCGGATGCTGGCAATCATGGAGGCGCTTTCTGGTTTGGAGAGTGCGCCAAAACCTGCGGGAGGGTAGGGAGTTGCATTTTTAAGTTTAACATACTTTCGACTTGCAGTATAATATAGGCCCGCATGGGCGCATAGCTCAGTTGGTTAGAGCGCATCGCTTACACCGATGAGGTCAGGGGTTCGAGTCCCTTTGCGCCCACAGTTAAGCCTCGCTTGAGGCTTTTTTGTTTTTACCCGGGGCTCGCGTATGTCGTGAATGATATGATTAGCCAGATGATTCGTTTGAGCGATGACAGATTCACCTTGTGCGGGTGGCTCTGCGGGTTACAATATAATTGATCAGGTGTCCTATTTTTCCAAGGAGGTAACCTATGTCTGTACACAATTCTTCTGCTGGTCAGGTTGTGGATTTGGTCAATTTGTTTGGTGCGGTTGTCCAGAATCTGTCCCAGAACCGGCAGGCTTTGAATCAGGCCGATACATTTAACCACAACCATGGGGATAACATGGTTGCCATTTTTGAGACGGTTACAAAGGCGCTCGAACAGAATCAAGGCGCGGCACCGGCGGTTCAATTGTTACAAGCCAGCAAGGCGCTGGCGCCCAATCAGAGCGGCTCGGCGCAGGTATATGCCAACGGTTTGGCAGAAGCAGCCAGGCAGTTGCAGGGACAGAAGCAAATAACCCCTGAAAATGCGATGACATTGGTGCAGGCGCTTTTGGGCGGTGGTCAGGGGGCTGCTCAAGGCGGAGATGCGGCGGCCAGTTTGTTGGGGGCGCTGTTGGGCGGCAATGCCCCCTCTCAGCCGCAGGAAGGCGCGGGCGATTTGCTGGGCGCGTTGCTGGGGGCGGGTGGTGGCCCAGAGACGGCCTCAACCGGTCAGGGTCCGGCCGGAGCCGAATTGCTGGAGGCGCTGTTTGGCAATACTGATGCCCAGGGCCAGCGTCAGGTAGATACGACGAAATTGCTTCAGGCCGGTTTGAACATTGGTCTGACGTACCTGTCCGCCAAGCAAAAGGGCAGTTCAAATGCTCAGGCGCTTATCAGCGCTTTGCTTCAAGACAGTCCGCTGGGGCAGTCGCCGCACCGGCGCCAGTCAGGCGCGTTGATCGCTGATACTATCCTTTCCGTGTTAGGGGCGATGTCTCAAAAGAGATAAGCACGCCCTGAATGCGAATCTCTGCCTTAATCCGCGCTAACACTTGCACTGCGCCCTCTCCGCCGATGAATGTGCCAGAGAGGATGCGGTGCAAGTGCTTTTGGCAAAGAACGCTACCATGCTTAAGGGTAGACCCGCTCTTTTTGTCGCATTCGAACATTTCTTTGTTGTGATTTCCCCCTTTTCCGACATTTTCCTTTCGGCTGTATACGAATTACCTGCATCCTTTTGCCGGCACAAGATAACTTGACCCGCTTTCTGCTTGGGACTACAATCATTTCCTGAGTACCCACCCATATAAGCAAATTTCAGGAGCATGCCATGAAAGATTTTCTTTTCCGAGGCACACTGGCCGACCTTGATCCGGAAGTTCATGAACTCTGTGAGATCGAGGCCGAGCGCCAGGCGCGCAAACTGATTCTCATTCCCTCTGAAAGCCAGGCGCCGTTGGCCGTGCGCGAAGCCATGGCCTCGGCGTTCCAGAATATATATGCAGAAGGCTATCCCTACGATTCAACGCGCTGGATGACCGAGGAGCAATTGCTGGATTACCCTTATATGCTGGCGCATTATCGCCGCTATGCCGACCCGCGCTATTACAAGGGTGTTGAGTATGCCGATATTATTGAGGCTTTGGCGCGTCGTCGCTGTGCTGAGGCCTTTGCTGCCAATGGTGTGACGGCTGATCAGATTTACGTCAATGTTCAGGCGCTTTCGGGTGCGCCGGCAAACAATGCTGTTTATCATGCATTGCTTACCCCTGGCGATACGGTCATGGGCATGAACTTGTTCCATGGCGGCCACCTTTCCCATGGCTCGCCGGTTAACCGCTCGGGCAAGTATTTTAATATCGTCTCCTATTCCGTTGACCCGGAAACGGAAATGATAGACTACGACGCCGTTATGCGGTTGGCGTTGGAACACAAGCCTAAAATGATCATTGCCGGCTATTCTTCCTACCCCTGGATTCCGGAGTGGAAGAAGTACCGCGAGATTGCCGACGCGGTTGGCGCTTACCTGTTGGCCGATATTGCTCACATCGGCGGCATGGTTGCGGCGGGGGTAGTTCCCTCCCCTGTAGGCTATGCGGATGTGATTACTTCCACCACACACAAGACTCTTGATGGGCCGCGCGGTGCTATCATCCTGACCACCAACCCTGATCTGGCAAAACTGATTGATAAGGCCGTTTTCCCTGGTGAACAGGGCGGCCCGCATGTGCACATCTTCGCCGCGCTGGCATTAACCTTCAAACTGGCCCGCACCGAACAATTCAAGCAACTTCAAGCCCAGACCATCAAAAACGCCAGGGCGATGGCCGAACAACTCCAGGCGCGCGGTTTGCGCATTGCTTATGGCGGGACCAACTCCCATTTGCTCAACATTGACTGCCGCACCATCAAAGGCCCCGACGGGACCACGCTCTCCGGCGACCAGGCGGTTCGTATCCTCGACCTGGCCGGTATTGTCTGCAACCGTAACACCATCCCCGGCGATGCGATTGCCCTTGACCCGTCGGGGGTGCGTTTGGGTACGCCCTGGATTACGCAACGCGGCTTTGACGAAGCCAAGTGCCGCCAGTTGGCCGATATCATTGCGGATCTCTTACTGGCTGCCAAGCCGCACCGTCTGCCCGCTATTGCTCCTGACCGTGTCAAACGGCGAGCGAAAGTTCCCTTTAAAGTGCTTGAGGATGCCAAACTGCAGGTTCGTGCCTTGGCCGAGGAAGCCGGCATTGACTTCCAGCCTGGCCGGCACGGTTACCCCCATTTCTTCTACATTGACGATAAACCGTGCGTGAAGGATGGATGGTCAGTCTATGATTTATATGGGGAACGAGTCCGCCAGTTCCTGGATTACGCGGTGGGCGCCGATATTACCGCTCTCAAACCGGGCAAATCGGTGCCAGCCTGTGTCCACACGCCCGAAGGGACAGCCGAATGTATGCTTACCTGTGTCCGGCCAGATGCTTACCGCCTCAGCGTCCCGGCCGAACAGGCGACCCTGGTTGCCACCTGGCTGCGCGATATTTCTGATGGTTATGTGTTGTTAGATGCGGATGATACCTGCCGCCGCGCCCCCGGACTGGTAGTAGTCTCTGAATCGGAGGCTGAACCGGTCAAGCGTACCGGCAAAGAAGAAGGGGATTGCTGCTGTAAAGACAAGCCTTACTTCTATGGCATGTGTCAGGCTGAGGGTACTCCTTTACCTGATTTCCGCTGGCAGGAGCAAGAATCTCCTTTGCGCCGCACGCCCCTCTACGAAACCCACAAGGCAATGGGGGCAAAAATCATTCCTTTTGCCGGGTGGGAAATGCCGGTTTGGTATAGCACCGTTTTGGAAGAACATTTGGCTACCCGTCAGGCTGCCGGTCTTTTTGACGTTTCCCACATGGGGGTTTACCAGATTGAGGGCGAAGACGCCGCTTCTTTTCTGGATGCGGTTTGTGGCAATGATTGCGGCCTGATTCGCCCCGGCAATTCGGTCTATACCCATTTCCTGACACCCGACGCCGATGTTATTGACGACACATTGGTTTACCGCCGTGCCTGGGACAAATACCTGGTGGTTGTCAACGCTTCCAATGATGACAAAGACCGTACCTGGCTGGAAGCAGTCCGCGATGGCAAAGTCAAGGTGGACAATGTCCGGCCGTGGGCGCGCGTCTACGGCTATGATGCAGTGATTCGCAATCTGCGCGACCCGAAGGCTGGTTCCGACATGCGCATTGACATCGCCTTGCAAGGGCCTAAATCCCGCGACATTCTCCTTGCCTTAGGAACAGATGATGAAACCCGGCAGCGTATCTTGAAACTCAAACGCACTCAGTTGTGCGACGCGGTAGTGGGCGGCTTCGATTTGATCGTGTCGCGCACCGGCTATACCGGCGAGAAAATGGCTTTTGAACTCTTTGTCCATCCTCAGCAAGCGGTGGACTTTTGGAATGCTTTGCTCAGGGCAGGTGAACCATTTGGGTTGAAGCCGGTTGGCCTGGGCGCCCGCGATTCGTTGCGTACAGAAGCCGGCCTGCCTCTCTATGGGCACGAGATGGGCGATGGTTCCGGCAAACTGGGCGAGCGCGATTTGGGCGTGGGTGAAGCCGGTTTTGGGGTTTACGTCAAAACTTACAAACCCTGGTTTATCGGACGTGCTGCCTACATTGCCCGAGAACAGAATCGCAAGAATGTTGTTGCTCGCTTCACCTTCACCGAAAAAGGCGTCCGTATGGCTCACAATGGCGATCCGGTATTGGACAAGCGCGGCAAAGTCATTGGCTGGGTGACGTCCTGCGCAGTGGATGCGAATGGCTTTTTGACAGGCCAGGCTTATCTTGACTTGAAAAATGCCGAAGAAGGCACGCCCATTTTCATATACCAGGGCGCTCCAGATACGCCTGGTAAGGCGCCGGCTGAGATGAAACCCGGCGATAAAACGATCTTGCCTGCGCCGGCGGTTGTTGTTGCCCGCTTCCCTGCTTTGTGAGCGCATGCTTGTTCAAGAGTCCTGGAGGTCTGATGGCCTCTAGGACTCTTTTTATCGGCAACTGTATGTAAGTAAGGTAGCCACCTGCCCTCCCGCAGGTTTTGGCACAATGTTCAAGATGACCGGCATTGGTCGCCGGCCCCGTTCTCACCTGCGGGAGGGTTAGTAGAGTCTATCGTGCCGCCCCGCGAAATTTGAAGCCGGTTTTGGAGGGGATGATTTGTCAAATATGTAAGGGGAGCAATCCAACCTCGCGCAATTTGAGAAATTTGTTACAATTCGGAAGCAGTAAATTGAATCTGACAAAGGAGTTTCCCTGCCCATGAAGGCACTCTGGCTTGGATGGGAAGACTTGTACACAACGCAACGGGTGCGAGAGGCGGCTCAGCGTTTGGGGCTGGATTTAGATACCTGCGAAATTTTGGATATTGCCTTTGGAGTTGAAGGTGACCGGGCTGCAGTGTTGGCCAGGGACCTGGATTCACTCGCAGCCTATGATGTTTTGTTTGTCCGCACTTTCCACCCTTACATTTCCGAAACCCTGACCATTGCCCGCCTGTTTGCAGAAGCGGGCAAAATCGTCATTGATCAAAGCCTGACCGACGAAGGCTATGCAGTCAGTAAGATGCATGACCATCTCGTCCTGACGCGTAATGGGATACCCACGCCGCGTACATGGCAGGCTTGTAACCCGCAACGAATGGCAATCCTGGCAGAGCAATTGACCTACCCTTGTGTTCTGAAAGGTGTACATGGGGCACGCGGGGAACATGTTTACCTTGTTCATGATGTCGAACAATTACATCGCCGCTTGCGGCACTATCCCTGCGGCGAGTTGATGGTGCAGGAATATTTGCCCGGCAGTGAGGACTACCGTATCTTTGTAGTTGGCTATCAGGCGTTGCCTGTGATGGTCAGCCGCAAACCACCTAAGGGGGATTTTCGCACCAACTTCTCGCTTGGCGGAAAATTTACCAAACGAGAATTGTCCGAATTCCCCGACTTAAAAGACGTGGCAGAGCAAGCCGCGCGGGCCTTACGGCGGGAATTTACCGCCGTGGATATCCGCCTGAAAAACGGCAAGCCGATTGTTCTGGAAGTCAACCGCCAGCCGGACTTTAGGGGTTTTGAACATGCCACACAATTCGATGTGGCCGGCGAAGTGGTGCGTTATATTCAAAGGCGGGTCAGCAGCAGGTAATTACACTCACCTGATTTCCTGTAAAAGTAATTTCCCATAACGTGCTTTTTGTCACTATTCCTCGCCTTCCCACTTGTGCTACACTCTAACTGGTTAGACCACTTACCAGTGATGCTAACCCCAGGAGACCCTATGGACTGGCAGCCCGCCCCCAAACCTGCCGAACTGACCGAGAGCCGTCTGCTCGAGGCCATCCTCTCCGGCCATTTTCCTCCGAACAGCAGCCTGCCCGGCGAGCGCGACCTGGCCGAACAACTCGGCGTCACCCGCCCGACCCTGCGCGAGGCCCTTCAGCGCCTCGCCCGCGACGGCTGGCTGGAGATTCAGCACGGCAAACCGACCCGCGTCCGCGACTACTGGCGCGAGGGCGGGCTGGGCGTCCTGGCCGTCCTGGCGCAGACCCCCGCCGCCGAGACGCCCGACTTCGTCACCCATTTGCTCGAAGTGCGCCTGCTGCTTGCCCCGGCCTACACCCGTCAGGCGCTCGAAGCCGCTCCGGCCGAAATCGCCGCCCTGCTCGAAGCCTACCCCGCCTTGCCCGAAGACCCCGCTGCCTTCGCCCGCGCCGACTGGGACCTGCACATCGCCCTCACCCAAAAAGCCGCCAACCCCATCTTTCGCTTCCTCTTCAACGGCTTTCACAAACTGGCCCTTCTGATGGGCGAAAAATACTTCACCTACCCGGCCTGCCGCGCCCACTCCCGCCGCTTCTACACCAACCTGCTGGCCTGCGCCCGCGCCGGCGCCGCCTTCGACGCCGAGCAACTCACCCGCCGCGTCATGGAAGAAAGCCTGGCCCTCTGGCAAGACGTACAAAAGGAGAACCGATGAAACGCTGGAATGGATGGGGCAACCCCCAAACC
>JAIOAQ010000050.1 GCA_019873735.1 Chloroflexota bacterium | reverse complement strand
TCCGAAGCGTTGTTGACAATCGTCCCGCCGCCTTGAGCGCGCAGGTGGGGAATCACCAGCCGGCTCATGCGCCAGACGGCGGTTACGTTTAGCGAAAGGGTGTAAGCCCAGGCCTCTTCAGATGTGGTTTCAGCCGTGCCGCGCTGGACGGTGCCGGCGTTGTTGAACAGGGTGTTGATTTTGCCAAATTCGGCAATGGTCATCTCTACTGCCCGCTGACAGTCCTCCGGGCGGGTGTGATCGGCCTGAATGAACAAAGCGCCAACCTGCAGGGAGCGGATTTCTTCGGCCAGCCTCATCCCCAACTCGGCACGCCGTCCGGTAAAGGCGATATTTGCTCCTTCCCGGGCAAATAACAAGGCAGTGGCTTTGCCAATGCCAGAAGTGGCACCGGTGATGAGCGCCACGCGCCCGGCCAGTTTTCCTTCTTCTGGACGCATTCTTACCAGCCTTCTGCCAGGCGGGCGGCGTGTTTTTCGGGCAGACCGGCCTCCCGGATTCGTTGCTGTACCGGTTTCCAATCGTATTCCACCCGCCGCGGTTCCCACGTGCAGGCTTCGTCGTCATAGATGGCGTAAGCCGCGCGCGGGTCGCGGTCGCGTGGCTGGCCGACAGAGCCCGGGTTCAGGATCATGCGCGGTTCCAGTGTGATCCGTTCTCCAGGATGAGGGATGTTCAGGCTGACGCGGTTTTTTGTCTCATTCAGGTGAAAAAAGCACTGGATGTGCGAATGTCCCACAAAGCACCAATCGGTCTCAAAGGCTTCAAAGTTCAGGCGCGCCGTCAGGGTGTTCAAAATGTACTCCCACACCGGGTCACGCGGGCTGCCATGCACCAGCGAAACCCGCTTGCGAACCTGGAGTGTGTTGGGCAACGAACGAAGGAATTCCATGTTGCGGGCCATCAAGACGCGTTGTTGCCAGTCCAGCGAGCGGCGCGCTTCGCCGTTGAAACTATCCCAAAGCATATTGCCGGTCACGGCGGCGTCATGATTGCCCATCAGGCAGGTCAGGTTGGGGAGTTCGCGCAGGGTTTCAACGCAAACATTGGGGTCTGGGCCATATCCGACGATATCCCCCAGACACCAGGTCTCATCTACTTCACCGGCATCTTTCAGCACGGCTTCCAGGGCATCGTAGTTGGCGTGAATATCCGAAATTACCAGTATGCGCATTAATCTTTCTCCAGCATGGTTGCCAGGCGGGCGATCACGACTTCGGCCACTTCGCTTTTTGTCATCAGGGGCAAAGGCTCGTTGTGTCCATCCGCGAACAGCAAGGTGACACGATTGGTATCTACACCAAAGCCCGCATCCTCGGCGGAAATATCATTGGCAACGATAAAGTCTAATTTCTTGGATTTTAACTTTTCGGCGGCGTTCTTCAACAGGTCGCGACTCTCGGCCGCGAAGCCGATAACGCGGCCTGGGCGGTTCGTTTTGGACCTCTGGCCTGCGACCGCGGCAAGGACATCCTCGGTGGCCTCGAGTTTGATCTGGGGAATCCCGTCCCGTTTTTTCAACTTGTCTGCCGCGCTTTGTGCCGGGCGGAAGTCGGCCACGGCCGCCGCCATGATCAGGGCATCGGCCTGACGGCATTCATCGAGGACGGCTTCCAGCATTTGGCGCGCCGTTTGTACCGCCACAAGGCGTGCTCCTACCGGCGGCGTAAGCGCGGTGGGCGTGCTGATCAGTACTACGTCGGCGCCGTTGTCTATGGCAGCCTGAGCCAGGGCATAACCCTGCTTTCCGGATGACTTGTTGGTTAAGACGCGCACAGGATCGAGCGGCTCTTGCGTCCCGCCGGCGGTAATGACCACGCGCTTGCCGCACAGCGCGCCTTTTTTGCCCAGCACCAGGCGGATGTGGCCGAGCAGTTCGGCCGGCTCAAGCATGCGTCCCAGGCCGGTCAGGCCGGAGGCCATGCGTCCCTCTCCTGGCCCGGCAAAGTAGACGCCGCGCGCGGTTAATGCTGCGACATTGGCCTGGGTTGCCGGTGCAGAGTACATGCCCACATCCATGGCGGGCGCCAGCAGAATGGGGCAGCGGGCGGCCAGGGCAGTAATCGTGACCAGGTTATCGGCCAGACCATGTGCCAGTTTGGCCAGGGTGTTGGCCGTACAGGGCGCAATCACCAGTAAATCGGTTTGGTGTGCCAGGCCGACATGCAGGATATGGGCCTGTCCGCCCCACAGGTCTGCATCGGTGTAGGCTTTGCGTCCTGTCACGGACTGAAACGTCAGGGGGGTGATAAACTTTTCGGCTGCGGCGGTTAGAATCACATCCACCAGTGCGCCGGCCTGCGTTAATTTCGATGCCAGATCGGCAGCCTTGTAAGCCGCGATAGAACCGCTTACGCCCAAGAGAATGTGCTTACCATTGAGCAAAGACATGTTGAAAGTATACTTCATTCAGGCAAAAAGCGGGGTACAATTCGGCGCGCCGGATTGCAAATTGGCGCTTTCAAAAACGCGTGACAGCATAGTGCCCGAAGGCGATGATCTCGCCGGCCGGGAAAACCGGCCTTCACAGGCATAAAAGTCGTGCTTGTTTTCAGGTATCACACTGCCCATTCTATATAAAAGGCCGAAATCACCGCATGTTAAACACCAATGATCCTGCATTCAATGCATATACACAAACCCGCCGGGCGCACTGGGATGCCGTTGCCCGCAAGCGGGATTCGTGGCGCGGCTGGGGCGGCGCTTACCATCGGCGCATTCGCGATGTCTATCGTCATCTGGTTGCGCCAGGGCAGCGCGTGCTGGAAGTCTGCTGTGGCATGGGCGACTTATTGGCCGCGCTTGAACCCCAACGCGGCGTGGGGGTGGACTTTTCACCCGAAATGATTCGCCGCGGACGCGAGCGTCACCCTGAAATTGAATTTGTCCAGGCCGATGCCCATCATCTTGCTGCCATTGAAGGGCCGTTTGATGTCATCATCTTTTCCGACGCGGTCAACGATTTGTGGGATGTGCAGACTGCGCTGGAGCAGGCGCGGCGACTTTCACACCCTCAAACGCGTCTGATTCTGAACCTGTATAGTCACCTCTGGCAGGCTGTCCTCAGTCTGGCGCAGGCGCTTAACCTGGCTGCGCCGATGTTGGAACAGAACTGGCTAACCTTAGAGGATCTCTCTAACCTGTTGAGCCTGGCCGGTTTTGAGGTGATTCGCTCCTGGCAGGAGGTGTTGTTGCCTCTGCCGATCCCGTTTTTGTCGGCTTTCTTTAATCGCTTTTTGATACGTTTTTGGCCTTTCTATCACCTGGCTCTTTCCAACTTTGTTGTCGCCCGGCCTCAGGCTGAAGCCGTTGAAGAAGAGCCGTCGGTTTCAATCGTCATCCCGGCGCGCAATGAGGCCGGCAACATTCGTTCCATATTTGAGCGCGTTCCCCGCATGGGCCGCCGAACCGAACTTGTTTTTGTTGAAGGGCACTCGCGCGATGATACCTATGCCGTTATCGAACGCGAAATCGCGGCGCATCCCGATATACCCAGTCTGCTTTTGCGGCAGACGGGCATTGGCAAGGCAGACGCGATGCGTTTGGGTTTTGCCCACGCCAGCGGCGATATTCTGATGATACTGGATGCCGACTTGACCGTTCCGCCTGAAGACCTGCCGCGTTTCTACCGCGCCCTTTGTTCTCGCAAAGGCGAGTTTGTGAATGGCGTACGGCTGGTTTATCCGATGGAACGGCAGGCCATGCGTCCCTTTAACTTTTTGGGTAACAAGTTTTTCAGCCTGGCTTTCTCCTGGTTATTGGGTCAACCGATCAAGGATACGCTTTGTGGTACCAAAGTATTATGGCGGAGGGATTACAACCTGATTGTTGCCAATCGTTCCTACTTTGGGGATTTTGACCCCTTTGGCGACTTCGATTTGCTTTTTGGCGCCGCCAGGCTGAATCTGAAAATCATTGATTTGCCTATTCGTTACCGCGAGCGCGCCTACGGCACAACCAACATCAGCCGCTGGAAGCATGGCTGGTTATTGCTCAAGATGGTGCTGTTTGCAGCACGGCGCATTAAGTTTATCTAGCCAGGCAACCTGTTTCTATGTCTATTGAACAACACAATCTTGAAATTTTCAAAAATCTCACAATCTGGGAAAAGACCCCACTTTTGCGCCGAATCTACCGTGAATTTCATGAGATGATTGCCCGCCATCTGGCGAATTTGCCTGGCTATGATGTGGTTGAACTTGGCTCAGGCATTGGGAATATCAAGGAGGTAATCTCGCATTGCCTGCGCACAGACGTGTTCCCCAATCCCTGGCTGGACCGCGTGGAGAATGCCTACAAACTTTCCTTTGCCGATGAAAGCATTTCGGATTTAATCCTGATTGATGTCTTTCATCACCTGCGTTACCCCGGCACGGCTTTGGAGGAATTCTGGCGGGTTTTGGTTCCGGGCGGACGGGTGCTTATCTTTGACCCGTATCTTGGCCTTTTAGGGTTGATTGTCTATGGTCTGTTTCATCCCGAACCACTGGGGCTGTTTCGGCGTATCGAATGGTCTGCTCCCGCCGGCTGGTCTGCGGATGACATTGATTACTACGCGGCTCAAAGCAATGCCATGCGCATTTTTGCCAGCCGGAAATACCGCCAGCACTTGAAACTTTGGCGTACAGTAGTTGTGAAAAAGTTGACCTCTATCTCTTACGTTGCTTCTGGCGGCTACTCCCGGCCTCAGTTGTACCCTGATAACTGGTACGGCGCGATGAAAATGCTGGACCGCCTGTGGTCGCCTTTTCCCGCTATTTTTGGAACGCGCCTGCTGGTGGTGTTGGAAAAGCCCAGCCCCTGAAATTACTGGCAGCCGCGTATATCCACAAGACGCCGGAAGTCGCCGGGGGAATTTGAAGCAGAGTGGATATCGTCTATTTGCTCCATCACCCTGGCACATTCCTGGTCCAGGACGTTTTGATGTTCCTCCCAGAAGAAGCGGTGATAGTACATATAGCCGTATCCGGCCTTGCGGACAGCATGCGGGTCAGGGTTTTGCATTAGAGCAACCCACTCGTCGGTAGCAGCGTTAATCCACCAGGTGGCGGCGTTATTGTACCTGCCGAAGACGGTTGGCGCCCGGCTGGGTTTAGGGTCAAAGACAAGCACGCCCGGCTCAAGTTTGTTCCAGTATTTGGCGTAGAACTGGGCATCCAGCGAAGTGAGGTAGTCTGCATACACCGGCTTTTGCATAGCCGACACTTCTACCCCAAACAGGACAAAGCCGCTCAGGCAAGTTGTGATTGCGGCTATGATGGCGATCTCCTTGATGTAGTCTTTTTTGCCGTGCAACCAGTTCCAAATCAGCGGCACTGCCAGGATTTTTGTGATTTGCAGAGAATGCTCAAATAGACGCGTGGTGGCGGTCTCTCCTGCGCCGCCCGTATAGCGGATAAAAACGCTTAAAATTCCAAACAGCGTGGAGCCGCTTATCGCCGCAGCAAACCATTGTCTTTCGTGGATCGCTTTCCAGCCCCAGGCTAGTATCCAGGGGAGGGCAAACACAACCAGCCCGGTTTCTACCACGGCGGCGGTCAGACCCGATAACCCCAACAAGTTCAGGGATCCCAGATGAGCAGAAAGCAACGCCGGTGGAATGAGGGCAAATTCAACCCGCAAGACCGAAGCGGCCGGCCTGAACCAGCCAGCAATTGCGTTTGTGATGAACCCGCCCTGGAACAGGGTCAAAACGCCGGCTGCGGTGGCGGCGGCTAAGAGCGGAATGGGCAATGCAGCCTTTCCCTCTTTTCTGGCATAGATCACAATCCAAAGCAGGATGGCCAGCACCCCGCCCAAAAAGATAAGGGCAAAAGCGGCCTCATTTGCCATGGCCAGTGAAGCAAACAGCACGGCCATGATGATTCCCCATGGCCAGGCCTTCTTGCCCCAGTTTCCAAGCATCAGCATTAACAGAATCAGCAGGAGGTGGCTCGCGCCGTAACCGTTATGGAGCATGACAAACGGTTCATCCACGCCGCTGACAAAGGCCGCCGGGAATGGTATGCCGGGGGAAGCGCTGGTCAGCCAAACAGATGTGAGTAAATCCTTCAATGTTGGGGCGCTGCTTGCAGCAGAGCCGATCAGAGTCACTTGAGCCGATATCTTGTCTAACAGAGAGGGAGGCAGCAGGAAAAGCATCCAGCGCACGCCGCCGGCAAAGGCCAGGAATAGGCCTGCCAGCAAGGCGCTGAGACGTTGACCGGTAAGCCGCCAGGCCCATAGCCCTCCCAGCGTCAGGGTAAGTGCCAGCACCAGTCCGCGTGCCAGGTCCACTGCCGTCCAGGGCGCCGCGTTGGCTGTTTGTAGGAATTGTGCTGCCAGCAGCAACAAAAAGTAATGATAACCATACCTCATGTTAGAGGCCAGTGGAAAATTGGGCGGCACTTCACCGGTAGCGATGAGAGAAGTCATCGGCAGGTTTTGAAAATCGTCGTAAATGCTCAAACCCCGCCCAATGAGCGTGAACAAGAACGTCAAAACGGCAACCAGCAGCCATTGCCGCCAGTTTTGAATCCACTTCCCGATATATCCTTTTTCAAGCGGCCAGGCCAGGGCGATTCCGCCTGCAAGCGTCAGGCCTGCGGCCAGCCAGCATGCGGAGGAGAACGGCATCAGGCGGGCAAAGAAATTTACCAACCAGTTGCTGACCACAAGACCAACGCCAAACCCTAACAGGCCGCGCTCGCGTTCTGGGATGTCAAAAGTGCGTATGAGCATTAACCAGCCGCCTATTCCCCATAACAGGCATAAAGCAACAAAGGGCAGAAGGTTAAATTCTCTGAGCAAATACATGGGACACCTTGCCGGTTATGACTTAAAAATGTGTCCGCAGTATATCACAACGGGAAAAAGCGGATGCCTGCTTGCATCCCATCGGGGATGTTACTCCGCTGCATCTTCTGCACAACGGAAACCGCGATTCTGCCCCGGCGAAGTGGGGTCATGAGACAGGCGGTAAAACGTTTGCACTTGCTTGGCGTCGTCCCAGTAGGCGCCCCCGCGCAGCGATTTGGTTTCACCCGCAAGCGGACCTTGTGGATTTTCGTAAGGGGAAATGGCGTAATAATCTGGGTCGAACCAGTCTGCTACCCATTCGCGCACGTTGCCGGCCATGTTCAACAAACCGTAAGGGCTTGCGCCGGCCAGGTAGTCATAGGCAGAGCGGGGTTCGCCATGGACGCCATTGAAGTTCAACAGGAAATCGTCTGGCGGTGTGGAACCCCACGGGTAACGCCGGCCATCGGTGCCGCGCGCGGCCTTCTCCCATTCGGCTTCGGTTGGCAGGCGCCCTCCTGCCCAGTGACAATAGGCCTGGGCCTTTTCCCAAGTCACATACACTACCGGATGATCGGCATAGGCCGCCTTGCCAAAATAGGGGTTGACACGAGCCGGAGGTTCGCATTGACCCTCAGCCACACACAGGGCGTACATGGCATTGGTCACTTCTACCTGATCTATCCAGTAAGCCTTCAGATATACCGGATGGGCTTTTTGTCGGCCGGAATTTTTCTCCTGCCAACTGCCCATCATGAACTCTCCGGCAGGGATGTAAACCTGCACCATCCCGTCCCGGCGCGAGAATTTCATCCTCACCGGCGTTTCGCCGCGATAGACCAGGCGCAACTCGGTGATGAGTGCCGTCCGTATGGGCCGGAATGAGTCGGCTGAGACGAAAAAATACAATGCCATTAAAATGACAAGCAAGCCCGGCACGACAAACAACGTGTGCCGGCGCCTGCTGCGATTGGGAATGTCTGTTTTCAATGCGTTTCTCTTGCTCTCCTGGCTACTCAATTCTTTTGGCAATGATTTCGGCGATATCCAATACCTCTACGGCTTCGCCGTCCGCTTTGTTGGCGTCGTTCAACATCGTCAAACAGAATGGACAGCCTACTGCTACCACTGCAGCGCCGGTGGCTTTGGCTTCCTTAAAGCGAGTGAGGTTGACATTGGCCGTGCCATGCTCCTCTTCCTTCCACATTTGAGCGCCGCCTGCGCCGCAGCAGAAGGATTTGGCGCCGTGGCGTGGCATTTCTACTGCCTGTGCTCCAGCATTCTTTAAAGCCTGCCGCGGTGCCTCAAAAATGCGGTTATGCCGCCCCAGATAGCAGGGGTCGTGGAACGTCACCGACAGCGGCTCGCCGTTTGCCGATAAGCGCAACTTTCCCGCCCCCACCAGTTCATTGATCAACTGTGTGTGATGGATCACTTCGTAATTGCCGCCAAAGGCAGGGTACTCATTTTTGAGCGTGTGCAGGCAGTGCGGGCAGGTGGTCACAATCCGCTTTGGCTTGACTTCATTCAAAATTTCCACATTGGCCTGCGCCAGAGCAAAGAAGATGTCCTCCCGCCCGGCCCGGCGCGCCGAGTCGCCGGTACATTGCTCATTCTGACCAAGAACAGCGTAGTTTACGCCGGCCGCTTTCAGAATCTTTGCAAATGCCTGCGCCGTTTTCTGAGCGCGCGCATCGGTAGCCGGGGCGCAGCCAACCCACCACAGGATTTCCGGCTCAGGGTTCTGTTCAATGGTCGGCACATTCAACCCTTCGGCCCACTTCATGCGTTCGGCCTGTGAGATATTCCAGGGGTTGGCGTTGCGTTCCATGCCGCGGAAGGCATTTTCCCACTGTTTGGGGAAGACATTGTCCATCAGCACCAGCGAGCGGCGCACATCCAGAATATCGCGCATCGGCTCGTTGCCTACCGGGCAGATATCCACACATGCGCCGCAGGAAGTGCAGGCCCAAACCGCCTCTTCGGGAATCAATTCCAACATGCTTTTATCGGTATCCCCGCCCAGGTTTAAGTGGTAACGCTTGTTAATTTCCAGCGCGGCGGGTGAAAGCACCTTGCCGGTTTGATAGGCCGGGCAGACCTCCTGACAGCGGAAGCACATGATGCAGGCGTAACTGTCCATCAGTTGTTCCCAGCCCAGGTCTTTCATTCTGGATGCGCCAAATTGCTCCAGGCTCATATCGTCCATGTTGACATACGCCATTTCGCCAATGGAACGGCGTTGGGGTTTGAGCAGGAAATTGAGGGGCGCAAAGAACAAGTGAATGTGTTTGGAGTAAGGGAAGTAGGGCAGAAAGGCCAGAATCAGGCCAAGGGCCAGCCAGAATGCCACATGCTCGCCAACCACCAGCGCCTCTCGGCTCCACCCGGACCACAGGCCTGCTACCGTTGTGGCAAACGGCTGCCAGGCGTCAGGGCCGCTGCCTGCCAGGATGAAAGTCTCGCCCAGGAAACGGCCTCCTACGTGGAGAAAGATAAAGGCGGCGACAATGGCCGAATCGCGGCGAATGCCGGAACGCGCCTTGGGCAGGAGCAGCGTCGTCTCACGGCTGGTCAGGTTTGAAGGTCGGAAGATGAACCGTCGAATGACAAAGAAGAGAATCCCTGCCAGGACTCCGATTGAGAGCAGGTCCGCAATCAGACGGTATACGTCTCCGGCCGCTCCTGGAATCTCAAAGGCCGGCACATAGGCCCGAATCACATCTACCACGTTGACCAGCATGTAGAAGCCAAAGCCCCAGCCTACAAAGGCGTGGAACAGGCTGGGCCAAAAGCGGAAACGAAAGACCGGTTGAAAGGTTACCATGCGTGGCAGCACGTTCCATAAGCGTTTGCCGGCCAGGTCCCAGTTGACTTGACCCTGCCCGCTGTTGATTTGGGCAATAATGCGCCGAATCCCGCGCCAGGTGAGGATGAGTGATATTCCGATCGCGATAATAAATAGGATTTTTTCGGGTAAGGTCAACATGGCGCTTCTCCTGTTTGAAATTGCATTTGCTGTGTAAGAATAGCAGAAACCCCTTCTTCATTTCTAGTAACGTTTATCATTTTCTGGGATGTCAGACGACTTTGTTTGATTTTGAAGAGGACGAAGAAAAGCCGCTCCCCTTTTGATTCAACTTTCCTGGAAGCAATACCCTCCCGGCCGGGTTTGAATAAGTGTCGGATCGAGCGATTCTTCTTCCAGTTTTCGACGCAAACGATAGACCATGTTTTTCAAAAGTGTCTGGTCGGACCTGCGGCCTGATCCCCAAACGGCTTCGAGAATCTCCTCGGCCCGAAAGACATAGCCCGGGCGGCCCATCAGCAAGTACAGCAGACGAAACTCCAGATTGGTCAAACGGATTTCCCGCCCGGCGGGGTCTATGGCGCGCCGGCGGCCAGGGTCCAGCCGCAATTTGCCGGTACGCAATGGACTCAGCGGTTGGCTCCAACTACGTTTCCCCCAGGCAATGATTTTGGCCAGAAAAATAGCCGGGCTGATTGGTTTGACCACACATTCATCTACGCCCAGGCGGTAGGCTTCCAGGATTTCGGCTTCGTTATGCGCAGGCAGAAAAAGCAGAATTGGACTTGCACTAAGCGAGCGAAAATGCCGGCAGAGGGCCAGCCGCTCGGCATGAGGGGCGTTGACATCAATCACGATCAGGTCAGGTATGTCATCCAGAGCGCGTTCCATGGCGCGCTGGATAGAGGTCTCCAAAATGGCAACCAGTCCTTTTTCGCGAATCAGGAAACCCCACAGGGGGGCAGTATCTGTTTGATCGCAGATGATGAAGACGCGCAGTGCGGGGCCGGATTCTTCTGAGTGAAGAGTGAACATCCTTTATCCACGTCCGAGAAGCGGTTTCAAAGCCATAAGCCGCGAATCGCAAAGGTTTCTTTAGGGCAGTTTGTAAAAAGAAGATAACTGCCTGCCCTCCCGCGGGTTTTGGCGCAATTTCCAAGCCTGAAGACGTCTCTATGGTTACCTGTTTTGCTTGCCGGCCCTGTTCTAACCTGTGGGAGGGTTAGGGGTAGGCAATTACAAAAGAAGGCACACTTGGGTTGTTGGCTGATGTCTCTGTGGTTGGCGTTCATCCCGCCCGCCCAATCCAGGCAGAGCGGGTATTTACATTATAAGCATTTTGGTATCAAAATGTCACAAAATGGTGCTAAAATGTTACCAATGGGTGATATGGGATTCTTTCCAGAGTCAGTATACTGACACTAAGGCATCCAATTTTGAAACGGAGGAAAAGATGAAAAAACTTCTACCCTTGCTTGTTGTTCTGGCCGTGATAGGCACGGCTTGCTCACTGGGAGGCGGCAATCAAGCCGCGCCAACGGCCATTCCCCTGCCAACCGCGGCCCCTACCATGACGCCTATTCCCCTCAACCCCACCAGCGAGCCGGTCAATCAGGACCTTCAGCCTGGCAGTGAGCGTGTTTCTCCCATAGATGGGATGATTCAGGTTTACATTCCGGCAGGCTTCTTCCAGATGGGCGGTATGGATCCGCGCGCCTCGGAAGACGAGAAACCCGTCCACAAAGTTGACATCAAGGCTTTCTTCATGGACAAGGTGGAGGTCACCAACGGGATGTATGTCCGTTGTGTTCAGGCAGGCGTTTGCGAACCGCCTCGTAACTCGAAGTCGGAGACCCGCCAGGCCTATTTCAACACGGCTGAGTTTGCAGACTATCCGGTGGTTTATGTAACCTGGGCCAATGCCAAGCAATATTGCGAGTGGGCCGGGCGTCGTCTCCCCACCGAGGCCGAGTGGGAATATGCTGCTCGCGGCAGCACACTCAATACCTATCCATGGGGTGATGAGAAACCAGATGGCACGCGTGCGAACTTCAACTATATGATAGGCGATACAACCCGTGTAGGAAGTTTCCCGCTTGGCGCCAGCCCCTTTGGCATCCTGGATATGGCCGGCAATGTTGCCGAGTGGGTGAACGACTATTACGATTCGGGCTATTACAAGAACGCCAACCCGCTTAACCCAACCGGCCCGATTGCCCGCTCCAACTACTTCAACCGGGTAGTGCGCGGCGGTTCATTCGGCGATGCAGAAGTGGACATCCGTTTGGCGAATCGCTCTGCAGTGCGCGGGCCGAATTTCGATGCCCAACTTGGCACCGACGCCTATTACGGCGATTTCTCGCCCAGAATCGGTTTCCGCTGCGTGGCGGACAATTAATCCCCCTCTTATCCCTTAAGTCGTCTTTCTGCCGGCTGCCAAATTTGGCAGCCGGTTGACGTTGTTATTGGTTTATGGTATCATGCCGCAACAATTTTATAGCCCCAATCGGCACTCTTATCCAGAGAGGCGGAGGGACCGGCCCGATGAAGCCTCGGCAACCCCACGAAGGTGGAAGGTGCCAATTCCGGCAGTAGGGATAGCCCGCGCGGCTGTCCGAATTCTGGAAGATGAGAGGGCAGCCGTGCGCAGCGCGCAATTGCCCTTTCGCCAGAAGGGGCAATTTCACTTTTTTATAGGAGACCCATACACTATGACCAATACTTTTATGACCTCCCCTAGCCTGATGTTCACATCCGAGTCGGTGACCGAAGGTCACCCCGATAAAATGTGTGACCAAATCTCGGATGCTGTACTGGATGCCTGCCTGGAACAGGACCCGCGTTCCCGTGTGGCCTGTGAGACGGCCACCAAGACGGGTTACGTCATGCTGTTGGGAGAAATTACCACCAATGCCCAAATTAACTATGATGAGATTGCCCGCAAGGTGATCTTGGAAATTGGCTACGATCGCGCCAAGAAAGGTTTTGACGGCAATACCTGCGGCGTGCTGGTTGCAATTGCCAAACAGTCCGGGGATATTGCCATGGGTGTGGATCAAGCCCTGGAGGCCAAATCGGGCGAGATGACCGAGGCCGAAGTTGAGGCCATTGGCGCCGGTGACCAGGGCATGATGTTCGGCTTTGCCTGCAATGAGACGCCGCAACTGATGCCGATGCCCATCTACCTGGCCCACAAACTGACTCGCCGCCTGGCAGAGACGCGCAAGAACGGCTTACTTGATTGGTTGCGCCCTGACGGCAAGAGTCAGGTGACGGTTGAATATGCTTACGGGAAGCCGAAGCGGGTAGATACGGTGCTTATTTCCACGCAGCACGCGCCTGAAATTTCTCAGGAAGAGATTCGTGCGGCGGTTATTGAGCATGTCATCAAACCGGTCCTCCCTCCCGAAATGGTAGATGAAAAACTGAAGGTCTACGTCAACCCGACCGGCCGCTTCGTCATCGGCGGGCCGATGGGCGACGCCGGCGTGACCGGCCGCAAGATTATCGTGGACACCTACGGCGGGATGGGCCGCCACGGCGGCGGTGCCTTCTCAGGCAAGGACCCGACCAAGGTGGACCGTTCGGCCGCCTATGCCGCCCGCTGGGCCGCCAAGAACGTGGTCGCGGCCGGGCTGGCCGACCGGGTCGAGATTCAGGTGGCTTACGCCATCGGCGTGGCGCATCCGCTCTCGGTCAACGTCGAGACCTTCGGCACCGGGAAAATCGCCGACGAGAAGATCGGCAAACTCATCCTCGAACACTTCGACCTGCGCCCGGGCGCCATCATCCGCGACCTGAACCTGCGCCGTCCCATCTATCGCAAGACGGCCGCCTACGGTCACTTCGGCCGCGACGATGTCGAGTTCCCCTGGGAACGCACCGACAAGGCCGACGCGCTGCGCAAGGCCGCCGGGCTGTAGCAGAAAAAAAAAGACGGTCACCGCACAGGTGGCCGTCTTTTTTTATCACATTGGGCAATTGTAGGACAAGTCAGAGACTTGTCCTACTTGACTTCCACCAACACTGCCCGCACCATGCGGCGGAAGAGATAGGTGTCGGCCCGCTCGCTGTAGCCCTCGCAGGTGAGCAGCGTCACCCAGTCGTAGTCCTCGTGCCGGAAGACGCTCGCCGCCCCGCTCAGGCCGCTCAACAGGCGGTTTTCGCGCACTTCGTAGACGTAGGTCTGCCCGAAGGCGTGGATGTAGATGCGGTCGCCGTAGCGCAGGTTCTTGATGGAGGCAAAGATGCCGGGGGGGTTGTCAGCGTTCCAGACATGGCCGGTCAGCACCGTGTTGCCTGCCCAGGTGGGGAAGGCGCTGCCCTGCAGCCAGCCGACCGAAGTCCCCCAACGGCGCGAACGGTCATGAGGAGAACCCCCCTACATCTTCTCCAGCCCGTGCGCTTCGAGCAACTGCTCATCCTTCATCAACTCGGCCGTCGGGCCGTCGGCGACGATGCGGCCCTCGTCCATGATGACCATGCGCGGCAGGAGTTCGCGCACCATCGCCAGGTCGTGGCTGGAGACGAGCATCGTCATCGGCAGGTCGCGCAGCAGGTGGATGAGACCGCGGCGGGCGCGCGGGTCGAGGCCGGCCGTCGGCTCGTCCAGCACCAGCACTTCGGGCTCCATCGAAAGGACGGTGGCAATGGCGATGCGCTTCTTCTCGCCGACGCTCAGGTGATGCGACACGCGCCGGGCGTAGGCTTCCATCTTGACCGCCGCCAGGGCCGAGGTCACGCGCCGCTCGACCTCCGCCGGCGGCAGCCCTTGATAGAGCGGGCCAAAGGCCACGTCGTCGAAAACCGTCGGCGAGAACAACTGGTCATCCGGGTTCTGGAAGACCAGCCCCACCGCCGCCCGCACCCGTCCCAGATTTTTCTCCTCCACCGGCAGGCCGCAGACCGTCACCCGCCCCTCGCCGCGCAAAATCCCGTTCAGGTGCAGGATGAGCGTGGACTTGCCCGCCCCGTTCGGCCCAACCAGCGCCACCTTCTCGCCGGGGGCGATGCGCAGCGACACGTCCCGCAGCGCCGGGTGGCCGTCGGGGTAGGAAAACGAGAGATGTTCGATTTCGATGGAATGGTGCATGTCAGCCCCAGAACGCGTAAGCAAAAATCAACAGCAGGCCGAAGAGCGTCAGCCCGGCGGCCAGCAGGAACCAACCGGCGGCGCGCAACGGCGGCAGCGGCAGGGCGCGCACCTCGCCGTCGTAGCCGCGCGCAAGCATGGCGACGTAGATGCGGTCGCTGCGTTCGAAGGCGCGCAGGAAGAGACTGCCGGCCATGCCCCCGGTCACGCGCGCCCGCCACGCCACGCTCCCGCCGGACCGTTTGCCTGCTTCCGTTCCCCAGGCCGAACGCGCCGCCCGGGCGCGCATCAGCCGTAGCGCTTCGTCCACCAGCACGAACAGGTAGCGCCACATCAGCCCGAACATGGCCACCAGCAGGCGCGGGATGCCCACCGCCCGCATGGCCTGCAGCAGTTCGGGGAACTGGGTGGCCGCCGCCAGCACGACCGCCGCCTGCATCGAGAGCCAGGATTTGAGCGCCACGCTGACGAAGCGTTCCAGCCCTTCGACCGAGGCGGTCAACGTCCAACCGCCGATAGGCAGCGAAAAGAGCGGCCGCCCGTAGAGGGTGAAAATGACCGGCAGGGCAGCCAGGACGAACGGCAGCGCCAAGAGGGCGCGCTTCTGGACGTAGCCGATTCCCAACCCGGAGAGCACCTCGGCCGAGACGACCAGCGCCAGCAGCAAAATGTACACCGGCCAGGCCCCGGCCGGGGTCAGCGAGACGGTCAGGATGAAGGCCAGGGTCAACACGAACTTGAGCCGCGCGTCCAGGGCGTGGACAGGGCTGTTGCGGGGCTGGTAGGGGTCGAGGAAGTGGAGGTGCATGAGGGACGGTGGACGGTGGACAGTGGACAGTGGACGGTAGACGGTGGACGGTGGCCGACGGTCCACGGTCTACCGTCAATGGTCAGTTACGCGGTTTTCCGCCGCCTCCAAAACGCCAATCCCAGCGCCACGCCGAAGACGATCAGCGTGCCGACGATGCCGGCCACGATCGTCGCCAGCGCTTCGTTGGAGATGCCGGGGAAGACGTAATCGGGGATGAGGTTGTAGAGCGGTTGCTGGGCGGTATCCAGGAAGCCCTTCTGCTCGGCGACCCATTCCAGGCCGTCGGGGTGGGCTGAGGCCAGGGGCGAGAGGACGGCCAGCAGCAGGGCGATGACCAGGCCGCCGACCCAGACGGCTTTCCCGCCCGTTGGCGCGGCTTCGCCGATGTGGAGCAGGTCACGCCGCGCCGCGTGGACGAAGGCCAGCGCGCCGACGGTGATCAGTCCCTCGCCGATGCCGATCAGCATGTGAATGCCGCCCATGGCCGGGACGGCGATATTGGCCGGCGAGGTGCCGGAGAGGGCCAGTTGCAGGGCCACGGCCAGCGCCGCCACTACGATGGACAGCCAGGCGGCGGCAAATCCGCCGACGTAGAGGCCCCACGTCTTGCCGCCGGAGAGTTTCTGCACGCTGCGGTAGACAAAATAGGAAACCGCCACGCCGATGATGCCCATGTTGAAGATGTTGGCGCCCAACGCCAGCAGGCCGCCATCCTGGAAAATGAGCGCCTGCACGCCGACGACCGTGGTCAGCACGATGACCGCCGCCCACGGGCCGAGCAGAATCGTGGCGATGGCCGCGCCCATCAGGTGCCCGGAGGTGCCGCCGGCGACGGTGAAGTTGAGCATTTGCCCGGCAAAGATGGCCGCCGCCAGGACGCCCATCAGCGGCACCTGGCGTTCGCCCAGGTCCTTGCCGACGCGCCGCAGGGCGTAGCCGACCACGCCGATGGTGATCACCCACAGGATGACCGCCACCATCGTGGAAAGGAACCCATCCGGGATGTGCATGGGAGCAGGGGAATACAACATACGTAATCTCCTTGAAAATGTTTTTTGCCACAGATTGGCACAGATTTCACGGATTTTGTCTGTGTAATCTGTGGCTGTTTTTCAGAAACCGGCGCCTTGTCAGGGCTTCATCTCCTGGCAGGCCGGACAGAGGCCGAACAGCGTCAGATGCCCGGTGTTGAGGCGGTAGCCGGTCTGCTGCTCGATTTGGCTCAGGACATCTTGCAGCATCTCCTGCTCGATCTCGATCTGCGCGCCGCACTGACGGCAGACGACGTGGTGATGGTCATGGCCGTGCAGGTCATAGGTCAGGTGGCCGCCGGGGCCGTGGGCAGCAAAGATGATGTTGTTATCGGTCAGGAATTCCAGCGTGCGATAGACGGTGGCCTCGGTCATGCCGGTCTGGCGGACGCGGGCGTAGATTTCGGCCGGGGAGAGGTGACCGTCGTGGTGCAGGGCTTCGAGGATGGCCAGCCGCTGCGGGGTCATGCGGTAGCCGCGGGCGCGC
>JAIOAQ010000049.1 GCA_019873735.1 Chloroflexota bacterium | reverse complement strand
CGTCCCCATCCAGCTGTCCTTGCCCTGTCTGGCGTAAGGGTATGGAATGATAAGATTGTAAAGGTACAGAATTACAAGATTGTTAGAGGTACGAAATTATAAGAGTCAACAAGGAGATAATCTTATGGAATTGAAACTCATCCCCATCGAAAAACCCGAACCTATCAACTTCATCCTGGGACAATCCCATTTCATCAAAAGCGTCGAAGACATTCACGAAGCCCTGGTCAGCACAGTGCCGGGCATTAAATTTGGCCTGGCATTTTGCGAGGCCTCTGGCAAATGTCTGGTGCGCTGGAGCGGCACAGACGAGGCCATGCTCGATCTGGCCAAAAAGAATGCCATGGCCATCGGCGCAGGGCACTCGTTTATTGTCTTCCTGGGAGAGGGTTTCTACCCCATCAACGTCTTAAACGCAATCAAAATGGTGCCCGAAGTTGCGCGCATCTTCTGCGCCACAGCCAACCCCGTGCAGGTCATCGTTGCAGAAAGCGAACAAGGGCGCGGCATCCTGGGCGTCATTGACGGCAACTCCCCCCTCGGCATTGAAGATGAAGAAGGAATCGCCTGGCGCAAAGGTTTCCTGCGCATGATCGGCTACAAGGCGTCCTGATGCGCCTTTACGCTTGCGCCCATCATCCGGGCATCCCCCCTCAGAGGTGACCCATGACCACCCGCCGTTCCCCCGCTTACATCCTGCCGCGAGCCTTTCCCGGCATCAAAGCCCAGGAAGTAGAAGCACTCATCGTCCAGAGCCAGGTCCACGCCTACCCGCCTGGCACAGTCTTATGCCACGAAAACGCCCTTGAAGACACCTTCTACATCATCCTGGAAGGGGAAGTCGAGGTCACAAAAGTCATCCACAATACCGAAGTGCGTCTGCTCAAAACGCTGGGAGCAGGTGACTTTTTCGGCGAGATGGCCCTGATACATAACGCGCCGCGTGCGGCTACCGTCTCTGCCAAAACACAGGTCGTCGTTCTGGAAATCAAAAAGGACGCCTTCGACCGCGTCCTTCAAAACAGCAACAGTGTCTCGTTGGCAATGGTGCGAGAAATTTCCAACCGCCTGCGCGCCAACGACGCCATGGCAATTGAAGATCTGCGTCTGCGCGCCGGCGAACTGGCGCAAGCCTACCAAAAACTGGCCGAACAGGAACTCGCCCGGCGTGAATTTCTCTCAAACGTGGCCCACGAACTACGCACCCCACTGATGGCAGCCAGCGGCTACCTGCAACTTGTGCAAAAAGACATGCTGCCGCCAGACCAGATGAAAACCGCCATGCAAATCATCGGCCAAAACCTGCAGCAAATCATTCATCTGGTCAACGACATCCTCTTTCTACAAGAAATGGACCTGGTACTGGATGAATTCCGCCCGGTTGAAATGGACGAGATTGCCCGCCGTGTACTTGAGAAATACCGTGAAAAGGCAGCGGCTCAGGGCGTGACCCTAAGCCTGCGCGGCGAACCCAAACCTGCTCCTATCCCAGGCGACCCCGCCCTGCTCGAACGCGCCCTCACCGCCCTGGTGGATAACGCCGTCAAGTTCAGTCCCGACGGCGGCACAGTAGAAATCCGCCTGCAAGAAACTGAAGAGACTCTGCGCATCTCCGTTCAAGACCAGGGCATTGGCATTGACCCCGAAATACGGCCGCATATCTTTGACCGCTTTTATCACCTTGAGCGCAGCGGCGACAACCTGTTCAGCGGCATTGGCATCGGGCTGGCCATCACCCGCCAGGTCATTGAACAACACAAAGGCAAACTAGAAGTAGAAAGCACCCCCGGCAAGGGGAGCACCTTTACCCTCTGTCTGCCGCGGGCCTAGCCTGGAGACTCGCGTCGAAGCCAGAAGTACCGCAGAATCAGGCCAGAACACCATATCCCCGCCATACTTGCGGCCCAATCCCACACATCTGGCGTGCGCAGTGGGAAAGCAAACTGGGATACCTCTTCCAGGCTGATGAAGGCTGCCACCAGCACCGAGCCGGTCAAAAGTTGCCGTCCCCCCATCTGTAACCGACGTCCGCCCAAGGCCAGGTTGACCAGCAAAGCCAGGCCGCCCATCAGCAAAAAGTGACCCGCCTTATCCCCGCCGGGAAAATCGTATAGCCGCTGTATCATCTCCGGCATGTTCCCGCTTGCAGCCCAGTAGATGACAACCAGCAGAAAAACAGCAAAGAGAACGGCCAGGGCTTTTGACGCGTTCAGTCTCATCTTCAAACCTTTCAAATCGCTCGGCAATTGAGAGCAACCAGCGTCTCATTCTGGTCAGATTGTACATCAGACCTCACTGCAAAAAACAGAAAATCTCAACGCGAAGACGCCAAGGCGCGAAGAAAATGCAATTTCCAATCCAAAATCTTCGTTGTTCGGTTTCGGATTATGCATAAAAAAGAAATAGACCTTAAAAATCTTAGCGGCTTTGCGCCCTTGCGTTAGAAACACCCTTTTTGCAGTAGAGTCGTCTGTGCAATCTGTGACATCTGCGGATGAATAAGCCGGAGTTACCTTTTGCAACCATTTTAGAGCGTGTGCGTACATGAGATAGCAGAGAGTGACGATTGCCCCCCCACCTTGCGGCGGGAAAGGGCAGACGCCATGCAAGAAGAGCATTAAGGAGCCAGCTTGAACGAAGAACAGGCCTGGATTCTCCGGGCCCAAAACGGTGATGACGAAGCCTTTACCTGCCTGGTAGAAACTTACCAGACGCCGGTCTATAACCTGTGTTACCGCATGCTGGGTGAACCAGAAGCCGCCGAAGACGCTGCCCAGGAGACCTTTCTGCGGGCCTATCAGAATCTCTTACGCTACGACCGAAGCCGGCCCTTTGCCACCTGGCTGCTTTCCATTGCGGCTCACTATTGCATTGACCGCCTGCGCCGCCGAAAATTCGCCTTCATTAACATCGAGGACGAAGAATCGGACGAAGTCAGTTTTCCCGATCCAACGGCAATAGACCCGGAAGCCGAAACCGAACGCCGGCAGGAACAAGAACAGTTGCACGCCATCTTACGCCTGCTCGAGGCTACCGACCGGGCGACCGTAATTCTACGTTACTGGTATGATTTTTCAGAGGCAGAAATTGCCGAAAGCCTGCGCCTGACCATACCGGCGGTCAAGAGCCGCCTGCATCGGGCACGGCGTCAAATGGCAAAATTGTGGCTGGAAGCCTCTCCCCAAACCACCAGCCCAGAAAGGATCCCACATGAATCACCGGCCTTTTGAAGATTGGCTGCTTGCAGACGAGCCGCTAAACCCCCAACAAAGGCGCGAATTGCAAAATCACCTGCGCGTCTGCACCCAATGCACAGCCATTGCTGAAGTCAACCTGGCCCTGCGCAAAGCGCGTACAGCCGCGCCGGCCCCCGGTTTTGCTCAGCGCTGGCAGGCCCGCCTGGCGGCACAGCGCAGGCTTCAGCGCCGGCAACAAGCCATAGGCCTGACCATCCTGGGCCTGGGAGGAGCAGCCCTGCTAACCTGGTTCTGCGCGCCTCTGTTCCTGGCATTTGCAGCCTCTCCGGCAGAGTGGATTGTTCAATGGCTGGGATACCTGCTTTTCCTGACCACATCCCTAGAGGCGGCAGGCGAAGCAGCCAGAGTGCTTCTGAGCGTCCTTCCTGAAGTCACCCCACCCTATTTTCTACTGGTATTCACTTCTGTCCTGGGCGGGTTTAGCCTGCTGGGAACCTTCTCCCTGTGGCAACTAATGCACCTGCCCCAAAAAACCAAAGTTTCACAAGCGAGGTAACTGCAATGAGAACCATCAGCAAAATCGTGACTGTACTCTTTCTGGCAACCCTCCTGCTTATCCCCGCTACGCCAGTTGCAGCCAAGGGAAACTGGGACGGAAAAGTCATCTTTGGTGATACCTTCACCCTCAAAAGCGGCGAAAGCCTGAATGGAGACCTGGTGGTGATGGGAGGGGTTGTCATGATAGAAAACGGCGCCACCGTAAACGGCTCAGTCGTCTTAATCGGCGGCACCCTGACCATCGAGGGAGAAGTCACCGCCGACGCCGTGCTGGTTGGCGGAACTGCTACGTTGAGCAAAAGCGCTCATATCCATGGCAACCTGGTCACTATTGGCGGAAACATTCAGGGAAGAGACGAAGCCCGCATTGACGGAGAGGTCATCTCCAACCTGCCCGCACCCGAAATCACTATCCCCGCCCCCTCCGCACCCGAATCGCCCGCCAGGCCAGCACTGCCTATCCGGCAAAATGCCGTTGCCAATCTCTTTTTGACCATTGGGCGCATTGTGGTGGTCTCTCTGCTGGCGCTGCTGGCCATGCTCTTCCTGGAACCACAGACGCAGCGGGTAGCCCATGCCATCACCCGCCAGCCGCTTATTGCCGGAGCCACAGGCTTGCTCATCATCGCGCTCCTGCCGCTGGCTGTTATCCTGCTGTCCATTACCATTGTCCTTATTCCAGTGGCATTGCTGATTGTGCTGGCGGTGATCCTGGCCTGGCTGCTAGGCGTTATCGCACTCGGCCTGGAAGTTGGAATACGCCTGACCAATGCCATTCATCGTCAATGGCCAATCGCCCTGACAGCCGGCTTTGGCACCTTCCTGCTGATGACGGCTCTGGAACTGTTGAACCTGATCCCCTGCGTGGGCTGGCTGGCCAGTTTGCTGGTAGGACTGGCCGCCATCGGCAGCGCGGCGCTGACCGTCTTCGGGTCACGGCCCTATCCGCCGGCAGCGCCAGCCGAGACAGTGTTGTTTCCCCCGTCAGATGGGCCGGCCGGCTAACGGTCGGGCATGAACCGTCTTCCGTCTTGCAGGCCAAGGGATGCACAATAAAAGATAACCAGTAACTGCCTGCCCTCCCGCAGGTTGTGGCGCAACTTCCAAACCACAAGGCGTCTCCGGGATTGCCGACATCGGTTGCCAGCCCCGTTCTAACCTGCGGGAGGGTTAAGGGCAGGTAATTGCGATAACCATCCCTTGTGATATAATCCGCCCGCTCCGGTTCACTTCTGCTGGAGCGGGTTTTTGATTCAGGAGGTGAAACATGAACTATCAAATTGAAATTCCTAAAACCCCATTACACCCCAACCCTATGCCGCTGATTCGCGTCAAAGGCTCTCATCGCGAAATCGGACGCCAGATTGGGGAGGCCTGCAAGCGACAGGTAGAACACAGCATCGAAAATGCGCGTCAGTTGCTGGCAGCGGCATACAGCCAGTTGGAACTGACCTGGGAAGGCGCTCAAATTCAGGCGCGCAAATATTTCCCCTTTGCGCAGGAACGCTACCCGCAATATGTAGATGAATTGGTCGGCATTGCCGAAGGAGCCGGCGTTTCATTTGATGATATCGCCGTGCTAAACGCCATGGAAGCCGTGACCATGGACGCGCTGCACCTTTCGCGCTGCACCAGCATGGGCGTGAACGACCAGCGTACCGCCGACGGGCATGTGCTGGCCGCCCACAATGAGGACTGGGTACCGGAAGATGAAGACGATGCCTATATGGTGCATGTCTCGCCCAATGACGAACCGCCCTTCCTGGCCATGAACTACGGCGGCCTGCTGCCGAATGTGGGCATTAACGCCTATGGCATCGGCCAATTCATCGACTCGGTCTATCCCAACGATTCGCGCATTGGCATTCCGCGCCTCATTGTTTCGCGGGCCGTCCTGGCCGCCAAAACCCCCGGCGAGGCGATCCGCAGCACGCTGGTACCGCATCGGGCCGCGGGCTACAACCACCTCATCGTCCATGAAAGCGGCGAGATTTACAGCGTAGAGGTCTCGGCGCGGCGTTTTGCCATCCTATACGCCGAGGACGGTTACGCCGTACACACCAACCATTACCTTTCTCCCAACCTGGCCGAAATCGAAAACGACCCCGAAGAGAAGATTTCCAGCCGCGTGCGCTATTTCCGCGCCTGGCGGCTGATTCATCAGACCTCTCAGCACACCATTAAGACCCTGCAAGCCATTCAAAGAGATCACGTCAACTTCTCCAACTCCATCTGCAATCATGCAGTCGATATGACCGATCCGCTCGACAGGGAGAAAACCATCACCGCGCTGGTAGCCGACCTGACGACGCGGGAAATGCATGTAGCCTGGGGCAATCCCTGTTACAACCCCTATCACACCTATCATCTGGACGCCTAACAAACGAGGGACTGTACTCTGAGAGTACGGTCCCTCGTCCATTTTCTGGCAGCCACGCTGCCGGTTCAAACAGGACCCGCAGCCTGGTCGCGCGGCCAGAGCAGGGTCAAACCCGCAGCAGCCAGCGCCAGCAACGCCGTCAACTCAAAAAGCGCCGGGAAGCCGCGCACATCTGCCACCGGGCCGCATAAAGCCGTCCCCACCGCCCCGGCTGAAAAAATAAACCCAAGTGTCAGGCCAGAGACAAAGCCCATCCCAACCGGCATCGCCCGCTGCGCCGTGACAACCAGGATGGAATGCACCGCGCCGGTCAAGGCGCCGGCCAGCGGCACAATGAGGTACAGCCAGGGCGTCCAACCCACACGCGCAACAGCAAACATCGGCAGGCTGGCCAGAAGGAGAGCAGTAAAAGCCACCCGGCGCTTGCCAATCCGATCGGCCAGCCAGCCGCCAAGCACGCCGCCGGCCGCGGAACCACCAACGAACAGACCCGCCATTGAGCCATAGATGCCCGGGCTGAGATTCATGTCCGCCAGGTGTTTGGGGAAAAAGGTGATCATATTTTGCTGGGCGGCGGCCTGCAAACCTCCCGTCAAGGCCAATACCACCAGAAATTTGCGGCTAACAGTCAATTTGAGACCCAATGCGCCTGCTTGCAGCGGACGCGATTCTGGGTGCGGCAAAATGCGCATTTGCCAGCCGGCGTTTAAGCCAAGGGGGATTGCCAGCGCCCCAAGCGCCAGCAAACCGGCCGGCCCAAAACGCTGAAGCAGCGGGCCGCCAATCATCGGCCCGAAGAAATAGCCAAACTGCCCAAAGAAGAAAAAGATCGAGGCCGAGGTCACCTCGCGGCCCGACAGGCGCGAGCGCCCAGAAAGCGTGGCCTGGGCCGTCCCGGCCGGATGAAAGGCGGCCGAACCAAGGCTGGAAAGCACCAGAACAACCAGCGCCCACATCCCCGGCAGAGACATTGCCACACAAAAAAGTCCGGCCTGCCACAGTATGCCCAGCGGGGCGATACGGCGCTGACCGAAACGGTCTACCAGCCAGCCAAAGATGGGCTGGCTGGCCGAAGCCACCCAGACGTAAATGGTAGAAATCATGCCCAGCGTGGCATTGCTCATACCCGTTTGTACGGCCAGGTATGTAAACACCACCAGCCGTTGACTGTTGAGCAGATCCACAATGAAATGCCCTAACGCGACGGACGAGAAGATAGAGTCAAGGAGTAATGTCATAGGTTTTGATAGAGACCGTATTGTTGAATATAAGCATAGACGGAGGGCAAAAGAAAACGGCTTACATCCTCGCCGGCGGCAACTTGCCGGCGTATCTGGCTGGCGGAAATATCCACCAGCGGCACATGAATAAAGCGGACTTTGGCCGTCAGGCCGGGAATCTGCCTCTCCAGCGCCGCCAAATCGAGCGCGTCGCCGGGGCGGCGCATCACGCCAATTTCGGCACACGCCGCCACCAGGTCGGCAGGAGAATGCCAGCGCGGCAGATCACGCAGAGAATCTCCACCCATCAAAAAAATCAGTTCATCTTTGGGGTAACGCTCCGCCAGCAAGCGGACCGTATCCACGCTGTAATGCGGACCCGGGCATTCCAATTCGACCGATGAGATCACAAAGTGCGGCTGGCCCTGCAAGGCCAGTTCCAGCATTTTCAAACGATGCTCCGGCGGGGTAATCGGCTGACCGATTTTGAGCGGCTGAATGCCGCTCAAAATCCAGAGCACACGTTCCAGGTTGAGTTGATCACAGGCCGCATTGGCCAGGGCGAGGTGACCAAGATGAGGAGGGTCAAACGTGCCACCAAAGAGACCGAGACGCATGCAGCAAGTATAACCCAAAGGCCAGCAAGGGCACAAGCAACGCCGAGCCGCAAAGCGGCAAGGACGGACGGGGAGCAGGCGGCGTCTCAGGACTGGGGAGAGGCGGCTGAGGAGTAGGAGTTGCCGGGGATGGAGCAGGCAGTTCAGGGGTCGAGGAAGGAACCGGCAATGCCGTCGGGGCAGGAGTCTGCGTCAGCCAGGGGAAATCGTAGCCGTTATCCTTCTGGGTCATGCCTTCGGGCAACAGGAACGAAACGATGCTGGCAATCTCCTGCACTTTAGGGTCGTTGGGCGCAATTTCCAGGGCCAGCCGAATCTCCTGCAGGGCGCGGATGCGGTCTTCGGGAATGTCGGGGCAGCCCCATTGGCCGCTGTACACCAGCAAATCGGCAAAGCCGGCATGCCAGAGGGCGTCTTCCGGTTTGAGCGTTACGGCCTGCTGGTAGGCTTCCTTGCTGGCCGCGTACAGGCCGGCAGAGGTACCGTCTTCGCGGCAGTACCACTTTGGATATGTAAAAGAACGCTTGTAGGCCCTGCCCAACCGGCCCCAGGACTCGCCATCTTGGGGATTGCGGGCAAGGTTGTCCTTTTCGGCCTTAATCTGCTTCCAGATGACGGGTTTGACAAGATAGACCTCGAAGTTGTCTTCAAAGGTTGGCTCCAGGTCGGTGAAGAGCCAGGTAGCCTGGCGGCCGCTAAAGCCCTTAAAGGCCGGGTTTTTGCGCAGGTCAAGCACGTTCTCTTCGCTGACTTCGTAAGGCAAACGCAGGACGATGGTGGCCGAGCCAATGGTATCTTTCCAGCCGGCGCCGGTTTCCAGAATGTAGGTGAATTTGACAAAGTTGTCGTAATCCCAGGCTGTGCCGGCAACATCATACGAGACTTTGATGAACACATTTTCCCCCGGCGGGAAACTGACGGCAAAGAGCGCCCAGGGCATTTGCGTTACCTGTTCATACACCATAGTTTCCAGCATGACGCGCCGGTATGAAAGGGGTTTGTCGTTCACGCGCACGCCGAAATTTTGGATTTCCTGGATGTTGTAGAAACCATCCTGTGCGCCAAGCGGAAAGCGCACGTCCATGCTCTCTGCCTGGCTGCCCAGGTTGCGCATGGTGAATTCGGCCGTGACGTGGGCGCGCGCCGGTTCCTCGGCCAGCACGTCCAGCGTGACGACTTCGTCTACCATACGTACCTGCGTCGTCTCGGAATCTGGACCCGGGTTGGCTCCGGGGGGCTGTTCAGGCGGCGCCACGTCGGCGCGGACGGGGACGACGAGAAAAAGCAGAATCAGAGCAACGGCGAGGGTAAGGGCTGCTTTTTTGAGCAACTGCGTTTTAGCAAGAAAATAGCCGTTCATTTTGCACTCCTTCTGTCTCTTAACTACAGCAAACTCACCGGCTCCACTTCCACCCGCCATTCGGCCGGCTAGTTGTTCTACAACAGGCTATCCAACCCAGATCCCTGCAAGGTTACCTGCCAACGGCACACAACAATTGCTCCACAAAACGTGACTGCACCGACAAATATTTTTTCGAGTGCACTTTCAGCAAAGGTCACCTCACGGTCATGTAGGGAGACATGCCCTCCACAACCTTATAGTCGAGACTCAGCCTGGCGATTACGTCTTCCACGGAACGGAAGGGTCCTCCTTGAGAGCGCTCATACACGATCGCTGAAGCAAGTTCCATCCCGAAGGCGGGAATTGTTGCCAGCGCTTCCAGGCTGGCCGAGTTGATGTCAATCCGATCTGGGGCAAGCACATCGCAGGCGGGAATGAGCTCCATGTTGTGGAACTGGACGGTGGTTCTCCACGTTCCCACGCCGATAAAGCCGGTCAGCCCTGTACCGCGTTTCCCATCATCCGGCAAGCCCTCGACCTCCTCGGGCGCGCGGACGACCTGCCAGCGCAGATCCTCCGGCTGCCAGCGCGAGTCGCTGCTCAGCCAGCCGGCCGCCGTGTCGCCCCGCACGGTCACCTGAACCATGTACTGGCTCCCGTAGATCACGGTGTCTTCGGTGTACGTCTCTTCGGAATTGGCGATGTATTCCACCCGGCTGGCGCTGTTCGTCCAGCCGCCGATGTTCCACCACACATAGCGTCCCTGGTAGGGGAAGATGACCAGCGCCCCCTCCCGGCCCTCCAGCGGCTGGGCAATGAGCCGGTAGGTGAAACAGTCGGGGCTGGCTGGTGTGGGGCCGACGAACATGAACCTGGCGCCCTCGAAGCCCGGATCAAATTGCACCAGCGTTCGATCGCCACCCTCCCATCTGCCGGCAATGATCTGCCAATCCGTTATGTCATTCAAACTGAGAGTATAGGCACTGGGATCTGCGGTCGGCGATTCCGTCACAACCGGCGCCGGCAGCTCGGCGGGGAGAGGATAAGCGCCCTGCTTTTCCGACGGCTGCCAGACCGGCTGGCTGTCATAAGTGTTTTCCGGGGACAGGCGCAGCAGGTCGCTGCCATCTGGACGTACCCGGTAGATGCCCATATCCGCTTCGTCGTAAACTCGGAACAGAATCCACTGGCCATCTGGCGACCAGGAGACATCATCTAGCGCATCCATGCCCTGATAGGTATTCTCGTTGAAGAAGATGCTCCTGGTTTCCAGGGTTTTCATGTCAAGAACATAAATGGCGCTGCGGCAATCGTGATAGACCACGGATTGCCCATCCGGCGACAAGGCGGGGCGAGAGGGAGCGTGGGCGTCCCCGCACGATCCCTCTGAGCCGCCCAATACCGAAACCGAATCGCTCTCAATAAAGTACTGCACCAATTGCTCATTTCCCTCCACAACAGTGTAATAGACAATGCTGTCTCCCAGAGGGGACCAAATGGGATGATACCGTGTCGGATTGCCGCCCTTGGTATGCAAGACGGTCCCACTGGTATCTACAATAAGCAGGTTCAGCCAGCCGTTGGCGGGGTTCTGATAGACCACCGCCAATTTGGCGCTATCTGGAGACCAGGTGAACTCAGCCGGCCAGGCGCCTTCCTGGACCAGGAGGCGCGGTGAGCCTGCGCGCGAATCAACCAGGAATAGTTGGTTATCACTGACGAAAGCAATCTTCGTCCCATCCGGCGACCAGAGCGGGTTTTTCACCATCATACCAGATGTGAGTTGTACGGTCGCCGTTTCACTACCATGAAAGCCCGACATCACCATCAGGTCATGTCCACGCAGATAAGCCAGGCGGGTCCCGTCCGGCGACCAGATGGGATTGCTGTAGGACAGGCCATCCCCGCCGAGGAGCGGCCGGCGGTCGCTTCCATCCGGGTTCATCAGGTAAATCCAGGTGTAGTTTCCATCATAGTAACTAAAGGCAATCTGATCGCGCAAGGCGCTGAAATCAGGGGAAGGCGGCTCGGTGGCTATTGGCGGTTCCGTCAGGACAGCCGGACTTTCCGGCATGGGCATGTCGGGCGCCGAATGGCGATCCCTGGGCCAGAACAGGATCAAGGACAGCAGCACGATTCCCCCCAGCAGAACCCAGTACCATTTCCCCAGGCGTTTGAACCAGTCGGTCAGGCCAGACCAGCGCAACTTTGCCAATTCCTTGGACCAGCCGGCCAGGATGTTGCCAAGCCGCGAGGCCCCATCCCGGATCGACTCGACCAGCCCGGCGACGCCGGTTTCCTGCCCGGTCTCTTTTCCGCTCCGCAGGGCTGCCAGGATCGGTTTGCGGAAATAGACAAGCAGTGCCCCCAGGAGCAATATGACAGGAATCAGCCACCAGAGCATGCCGGCTCCGGAAGCCGGGGAGATGACACCAGGCGATGCCACATCCGGCGGTACCCAACTGTCCTCCGGGACAGCCGGTGATTCCGTCACGACCGGCACTTCGATGGAAGCGGGCAGCGCGGGCGCTCCTGACGGAATGAGCGCCAGGAAACTCGGGCTGGCATATCCCGTCAGGCGGGACAACTCCCTGCCATCCTGGCTGAAATGAACGATCTCTCCGGCACCAGTGTTCACCCAGATCGAATGATCGGAGGGATCCAGGGCAATGCCAAAGGCTTTTGTCCCTGGGAGCAGGGTCAGGGCGGTCGTCCCATCCGGGTGATAACGGATCAATCCAAATTCGGGGTCTTCGCCCGGGTATGTTTGGGCCGAAACCCAGATGTCTCCACTGTCGGGATCGACTGCAACATCAAAGGGGAAATAGTCCAGTTCCATAATCCCCGTTACATTTCCGTCCGGCGACACGTGGATCAGTCCATTGATGCTGCCCTCCCGTTCCGAATGAGATCGTTCCGCCACGACAATGGAACCATCTGGCAGGAGCGCTGCCGCCGAAGCGCCATGGATGATTGGATCTATTGCAAATTGCAGATCCATGTTGTCCAGGCTGATCCGCTCGATATCCCATCCCACCACCCAAATGGCGCCACGCGCCTCGTCCAAGACAAGGTCCAACCCTTCCTTGAATGGATATTCCCCCCAAATAGAACCATCCGCAGCGTCCACGACCAGCAGGCCCCTGGACGATCCATCGGCGTAGATGGTGCCATCCGTAGTGATCACCGCCGCGGTCACGATCCGATCAATGCTCCAGGCAACCTGGCCGTCGATGTTGACCCGGGACAACCGCCCTTGCCCTTCTTCAGAGACAATGACGAACTCCCCGTCAGGAGAAACTGCCAGTACATTTGTTCCGCCGAAGATTTCGTGTCTGACGCTGAAGCCGGGCAAAGCAAAGATACGGTTCCCCTGGCCGTCTATCAGGCTGAGGCGGTCTTCGTAAGGGGGTTGAGACCGACCATCCGAATCTTCCAGGACCCACAAATAGGCGGGTGCAGTTTCATCGGGCGGCTCGGTCTCCTCCGGCGACGAGGAAACAACCGCGCTCCTGCACGACAACATGAGGGGCAAAAGGATAAGAGTCAGGATCAGGGCACACAGATTTTTTCGATGAAGGTACATGGTTTTTATTTCCTTTGGAATTATGAAAAAGTTTTACAGCAAACTCACCGGCTCCACTTCCACCCGCCAGTCAGCCAGGTTCTTGCTGTGCAACAGGCTTTCCGGCTGAGGGCCGCGCAGGATAATCTGCCAGCGGTAGAGGCCGCCCACTTTTGCAAAGAAGCACGGCGCCGGGCCGATAACATCCGTTTCAAGCCGCTTTTCTGCTGCAATATCGGCGGTCAGCCGCGCCGCCAGCCGCGCGGCCTCCGCCTCGGCGCGGGCAACATCTGCATGGCGGAATTCCAGCCGCACCAGACGCGTAAAAGGCGGGTAGCCCAACGCCTGGCGGTAGCCCAATTCCCGGCGGTAGAAACCAGCGTAATCATGCCCGGCCGCGGCCTGAATGGCGTAATGTTCCGGCTGGAAGGTCTGCAGGATGGCCTGCCCGCCCAGCGCCGAACGCCCGGCCCGTCCGGCCACCTGCGTCAACACCTGGAATGCCCGCTCGGCGGCAAAGGGGTCGGGCAGGTTCAGGCCTACATCGGCCAGCACCATGCCCACCAATGTGACCTTGGGCAGGTCAAGTCCCTTGGCCAGCATCTGCGTACCCACCAGCACATCCGCCCGGCCGGCGGCAAAATGGCTGAGGATGATCTCGTGGGCATCTTTGTGACGCGTTGTCTCCCAGTCCCAGCGCAGCGTCCGCGCCGATGGGAACAGCGCCTGCACTTCACTCTCCACCTTTTCGCTGCCCAAGCCATAGGCGCGGATTTGCGTCCCGCCGCAGTTTGGGCACTTGCGCGGCGTCTGGCGCCGATAGCCGCAACGGTGACAGCGCAAGTCGGGCGCTTGACCTTCAACGTGCTGCGTCAGCGGCGTTTCACACTGCGGACATTTGAGCACGTAGCCGCACTCCCGGCAGAAGACATACGTGGCTGTCCCGCGCCGGTTCAGGAACAGGATGGCCTGCTCGCCGCGGGCCAGTGTCTCTGCCAGCGACTCAAGCAAGCGCCGGCTGAAGATGCTGCGGTTGCCGGCCTTCAGTTCCTCGCGCATGTCAACGATGTGAACCGGAGGCAGCCCCGCGTCGGATGTATCCGTCTGTCCGTTCCTGATCCGCTGCGGCAGGTCCAGCAGGTGCATTTTTCCCCGTTCGGCCTGATAACGGGCTGCGACCGGGGGCGTCGCCGAGCCAAGCAGACAGACTGCGCCACACAACCGGGCATAGTGCTGGGCGGCAGTCACGGCGTGGTAGAACGGCGGCTCAGACTGATAATAGGAAGCATCATGACACTCATCCAGCACAATCAGGCCAATGTCCGGCAGCGGCGTGAAAAGCGCCGAGCGCGGCCCAATGATCACTTTCAACAGGCCGGCGCGGGCGCGCCGCCAGGTATCGTAGCGTTCGCCATCCGAGAGTTTGGAGTGCACCAGTCCAACCTGACCGGGGAAACGCACCAGGAAACGGCGTACCGTCTGCGGGGTGAGGGCAATCTCCGGGACGAGGATCAGGGCCTGACGTCCGCGCCGAACCGCTTCTTCGGCCGCGCGGATGTAGATTTCGGTCTTGCCAGAGCCGGTGACGCCATGCAGGAGAAAGGGTAACGGTTGAGAAGTAAACTGGTCAAAAGCCTGCAAAACCTGACCCAGCGCGACATCCTGTTCGGGCGTCAGAATCACCGTCCGGTTTTCTTCGCTGCTCTCCAGCCGTTCCAACGGGTCGCGCCAGATTTCGGTCTCCCGCAAGGTGATGAGTTCGCGCTCGGCCAGTTCCTGCAAATCTGCCAGATTGCAGCCAGATTCGGCATACACCCAGGCCACGTTGACCGCTTCTGGCTGGCGGATGAGGCAGCGCAGGGCCGCGCCGCGGCGGCGGAGTGTCTCGGCGGTTTTGCCAAGCGTCGGCATGGCGGCTTCCGCCTGCTCCGGCGGGACGGCCAGTTGCGCCGTGCGCACGAACTTTGGGCGCACGCTCGGCGGCGGCAGCACAGGCTGGCCGGCAACCCAGCCACGCTTTACCAGCGCCTGCATGGATTTGCGCCAGTCCAGCGGGCCAAAATGCCGGTCAATCTGACGTCCGCGCAGGGCGCCGCGCTCCTGTAACAAACTGAGCAGACGTTTCTGCACTTCCCCCAACTCCTCCAGCGGTAACTGTTTACTCACCACGGAATACTGTGTGTCTGCCTGTTGAGAGATGCCCGCCGGCAACATCAAGCCGATAAAGGCGGCCAGCGGCTGGAGAAAATAGCCGCTCATCCATTTTGCCAGTTCAATTTGCGCGGCTGTGAGGACGGGCTGGCTATCCAGCAGGGCAGAAATGGGTTTGGTCTGAGCCACCGCCGGCTGTTCAAGAAACTGCGTGATCACCCCCTGCACGCTCTGGCTGCCAAACGGCAGGACAACCAGGCTGCCAACTTGAATCTGATCCGCAAGTTCGGGGGGCAGGGAATAGTCGAATTCGCCCGATAAGGTCGGGATATTGACTGCTACGCGTGCATAGGTCATGGGAATCTGTGCTTCCGGGCAGGGCGGCTGTCTTCTCAGGTGCGCAAAACGACGGCTGCGCCGTAACCCACTACCTGCGTGTAATCGCCGGTCACATCGCCGGACGTGGCATATTTAAGCACCTTCACCTGGTTGGCGCCCAATTCCCTGGCTGCCGTCAACACAGCGGCCACGGCCGCATGCCCACAGGCAAATCCCCGCCCGCTGCGTTCGGCCTGAAAAATCGCCTCCGGCGAAAAGGACTCAATACAGCGCAACATTTCGGCATCCAATTTTTCGGCGACTTCCTGCGGATAAAAGTGCGAAAGGTCTGTGCTGGCAACCAGCAAGGCATTGCGCCCGCGTAATAACCTGGCCAACGCCAGCCCCAGCGTTTCAGAGACATCAGGCGCCTGAGCGCGTACCATCACCGGCAGGAGTTCAAACGTCCCCTCAAGGGCGCGCTGCAGGAAGGGCAATTCGATTTCAAGCGAGTGTTCCTGGTCGTTGGCTACCGGCGTTAATTCCAAGCCATCTTGCTGCAGATAGCCATTCAGTTCGCGAACAACTTCCCGATTGACGGGAATCTCCCCAAGCGGGGTCAGGTAAGCGCTGTGGGCGGTCGTCAGCAACGGCTGGGGATAAAAGTGGTGCATCGGCGAGATGACTGCCGCCAGGTCATATGTCCGGCCGCGCACGGTTGCAAAGGCATAGCCGGCAACAGCCCCAGAGTAGCGATGACCGGCATGAGGGGCAATCAGCGCCACAACCTCGCCGGGGAGGTCGGGCAGTTCGGCGCGGTTAAGGTACTGATCAATTTGCTCGGCCAGGCGGGTGGGCCGGCCTTCGTACCATGTGCCGGCAATGGGGGAAGGACGCGAAGAGAGAATGGACATATGGGCCTCCAAACAACCTCGGCCCTGCCGTTTTTAACGGGAAAATCTTTGAACACAAAGGCAACGAAGGAAAATCGCCTGTAGAATTTGCGCCTTTTCGTCCTTTTGCGTACGTCGTGCCCTTTGTGTTTAGGCTCTTTCCCGTTAATTTACGGAAGAGCCGCAACTTCTAAATTGTATTGTAGCACATGGGAATTAAAAACGCGCCAGGATTTTGCGCGTGGCCTCAAAAGCCAGGTCGGGGAGCCGATCGCGGTCGAACCAGGCGGCCTGGTCGGCATCGTCGCCGGCTGTCAACTCACCAGAGATGACCTCGGCCAGATAGGCAATGACGAAATCGGCGCCGCGCGGGTGTTCGCGCCCTGCAATCACATCCAGCACCCGGTTCACGCGGACGCTCAGGCCTGTCTCCTCTTTACATTCGCGCTCGGCGGCGCGGGCCGGATCCTCTCCAGCATTGACAAAGCCTGCAGGCAGCGTCCATAACCCCCTGAAGGGCGCATTTACCCGCCGCACCAGGAGGACGCGTCCGTTCTGCTCCACCAGCACAGCAACAGCCACTTTGGGATCAGCAAAATGAATATAGCCGCAGGCCGGGCAGACCGGGCGTTCCTGCCCAAAGCATACTGCCTGCTCGAGTCTCGTCCCACAGCGAGGGCAAAAATTAACCTCTGTATGCAATGACATGCTAAGGTATCTTACCGCCGCGTTATTCTGCGACGCCAGCGGACATCGTTGAGATATACCAGCACAAATGCACCGGCGGCGAGCAGAATAGTTACTGCTGCCAAGCCAATTGGCCATAACGTTGGTATCGGCGGACGCTGGGCTTGTTGCGGCTCAGGGGTCGGCTCCCCTTCCGGCTCAACGGCCGCGGCTTTCGGCTGGGCCGGCATTTCAGGGGCGAATGCCGCCGCCTGGGTAGGAGCCGCTTCAGCCGTCGCCGCCAGGCGTTGCTCGGGCAAAGGCTCGGCAGGGACGGCTTCCATTTGGAGTGACGGTTCAGCAAGCGCTTCGTCTGCAGAACCGCCACCCATACCTCCATAAGCCATCGGCGCGCTGACAGCAGCCAACGGCCCAACTGTATTCACAGCCAGGGTCACAAAAAGCAAAAAAGCAGCAAGTGCAGCGGCAAAGCGCATC
>JAIOAQ010000048.1 GCA_019873735.1 Chloroflexota bacterium | reverse complement strand
CGTCCCCATCCAGCTGTCCTTGCCCTGTCTGGCGTAAGGGTATGGAATGATAAGATTGTAAAGGTACAGAATTACAAGATTGTTAGAGGTACGAAATTATAAGAGTCAACACCCAGATTCTTGTGACCAGGTGAAAGAGTTGTTCCATGCCTGCTTCAAGCGGCGCGGTGTGGATGAATTCCTGGGTGGTGTGGGCTCCGCTGCCGGTGGTCAGGCCAATGCACACGGATGGGTAGCCTCGGGAGAGGGGAATATTGGCATCGGTGGAGCCGATGGTCAGTACCGGAGAATAGCCTTGCTGCCTGAGGCTGTCTTCGGCCAGGCGTACCAGGGGATGTGAGGCGGGCAGTTCGCCTGAGGGGCGTGTGCTGATGGGGTGGATGGAGAATTTGACGCCGGGGCGCTCGCTGGCTTTGACCAGTGTCTGGACTTGTGCGCTGACGGCGGAGAGTGCCGCGCCGCTCTCAGAACGCAGGTCTAATTCTAACCAGGCTTCGGCCGCCAGCACATTGACCGATGTGCCGCCGATGAATTTGCCCACATTCAGGGTGGTGCGCGGGGAGGCCGGCAAAGGCAGGCTGGTGAGGCGCGTGACCAGCGCGGCCAGTTCATGGATGGCAGATGGCTGGCCGTAATCCTTCCACGAATGACCGCCGGCCGTTTGGGCGTGAATGCGGTAACGCTCTACGCTCAGGGCGCGGTGGTAGATGTACCCCAGCGCCATGCCCTCCAGAACGATATAGGCTTGAACGGCGGCGCCAAAGCGCTCGACGACGGCTTTCATGCCGCGCAGGTCTCCCAGGCCCTCTTCGCAGACGTTGGCCACCAGCCACAGGTCGCCGGGCAGGCGAGTGCCGCGTTCCTGCAAGAGCCAGAGCAGGCCAAAGAGGCCGGCTACGCCGAGCGAGTTATCGCCAATGCCGGGGCCGATGAGGCGGTCTCGGCGGCGAATGAGCCGCAGATCCGTTTCGGGCGGGAAGACGGTGTCCAGGTGGGCGCTGACGATGAGCGGGGCGGCCTGTGGCGAAGTCCCTTTCAAGCGCGCGTACACGTTGCCGTTTGCATCCGTTTCGACGTCTGTCAGGGCTTCGCGCTCAAACATGCGCCGGACAAATTCGGCCCGCTGTGCTTCGGCAAAGGTGGGCGCGGGAATCTGTTGAATCTGGGAGGCCAGTTCAAGGATGGGCGCAACACTCATCATATCTCCAGCACGATGCTTTCCAGTGACCGGCGGCGTGCTTCGGCCAGGCCGGGGACAACGTCTAGGGCGTAAAACGCTCCCGGCCCTTCAACCGTCAAGGACGCCGAAACGTTGCCGTAGAGGACGGCTTGCAGGGGGTCATACGTGCGGCAATAGCCGGCCAGGAAACCGCCGCAGAATGCGTCGCCGGCGCCGGTCGGATCCACCAGCCGGGCCGGGTAGGCCGGTATCTGCCAGCGGCGCTTGCTGACCGAGTCGTACAGCATTTGTCCGCGCTCGCCGCATTTGATGATGATGAATTCGCAGCCAAAACTGCCCAGTTCCTCGGCCATTTCCCACAGGTCGTTTGTCTGGCCGCGGAAGAGGGCGTACAACTCTTCATCGGTGGGGAAAAAAGCCGTCAGCCCCTTCAAGAGGGCGCGCAGCAAGTCCAGAAAAGGTGGCTGCATGTAATGGGACGATGGGTCTACGCTGAAAGTGCTGGCTGTGCCGCCTTTGAAAGCCGAAATCAATTGGGTTTGGGTGACAAAATTCAAAGAACACAAGTGCACAGCCCTGGCCGACAGGTATGCAGGGGGAATATCCGAGATGCGTAACTCTTCTGGGGCAGAAGCGGCTCGCTCTTCTGGACCTTTGGCCGGCGGCTGATACCCAAGCAGGCTTTTTGGGAATGGCAGGCCGCGAGCAGCAAAATGGGCCACAGGGTTGGTGTAATACGCTTGCCAGGACTCGGAATAGGCACAGAATGTGCGCAGGTCCAGCGGTCCCGGCAAGACTTGAACGCCGCGTGTGTCGTAACCGCGCATCTCAAACATTTTTAACCAGGCGCGCGGGTAATCTTCTCCCACGCGTGCTATCAAGCCGGGCTGTTCTCCCCAAATTGCCAGTCCGCCGGCTGCGTATAAAAGATTGCCGCCGGGCGAATCCAGGCGCGCAGGCCCGCTGGGTGGTAGTAAATACTCACGCGCCAGTTTCCCGGCCAAAACAAATCTCGGCTCATCCATGGGAAAGCATCACACGGTAAAGACCTTGGAGCGGCCGCGTTCTGACGGCGTCTCCAGCGGCAAGGTAAAGGTGAAGATGCTGCCTTTGCCCTCAGCGCTCTCCACCCAGATTTTGCCGCCGTGCATTTCAATCATGGCTTTGGCTGTTGACAGTCCCAGGCCCATGCCGCCATGCCGCCGGGTCAGGTGTGATTCGACCTGATAGAAACGGTCAAAAATGTGAGGTAAATCTTTGTCTGGAATGCCAATCCCATCGTCAATAACCGATACTTTGATATGGTTGGGGATTCTCTCGGCTACCAGGACCACGTGTCCGCCGGGGTCTGTGTAATGGATGGCGTTCTTGATTAAATTGCCAAGCGCGATGGAAATTTTTTCGGCGTCACCTTCCAGGCGCAATTCGTCGTCCTCAACACTTAATCTTAAATCGAGGCCTTTTTCGCGGGCCTCTGCCAGGTAAGATGTGGCCACCTCGGTCAGCACCTGGGTCATGGAGAACGTTCGCCGGCGCAGGCGCGCGGCGCCGCTTTGGACGTTATCCACATTCGACAAATTCTCAACAATCTCTTTTAATCTTGTCGCGTTGCGGATAATCGTATCTAACTGTTCCCGGTGTTTCTCATCGGCCAATTCGCGCAGGAAGGTGGCGTGTCCCAGAATCAGCCCCAGCGGAGTGCGTAATTCGTGTGAGGTAATGGCGATGAAGTCGTTTTTCATCCGCTCCAGGTTGGCCATTTCGTCATAGGTTGCCTGCACGCGTCGCTGCAAGGCGGCGTTGGCGATGGCCGCCCCTGCCAGGGAAGCAAGCGTTTCAAGAATGCTTACGTCTTCATCGTTATAAGGCTGGTCCCCGCGTTTGTTGACGACTTCAAGCACTCCAATGGGCTGACCCCGGTATAATATAGGCACAGCCAGCAGCGAGCGTGTGGTAAAGTTCGCTGCCCGATCGGCATCTTTGTTATGCCGGGCATCTGCCTGGGCATCTTGCAGGATTAAGGGCTGTTTTTGTTGATAGACCCAGCCGGCTGCACTTCCCTCCAGCGGCACCTTAACGGCCTGGAGCATCTCACGGTGAAACCAGGGTGCAGCCACAAAACGCAACTGATTGCTGCCGTCTTGCTCCAATACGGAGGCGGCCTCACTGGAAGTCAATTCGCTGGCTGCCGAAATCAGCAACTGCAGAAAGGTCTCTTGCTCAGGCGCGGCACTCAGCCCGCGGGCAACTGCCAGCAGGCGTTCCATGCGGTGCAGACGTTCGTCTGGGTTCATAACTATAGAAATTATAGCATGTGTGACTTCACTGCAAAAACAGAAAATCTCAACGCAAAGACGCCAAGCCGCAAAGAAAACACAATTTCCAATGCAAAATCTTCGTTTTTCGGTTTCGGATTATGCATAAAAAAAATAGACCTTAAAAAATCTTGGCGACTTTGCGCCCTTGCGTTAGAAATGCCCTTTTTGCAGTAGAGTCATGTGTGTAAAGCCGGCAAAGGACTATAATATCGGCTGTTCAATTCCCTGCAATTGACCCAAAATTATGCTGCATAAAGCAACACTGAAACCGGCTTGGATGATTGTATGCCGCAATATAAAACCAAAGGAGATTTGTTCATGAAAGACAAGAAAGTTCGTGTGGCCATTATTGGCGTAGGCAATTGCGCTTCTTCACTGGTACAGGGGGTGCAATTTTACAAAGATACCCCCGATGATGCTACCGTCCCCGGCTTGATGCATGTCAACCTGGGCGGCTATCATATCCGTGATATTGAGTTTACCCTGGGCATTGATATCAATGTCACCAAGGTCGGCAAGGATTTGTCAGAGGCTATTTTTGCCGAACCGAACAACACCTACAAATTCTGCGACGTGCCGCATCTCAATGTGCCGGTTGTGCGCGGCATGACCCACGACGGTTTGGGAAAATACCTTTCGGGTGTCATTCAAAAGGCCCCCGGCCCCACGGCGGATATTGTCCGTCTGCTCAAAGAGACGCGGACAGATGTTGTGGTCAACTTTCTGCCGGTTGGTTCAGAGATGGCGACAAAGTGGTATGTTGAGCAGGCCATTGAGGCGGGCTGCGCCTTTGTCAACGGCATACCTGTCTTCATCGCCTCTTCTGAATACTGGGCCAAGCGCTTCAAAGATGCCGGCCTGCCCGTGCTGGGCGATGATATCAAAAGCCAGGTTGGAGCCACCATCCTGCATCGCGTTCTAACCACCTTATTCGTAGACCGCGGTGTACGCATTGACCGCACCTACCAACTTAATTTCGGCGGCAATACAGATTTCCTCAACATGCTCGAACGCGAACGCCTCGAGTCCAAGAAAATTTCTAAGACAGGCGCGGTGACCAGCCTGATTCCCTACCCACTGGATGCCGATAATGTCCACGTGGGACCCTCCGACTATGTCCCCTGGCTGACCGACCGCAAGTGGTGCTATCTGCGCATGGAAGGCACCACGTTTGGCGAAGTGCCGCTCAATGTAGAAGTCAAACTCGAAGTTTGGGATAGCCCCAATTCCGCTGGCGTGATGATCGATGCTATTCGCTGTGCCAAAATTGCCCTCGACCGTAAACTCAGCGGCCCGATTATTGGTCCATCTTCTTACTTTTTCAAAACGCCGCCAAAGCAATTCCGCGACAGCCTTTGCCGCGAAAAGGTCGAAGCCTTCATCCGCGGCGAAAGCAACGAATAAACTGTGTGACGGTCACCCGCAAGGTGACCGTCACCGTCAGAATTATCCGTTAAAATAGAGTATATGCATCCGAATTCTTTTCTTCGCTTCTTTCTACCCCTGAGCCTGCTTGCCCTGCTCATGGCTGCCTGCCAATCCCCGGCAGAGACCGCGCCGCCGATCGATGTCAATGCCACCGCCATGGCCGGCGCCATGCTGACGGTCAGCGCCCAGATGACCCAGACGGCTCAATACACCCCCGCGCCGACCGAGACGCCGATTCCCACCCCAACCATCCCGCGCACCCCGCCTGCGCTTCCCGGCGTTTATCAGTCGCCTTATCTGAATCCCCAAGACACCCCTCACACGTATATCCAAGACACCTGCCAGTACCTGCGAGCCAAATGGGATCCAAATAACGCCGCGCCCGGTACGGTGGTGATGATCATCATGTTTCATTCCATCAACAAGGGCGAAGCCACAGATCCCGAAGACATCAGCGCCAAAGACTTTCAGCGGTTGATGAGCGACCTGAAAGAGATGGGTTTTGAAGCCATCAACACCCAGCAACTGGCAGACTTTTTGGATTACAACGCCAAGATTCCCCCACGCTCGGTTCTCCTCTTGCAAGATGACCGCCATAGCGCCGAAAACTTCAACACCCATTTTCGCCCTTATTGGGAAGAATGGGGCTGGCCGGTTGTCAATGCCTGGATTAGCCTGGAAGATTCAATCGGAGCGCAGGTCCTACCTGAAAACATCCCCCTGGCCCAGGAAGGCTTTGTGGACTATCAGGCGCACGGCGTAGTTCACAACCGCATCATGAGCGATCAGGAAAGCGATGAGTACATCACCAGCGAATTACAGGGCTCGCGCGATGCCATTCTGAAGAACTTTGGCAAAGCGCCGATTGGCATTATCTGGCCTGGCGGCGGTTTTGGCGTGCGCCCGGCTCAAATTGCCCGGCAGGTTGGCTATCGTGTCGGTTTTACCATCAACCCGCGTGGACCCGTCATGTACAACTGGATTCCGCTTGCAGACCAGCCCGATCCAAGGCGTCCGGCATATCTGCCCGAGGGGCCGGTTGGAGATCCACGCTTGACCTTGCCGCGTTACTGGCCGTCACAGGCGCGCAGCGTGCTGGACCAGGTGCGCGCCACCGGTAACGAGGCTGCCGCCTATGCCGAACAGAACAAGGCTCTTGAACTGGAATATTACGATATCGTTTGCGCGCCAACGCTTGGTCCGCTTCCGACCCAAACCCCTTGAGCGGGAAAGGTTTTCTCTCCAGAAAGCGGTGTGACAACATGGATGAGTGCATCTTCTGCCAGATTGTGAACGGTAAGGCCAGCGCCCGACTGGTTTACCAGGATGAACAGGCAACCGTTTTCCACGACCGGCATCCTGTCGCTCCGATTCACCTTCTCGTGGTGCCAAATCGCCATATCGATTCGGTCAACGCCCTCGACGAGACCAGCACGCCGCTTGCCGGTCATCTCCTGCTCGTGGCCCAGCGCGTTGCAGCCCAGATGGGACTTGCGGCAAGCGGTTATCGCATCATCATCAATACCGGCCCCGATAGCGGTCAGACCGTCTTTCATCTCCACCTGCACCTTATTGGCGGGCGCCGCATGCGTTTCCTCGTCGGCGATTGAGGCTGAATATTTTGAGTTTTTAGTGACTTCCAACTCAGTAGTTTCCCCGCTGTGTGTTGATGAATCATTTCCTTGAAGATCGGCCACGAATTTCACGAACGGACACGAATTTTCCTGACGTTTTTCGCGAAATTCGTTTCATTCGTGGCAAATTGTTTTCAGCAACCCTCCCGCAGGTTTTGACACAATGTCCAGGCCATAGGTCGTTACCGCAAATCTGCGTCATCTGCGGCATCTGTGGATGAAAAGGTATGAATTAACGCAAATACCGGCTTTTGGGTTTACGCAGCCGCAAGGCGTACCACCCCAGCCCCAACCCGCCGAAAATTAAAATTCCTCCAATTGCTCCCAGCCAGCCCGATTGAGAGCCGGAGGATGTCCCCGGTTGTTCTACCGTCTGCAGTTTGGATTGGGCTCCAAAAGCCACCGCCGCGCGGTCGCCAGCCTTGACCTCGAGCGTATAGGTCATCAGCATCGTTGGGTTGTAAGTGTCTGGCACCCCTGCGCTGATGGTGTAAGTCCCTTCGGGCACATCACTGAAACAGACCGGCGCGGCCAGCCCAGTGGCCGGATCGGGCGCAGAAGTGGTGGTTTGCGATTGCGAAAATGTCCCCGCCGAATTGCTTACGCTCACCGCGCCGCCTTCAATCCCCGGCTCCAATTCTTGGTGCAACGCGTCACCATTTTGATCATCGAAAATCAGCACGCAAATTTCTGTTGTGCCGGTAAAGGGTGTAGGCGTAGGGGGCACAGGCGTCGCAGTAGGGGGAGGCCCGGCAGTCGGCGAAGCAATTGCAGGTCCGCCCAGACCGAGCAAAAGTTCCTGCCCGGCAATCAGCGTACAGTCGGCATCTAGGTTGCTGTTCAGCGCGCGCAATTGCTCTAGCGTAATCCCATTCAACAGGCTGATGCTGATGCAGTTATCGCCCGGTTGTACAATGTAAATGATACGCCCATCTGGTCGCGGCGTAGGAGTCGCGTATCCCTGGCCCTGTGCAACGGCCGAGGCCTGAGCCGTCAGGCTTAATATCCATCCGCCTAACAAGAACAGAACAATGAGCAGAAATTTTCGTGTGTTCATAGGCTTCTGTCAGGCATTATAACGCATTTAGAGGCTGGTATAATCGTTTCGAGATTAAGGAGACCGATATGCCGCTTCACATCATTGTTGGCGCTCAATGGGGCGATGAAGGCAAAGGCCGCATCGTAGATTACCTGGCATCCTCTGCCGATTATGTCGCCCGTTTCAACGGTGGAGATAATGCCGGTCATACTGTCACCATCGGCGATCACATCTTCAAACTTCATCTGGTCCCATCGGGCATCATTCATCCCCAGACGATTGCCATCCTGGGCAATGGCATGGTCGTCAACCCACGCTCTTTGTTGGAAGAGATAGACACCCTGCGTCAGGCAGGGGTAGAAGTCACGCCTCAGCGGCTGCACCTTTCCTTTGGCGCGCACCTCATCACTCCCGCCCATCAAGCCCTGGACGCTGCTCTTGAAGATGCGCGTGGCAAAGGCAAATTAGGCACCACCGGGCGGGGTATTGGCCCGGCCTATACAGACAAAGCCGCTCGTCGTGGATTGCGGCTGGGCGACATGCTGAGAGATGACTTCCTGACCCGTCTGGGTGAACACATCCTCGAGTCTAATCTGACCCTGGGCCTGCTCGGCGCACCCGAACTTGATCCCAGCCCGATTCTGGATGCGTTCCGCCACTACGTTGAGCAATTGCGGCCCTATATTGCCGATACTTCTGCCGAACTGGATGCCGCCCTTGCTGCCGGCAAGACGGTACTGGCAGAGGGCGCGCAAGGCACCTTGCTCGATATTGAGCATGGCACCTACCCCTTTGTTACATCCTCATTTACTACTGCTCCTGGCGCCCTGACCGGCCTTGGGCTTGGCCTGCATACTGCCCATGGCGCGCGCGTCATCGGCGTAGCCAAATCCTTCCAAACGCGGGTTGGATCTGGCCCCTTCCCAACCGAAGTATTTGGCCCCGAGGCCGAACGCCTGCGCGGCACCGGCGCCAACCCGTGGGACGAGTTCGGTACCACAACCGGCCGCCCGCGCCGGGTTGGCTGGATAGATACTGTCCTGTTGCGCTATGCAGTGCGTCTCAACGGCCTGACCGAATTGGTGCTCACCAAACTGGACATCCTGACCGGCCTGGAGAAACTATATCTTTGCACCGCCTACCGCGTTGGCGGCGAAGTTGTGGATACCCCGCCCTTTGGATGTAACCTGTATGCTTGCGAGCCGGTGTATGAAGAACTGCCCGGCTGGCAAAAAGATGTTCACGCCGCCCGCCGCTGGGATGATTTGCCGGCCGAAGCCCGCGCCTATGTCCGCCGCATCGAGGAAATAACCGGCATTCCGGTGCGGCATGTCTCTGTCGGCCCAGAGCGTGAACAGATGGCCGGCAAGAACAATACTTGAATAAAGCAGAAGGTCACGCTTCAAGCGTGACCTTCTGCTGTTGCTACTTTTTATATCGTTTTCTGATTTCTGGCAGGAAATATTCTTCAAAGAACCGGTCAATATCGTAATCCGGCTTCCAGCCCCAGTCGGCGCGGGCCTGCGAATCGTCCACATCCTCAGGCCAGGAATCGACAATCCCCTGCCGGCGCGGATTCGGCTCAAAGGTGATCCGCGCTCCAGGGAAGGCCTTCAGCGCTCGCTCGCGGAACTCGCCTGCAGTCAGGCTGAAGGCGTCAATGTTATAGACCATGCGACTCAATTGCCGGCGGGGTGCCTTGGTCAGCATCAACAATGCCTTAATGGCATCTGGCATGGCCATGAAAGAAATCTTAGTGTCTTCGCGCACGAAGCAGGCGTAATCTTTGCCTTGAGCCGCGGCGTGCAGCATCTCAGGGCCGTAGTCGCTTGTCCCGCCGGAGGGCAGGGTATAGGCGCTGATCAGGCCCGGAAAACGGATTGCCCGAAAGTCCAGCATGACCGGGGGGTGTGGATCTAGGTGTTTTTGCCCGTAATACAGGCTGTAATACATCCCCAGTTTCTCGCAATACAATTTGTTACAGCCATACATGGTATGCGGCAGATTCCATTCATCTTCCTTTACCCGTCCGGCTGCGTGTTTTGCTTCCAGGTTGGGGAAACCATAGGCTGCAATTGAACTGGGAAACAAAAACTTAACCGCCTTGCCGTATTTTTCAGACTTGTAGGCCGCCAACATCAGCAGTTGCAGAGTCCCATCTACGTTAATGCGGTGGGCCTCCTCGGTGGCAATTTCTGCTTTCGAAGAAAGCGAGGCTGCCAGATGGAAGATGATATCGAAATCGTAATCGTAGAACTGTTTGACACGATAGACCAGATCCCCCTGAATATGTTCTGCCGAAAGGCCTTTGATGGTTTCGGGTAGAGGCATCAGGTCGGTGGTAACGATACGATAGCCCCCCTCCTTTGCCAGCCCTTGCACCAATGCCTGTCCGATCTCTCCGCACGCTCCGGTTACCAGAACGGCTTGTTGGGTCATAAACCTTCTCCTTATGTGCTAGAATGGACACCGGCATTGCCGGTTGTCACCCTGTATTGTGACGGTTTTCTCAATTGTACAACAATCTGCCCCGCTTGCGGGAGTTCGCGTTAAGTATATGCTCACGTTTCGACATGTGGACTGTTGCCGATGAAACGCCTCTATTGCCTGATACTTGTCAGTCTTGTTTTAAGTGCCTGTCAGCCGGGGGGCTTGCCGCTCTTGCCGCCGCCTACGCTTCCTACTGACATACCAACGGCAACGCCGTCTTTGACTCCCACCAAAGTCTGGTTCCCGCCAACGGCTACGCCTACTCTGCGTCCTTTGAGAACAGCCACCCCGACACCAGATTGGCTGGCCGATGTGGGTCTTGTGGCTGCCACAGATGACTTTGGCCGCGCCGGCCGGTGGGATACGGCTGCTTCAGAGCAGGGACGCGCTACCATTCAGAACGGCGAACTGACGCTGGCGGTTCAGCCGGGAATTTATCTGCTCAGCCTGCAAAAGGAACTCCTGCTCTCAGATTTTTACGCCGAGATTACAGCCCGTCCCAGTTTATGCCGTGGCGAAGATAGTTATGGCCTGCTGGTGCGTGCCAATGCTTTTGCTTATTACCGCTTTGCCCTGATTTGCAACGGCACGCTGCGCGTGGAACGCGTGAGCGGTGGCCAGCGTACCGTCCTCCAGCCGCCCGTTCCCAGCGGAGATGCGCCGCCTGGCGCTCCGGCCGAGGTCCGCATTGGTGTTTGGGCGGCAGGCTCTGAAATGCGCTTCTTCCTGAACGGACGTTATCAGTTTACAATTCAGGATGCAAGTTTGAAAGCCGGGACGCTGGGAGTCTTTGTCCGCTCAAGCGGCGAGACTCCGGTCACCGTTTCTTTCTCGAACCTGGTGGTGCGCAGCGTCTCCTATGTCAGCCCTACCCCTAGCCTGACGCCGACACGGACGCCTATCCCGACGATCCCAACCCTGCGGAAGTAAACCATGCCCAGACGTAACCTGTTGAACGATCTCGATTCAAAGACCTGGCTCAAATTTCAAAAATCCTGGTTTGTTCACAATCCGCCGCCGCGCAAGAAGGGCGTGCTGGTACATCCGGCCAAATTCCCCGAGACGATGGCACAGGAGTTCATTGAGTTCTTTACCAAACGCGGCGCGAATGTGCTTGACCCGATGGCCGGCACCGGTTCGACCTTGATTGCGGCGCTGCGCGCCGGGCGCAACAGTTATGGGATTGAGTTGAATCCCAAATACGCCGAGATTGCCCGCCGGATGATTGCCGAAGAGCGGGCCGCGCTGGGCAGCCCGGCCGAAGAACTGACCGCCGCCGTCATCACCGGCGATGCCTGCCGCGCCCTTGAGTTTGAGATTCCGCCGATTGACTATGTCCTTACTTCGCCTCCATACTGGGATATGCTCCATGCCAGGGGTGCCGAGACACAGGCCAGGCGCCGTGCTTCGGATGAGTTAGATGTTTTCTATTCCGATGACCCTCGCGACTTGGGCAATTTGCACGACTACGATGCCTTTCTTGCACAACTGCTGAAGATTTATGCCGGCCTGCGTCCGCTCCTGCGTCCAAAGGCCTATCTGACCATAATCGTCAAGAATGTCAAGAAGGGCGGTAAAATTTACCCGCTGGCCTGGGATTTGGGCCGCGAACTGGGTAAGGTGTATACCCTCAAAGATGAGAAGATCTGGTGCCAGGACAACCAATCCCTGGCTCCCTACGGACTAGGCAGCGCTTGGGTAAGCAATACTTTTCACCACTATTGTTTGCAATTCCGAAATGAATAGAGAACACGCCTGGCAGTGGAATTACAGCAACAATGCTGAAAACGCTTGATTTTGTCCGCCTGCCCTATACGCCCGACTTGAGCGAGGGAGGCATTGCCTATGCCTGCCGCTCCCTGCCATATACCTATGACCGGATGGGCGGTTCGCTTTTGAATCGGATGCGGCGCATTGTGGGCGGCGTGGCCGTAGAGATTGCCTTTCGCCGTTACCTCTCAACGCAGAATGTGCCTTTTGATGTTGAAGGCGCTACTCCTTTCACCGACCGCGACCGCTATGATGTCGCCCTGGGCGGCCGCCGCTGTGACATCAAAAGTTACATGCTCACCCAGCGCGAACAAATTCGCGCGCTCCGCCGCGACCCTGCGCCCCTGCTCAAGGCTCCGGCACTGGTGCCGCTTGACCAGTATGGCGCTGAGGATCACACGGGAAAAGACATCTACCTTTTTGCCTTTCTGCTGGCGCTGATCACCCCTGGGCGTGAAGACTTGCTCAAAGCACAGGCCTCCGGTCAGCCAATTTACCTGGTGCATCCCATGCCCCAACCCTGGATGCGGCCTCATTACTGGCGCTCTTTGGGCCGGCTGGCCCTCAAAAGCGAATCGGACCAGGCCCTGACTGTGGAATTGGGCGGGCAGAATGAACAGCGCGACTACGTCACCGAAACGCTCCATTTGCCGCCGCATACGCGTCTGGAGGCTCGTACCGATTTCTACACGCTGGCCTGCCTGCGCGTTTCAGCCCTGCCCGAAGCCCGGCTGGGAATCTATTCACCCGCCCGCGCGGAGACCTATCTGATCGGCCCCTACGATTGGGGCAATATCTGGGTGTATGGGATGAGCATTCTCTTTGTCGGCTGGCTGACGCGGGAAGAGTTCCGCCAGCGTGCCAGCCTGATTCCGGCCGGCGCGCGCGTATTCCAGTACAGCCAGACCCGCACCAAAAATCTGGCCGTGCCTGTCGCCGACCTCAAGCCGCTCGGCGGCTTGCTTGAAAAAGTCAGGGATTGGGAGACTGTCCGCAGCGGCCGAGCAGGCTCCGGCGTCTGACCCTGAACCGAAACCTTTTCTCCGGTCAAACATCCATGCGCATTTTTCGAGATCCAAAGAACATCAAGACCCTGTTGGCTTTCCTGATCGTCGGTCTCCTCTTGCTGGCGGCAGGGAGTCGTCCAGAAGTGCGGCGGGAAGTGAAACGCTCTCTGCGTGTGCTGCAATCCTATAATTTCTTTCAAGCCGCCCCGGCTGTGCAGACCGAGACGAAAATTTCCCCCGCAGACGGAATGGTGATGATTTATGTCCCGGCGGGCGAGTTCCTGATGGGTACCGATGACAAGGCTTTTCAGAAGAGCCGTCCGCAACGTAAAGTGTATCTGGATGGTTTCTGGATCGATCAAACCGAAGTCAGCAATGCCATGTATGCCCGTTGTGTGGCGGCTGGAGCCTGCCGCGCGCCCATTCACTCGGAGCAGGTTAACCTTGCCTACACCAATCCGGCGCATGCCAACGACCCTGTGGTCTATGTCCGCTGGCAGGATGCGCAGGATTATTGCCATTGGGCCGGGCGCCGTTTGCCAACCGAGGCCGAGTGGGAAAAAGCCGCCCGCGGCACAGACGGGCGCGACTATCCCTGGGGCAATGACCTGCCAACGCCTGGCCGTCTCAACTTTGACGATAACATTGGGGCGCCGCTGCCGGTGGACCGTTATCCATCCGGCGCCAGCCCCTATGGCGTGCTCAACATGGCGGGCAATGTGCGCGAGTGGGTAGCCGACTGGTATTCAGCCTCTTATTACCGTTACGCGCCTTTGCGGAATCCGACCGGCCCGGCCTCGGGCGAGTATAAGGTCTTGCGGGGCGGTTCCTACCTGGATGGCTGGCGTGAAGTCTTGATTGTCAACCGTTTTTATCACGTTCCACGCTCGCCGGGGGAGAATCGGGGTTTTCGCTGTGCGGCCTCGGAGTGAACGCCAAAATCTGGTACACTTGCGCCCATGTCCAAACGAAAAAAGTTGCTGATATTGGCCAGCCTGTTGTTGCTGGCCTTGCTTGCTTATCAAATCCCCTTTGTTCACAATCGCCTTGCCTGGCGCTTTGAAATCCTGACCACCTATCTGCGCGGCTTGATTTATCCGGTACAGCCTGTCCCTACGGCTGCGGTAACTGCCGAAGCCCCTTCTGTGCTTGTAACTGCCACACCTGCAAACACCGCCGCGCCTGCGCCGTCAGGGCCTTCGCCGACGCCCGTCCCCACCACTCCGCCCCTGCCGCCGCAGGTGAGTTTGCCTGCCCCGGCCCACGAACAGCAGACCATGAACAACTGCGGGCCGGCCACGCTGGCGATGGCATTGCGCATGTATGGCTGGAATGGCACCCAACACGATATTGCCGCTGTGATCAAGCCGGTGGATGCCGATCGCAATGTCAACCCGGAAGAAATGCGTTACTATGTCCTCAACCGCGCCGGCTGGCTGCGGGCCGAATATCGCGTAGGTGGCGATTTGCTGTTGCTCAAACGGCTCCTGGCTGCAGGCTATGCGCCTATTATTGAAGAAACTTTCATATTCGATTCGCCCTATTGGCCCAACGACGACTTGTGGGCAGCGCATTATCTTTTGCTGACCGGTTACGATGAATCTACCCAGACCTTCACCGTACAAGATTCGTATCATGGTCCTGATTTGCAAGTTGCTTATGAGACCGTCTTAAAAAACTGGGCGCCTTTTAACTATGTCTACATGCTCATCTATTTGCCTGAGCAGGAGAGTGAACTGCGCACCCTGCTCGGTTCAGACTGGGACGAGGCCGGCAACCGTCAAAAGGCATTGTCTTTGTCTGAGGCCGCTACCGTTAAAAATCCCCAGGACGCCTTTGCCTGGTTCAACCTGGGCACGAATCTGGTGTACTTTGAGCGTTATGCCGAGGCGGCGCAAGCCTACGACCAGGCGCGTGCTCTTGGCCTGCCGCAAAGGATGTTTCGCTATCAGTTTGGCCCGTTTATTGCCTATTTCCATGCTTATCGCACCGATGATCTGGTGACGCTGACGAATTATGCCCTTCAGCGCACTCCAAACTCGGAAGAAGCCTTGCTCTGGAAAGGCTGGGCGCTCTACCGCCAGGGAGATACAGCCGGCGCGCTGGCTGCCTGGCAGAAGGCGTTGCGCGAACGTCCCGGCTATCTGGATGCGCAATACGCCATTGACTTTGCCAAGAGTCAGCCCTAGGGCAGGATGTCTGGGCGCTTCTCCCCCTGGCACTTTGGAAGTAGAAGTGAGTCAGGGCGAAGACGGGCGGCTGCGCTTTTTCACGGAGGGCGTTTTTTGGTTTTCGTCCTTTGCGACGAACCTTTCCACGCTCCAGCCCTCACAGATTCCTGTCACGGCATCGCCCGGTTTTACATCCACCACATACTCGCCGCGCACGGCAGAACGCTTGCGCAGCGGCGCGGCATCCAGGCGGCTCATTTTGGGGGCGGCTTTGAGCAGGTGCAGGGTGACAATTGTATTGGCCTTGCCAATCGCCACGCCAGCCAGTTTAACGCCTTTGGGCAGTTCCCAGGCAATGACGCCTTTGCCGTAGCGTCCCTGCAGGGGGAACTCTTTGACTTCCACGCGTTTGCCCTTGCCGTCTAAGCCGATCAGGAAAATCTCTCCCGGTTGTGGCAGGATGTGCGCGCCAATCACCTCGTCACCAACGCCCAACTTAATTCCGTTGACACCTGCCGCGGCCAGTCCCATTGGGCGGACCTCGTCTTCATGGAAGCGGATGGCCATGCCCAGAGCCGTGACCAGCAAGATTTCCTTTTTGCCGTCTGACAGGGCTACCCAGCCCAGGCTGTCGCCGTCGTTCACATTGGCGAGTTTAAAAGTTTGAGCCGAGGGGCCGGGCAATTCCGCAATCGCCGATTTTTTTACCATGCCGCCGCGTGTGATGGTCAACACGTATGTTTCTGCGGGCAGGCTGCTTTTTTGAGCAGGGAGCGCAAAGACTGCAGCCAGTCTGTCATCGGCCCTTAATGGCGAGATTTTATGCCACGGCACGCCGTCGCTCAGTTTTTCGCTCTGTGGCAGGATGTGGACGGCAATGGCTGCCGCTTTTCCGTTTTCGGAAACAAAGTACAGCGTATCATGGGTTGTGACCCGCACCAGCCAGCGCGGGGCATCGGAGCCGGAAAGCCGCGGGGGCTTGTCGTCCAGGGTGCGTGCTACGAGTCCGTCGGCGGTTATGCCCACGTAGAGGTTTTGTTCTGGCAGAAGTTGGGTGGTGGTCAGGGGCGTCTGTTTCTGTTTGCCGGCCTTGTAACTGACAATTTGCGTCCGCCGGCGGTCGCCATAGGCGGCCTTGATCTTGAGCAATTCATCGGCGGCTACCAGCCGCATCTTTTTCGGAGATTTGAGCAGAGCCTCCAGTTCCTTGATGAGCGCCAGCGTCTCTTTATATTCACTCTCAATCTTCTTGCGTTCCAGCGCAGCCAGGCGGCGCAACTGCATATCCAGGATGGCATTGGCCTGAATTTCGGTCAGTTTATACCGTTTCATCAGGCGGGCGCGGGCGGTTTCCACATCGGGGGCAGCCTTGATGAGCGCGATGATTTCATCCAGGTGACGCAGGGCCACCAGCAGCCCCTCTAAGATATGGGCGCGGCTGCGCGCCCGCTCCAGGTCAAACTCGGCGCGGCGGCGGATGACGGTGAGACGGTGTTCCAGGTAAACGCGCAGGGCTTGTTTGAGGGAGAGCATGCGCGGTTCGCCGTCCACAAGCGCCAATAGAATGATGCTGAAAGCCTGCTGCATGGGGGTTCGCTTGTAGAGTTCGGCCAGCACTTTTTCCGGTTCTATGTTCTTGGTTAGTTCAATGACGATACGCAGTCCCTGCCGGTCTGACTCATCGCGCAGATCGGTAATCCCTTCCAGCGTCCCATCGCGTGCCAGTTCGGCAATGCGCTCGATCAGGCTGGATTTGTTGACCGTGTAGGGCAGTTCGGTGACGATGATGCGGCTCTTGCCGCGCTCCATCTCTTCCACGTGGGCGCGGGCCTGAACCGTCACCCGTCCGCGGCCGCTGCCGTAAGCCGCTTCTAGGCCCTCATCGCCCTTCTCCTGCAGGATGACGCCGCCGGTAGGGAAATCGGGGCCCTGAATGAAGCGCATCAGGTGCTCAACCGAAATGTCATCCATTTTTTCCCAGTGTTCCAGCATGTACCCACAGGCATCTATCACCTCGCCCAGGTTGTGCGGCGGGATGGAAGTGGCCATGCCTACGGCAATGCCGGTTGCGCCGTTGACCAGCAAGTTGGGAAAGGCAGCCGGCAAAACCGTCGGCTCGCTCAAGGTGTCATCGAAGTTGGGGGTGAAGTCCACCGTATTTTTGCCGATGTCGGCCAGCAAGTCCATGGCCGGAGGGGCAAGGCGCGCCTCGGTGTAGCGCATAGCCGCCGGCGGGTCGCCGTCAATCGAACCGAAGTTGCCCTGTCCGTCCACCAGCAGGCAGCGCATGGAGAAATCTTGTGCCATGCGTGCCATGGCATCATAAACGGCGGCATCGCCGTGCGGGTGATACTTGCCCAGCACCTCGCCAACGATACGGGCCGATTTTTTGTAGGCACTTTCGGGGCGCAAGCCCATATCGTACATGGCGTACAGGATGCGGCGGTGTACAGGTTTGAGGCCATCGCGCGCATCGGGCAAAGCGCGCGCCACAATGGTGCTCATGGCGTAATCCAGGTACGCCTGTTGCATCTCGTGGTCAATGTCAACTTTTCGAACCAGGCCGAGTTCCATGGACGACTCCGCAGGTAGGTTTAAACGCCTGGCAGCCGGCAGGATTACCAGCCGCCGTCTTTCTCATATCCCCACGCAATCAACATCTCGCCGGCGACTTCTTTGAAGATGGCCTTATCGCGGGCAGTGAAGAGACGCTGCCAGTTGCCGGCCTGTCCTTTGGGCAGGAAGGAGGAGAGATCACCGTTGCGTTGGGCCTGCCATTCTTCGTCAGGGTTCGAAGCCATTTCGGCCTGGATGGCAGGCGCCAGGCTGTCGGGCGCATCTACACCCAAGAAGCGCCATAGGCGCCCCATTTCTTCAAAGGGATGTGCCAGCAAATCCTCATAACGCAGTGAAATATAGTTCTCGCCGTACAGCCTTTTTGCCTCGGTATCAATTTCAGACAGGTCTTTTGCCCAGCGTTCGGCAATGTTGCGGATGAAGGCCTCGGTAAAAATCGAGCGGCGGCCGTCGCTGAAAGGCGCAGGGTCAGATCGCAGGTCTGCAACGATGCGCTTGTCTTCGGGAGTGAGGAATCTGGATTCTTCCACAAAGTTGCGGAAGCGCTCAGAAATCAGCACATCCCGTCCATCACGGACGATGTAAATAATTTTTGCATCTGGATACAAGGCGCAGGCATCGCGCACGACTTGACCGTGAATTGTGGAGGATGGGCTTTTATCGCCCACAATGCGTTTACCCATCCGGGCGGCATCGCGCTCCATCATAAAGTCTGCGGCCGCGCGCAGGATCAAGGGCGAGAGGTCGCGCCCGTAATTCCAGCGGTTCGACTTGCGCGTCAGCCACTCTTCAATTTCGGGCGAATTGACCAACGAGGTCAGCAACGGTTTGCGCGTGAAAAAGTGCGCCTGATAATTACAATGGACCTCAGGATGCAAACGCACCAGGCGCATCAGCAGGGTTGTGCCAGAGCGGGCATGCCCAAAGATGAAAAACTTTTGGCGCGGGAAAAACTGTTTGATTTCTGCCAGTTCCTCGGCCGTAATCGGCGCTATCGGGCCGCGTG
>JAIOAQ010000047.1 GCA_019873735.1 Chloroflexota bacterium | reverse complement strand
AGGTACAATTGTCTCGGTAGGTCATGGTTGCTATCCTTTCTGAAGTTGGTCCTTCCGAAAGAATATACCAGACCTACCACCTTTCTTACAATTTTACAGAAACAAGTTTACACTAACCACTAATTGTACCCAATCTTTGTCTTTTCAGACTCCGAAAGAGGTATCCAGACCACTTTTACAGAAAAATCCTTGCACTATCTACCTACAATCACTTTATCTCCTACGGCGACTTATGATGTAAGTAAACTTTACCCAACACAAGATAGCAATTTTGATACTCAAAAACAACTGGAAGCAATTCAAGAATCAATTTCAAAAGTAAATGAGTATTTGAAAACATCAAAACCTGATGTCAGTCAATTACAGGATGCTTTTAAGGCACTAGAAAATGCCGTGATTTCTGCTCAACAGCAGGCTCAAATAGAAAAACTCGAGCAAAGCCGAAATGATACGATACTTTTTATACTGGGTTTATTGATAGGCGGATTATTTGGCTGGATAAACTTTGAACCTCCCTTAGTTCAAATAGACCAAAAAGCACCATACATCCATTTTCCGATTTTTAAGAAAGAAAACAGTCTTCCCAAAAATGAAAAGTCTGGGGAAGGCTCTGCGACTCAGAGCCTTCCGAAAGAAACCAAACCTAAAAAAGCACGTTCTTCCAAGAAACACGCGGGCTACCGATAACAAAGCGCCCTAAGAAACAGAAAGATGGGGTTTTTGGGCTGAAACGGACAGGCTCCATAACCCCAAAAAGGCCTCGCCCCGCCACAGCGAACGAAGCCCATCGCTTGTCTTCTCGCTTGTCTCAGCACAATCCGCGTTGAGACTTTTTCGACTTTAAGAAAGCCCTGTCCCCGGAGTTTTTCTCAAAAGTACCCCCACATCAAACTGGTATAATTAACATTTGCCATTTTGATAAAACAAATGTGCTATAATTGTGCCACTTTTCGCCTCCGGGAGTCTCATGTCATCCAATCTTATCCGTGTAGTTGGTGCCCGCGTCCACAATCTGAAAAATATCACCGTAGAAATCCCACGCGACAAACTGGTGGTGATCACCGGCCTTTCTGGATCGGGCAAGTCGTCATTGGCCTTTGACACGATTTTTGCCGAAGGCCAGCGCCGTTACGTTGAGTCGCTTTCAGCCTACGCCCGTCAGTTTATCGGCCAAATGGATAAACCCGACGTAGACTACATCGAAGGCCTTTCGCCAGCCGTCTCAATTGACCAGAAATCCACCAGTCACAACCCCCGCTCTACGGTTGGGACGGTAACCGAAATCTATGATTACCTGCGCCTGCTTTTCGCCCGCGCCGGCATCCCACACTGCCCTATCTGCGGCCGGGAAGTCAGCCGGCAAAGCGCAGAGGAGATCGTCAATCAAATCGAATCCCTGCCCGAAGGCACACGCCTTCTCATCCTCGCGCCGCTGGTGCGCGGCCGGAAAGGCACGTACCAGGCCGTCTTTGAGGAAATCCGCAAGGCCGGCTTCGTGCGCGCACGCGTAGACGGGCAGGTTTACAGCCTGGACGAAGAAATCAGCCTAGACCGCTATAAACAACACACCATTGAAGCCGTAGTGGATCGCCTGGTCATCTCTCATTCGGGGTCAGATGATGAACGCAAAGCCGCGCGCACCAGGCTGACAGATTCAATCGAGACGGCATTGAAATTCGGCGAGGGCTACGTGACGATTTCGCGGGTGGACAGTCCCTCCCCGGAGGCACACGCTGCCGGCTCTTCCCCGCTGACCCAGGACATGCATTTCTCCGAACACCTGGCCTGCCCAGAACACGGCGGCTCTGTGCCGGAAATTGAACCGCGAACCTTCTCCTTCAACACACCGCATGGCGCCTGCCCTGACTGCCAGGGGCTGGGTTCCAAACTGGAAATTGATCCTGCCCGGCTCATTCCAGACCCGGAGCGAAGCCTCAACGAGGGAGCGATCATCAGCCTGGAATGGACCGGCCCCAAAGAAGAAGGGGGGTATTACTGGCAAAGCCTGGAGGCCGCAGCCCGGCATTACCACATCAACCTGGATGCGCCCGTCAGCACGCTCACCAAAGAGCAGTTAGATATCATCCTGTACGGCACGCGCGGCAAAGAAGTGGAGATGACCTATCGGAGCGGCAATGGCAGCGAGTTCAAATTCAAGCGCGCTTTTGAAGGGGTGATTACCAACCTGGAACGCCGTTACCGCGAGACCAATTCGGAATACATCCGCGCCAAAATCAGCGAGTTTATGTCTGACCGCCCTTGCCCGACCTGCAACGGAGCGCGCCTTAACCCCGGCGCGCTGGCAGTCACCATAGACGGCTTCAACATTGTTGAGGTAACCTCCTGGCCGGTCAAGCGCACCCTGACCTGGATCAAGCATCTATCGGGGAAAAATTCACCGCTGACATCACGCCAGCAGGCAGTAGCCGAGCGCATTCTAAAAGAAATTTACGAGCGGCTCAATTTTCTGGTGAATGTGGGCCTGGATTATCTGACGCTCAGCCGCTCTGCAGCAACGCTTTCGGGTGGTGAGGCACAGCGCATCCGCCTGGCCACACAGGTTGGCTCACGGCTGATGGGCGTCTTGTACGTCTTGGACGAACCTTCCATTGGCTTGCATCCACGCGACAACGCCCGCCTGCTGGACACACTCAAAGGCCTGCGCGACCTGGGCAATACCGTCCTGGTAGTTGAACACGATGACGAGACCATCCGCTCGGCGGATTGGATCATTGACCTCGGCCCGGCTGCCGGCGAGCATGGCGGACGTCTGATTGCCGAAGGCACACCAGATACCATCATGACCCACCCAAAATCTCTCACCGGAGCCTATTTGTCCGGGCGGAAGCAGGTGCCGGTTCCCAAAAAGAGACGGCAGGGGAACGGCAAAGCACTTACCATCGTCGGCGCCCGCGCCCACAATCTCAAGAACATTACCGTCCAAATTCCTCTGGGTTTACTGGTTTGCATTACCGGCGTTTCCGGCTCGGGCAAATCCACGCTGATGACAGAAATCCTGTATAAGGCGCTGGCCGCGAAACTGCACGGAGCGCATACCCAACCGGGGGAACATGAACGCATTGACGGCATCGAGCATCTGGACAAGGTGATTAATATTGACCAGTCACCCATTGGGCGCACACCGCGCTCCAATCCCGCCACGTATACCGGCCTGTGGGACGAAATGCGCAAACTGTTTGCCGAATTACCCGAAAGCAAAGTGCGCGGCTACAAGGCCGGGCGCTTCTCGTTCAATGTGCACGGCGGACGCTGCGAAGCCTGTCAAGGACAGGGCGAATTGCGCATTGAGATGCAATTCCTGCCAGATATTTACGTCCCCTGTGATGTATGTCATGGCAAGCGTTTCAACCGCGAGACGCTGCAGGTACGCTTCAAAGAGTACAACATCGCCGACATCCTGGATATGACGGTGGATAAAGCGCTGGAGGTCTTCTCCGCCTTTCCGGCTATGGTAAACAAGTTGAAATTGCTGCAAGAGGTGGGGCTGGGCTACATCCGCATTGGGCAGCCCGCGCCGACGCTTTCGGGCGGGGAAGCGCAGCGCGTCAAGTTGGCCAAGGAACTCTCGCGCCGCGCTACGGGCCGGACTCTGTACGTGCTGGACGAACCCTCCGTTGGGCTGCACGCAGCCGACGTGCACAAACTGATTGAAGTCTTGCAGCGCCTGGTGGATGCCGGCAACAGCGTGCTCATCATCGAACATAACCCCGATATTATCAAAACCGCCGACTGGCTGATTGACCTCGGCCCAGAGGGGGGCGATTTGGGCGGTGAAGTAGTGGCCGCAGGCACCCCCGAACAATTATGCGGCTTACCAAACTCCTACACCGGCCAATTCCTGAAGGCGCACCTGGAACGCTGTTCCTGAAAAAAACGCCCTGAAGGTTTGACTGCCTTCAGGGCGTTTTTACGCTCACAACCAGAATTTGCCGGTGATCACCAAGAACATTGCCCCCAACAGACAAACCGTCAACATCAGCATCACCGCCATAACAAACCGCTGCACGGGGGTCAGACCCAAAAACTGCTTCTTGCGACGGCCGGCAGGACGCCTGCGTTGAGGGACGGGGGCTTCCGGTTCATCATCCGGCATAAAGGGAGAAGACGCAGCCTGTTCACGCAGATTGTCGAGCATAACTCACCTCGCAGCAAAGTATATCACATCGCCGGACGCAGACGCACATCCCCAAAATTGACCTGTAGAGAACGACCCTGAGGCGACAGCAAGCGCAGGCTGCCATCAGATGCCAGGCCAAGCAATGTGCCGCTCTGGGGCATCTCGGCTCCGCTCCAGACCTGGACCTGTTTGCCGCGATAGGCCAGGCGTTTTTCCCACGCCTGGAGAAAAGTGTCTTCCCCAAGGCGCGGCCGCCATTCCAGCAAGGAGGCCAAAATATCGTGCAACAGGCGCAAGCGATTGGGAGCAGAGGGGAGCATTTCTTCCAGGCTGACGGCAGGAAAATCTATTTTCTCCGCCGGCGGGACGGAGGCTCTCAGCACGTTCAGGCCTATGCCCATGACAATGCTTTCGAGGGCATCTCCCAGCCAGACGGATTCAACCAAAATGCCCGCCAGTTTACGCCCTTGCAGCAAAACGTCGTTGGGCCATTTGATTTCTGCCTGTAACCCGAAAGACTTTTCTAATGTTTCTACCAGCGCCAGAGCCCCCAATCCAACAAAGAGCGAAGCGCTTTCGGCCTCGCTTTTGTTCGGATGCAGAATCAGGCTAAAGGTCAGGGAGGAACCGGCAGAGGCGTGCCAGGCACGTCCACTGCGGCCGCGCCCGGCAGTCTGTTCATCCGTAATGACCAATGAAAGGTCTGGCGCGCCGCTTGCTGCCCAGGCCAGCGCCAAATCGTTGGTCGAGCCGGCGCGCGGATAAAAATGCAAGCCGCCAATGGGCAAATCGCGCAGGGCCGCCGTGAGCGTCTTTTCGTCCATTAAGGAAGCACGTAGCGGGGGTCAATATTGCTGCCGCCAACGCGAATTTCAAAGTGCAGATGTGCGCCGAAGGAGTTGCCGCTATTACCTGCCAGGCCAATGAGTTGACCGGCATAAACCGGCTGGCAAACGCTGACGTTGATCGAACTCAAGTGGGCATACAGGCTGGTGTAGCCATTGCCGTGGTCAATCTGAATGACGTTGCCATAACCGTAGTTCCAGCCGCCGGCCGCCTGTGTGACCACGCCATCAGCGGCAGCATAGACCGGGTCGCCCTCATAGGCGCTCAAGTCGAGGGCCAGGTGCCCGCCCCAATAGTCGTTGCCCGATACGGTGTGATTATTCACCGGCCAGACAAAACCGCCGCCCACCGGGCCGCCGCCGCATGCCGCAGTGCCGGGATTGGCCGTGCCACTATTGCCGGTACGGGCAACGGTCGGCAAGGTGATGGCTTTGATTGGACGGGCTCCGCCGGGGAGCATGACCCACGTGCCAGGCTTGATTTGGGGATTGGTCAGGTCAACCTCATTGCCGGGCCAGGTGAGAATCTCTTCGGGAGTGGTCTCATATTTGCCTGCTACGGTTTCGATGGTATCGCCTTCTTGCCATTTGTAGTACAGGCCATCCACAGGCGGGATGATGAGTTTTTGTCCCTGCTTGAGGCTGTGGGGGTTGTCTTCCAGCGTTTCGTAGTTGGCCATCAGCACGGTTTCGGGCTTGAGGTTGAATTTACGCGCAATGCCATAGACCGAATCGCCGCGTCCAACGGTGTACTCAATGGCTTTGTAACGCGGGCGTTCAGGGATGTTGGTTTTCAGGGCAATCTGGCGGCTGACAGCATTCAAAGGCGCAGATGCAGCCTGGATAGACGGCAAGGTGACCGAGGTGTCTTGTGCGCTGGCCGTTGGCTGGGTTTCGGCCTGAGCCGGCGCGGTGGCTACCGGGCGCGTCCACCACAGAGCGACGCCGAGCAGGCCGCCGACGATAAGCGCAGTAATCAGCCACGAAATAACAGTAAAGGCTTTGGAATTCACAAAAGCGGTAAATTTATGGTTCATAAACTCTCAGTCAGGGTTTCCAGGAATTCCTGGTTATTTTTGGAACGCTGGAGGCGGGTGATGATGGCCTCGGTGGCGACTGCCGGGTCCATACCGGCCCCCTGCGGCGGTGGAGAAATCATCTGAATGTACATGCGGCGCATCAGCCAGACACGCTGGAGGATATCGGGGCCGAGAAGCAAGTCTTCACGCCGGGTGGACGAGCGTTCAATATCCACCGAGGGGAAGATGCGGCGTTCCTGCAAGCGGCGGCTGAGATGAAGTTCCATGTTGCCGGTGCCTTTGAACTCCTCATAGACCACATCGTCCAGGCGTGAGCCGGTATCCACCAGGCAGGTCGCGATGATGGTCAACGAGCCTCCCTCCTCAATGTTACGCGCTGCGCCAAAGAACTTCTTGGGCGGGTAGAGCGCCGATGGATCCATGCCGCCGGAGAGGGTGCGTCCAGAGGGATTGACAACCAGGTTGTAGGCGCGTGCCAGACGGGTAAGCGAGTCCATCAAGATGACGACATGACGCCCGATCTCCACCAGGCGCTTGGCCCGGTCGAGAGCGATTTCGGCGGTGCGCACATGCGAACTCACCGGTTCATCAAAGGTTGAGGCAATCACTTCGGCATCCACCGAGCGATCCATATCGGTGACTTCCTCCGGGCGTTCACCAATCAGCGCCACCACTAGGGTCACTTCGGGGTACTTGGTAGAAATGGAGTTGGCGATCTGTTTGAGGATGGTGGTCTTGCCGGCCTTAGGCGGGGAGACAATCAGGCCGCGTTGACCGCGCCCGATGGGCGCCACCAGGTTGATCAGACGCGGCGCCAGGGTATCACGATCCACTTCCAGGTCAAAGCGTTTGTCCGGAAAGATGGGGGTCAGGTTCTCAAAGTAAGGGCGGCGGGCGGCCTCATCTGGATCCATGCCGTTAATGCTTTCCACCTTAAGCAGGCCGTAGTGTCTCTCGGATTCGCGAGGCGGGCGGACATGACCTACCACCAGGTCGCCGGCGCGCAGGTCATAACGCCGCAACTGCGCCTGGGAGACATAGACATCCTGGTCGGTAATGCGGTAGTTTTCTGAGCGCAAGAAACCAATGCCCTCGCTCATGATTTCCAGGATGCCGCCGCGCACTTCCAGGCCTTCTTTCTCGGCCTCTGCCTGACGAATGCGCAGTATCAGGCTTTCTTTTTTCAGACGGTTGGCATTGGCGATATTCAGGTCTTTGGCCATTTGCCTGAGTTTTGCCAGAGGTTCATTTTCGAGTTCAAGAATGTTCATGGTCATCTCTGATGGTGGGAGTGTAAAGGGTAAAGTTTAAGGGTTCAGAATAGCAAGATGGCAGGAATGAGGAACGACAATACAACCCCGCTCGCTTCAGGCGGGTTGAAAACTTACAAATTTCGTAAAGGGGGACAGGCGTTCAAATCGTTTTTCAGGTCACGCGCGCAGGTTAAATGACCATGCACAGCGAGAAAAGACTTGCTTTCAAGACCACCGGGGATGCTTTGATTATAGCATGTTCACCCGCCTGGCGCAAGCAAAATACAACGCAAAAAATGTGCAACTGCCTACCCGAAGATACCCTCTCCAACAATGAATATAGCAAACGCAGAGGTTATGAAACAGGATGTACAGGATAAACAGGATTTTTTGCGCCCCTCAATCGTTTATCCTGCCCATCCTGTTCAAAAGGGCAGGCGCTTTGACCCTTCCCCGCAGAAGCCGCCAGGTGATGATGTACTGCGTCCGTTCGCCGGGCAAGGGCAGGCCGGGATCGGCATCCACCCACTCGCCGTGGTATCCCAGTTCGTAAGCGCTTAATTCAAAGTGGCACATGGCAATCCCAATATCCAGACGCTGTAAATCGGCCAGGCGTAAGATTGTAAAAAGCAGGCTGCCGCGACCGTAGTTGGGAGTCCGTTCGAGGTAAAAATGCCAGAGATTGCCCTGCCTGAGAATGCGCCACGGCTGCTTGTTGGAAGCCGAAGGCGCCAGCCGCACCATCTCCAGGGCAAGCGCCAGATCGCCGGCTTCATCTCCGGTCAGCGGATGTTCAAACGTTTCACAGAAGAAGAGGTTTTCCCAGGGTAAGCGGCGGTCGGCGCGGGCGCGGCGGCGGACAAAATCTCTGGAACGGCTGCCTGGCGCAGCATAGCCAATTGCAGTCACCGCCGGAATGACTTCTTCCGGCGCTTTCTGGATCCTGGCAGCAAAACTGCTCTGGGTAAACGTACCTCCCAGCCAGCAAGTGTTCAATCCCAGGCGGGTAGCCTCTAAAATAATCTGTTCCATGCAGTAGCCGTAATCCTCCAGCGGACGCGGCGCCGGCTGGGCAGCCCCAATGATAAAACCGGCCGGATTGCGAATAAAACCATAGGTCCCCAAACCGCGCAATTCTGCCGCTGCGTTTTGACCGGCGGCTGCCAGTTCAAAACGCACACGCGTGCCAAGCGGACCGGTATCCCTTGCCTGAAGATAGCGCCTCATCTTCTGCTGCGTTTCAAGTTCAATCGGCCTTAACGCAAAGAGACGGCAGGAATAACGCGTACGGATGGCTTCAATGGTGTTCATACCTACCTGTGACTTAACCTGCATGAGAGGTTTTTGCTGCTCGGGTTAAAGCCTGTGCTGATACGCAACCATGCGCCGGTACAGACCATCCTGGGCGAGCAAGGAAGCATGCGTCCCCCGCTCGATCACCCGGCCTGCATCCAGGACAAGAATCTCGTCCATCTTTTCCAGGTTAACCAGACGATGCGTGACAAGAAGCAGCGAGTGCCCGGCCGCAACGTCCAGAATATCTTGCAAAATCAGGCGCTCGGTGAGGGGATCAAGATTGGCAGTCGGCTCATCCAGCAACAGAACAGGAGCGCGGCGCAGCAAAGCCCGGGCAATTGCCAGGCGCTGACGCTCGCCGCCCGAAAGACGCAGACCACGCTCACCGACCCGCGTCTCGTAGCCCTGCGGCAGGCTGAGGATAAAATCATGAATCTGCGCCCGGCGCGCCGCCGCCTCGACCTCGTCCGCGCTGGCATGCGGATTGGCCAGCAACAGATTTTCGCGCACACTGGCATTGAAAAGATAGGTGCGCTGGGAAATGACGCTCATCTGCTCGCGCAGCGTCTCTTGCGGGACCTCGAGCAGGTCCCGGTCCCCCAGGCGGATACACCCCGGCGGCGCGTCCCAAAATCGCAGGAGCAGGTAAAGCAGGGTGGACTTGCCCGCCCCGCTTGGGCCAACGACGGCCATCTTCTTCCCCGGCGGCAAAGTAAAACTCACCTGCTGAAGCGCCGCTTGCTGAGCGCCAGGATAGGTAAAAGTCAGACCTTGCACCTGCAAGCCGGCCTCCCTTAGGGCAGGGACGCCGACCGGAGTCGAGCCACGGGCAGGCGGGGCCGGCGCCTGCTCAACAATTTCAAACAACCGTCGCGCCGATTGCAGACTCAGAGAAAGCACCTGCGCCGCCTGAGGCAAAGGCTGTACCGCCTCGAAACTGGCCTGAGAGAGGAGCGCCAGCGTTGCCAGCAACACGCCGTTCAGTTCGCCGCGGCTCACCAGCGGAATGGTCAATGCCAATACCGACCACATTCCCAGGTTGGTGAGCAGGACATTCGCCGCGCTGGAAAGCCCGCCTATCAGCGCCATTTGCTGCTGGGTGCGGCCATACTCCAGACTCTCCGTCTGCAGCCGCACTCGAAAGTCTGCTCCCCGCCCAAAGGCGAGCAAATCGGCCAGGCCCTGAAGGTAGTCCACCGCCCGGGTTCGCAACGCAGACCTCAGGTCCGCGAGACGCGCTCCTACTTCCCGGCTAAACAGGCGGTTGAGAAGTGGAAGCACCAGGCCAAGAAGAAGGGCAAAACCGAGATAGGTCCACCCAAGCAGCGGATGATACTGTCCCAAAAAGAGCGCCGTCCCGCCCACAATGATCAGCGCCACCAACGGCGGCGCCACAGCACGGACATAAAAGTTTTCCAGCGTCTCCACATCGGCAATGATGCGGTTGAGCAGGTCGCCCGCGCGGTACGTCATCAGCCGCGCCGGGGCAAGGGGCTCCAATTTTTCGTAGAACCAGACGCGCAGCCGCGCCAGCAGGCGAAAGGTCACGCCATGCGAGACCAGCCGTTCCAGGTAGCGGGCTATGCCGCGCACAATGCCAAAGAAACGGACGCCCACAATTGCCACCTGCAACTCGGCAATAGACGGGCGCAAGGCGGCCATCGAAATCAGCCATGCCGAGGTGCCCATCAGCCCCACCGAGGCGGCAATGGTCACCGCGCCGAGAAAAACGGAAAGGGCCACTTCTCCCCATGAACCGCGCAGGAAAGCGAGCAGACGATAGACCGAAGACGACAAAGAAGGGGCGGCGCGAGCATGGTCAAACGCGGATCGGAAGGGTTGGTCTGGCGGGGCAAAACGATCGTCGGAGGAAGGCGCCGTGTGCGGGGAAGAACGAGCAGGATAAAAAGCAGCCGGTTCTTGCAACAAGCGGGCATACAGGCCGCGGCGCGCTAACAGTTCGGAATGCGTGCCTATCTCTGCAATGCGGCCATTTTGCAAGACGATAATTCTATCGGCTTGAGCAACCGTATTGAGACGGTGGGCAATGGTAAGGACGGTGCGCCCCTGCATCAGGCGGCGGGTAGACTGCTCGAGCAAAAACTCCGTCTGCGGGTCGAGACTGGATGTCGGTTCATCCAAAATCAAGAGCGGCGCATCCTTTAGGAAGGCGCGCGCCAGGGCCAGACGTTGGGCCTGCCCTCCGCTGAGCCGCGCCCCCTCCTCGCCGATGACGGTTTCGTATCCATGCGGCAGAGCGTGGATGAACTCGTCCAGGTAGGCAGCGCGGGCGGCGACCTCCAGTTCTTGCAGGCTGGCATCGGGTTTGGCCAGACGCAGGTTGGCGGCTATCGTATCGTGGAAGAGATGGGGATTCTGAGACACCCAGGCAATTTGTTCCAGGGGCGGCGGTCCTGAAACAAGCGACGAAGAGGCATTATGAATAAGGATTTGACCTGCATCGGGTTGCAGGAATCCCAGCAGCAGCGAGACGATGGTGCTCTTGCCAGCCCCGGTAGGCCCCACCAGCGCCACGTGTTCCCCGGCGCGAATCTCCAGGTGGATATCTTCCAACACCGGTTGTTCCTCTCCGGGGTAGGTAAAAGAGACGTTTTCAAGCGTAATGCGGCAGCCGGGACCAAAAGGTCTCGTTTCCCCTTGCCTCGAGCCGCTAATTGCCCGGGCTGGCTCTGCTTCGGGCATATCCAGAATCTCATAGATGCGCCGCGCTGCGGTGGTGCCTGTCATACCGGCGTGAAAGCGCGTCCCCAGCATGCGTAAGGGAATGTAAAACTCGGGCGCCAGGATGAGAATGAAGAGCGCTTTATCGAAAGTTAAAAAGCCATAGAGCAGACGCAAGCCGATCTCAACCGCGACAACGGCCGTGCTGAGGGTGGCCAGCAGTTCCAGCGCCAGCGCAGATAAGAACGTGATGCGTAAAACGCTCAATGTCACGTCCCGAAATTGCTCGCTGACCCTGGCAATGGAGCGGGCATGGGCTTTGCTCTGCCCAAAAATTTTGAGTGTGGTCAGCCCCTGGAGACTGTCGAGAAAATGCGCAGAGAGCAGACTGAGGGTTTCGTATTGGCGTTTGGTGACGATTTCCGCGCCCTTGCCGATCAAAATCATAAAGAAGGGAATGAGCGGGGCAGTGACCAGTAAAACGATGGCAGAAAGAAAATCGAGCGGGAAGACAAAAAACAGAATGCTTGCCGGCACCAGCGCGGTGATGACCAGTTGCGGCAGGTACTGGCTGAAGTAGGCGTCCAGGGCCTCGATGCCTTCTACGGCAGCGGCTGTCAGTTCGCCAGTGCGTTCGGTGCGGGTAAAAGATGGCCCCAGGCGTTCTATCTTGGCAAACAGACGGCTGCGCAGGTCATCTTTGATGCGCACGGCTACGGCGTTGGCGCTGACCTCTGTCAGCCAGGCGAAAAAAGAACGGGCGGCGATCACCCCCAGCAGCGCCGTCATCACGTCCCGGACCTGCGGCCAGGTTTGTCCCTGCAGGAAGACGCCGTCCACCACCTGGCTCACGCCGTATGCCTGGCCAATGGTCAGCAAACCGGCGGCAAATCCGGCCAGGATGGTGAGCGCCAGAGAGAGGCGGGCATGACGGGTGAGGGTCAGTAAACGGAAGTGCATTGCACGAAGGTACGTCTTGAAAAAAATAGGGTAAAATGAATTTTGCTCAATACAAAGGAAAATCTATCGAACCTTTGGGCGCTTCGTGGTGAGAGTTTCTTACACACGCGCCATGGGCATTGTCTTAATTCTAACCGATTGAACCGTCTGGTTAGATGGGAAAGTTATGTATTTCCCAAAAGCGTTTCGTGGTGAACAAGTAAATGAAATGCAGGAACGGCGGTATACGACCAGCCCCCATCACCGCCAAACTCTGGAACAAACGCGGCCTGCCGGTGATGCTGGTCACCTGCGCGGTGGCGTCTGTGCTGTACCTGCTGGTTTACCCGCTTTACCTGCATTGAGCGCTCAAGGAGGCAGCGATGTTCATGGTTTTTCTCGTCCTGGATAACCCCGATCAACTCGAAGCCGTCTTGCAGGCCTGGGAAGGGGCCGGCATACGCGGGGCGACGATCGTCGAAAGCACAGGCATTCACCGGCAACTGAAGCGGATGATTCCCATGCGTTATCTCTTTCAGACCGGAGGCAGCGAAGAGGTGGGGCATCTCACCCTGTTTGCCATCGTCGAAACGCAGGAACAGGTAAATGCCTGCCTGCAAGCGACCGAAAGCGTGACCGGCGACCTGGACGGCCCCAACACCGGCGTCTTCGCCGCCTGGCCGCTGACCACCGTCAAGGGCCTGCCGCCGCAGGAGGGTTGAGCGGCATGGTCTGGCTGCAATTCGTCCTCACCTCCGCCGTCATCGTCTACGCGGCTACCCAACTGGCCAAATACGGCGACGTGATTGCCATCCGCACCAGACTGGGCGGCATGTTCATCGGCACGCTGCTGCTGGCCGGCGTGACCTCGCTGCCCGAAGTGCTGACCACCCTGAGCGCCCTGGGAGAAGGCGCCCCCGACCTGGCCGCCGGCAACCTGCTGGGCAGCAATATGTTCAACATGCTGCTCCTGGCCGTGCTGGATATCCTCCATTCCAAACATCGCCTGCTGCGCAAAGCGGCCTTCAAACACGCCCTTTCGGGCAGCCTGACCATCTTCATGATTGGGCTGGTGGTGTTCTTCATCCTGGCCGATATTGATCTCAAGATCGGCTGGGTCGGAGCAGACAGCCTGGTGCTGATCGCCGTGTACGTCGTTTCCATCCGCCTGCTGCAACAGAACGCCGGGGGCGGCGCCGGCTCGGCCGCCGAAGCCGACCTGCCCGAGGGCATTCCCAGCCTGCGCAAGGCGCTGATCGGCTTTGGGCTGGCGGCCGCGGCGCTCATCATCGTCACCCCGCTGATGGTCAATAGCAGCGTCCGCATCGCCGACATCACCGGCCTGGGGACGACCTTCATCGGGACGACGCTCGTCGCCCTGGTCACCTCCCTGCCCGAGATGGTGACGACCATCGCCGCCGCCAAATACGGCGCCGACGACATGGCCATCGGCAACCTGTTCGGCAGCAATCTGTTCAACATGTTCGCCCTTGGGCTGACCGATTTGTTCTTCCTGCAAGGCCGCTTCCTGGGCGTGATCAACCCGTCCTTTGTGCTGGTTGGCATGCTCGGCCTGATCATGACCGGCATGGGACTGATCGGCAACCTGGCGCGGCTGGAGCGGCGCATTGGTTTCATCGAGATTGACGCCCTGCTGCTCATCCTGGTCTATTTCGGCGGCATGTGGTTCCTCTACAGCCAGGGCGCCGCGCCTTGACCACCGCGGGGAATCAATCCCCCCCCTCCGTCTGGTGATTTCCATGTCTGATTCGGCGGGCTAAAGCCCTGCCTCAGTTCATGAAAGTCGGCTGGAAGCCGACTCCTCGCTACATCGGCAAAGAGATGGATCTGTTGCATCAGCCCGTGAGACCCTGCGCCATCTCAAAAGGAGGTTGAAATGACCAAAACCGTCGTCGCCGCGGCGCTGGGCGAATGCGTCCACGTGGCGGGAGTGACCAACTTCCTGCGCCTGGCGGAAGAGGCCGGCTGGCGGACGGTGTTCCTCGGCCCGGCCGTGCCGATCGAGGAGGTGCTGGCCGCGGCCGAACGCGAAGGCGCCGACCTGGTGGGCGTCTCCTATCGGCTCACCCCGGAGACCGGCGAGCGGCTGCTCGGTCAATTCGCCGAGGCGGCCTCCGAACTGCACGAACGCGGCGTGCGCTTCGTCTTCGGCGGGACGCCGCCGGTGGCCGAACGCGCCCGGGCGCTGGGATTCTTCGAGCGCGTCTTCGATGGCAGTGAAATGCCCGAGGAGGTGCTATCCTTCCTGAGGGGCGAAGCAGGCAGCGGGTCCGGACCCGAAGCGTACCCGCGCACGACCGTCGAACGCATCCGCTGGAAGTCCCCCTACCCGATCCTGCGTCATCACTTCGGCCTGCCCACGATGGAGGCCACCCTCGCCGGCATCGAGCAAATCGCCGAAGCCAAAGTCCTGGACGTCATCTCGCTCGGCACCGATCAGGACGCCCAGGAGAATTTCTTCCACCCCGAGCGGCAGGACCCGCGCCGGCGCGGGGCAGGCGGCGTGCCGGTGCGCAGCCCCGACGATTACCGCGCCCTCTACCGGGCCGCGCAGCGCGGCAACTTCCCGCTCCTGCGCACCTACTCCGGCACCGACGATTTCATCCGCCTGGCCGAGATGTACGTGGAGACGATCCGCATCGCCTGGTGCGCCATCCCGCTTTTCTGGTTCAATCAGATGGACGGGCGCGGCCCCTGGGACCTGGAAGGCTCGATTCGCGAGCATCAGCAGGTGATGGCCTGGTACGGCGAGCATGATATTCCGGTCGAGTTGAACGAGCCGCATCACTGGGGCATGCGCGACGCGCCGGATGTCGTTTTCGTCGTCAGCGCCTTCCTTTCGGCCTATAATGCCCGCGCCTTCGGGGTGAAAGATTACATCGCCCAGATGATGTTCAACAGCCCGCCGGGGCTTTCGGACGCGATGGACCTGGCCAAAATGCTGGCCATTCTGGAGATGATTGCCCCCCTGGCTTCGCCATCCCCCCATTTTGCCGGGGAAAATGGGGGGACAGAGGGGGGTTTCCGCATCTGGAAGCAGACCCGCATCGGGCTACTCTCGCATCCGCTCGACCCGGACGCGGCGCGCGGTCACCTGGCGGCCAGCACCTATTTGCAGATGGCGCTCAAGCCGCACATCTATCATATCGTCGGGCATACCGAGGCGCATCACGCCGCTACGGCGGAGGATGTGATCGAAGCGGCCAAAATCTGCCGCCGCGCCATCGAGAACGCCGTGCGCGGCGCGCCGGATATGACCCGCGACCCGGCCGTACAAACGCGCAAGGAGGAACTCATCGCCGAGGCGCAGGTCACGCTGGAGGCGATCCGCGACCTGGCCGCGCCGGGCGTGCCGGACCCGTGGACTGATCCCGCGACCCTGGCGCGAGCGGTCACCGCGGGCATTTTGGACGCGCCGCAGTTGAAGAACAATCCCTTTGGGCGCGGCCAGATCCGCACGCGCATTGTCAACGGCATGTGCCTGGCCGTGGACGCCGACGGCAAGCCGTTGAGCGAGAAAGAGAGACTGGCAATGTTGTGGGACAAGTCTTAAGACTTGTCCTACAAGTCGGCTGGAAGCCGACTCCGAATCTGCATTGAGCAGCAGATTGGCAAGAGATGATCTATCCGGTATCTACCACATGAAAGGAGTGAAAGATGACCACCCCCGAACGCTACACCATCATCGGTGCCGGTCATGGCGGCAAAGCCATGGCCGCCCATCTGGCCCTGATGGGTTTCAAGGTGACGTTATTCAACCGCACGCCTGACCATATTGCGGTTCTCAAGAAACGCGGCGGCATCGAACTGGAAGCACCCGAAGGCGTGCCGCGCGGATTCGGGAAATTGGCAAAAGCCACCTCCGATTACGGCGAAGCGGTCAAGAACGCCCAGGTCATCATGGTCGTCGTCCCCTCTTCGGCGCACGCCGACGTGGCCAGGGGCATGGCCCGCCACCTGAAAAAGGGACAGATCGTGCTCCTGCACCCCGGCCGCACCTGCGGGGCGATCGAATTTGCCAAAGTGCTGCGCGACGAAGGCTGCACCGCCGACGTGACGGTCGCCGAGGCCGAGACCTTCATCTACGCCAGCCGTTCCGACGGCCCGGCCGAAGCGCGCATCTTCCGGGTCAAGGAGGCCGTGCCGCTGGCCGCCCTGCCCGCCACGCGCACCGAGCAGGTGCTCAAAGCCATCGAAGCGGCCTATCCGCAATACATTGACGGCGGCAACGTCCTGCAAACCGGCTTGAACAACATGGGCGCCATCTTCCACCCGGCGCTGACCATCCTGAACAGCGGCTGGATCGAAGCCACCCACGGCGACTACCAGTTCTACATTGACGGGGTGACGCCCTCGGTGGCGCGCGTCCTGGAGGCACTTGACCGCGAACGGGTGACGGTGGCCTCCTCGCTGGGCATCCGCGCCCGCACGGCGCTGGAGTGGCTGAAACTGGCCTACGACACCACCGGCGAAGACCTGCACGAGGCGATTCACAATCAGCCTGGTTACTACGGCATCAAGGCGCCGCCCACGCTCAATCATCGCTACATTTTTGAGGACGTGCCGATGAGCCTGGTGCCGATTGCCGCCCTGGGACAGCGTTACGGCGTCTCGGTGCGCGGCATGGACAGCATCATCCGCCTGGCCTCGATCATTCACCGCACCGATTACTGGCGGCGCGGCCGCACGCTCGAAAAACTGGGCATAGACAATCTCAGCGTCGGCGAATTGACCCGCTACGTCAACGAAGGCGTGTTGGAGAATTAGGTCATGGACGCGGCCAGTTTCGACTGGAACGCCTGGGTGCTTTTGCCAATTTTGATCTTCCTGGCGCGCGTCCTGGATGTGTCGCTCGGCACCCTGCGCATCATTTTCACCTCTCGTGGCCAGCGTCGCCTGGCGCCGCTGCTGGGGTTCATCGAAGTCTTCATCTGGGTTGCGGCGCTGGCCCAACTGGTCAAGTCGGCGCAGAACATCGTCGCCTATCTCGGCTACGCGGCCGGATTCGCCGCCGGAAACTACGTGGGCATCTGGCTGGAAAACCGCCTGGCCATCGGCACCTACGCCGTGCGCCTGATCGCCAGAGAAGCCGGCGAGCAGATCGCCCAGGCGCTACGCGAGGCCGGTTTTGGGGTCACCCGCATGACGGGCGAGGGCAGCGCCGGGCCGGTCAGCGTCATCTACACCATCGTCCGCCGCCGCGACGTGGAACAGGCGCTGGCCGTCATCCATGCCGTTGCGCCGCAGACCTTCATCTCCATCGAGGAAGTCCGCTCCACCGAGCGGGGCTTCTTCCCGCCGGCCGAAAAACCGCACAACATTTTTCTCACCCGAAGGAAAGCCAAATGACGATATTCGAGAGCCAGAAAGGTTCTAAAGCAAGACAAACAGGGTAATGAGCGTCAACTGCACCAGGGGATAGTAACTGGCCCGGTCGAAGAGCCTGGCTGCCTGGCGGCTGGCGCGCGTTCGATAGAGTTGGATCGCCGGCAGGATGAGCAGAAACAGGCCGATCAAGCCCGTCGCCAGCAGGTAAGGCCAGCCCAGCGGCCTGGGCGAAATCAGCGGCAGGAACAAACTGACCAGCGTGGTCAGCGTGAGGGCGATGACGACAATCAGCCCGGCCGTGCGCAGGCCAAAGGTCAACGGGATGGTCTTGGCTCCCACCCGCCGGTCTTCTTCTACGTCGTTCCAGTCGGCGGGGATGTTTTGCCCACCGATTTCCCATAACATCAGCCAGAGCAGCATGAGCAGCAACAGCGGCAAAGAGGGGTTGGGTTGGACAACAAAAACCGCTGCCACCGGTCCGCAAGATTTGACCAGACCGCTAACCAACGTGCGCCAATAGGTCACTTTCAGCAGACGGCAATAGATGATTTCCAGGATGGCCGCCGCCAGCACGATGAAGACAATCACCGGGTTGAGCAGGTAACTGCCGATCAGGGCAATCACATACCAGAAGGCAAACCATCCCCAGCCTGCACGCAGGCTGAGGATATTCTGCGCCAGCGGGTAGCGCATGGCCGAAGCCTCGACAGAATAGCCTTCGTTGATGCCCGGCCCAGAAAATTTTTCTCGGTCGGTCTGGAGTCCCATCAGGTCGTTGAGGGCGTAAATGGCCGTGTAGCCTGCAAAGGCGGTTAGCAAAGAAAGCAGCAGCGTGGACAAGTCGGGGAATTTGCCCAGCCAGAGCAAGGCGCTAAAACCGGGCATGGCAACGTCTAAAATGCCATGCGTTGTGCGCGAAAGGGCAAAAAAACGTTTGAGCATAAAACAAACATTGCCTCCTGCTTGAAAGAATATGGGCCTGGGCATGTCATTTTCAGCCACAGATTTCACAGATTGGCACAGATGACTCCGCTGCCAAAAGGGCATTTCTAACGCAAGGGCGCAAAGTCGCTAAGGATTTAAGGTCTATAACGTTAGTGTAAACTTGTTTCTGTAAAATTGTAAGAAAGGTGGTAGGTCTGGTATATTCTTTCGGAAGGACCAACTTCAGAAAGGATAGCAACCATGACCTACCGAGACAATTGTACCT
>JAIOAQ010000046.1 GCA_019873735.1 Chloroflexota bacterium | reverse complement strand
CGAGCAAAAACTTTCACCTTGGCAAGAGGATAGCAGGGGGTATGGAATTATTGGATTGTAAAGGTACAGAATTACAGAACAGCAAGAGGTATAGAATTACAAGACCTTACAAAAAGATATTCGTAATTGCCGGCGTTGAAGAAAATATTCGCTCTTGCCGCGCCGCGGTTGAAGATATGGTAATACTGGCCTGGTGCAAAAATATTGCCTCGATGAGGCATGCTTCCTCCAGAAAATTATCCTTCCGCAGGTTTGGCGACCCTCCCGCGGGCTACGAGCCCGCGGGAGGTTTATTCGTATACTTCCTCTGCCACTCGAACAACTTGTTCAACGCCTCGATGGGCGAGAGGGCGTTGATGTCCAGTTTTTTCAGTTCCTCCAGCAGCGGACTGGTCTCCGGGAAGAGGGCGATTTGCTGGACGGCGTGCGGGTTGATCTTGACCGCCCGGCCGGAGGTCTTCTCCAGTTCGGCCATGATCTCGTTGGCGCGCTGGATGACCGGCCGCGGCAGCCCCGCCAGTTGCGCCACGTGGATGCCATACGACCGGTCCGCGCCGCCGGGGACGATTTTATGCAGGAAGACTACCTTGCCATCCGCCTCGGCCACGGCGACGTTGTAGTTGCGCACCCCCGGCAGCAGATCGGCCAGTTGGGTCAGTTCGTGGTAGTGGGTGGCGAAGAGCGTCTTGGCGCGCAGTTGCGGGTGATTGTGAATGTATTCGACCACCGCCCAGGCAATCGAGACGCCGTCGTAGGTGCTGGTGCCTCGCCCGATTTCGTCCAGGATGAGGAGCGAACGGGGGGTAGCGTGATGCAGGATGTTGGCCGCCTCGATCATCTCGACCATAAACGTAGACTGCCCGGCATGGATCTCGTCCTGGGCGCCGATGCGGGTAAAGATGCGGTCCACCAGCCCGATGGTGGCCGCCGCAGCCGGGACAAACGACCCGATCTGCGCCATCAGCACGATCAGCGCCGTCTGACGCAGGTAAGTGGAGTTGTGACTGAGAAAACCGTTCGCCGCGTAGGCGTTGCCTTCCGGCACGCTCAGGTCATAGACCTCGCTTTCCCCCTCCTCGATGCTTTCAATCCGGTCGTAGAAATAACGGTTGGCGAGAATCGTCTCGATTTCCGGCGCCTCGATGCCGTTACGGCGGCAATACTCGGCCAGTTCGGCTAACTTGGCGTAGGATAATCTTCGTCCGTTGGGCAGATAGGTGTAGAAAATGCTGCTGATGCGCTTGTTGGATTTAAGCGACTCGACTTTGTCTTTTTTGGCCACAATGCGGCGCTGGATGGTCTTGAGAACCGCCTCCAGGTACGGAATGCCGCCGATATTGGGCATTCGCTTAGAAGAAGCCAGCGCGGCGCGTTCTCGTTTGCGCGGCAGGCGGAAGCCGATCAGAGTATGAAAGCGGATGGCGTTCTCGCCCGAAATATCCACCATGTAACTGGGCAGGGAGGTGGTCTCTTTGCGCCGCAAGGAGGAGACAATGCCAAAGTTGAGCAGCAAGGCATGTACCTGGCGGGCCAGCGTGGGGGAGGCAGAGGTAAAGGTGACGTTGCCGTACTTTTTATCAGCCGTACCGTCGCTGTCGAATAAGCCTTGCAGAAATGCGGCCACCAGCGGGCGCGGGGCGGTCAGGATGGACTTCGGCACCTGTTTCTCCGCGGCGCGGACGTAGCCCAGCCCAAGATGCTCGAAGAACAGGCGAATTTCCTTGCTGCTAACGGCGATGTCCTTGCCGTTGCGTTTCACTTGTGCCTGATAGCCAAATTGCTCGCCGATAATCCGCCGGTATTCTGCCCGGATGAATTCATCGCCCGTAGAGAGATTGACGTCTTTGGTGTACGTCAGTGTGCCGTCACCGACAAGCAGTCCCATCAGATAGGCCAGGTCGGGGGTAAGGCGATCGGGAAGGCGGTAGGATTTTTGCGAGCCGTAGCGGGGCGGTTGGAGAAAGTCAATTTCGGTAGCATCTCCCCAGAGGTCCGTCCCCGGCAGAAGGGCGGCGAAGTCGCCGCGGCGAATTTCGGCCAGCGTGCGCCAGCCTTCGCTGCCATCCGGCGTGCGCACCCAGAGACGGTGTTCGGGCGTGCCTTCGAGTTCGTAGCCCAGGCGGGTGCGGATGCGCAGGGTGCGTTGCCTGCCGCCGTTGTAGAAGAACGTCGCTTCGGCTTTGCCATTTTGCCCCTGCACGCCCAGCCGCAGCGGGCTAAACTGACCCACCGGTGCTTCGGCGGGCATGAGGGCGGCAATGGGCAGCAGTCCCCGGTCGGTTGGCACCAATGTCTCGCCGCTGACGCACTTGCCGCTCATATTCGGTCCGGTGATGACCCGCACCACCTCGCCCTGTTCAAAGGTGACGTCATTGGGGACGAAGCGCTCGCCGCGCAGAGTCGTCTCCACCACCGGATGGCGGCCCTCGCGGATGTCGAGCACGCCGTCTTCGCGGATCTCGGGACGGGTGTAGCCGTTCAGGGCGGCGGCCTCGGCCAGGGCCGCGAGCACGTCCAGTTCGGCCAGCGCCCGCGCCGTCGCCAGCAGCCGCGGCGCGGATTTCGCCAGCGCGGCGCAAATCTCCTTGAACAGGCGCAGTTCGATCTCGCGGATGCGCTCCTCGGCGTTGAGCACCAGCGTCTCGTACTCCTTCATCTCCGGCGTGATGAAACGCTCGGCGTTGACCAGCGTCTGCTTGCGGATGTAATCGGCCGGGACGTTGGCGGCTTGCCCGGCCGAGACCTCGATGTAGTAGCCGAAGACTTTGTTGTAGCCCACCTTGAGCGTCTTGATGCCGGTGCGGGCGCGCTCGGCCGGCTCGAGGTTGTTGATCCACTCGCGGGCGTGGCGGGAGGCCTCGATCACCCCGTCCAGTTCGGCGGAGTAACCGGGGCGGATGATGCCGGTGTTTTGCAGCGTCTGCGGCGGGTCGTCGGCGATGGCTTGTTGCAGCAGGGCCAGTTCCTCGGCGCACGGATTCAAGTCTTGCAGGGGCAGGGTGGGGATCGGCCCGGATGCAAAGATGTTTTGAATCGCCGGAAGGCGCGCCAGCGTCTCGCGCATGGCGACCAGGTCGCGCGGCTGGGCATGGCCGGAAAGGACGCGGTTGGTGAGACGTTCCAGGTCGCCGAGCGGTTTGAGGGCGGCGCGCAGTTCGGCCCGCAGCATGGGGCGCTCGAAGAAGTAGCCCACGTTCTCCTGCCGGACCCGAATCCGGGCCGCGTCCAAAAGCGGCTGGCTGACCCACTGACGCATCAACCGTTTCCCCATCGGGGTGACGGTGTGGTCGAGCACGCCGAGGAGGGAGTTTTTCGTCTCGCCGCGCAGGGTTTCGGTCAGTTCCAGGTTGCGGCGGGTGGCGGCGTCGAGGGTCATGAATTCGCCCAGGGTGTAGAGGCGCAAACTGTTCAGCAGGCCAAGCGAGGCAGGTTCGGTGTCTTTCAGGTATTGCAGGATCACCCCGGCGGCGCGCGTGGCGAGCGGTTTATCCTGCAGGCCGAAGCCGTCGAGGGTGGAAGTCTGGAAGTGAGCAAGAAGCGTCTCGCGGCACTTGCCCGGTTCGAAGCGCCAGGCCGGCCAGGGTGTAGTGTGCCAACCCTCACCCCTGCGCCCCTCTCCCACAGGGAGAGGGGAGGGGGTGAGGGCAAGGTTGTCGGGGTAGAGGATTTCGGCCGGGCGCAGGCGGGTCAGTTCGGCGCGGGCGGCATTCAGGTCCGCGCCCGCCTCGAGCTCGGTGGCGGCGAATTCGCCGGTGGTGATGTCGGCGTAGGCGATGCCGGCGCGCATTCCGACGGCTGAGCCGTCGGACTCCAAGATTAAGGATGCCAGATAGTTGTTGGCGTCGCCGGGGAGGAGGCCGGGTTCGACGATCGTCCCCGGCGTGACGACGCGGATGACTTTGCGCGGGAAGATGCCCTTCTGAGGCTGGTCGCCGATCTGTTCGCAGATGGCGACGTGGTAGCCTTTTTCGATCAGGCGGGCGAGGTAGTTTTCGACGGCGTGGTAGGGGATGCCTGCCAGCGGGGCGCGCACACCCTTGCCGACCGGCCGGGAGGTGAGGACGATGTCGAGTTCGCGCGAGACGATTTCGGCGTCCTGGTCGAAGGTCTCGTAGAAGTCGCCGAGGCGGAAGAAGAGGATGGCGTTGGGATACTGGCGCTTGATTTCGAGGTATTGCTGGCGGATGGGGGTGACGTCTTCGGGCATGTATTCATTCTACGGGCAATATGTCAATTGGGCAAGAGGTTGAACGTAATTCGGCTATAATTGGGCGGAGTGACTGCCCGGAAGATGGGCGTCCTTTGAAACGGTTTGCTAAGACTACAAGGCAGGTAGTTGCCTGGTTAAATTTTATACAGGAGTTACCGTATGTATAAACTTGTACTTCTTCGTCATGGACAAAGCACCTGGAATCTGGAAAACAAATTTACCGGCTGGACGGATGTGGACCTGACCGAGCAGGGACGTCAGGAAGCCCACCGGGCGGGGCAGATTCTGGCCCAGGAGGGTTACACATTTGATGTTGCCTACACGTCGGTTTTAAAGCGCGCTATCAAAACGCTGTGGATTGTGCTGGAAGAGATGGGACTGGAGTGGATTCCGGTTTATCGTGCCTGGCAACTGAACGAGCGGCATTATGGCGCGCTGCAAGGGCTGAATAAGGCCGAGATGGCAGCGAAATTTGGGGAAGAGCAGGTAAAAATCTGGCGCCGTTCTTATGACGTTCCGCCGCCAGCCCTGGACTGGAACGACGAGCGTCATCCGCGTTTTGACCGCCGCTATGCGGCTCTGACTCCCGAACAGTTGCCTGCCACCGAGTCGCTTAAGATTACGCTGGAACGGGTCCTGCCCTATTGGCATAGTACCCTGGCTCCGGTAGTCAAGTCAGGACAGCGGGTGCTTGTGGTAGCACATGGGAATAGCCTGCGCGCCATGGTCAAGTACCTGGATCAAATGAGCGATGAAGAGATTATTGCCTTGAATATTCCCACCGGCGTGCCTTTGGTTTATGAACTGGACGAGAATCTTAAGCCCCTTGCGCATTATTATCTCGGTGACCCGGAAGAAATTGCCCGCGCGGCCGCGGCAGTAGCCAATCAGGGTAAAGCGAAATAGCCGTTTATGGATGGTTTGTCGCGGCGCGACTTTCTGAAACTGGCAGCAGCGGCTTCGGCTGGTGCCTTGCTTCCGCGCGCTCTGGTCGAAGCCGCCGCTTATCCATCTGCTGGACGGCGAGGCGGGCTTCCCAATATCATTATCTTGCTTTTTGATTCAATGTCCGCGCGGCATCTCTCACTTTATGGTTACCCGCGCGAGACCACTCCCCATCTGAGCCGTTTTGCAGAGCGGGCCACTGTCTATCACGCCCATTGGTCGGCCGGAAATTACACCACGCCGGGTACGGCTTCTATGTTGACCGGCCTGTACCCATGGACGCATCGAGCATTCCAGTTTGGCGGCCTGATTCGACGCGAGTTGGAGGCTCTTAATATCTTTTCCTTGTTGGGGGATGAATACTACCGTTACGTTTTCTCGCAGAACCTGTTGTCTGATGTGCTGGCGGCGCAATTTGGCGCCGACGTGGACGAGCATTTACCGCCTACGGCGTTCAGCATTGGCGGGAACGATTTGCTGATGGATAAATTGCCCAACGATCGGGCGCTGTCCTGGCATGTTTTTCAGGATTTCCTGTTTGCGTTGAGCCCCTATTTGCCTGCCTCGCTGGTTGGCGGTTACCTGAACAGCGTCAATTCTCTGCGGAAAACGTCATATTATCGAGCCGGCAAGGTGCCCGGGCATCCTTATGGCGCGCCATTGCTGGCAAACTACAATATCAGTTACACAAATGAACGCGTTTTTGCAGGCGTTGCCGCCGAGATTTTGAGACTTTCGGCCGAGTCCAGCCGCCCTTACTTTGCTTATTTCCATTTGTACTCGCCGCACGAACCCTACAAGCCTCACCGCCGCTTCACATCATTGTTTGTGGGTGACGGTTACCGGCCTCCATTCAAGCCTCACCATCCGCTTGCGGGCAATTTTAGCGATGACGATTTATTACATAAACGGTTGATATATGACCAGTTAATTGCCAATGTAGATGCGGAATTTGGGAAACTCATGGACACGCTGGAAACGGCTGGGGCATTAGAGAATACATGGGTGATTGTCACTTCTGACCATGGACAACTTTTCGAACGCGGCGATCATGGTCATGGCACCAATTTGATGAATGAGGGTGTTTTGCATATCCCGCTTCTGATTTCTGCGCCTGGCCAGGACAGGCGGCAGGATGTATCTGTTCCCACCAGCAACGTTGATCTTTTGCCTACCCTTCTATGGCTCACCGGGCGAGAAATCCCTTCGGGTATAGAAGGCCAGCCTCTGCCGGGTCTGGGCGTTTTGGCCGAATCTGAGCGGCTCATTTTTGCAGTCCAGGCGCCCTACAACTCCGCTTTTGCCCCTCTGAAGAAGGGATCGGTGGCCATGCGCAAAGGCGCTTACAAGTTAATCGCTTATTTGGGTTACGCTGGGGTTGAGCAGGGTTTTGAACTGTACAATCTGGATGAAGACCCGGAAGAACTGAACGACTTGTTTGCGGATGGTGACCTGCTCTCCCGTCAGATGCGTTCGGAATTCCTGGCCGCCTGGCAGCAGGCCAATCAACCCTTCCTGTTGCCTTGAACGTGTGTGCTTGATGCGAAACCGATTGCCTCCTTTGACGCAAATTTTGCCGGTCTATGCCGTTATCGCGTTTGTCGTCTACGGCTGGACGATAATCCTCGTCTTTTGGAAACTCCCCTCGTGGCTGTTTTTCTTACACGGCGGTGAAATTGTTGCCATCCTGTCCTACTCGTTTTTGCTCAATCTGCTTGAAAGCCTGATTGTCTTGATCGGGTTGCTTGGGCTTTGCTGGCTGCTGCCTGCTCGCCTGTTGCGGGACGATTTCAATGTGCGCGGGGCGGCTCTGGCGCTGGTCTTGCTTGTCTCAATCATGCTGCACCTGTGGGTGTACAACAACAGCGACTTGCGCGAAGCCTTCATCCGCTCGCTTTTGCCCTGGTGGGGGGTGACTTTGGCCCTCGCGGCTGTGCTGGTGTGGTGGGCTTCCAGGACTGCCTGGCTGCGGCGGGGCTTACTTGAACTCTCTGATCGCCTGGTTGTATTTCTGTACATTTTTGTCCCTATGTCGCTCATCTCGCTGGTGATTGTGATCATTCGCAATCTGACCTGACGCTTTGACTATGCTGCTCCCCGACGACTTTGTTGCCGAATTGAAAAAGTCTATCTCTGGCGATGTGCGCCTCGACTCTGCCAGCCGCGTGCTTTACAGTACAGACGCGTCCAACTATCAGATTGAACCGCTTGGCGTTGTCCTGCCGCGCACCCTCGACGATCTCAATGCTGTGGTGGAACTGGCGGCAAAATACAGGATTCCTGTCCTGCCGCGTGGCGCGGGCTCCAGCCTGGCCGGCCAGGCCGTAGGGCAGGCGCTCATCCTGGATTGTTCCCGTTGGCTGGATGAAATTGTGGAAGTCAACCCCGAGGACCGTACCGCCACGGTTCAGCCGGGCGTTGTGCTGGCCGCGCTTAACAGGGCGGCAGGAAAATATGGTTTGCAATTTGGCCCTGATCCGGCTTCGGCCGAACGGGCGACGATGGGCGGGGTGATCGGCAACAATGCGAGCGGCGCCCATTCCATCCTGTACGGCATGGCGGCCGACCATCTGCTTTCTGCCGAAGTGGTGATGGCGGATGGCGTGACGAGAGTGTGGGGGGAAGTTGATGTCGAGCAGATAATGCGCGTAGCCAAAAGAGACCACAGCGATACTTATGGTAACCTGATAGCCGACGACAACACCGCTCATGGCAAGTCCCCTCGCCATCATAGGGAGGGCAACGCCGAAACCTTGCTTGCGGGTTTATATCGTGCTGTTTATGAAATCCGCACCAAACGCGCTGCTTCAATCCGCGCCAACTGGCCGCGTACCTGGCGCAACTCTGCCGGTTACCGCTTGAATTACCTCTTGCCCTGGTCATCTTCCCGGCCCCCGAACTGGAACGAGGTAGAAGGGCAGGAGGTTCTCCCTTATCCCCCTGTCGGTGAGCAAACCCTTAACCTAGCACCCTTGCTGGCCGGCTCAGAAGGTACACTGGCCATTATACGCACTGCTACGCTTCGATTGGTGCCAAAGCCGCTGTACACCATTCTGGGCATCCTGACTTATGCTTCGGTGTCTGCGGCCTGTGATTCCGTCCCGGCGATTTTGGCGCATGGCCCGTCGGCTGTAGAACTTATCCCCAGAAATTTGATTGAACTGGCGCGTAGCCTGCCGGGCTTCTCGGAACAGGCGGACTTTGTGGGCAATGACGCCGCGGCTGTGCTGGCGGTCGAATTTAGCGGGAGCAGGCCAGAGGTCCTGCTTGAACGTCTGCGCGCTTTGCGGCCAGCCTACATTGCTGAAACCCCACCCCAGCAGGCGCGCATTTGGGCGGTCCGCAAAGTCGGATTGGGGATTCTCGATTCGCGTCCTTCCCGGCAGCGGCCGGTGGCGGTTATCGAAGACTGTGCCATTCCTGTGGAACGGCTGGGCGATTTTGTGCGTGGCGTTGAGCGCATCCTGGCCGAACACCAGGCGCAGGCTTCTTTTTATGCGCATGCCTCGGCCGGCTGCCTGCATATCCGGCCGGTGCTGGATCTGCGCACAGGCGCGGGGGTGCGCAACCTGCGTTCGATTGCCGAAGCCGTGTTGGGATTAACGCTGGAGGCTGGCGGCGCGATGAGCAGCGAACATGGCGACGGACTGGCTCGTTCGGAATTCCTGCGGCAGACCTATGGGGAGGAAATCCTCGCTTCTTTTCGGGACCTGAAGCGGGCTGCCGACCCCAATGGCATTCTCAACCCCGGAAAGATTGTCGACCCGCCGCCGATGGACCTCAACCTGCGCTACGGCGAGGCGTACCATGCGCAAGCCTGGAAGCCGCATCTGGATTTCTCCCGTAGTGGCGGGTTGGAAATAGCCATTGAGCAATGTAACGGTCAGGGAGTGTGCCGCAAAACAGACGGCGTGATGTGCCCATCCTTTCAGGCGACTCGCGAAGAAATGTACTCGACGCGCGGCCGCGCCAATCTGCTGCGCGCCCTGATTTCTGGGTCTTTTGAAAGGGGAGAGTCTACCGAGGCGGCGCGTCAGGCGCTTGACCTGTGCCTGGCCTGTAAGGGTTGCAAAACCGAGTGTCCATCTGGCGTGGACATGGCAAAATTGAAATATGAGTTTTTGGCACACTACTACCAGACTCACCGCCGGCAGTTGCGCGATTATCTGTTTGGTTATATCGGCCTGCTGGCGCAAATCGGTGCGCCGTTTGGCCGCTTGATAAATATTTTTGCCCAGAGCGTTGTTGGGCGCCGGGTAATGTCTGCATTCTTTGCGCTCTCTTGGCAGCGTGCATTTCCTGCCTTTGGCTCTTTCCGCCCCGGCCGTCCACGCCTGGCGGCAGGTTCTGAGACCGTCCTTTACCTGCCAGATGCCTTTACTCACTTTTTTGAGCCGGAAGTAGAACAGGCCGCACTCAGCCTGCTGGCAGATGCCGGCTGCCGGGTGATTGTCCTGCCGGTTTTTGGCGCCGGCCGAACCTTGATTTCAAAGGGTTTCCTCGATGCGGCTCGCCGCCATGCGATTCGACTCTTGGAAGTTATCCACCGCTTTGATCCCGCCGGGCGGTTTTGTGTCGTTGGGGTGGAGCCTTCCGAAATCTATACCCTCGGCGATGAATTTTTAGACCTGTTCCCAGATTCGGAGCAGGTGCTTCGCCTGGCCGAACGCGCCTGGATGGTAGATGAATTCCTGCTTCGCCCGGCTGTTTCTGGCCGGTTGCGCCTGGAAAGCCTGCTGTCTCGTTCTGCGCTTGCCCCTTTGCCGCAGGCAGGTGTTCTGCTGCACGGGCATTGTTATCAAAAATCCCGCCCGCCCGCCGCAGATGGGTATCCGGTGGGACAGGCGGCCTCGGCAGAATTGCTGCGCCGTTTGGGCTATCAGGTGGATGTCCTTTCTACCGGCTGCTGCGGGATGGCTGGGGCCTTTGGCTACGAGGCCGAACATTACGACCTGTCCATGCAAATCGGAGAACTGACGCTCTTCCCGGCCGTGCGTCAGGCAGGTATGCCAGTGGCGGCGACGGGCACTTCCTGCCGCTCGCAGATTGCCGATGGGACCGGGGTGCGGGCTGAGCATCCACTGGTGTTGGCGGCCCGGCGCCTTTCGGCCGGTTAAAGGGTAGGCAATTACGCTTGTAAAGAAAAACGGCGCATCCTGCGATGCGCCGTTTGAGGGTTAGCACTGAAACTTAGGCCGGCTGCTGGGTACCACCCTTAAACCAGCGTTTCCATTCTTGATTTTCCCAAACAACCAGGATGGGAGCGGCAATGAAGATGGAAGAGTAAGTGCCGCTTAACAGGCCGATCAACAGGACAACCGCGAATTCACGCAGGGTGATACCGCCGAAGAGGGCCAGGGCCAGCAGCATAAATTCTACGGTCATCAATTGGGTATTGATCGAACGTTGCAGCGTCTGGACAATGGAGTGATTGGCCAATGCTTCAAAAGGCCAGCGGCGCAGGGTGTTTGAGTTTTCGCGAATGCGGTCAAAGACTACGATTTTATCTTGTACCGAGAAGCCAATGACCGTCAGCAAGGCAGTCAGGAAAAGCACGTCCACTTGCCAGCCGAAAAGGGCGCGTCCGTAACCGGCCACACTCAGGGCAATGGCCACATCATGCACCATGGCAATGATGGCGCATACGCCGTAACGGAAGGCGTGCGGAATTTTGTTGAAGACAATGGTGATGTAGATGACTACCGCCAGCGCAGCGATGCCAACGGCCAGCATACCACGCTGCGTCACCTGTTTGCCAATGGTTGGGCCAACGCTGTCAAAGCGAAGGACGGTGTTTGCGCCGATGCTCTCGGTCAGTTTGCCGGTGACTTGCGAGCGGATGGCTTCGTCCAGGAAAGCGGAGCGAATCAGGTAGGTGCCCTGGCTGGTGGTTTGCGCCTGAGCGTCTTTGATGCCAAGGTCTTCGTACACGGCCAGGATTTCGGCCGGTTGGGGCTGAGCCGATTCAAAACGGAGTTCAAGCAGGGAACCGCCGGTGAAGTCAATCGAAAGCGGTATGCCGCCCCTGAAGAGCAGGAACAGGCCCGGTACAATCAGAAGGAGCGAAAGGGCAAAGAAGAAGTAACGTTTTCCAAGAATGTTCATGACGGCCTTCCTTGGCTAGAGTCCAAACCAGGATGGTTTTTCGGTGCCCGGCTTAATGAGGCCGAGTACCAACTTGAGCAGGGTGCGGGTTACAACCAGGGAGGTGAAAAGGCTGATGGCCACACCGATAAAGAGCGTGAAGGCAAAGCCCTTGACAATGGTGGCGCCGAAGGCATTGCCGAACAGGAACAGGATGGCAGAGGTGATCAGCGTTGCAATGTTTGAGTCGCGAATGGACGGCCAGGCGCGTGCCCAACCGATATTCGTAGCCGCATCCAGCCTGCGTCCGGCGCGCAATTCCTCTTTCAGGCGCTCAAAAATGAGAATGTTGGCATCCAGTGCCGAGCCGGTTGAGAGCAGGAAACCGGCTACGCCCGGCAGAGTCAGCGTTACCGGAATCCATTTGAAGATGGCAAAGGCCAGAATGGCATAGACAATGATGGAAAGATCGGCCAACACGCCCGGCAGCCGGTAGTAAATTCCCATAAACAGGAAGACGATCAAAATACCCACCAGGCCGGCAAACAGGCTTTTGGTCAGCGAGTCCTGGCCCAGGGTTGGACCGACAATGCGGCTTTCAACCACCTTGAACGGAATAGGCAGAGAGCCATAGCGCAGTTGAATGGTAAGCGAGTTGGCCTCTTCATAGGTGAAATTTCCGGTAATCTGGCCCTGGTCTTCAATTTGGGCCTGAATGACAGGCGCAGAGATCACCTTCTTATCCAACACGATAGCCAAGACTTTGCCGATGTGCGAACCGGTATATTCCTTGAAAATTTTTGCCCCCTCGCTATTCAGTTCAAAGTGGATGTAGAACTCGCCTACCTGCGAACGTCCAACCGACACGGTCTTTAGCGCCGTTCCGGTTAACACGGTGTGGTAAACGCGTTCATTCAACGGCAGGGACAGGTCAGGGGTTTCTACAGGCTGTTCAAGCCCAAAATCGGTTTTGATTTCAATTTGTTCCTCAACAATTTGGGCGATTTCTTGATCCGTCAGCGCACTGAAATCCACAAATTCAAGCAAACCGGTTTGTCCCAGCGTACCCATCACTTCGTCTGGGTCTTTGACGCCAGGGAATTCCCCAACAATGCGGCGTTCGCCGGCCACCTGCAGGGAACTTTCACTCACACCCAGGGCGTTGGTGCGGTTTTCCAGGATGTCGCGTGCCACAGACATTTGCTCGGCATCCACTTGTTGGTCGGCAGGCAAGTCGGCCTCCAGCAGGACTTGCAGACCACCGCGCAAGTCAAGGCCAAGCCGGGTAGCCACATTGCGGCTGTAAATGACATTGCCATTGAACGGGTTTGTGATGGTAAGTGTGTCACTCAGGTCAATCCACAGGGCCAGAGCAACAAGGACCAGGATTAAAATCAAAGTGTTGATATGACGATTCATGCTTTGCTCCGTTCCACAAAAATGCCAGCCAAAGGCTGGCGAGGCGGGAGCGATTATACCCCTGTTGTTGGGAGATGGGTAGGGATTTTAAAGCCCGACGGCCGCCCCTATCTTTCGGACAGGTCAAAGGGCAGGCGTACGTGCAGCCTGCGCACTTCGTCACCCCGCTTAGGCAGGGCCTGAACGACTACGGCGCTTATGTCATCTGCCGGGCAATGATCATCGAGTAAAACCGCATGTGCCAGCAGGGCGTCGGCCATTTCCTGCGGAGATGGCTCCTGGTCTTCCAGCATAGACTGGACAAGCGTACAAACATCCATCTGCCGACCGCGTTGTTTTCCGGCATTGAGCAGACCGTCGCTAAAGACAATAACCATCAGACCTGGTTCAAGCGGAATCTCGCTGATGACCGGCCGCACATTACGCGAAATGCCCAGCGGCTCACAGGCTTCACCCAGGCAGTCCACCTGTCCCTGGCGGCTGACATAGACCGGAGCCGGGTTATTGCGGGTTAGAACCAGCGTGTTGGTCAAAAAGTCCACCGAGACAATGTTGAGCGTACACGCTGCCTGCCCCTGGTATTTTGTGAACAACGTGTCCGATGCCGCGCGCGCTGCAGCGCCATCGCGCACACCTTCTGCCAGCAGGGCAATGACCTGGCGCACAACCAGCATGGAAACGGAGCGATGCCGGCTGCCGCCATCGGCCAGCACTACCGAGAGACCGCCATTGGGGCGCTCAATCATCTCTAACAAGTCGCTACCCTCAGGCGCAGCATATTGACCGACTTTTGCCACAGCAACTTGAATTTCCATAGTTGTATTTTACATCAAATTTCGGGCTTGACGTGCCGGGCTATCCTCGCTATAATCAGCCCGCTTGTTTCAGGACAAGAATTAATGCCAGCGCAGGCTGGCAGGTCTTTTGTTTAGAAGGAGAAAGTTCCATGCCGCCTCAACCGAAACGCAAACATTCCAAAGGCCGCCGCGACCGCCGCCGTGCGCATGATGCTTTGCAAGCCGCCAACCTGACCGCCTGTCCCAATTGCGGTCAGATGCGCCTGCCGCATACCGTTTGCCCCAATTGCGGTCAGTACAAAGGCCGCGAAGTGGTCGAAGTTGAAAAAGAGAAGAAAAAGTAATTGTAATCAAACACTTGAACGGGCCGTCACCCAGGCGGCCCGTCTGTGTTTAAAAAGCCGAGGTGAAAATGATACCAGACTTGACCAAAACGGCTTTCCTTTTTCCGGGGCAAGGTTCGCAATTTGTTGGCATGGGCAAAGACCTGGCTGCAGCCTTTCGGCCCGCGCAGCAAGTGTTTGAAGAAGCAGACGAGATTTTAGGTTTTCCCCTGAGCCGCTTGATGTGGGACGGCCCAGAAAGCGAACTGAACGACACCGTTAATACCCAACCGGCGTTGTACGTTCATTCGATGGCGGCCCTGCGGGTGCTGGAATCGCACTTCGGTTCAGAGCCGGACCCGAGGCCTGTTTGCGCAGCCGGGCATTCTCTTGGCGAACTGTCTGCCCTGACCGCCGCCCGCGCCCTATCCTTTGCCGATGGACTGCGGCTTGTCCGCCGCCGCGGCGAGTTGATGAAGCGCGCCGGAGAACAGGCGCCGGGCGGTATGGCTGCGATTCTCGGCCTGGATATTTCGACACTGGAAAGTATCTGCGCCCAGGCCAGCCGGGATGGCGAGATTGTGCAGGTCGCCAACGATAACTGCCCCGGCCAGACGGTTATTTCCGGCAGCCGTATTGCCTTGGAGCGCGCAGTTGAAGCCGCCAGGGCTGCCGGAGCGCGCCGGGCCTTGCCGCTGGCCGTCAGCATCGCGGCGCACTCGGTTTTGATGGCGGTGGTACAGACCGAATTCGAGACGGCCGTGCGCGCTGTCCCGTTGGCCGGGCCGCTTTTCCCGGTCATCAGCAATGTGACCGCCCGCCCGATGACAGCCGTCTTGGATATCCAGGCCGATCTTTCGGCGCAGTTGACCGCGCGCGTCCGCTGGACCGAGTCGGTGCAGACCATGCGCGGGCTGGAAGTAGACACCTTTGTTGAAATCGGCTCCGGGTCCGTTTTGACCGGTCTGCTTAAGCGAATAGACTCTGAAGCGAAGGGGCTATTTTTGGGGGCGCCAGCCGATTTTGCCCAACTTTCGTGAGATTTGGCTCTAATCGGTTATAATCACCGTCTGTGAAAAAAAGAACAGATGGGAGTTTTTTGTTCCAAATACATACCCAGGAGAATTGACGCATGAGTCTCAGCCAGATTGCAACTTCTCTGCCTGTCTCGCCGACCATTGCCCTGAATGAAGAAGCCCGCCTGTTACGGGAAAAAGGAGAGCCGGTTATTCACTTAGGGATTGGAGAGCCAAAGAATAAGACGCCGATTACGGCCATCCTGACTTCGGCCGCCAAACTTTCTAGCGGCGACGTGAAATACGTGCCGACAGACGGCACGCCCAGCCTGAAAAAGGCCATCGTGCGCTATACCGAGGAGCATTACAACCGTGTTGTTTCTCCCTACAATGTGATCGTTTCCGACGGCGCCAAGCAGTCGTTGTGGAACATTTTGTTTACGCTGTGTAATCCGCAGGACGAGGTTATTGTCCTGGCGCCGTACTGGGTTTCTTATCCAGAGATGATTCGCATGGTGGGGGCAGTCCCGGTTATCGTTACGCCGGAGGACGGCAGTTTTATCCCGCGCTTTGATGAGATCGAGCGTGTGGTGGGCTCTTATACCAAAGCAATTATTGTCAACAGCCCCAACAACCCGTCCGGCGTTGTTTACCCTCCGGAATTGATTGCACAAATTGTAGAACTTTGTGAAAGCAAAGGAATCTACATGATTTGTGATGACATCTACCACAAACTGGTCTTTGACGGTATTACTGCGCCGCCGGCCTATGCCTACACCAGTAAGGATGTGGAAAATTCAAAAGTGATTGTGGTGAACGGCGTCGCGAAACTGTATGGCATGACCGGCTTTCGTGTGGGCTGGGTGGTCGCGCCGCGCCGTCTAGTAGAAATTATGACCAATGTCCAATCGCAGACGACCACCTGCGTTTCACCGGTGATGCAGGCGGCGGCAGAAGGGGCGCTGCTGGGAATGCAATCGGTGGTAGAGTCTTTGCGCCTGACGATGCAGAACAACCGCGATGTGTTGATGCAAGAATTGCGCACCTTTACCGGCGTTTACTGCACCAAGCCGCAGGGGACGTTTTATGCCCTGCCCGATTTCCGCGCCTACATGCGCAAGAGCATCGCCAGCACCTCGGCCGAACTCTCGCAATTTTTGCTCAAGAAGGCATTGGTTGTAACCGTGCCCGGCAAGGAGTTTGGCATGGAAGGGCATTTGCGGCTGAGTTATGCCGGTTCGGTCAAGGACCTGACAGAGGGGATCGAAAGAATGAAGTGGGCGCTTGATCCCAACGCACCGAGTGAAATCTACATTGGCGACCGCAAGTTGCTGAGAGATTGGATTTAAACGGGAGTGAAGGCGAAATGAACAACATCCTCAACATTAAAACTCCTGCTGAAGGGCAGGCACAGGCTATTCGCAGCGACTATGGCCTGGACTACCTTGGCCTGACCAACCTGCGCAAGGTTTACTGGAATTTACCTACCGAGGCTTTGTATGAGGAAGCCATCTTTCGCGGCGAAGGCAGCATTTCTCATATGGGGCCGTTTATTGTCAATACCGGCAAACATACGGCCCGGGCGGCCAACGATAAATTTGTGGTGCGCGAGCCTTCGACCGAAGCAAACATTTGGTGGGGGCAGTACAACCGTCCCTTCGCGCCCGAAAAATTTGATGAATTGTTTGCCCGGTTGCAAGGTTATTTGCAGGGGCGGGATGTCTTCGTCCAGGATTGTTATGGCGGTGCCGACCCCGATTATCGCCTGCCCGTGCGCGTGATCACCGAATTGGCCTGGCACAGCCACTTTGCCCGCAATATGTTCATCAAGCCGCAGACGGCGGACGAATACCGCCGCTTTGTGCCGGAGTTTACGGTGATTGCCGCTCCCGGCTTCAAATCTTTCCCGCAGATTGATCAAACGCCGACCGAGACGTTTATTGTCCTCAACTTTGCCCAGAAATTGTGCATTATCGGCAATACCGGCTATGGCGGTGAAATCAAGAAGTCAGTCTTTACCCTCCTGAACTACCTCTTGCCCTTGCATGATGGCGTCATGACCATGCACTGTTCGGCCAATGTCGGCCCGCAGGGAGACGTGGCGCTCTTTTTCGGTTTATCTGGAACCGGTAAGACGACACTTTCGGCCGACCCCAATCGGGGCCTGATTGGTGACGACGAACACGGCTGGTCGGATAACGGCATTTTCAACTTCGAAGATGGCTGTTATGCCAAGGTGATCGAACTGTCGCCCTCGGCCGAGCCTCAAATCTATGCCTGTACCCGGCGCTTTGGCACCATTTTGGAAAATGTGGTCTATGACCCGGTTACCCGCTTGATAGACCTGGATGACCCGAGTCTGACCGAGAACACGCGAGCCTCTTATCCGCTGACCTTTATTGAGAATGCCGTTGAATCCAAGCGGGGAGGCCATCCGAAGAACATCATCTTCTTGACCTGTGATGCTTCAGGTGTCATGCCGCCGGTGGCGCGGCTGTCGGTGGAACAGGCGATGTATCATTTCATTTCGGGATACACGTCTAAAATTGCAGGAACGGAGATTGGCTTGCGCGACGAGCCGGAGATTACCTTTAGCGCTTGTTTTGGCGGGCCGTTTATGGTTCACAAACCGGCCTATTATGCAGATTTGCTGCGGCGCAAGATTGAACGTTATGGAGTCAAGTGCTGGTTGGTCAATACCGGTTGGGTGGGCGGACCTTATGGCGTGGGCAAGCGTATCAGCATTCGCCATACCCGCAACCTGCTCAATGTCGTGCTGGACGGGAAACTGGACGACGTAGCCTACTACGAAGACCCGATCTTCGGTTTCCGGGTGCCCAAGAGTTGCCCGGATGTGCCGGAAGATGTGCTTTATCCGGCCCGTGCCTGGCAATCGCAAGACGAATACTGGAAACGATACAGGCAGTTGGCCTCGCGCTTTATTGATAACTTCAAAAAATTCGAGGCCGATTGTCCTCCCGAAGTTCGGGCGGCAGGACCGAAGGTGTAGCCTATTCTGAGTAATGAAGCGGACGCCTTGGGCAGAGTCTTTTTGCTCAAGGCGCCGCTTTTGATATTCCCCCAAGTCTTTTTCTTTTGGAGGTAGCCATGCGTCCCGACTGGGATTCCTACTTCATGAAGATTGCTTTTGCCGTTTCTGAGCGCAGCACTTGCGATCGGGCGGCAGTCGGTTGTGTGCTTGTGCGCGACAAGCGCATTTTAACGACCGGTTTTAATGGCTCGCCCAGCGGCCAGCCGCATTGTGACGAAGTAGGGCATCTTATGGTAGATGGTCACTGTGTTCGTACGATTCACGCCGAGATGAATGCTATTATTCAGGCGGCCTTACATGGGGTTTCAACCCGAGGCGCAACCTGCTACGTGACCCATTTCCCATGTATTAATTGCACCAAGGCTTTACTCAATGCCGGTATTGTCCGGCTGGTATATAGCATAGCCTACCGTCAGGACGAAAACGCGCTCGAGTTTTTGAGGGTGGCAGGCGTTGAAATTGTACAGAAGGAAGGTTTTGCTACACAGTCCTGAGCAATGGTATGGCTTGCTCGAACGGTAGAAGGTCAGACAAACGAGGCCCACCAATCTCTGACGCAGGTTTTCTACTGGCCGCTGGCAACAACCCTGAGTTGCGTTGCCTGAGCAACAGGAAACCCGCCTACCGCACATGTCCAGCGGTAACCGCTTGTGTTCACGCAGGCATGCCAGGTGTCTTGTGTTTCTGAGAGCCTGATAAACACCTGCTTGGCGGAGCGGTTCAATGTAAGCGCAACATGGTCTATGCGGGTCGGGTCTGCGCCAAGTCCGTATGAAACGTTTGAAATGTCATAGCCGCTGATTTCGCCGATCCCATCTCCGCCGCCGGCAGGGAGAACGGTATTGCTGGCTGCGTTGAGTTGGGTGACGCAGGCGGATAGGAAAAGGCTCAAGAGGGCAAACAATACAAGGTGCTTTGGTCGGGGCTTCATCTTCTTCATCTCCTTGGGCAATTGCTGTGGATGTAGAAGGAGCAAGGGAGACACCCGAATAAAAAAGTCTGGCTTGGAATAAGCCAGACTCGCACAAAGAGCAATCTTTGTCATCTTCGGCGGCCTGGCAGTCATAACCTTTCGGTCGTAGACCCATGGCTTTGCGTCGCCGGCTTTCGCCGGTTTTGCCTTTATCGGATGTTGTCTTGCGGTTTTATCTTACAACACTTTTGTGGTTTTGAAGTTTACATTTACGGGAGTGGCTAAAAATTGGGCTAAAATAGGGACATGATTGAATGTCCAAGATGTCATCGAACAGAACGCCAAAACCGAGCAGGGAAAACCGGCAGCGGCAGCCAGCGCTAT
>JAIOAQ010000045.1 GCA_019873735.1 Chloroflexota bacterium | reverse complement strand
GGGCATTTCTAACCACCAAGAATAAAAGATACACAAAGGCTATTCTTTGAGTTCAAGCAAGCGCACGTCTTCCAGGTCAACGGGGCGGCCGGCTGCGCGTTTGGATGAAATCAAATCTTCTCGCGATACGACGAAGAATTTTTGCTTTTGATATTCCATCGTCTCACGGCGTTCCCACGCCTCTTCGAACGTTATTCCAGGCGTAGAGGTCTGCACGTCAATGCGGACGCGGTCTTTGAAAATTGTGATTTCCTGGGCAAGCAATTCTTCGGGGGTGGTCAACGCTGCTGTTCCAAGTCCTGCCTCTAAAAGCGCTTCGAGCAGGTTTTTGGCATTTTCGGGCTTGGCTTCAATCAGAATGTCAAGGTCGAAAGTTGCGCGCGGGACTCCGTGAAGCACCGCCGCTATTCCCCCAATCACGATGTAGCGAACTTTATGCCGCTGTAAGGACGAGAACACGTCCTTCAATAGGTTCAGCATTCTTTTGCTCCACAATCCTGGGGTTGGCCGTCAGCAAAAGTTCGGTGAAGGCGCAAAGCATTTCCATCCGCTCGGCGAGAGTCAAAGAGCGGAACCAAAGCGTCTTGGCTTCGATGGTTTCTTCGGTTCTATCGTGGGTCAATGTCGCCTTCATTAAGTCAATTATACTTTATCCATCTGGGCTTCCGCGCCATCGTTGGTGGCAGTCATAGAGCGCCTTGACGGCGTCACGGCGAAGTGCCACCTGTGCCCCGAAGGGGTACGAAGTGGTATCGGCGTGGGCGTGGCAGAGAAAGACTTTGAGAGGGCGTTGGGCTTCGGGCATATCCGTCCCGTTTTGAAAGGCACAAGGCTACAACAACTTTTCCAACTCAGGGACCAACGGCGGCAAATCGTTTTGAATGGTATCCCACATTAATTTTTCGTCAACCTTGAAGTAAACATGCACGAGTCGATTCCGCATGGCACGCATGAGGTTCCATGGAATCGTTGCATACTTTTCCTGGATCTCTTCGGGAATCTGATTTGCCGCTTCGCCGATGATGATGAAATTCATCTCCACAGCACGGATAACTTTATCATCCCCCTTGAAGGTTTCATAATCCATGCCGCGTGTGAACTTCTGGATTTCAGCAATGGCATCCAGAATATCTCGAATGCGGTCCCGCCAGTCTCTAGGTGACACGGATCAACTCCCCGATGACACGTTCTTTGATATACGGCTTCAAACTGTCGAGAGTCCCTAGGTCAACCGGACAGCCGAGCAAGTCCTCCAGGTAATCTTGCAAGGCAAACAGACCAAAATACCCTACAGGACGCTCAAACTCCACAAGCAAATCTACATCACTGGCAGAGGTGGCTTCGTCTCGCGCCACCGACCCGAACAGCAACAGGGATTTCACGCCGAATTTTGACCTCAATTCGGCGTCTTTTTGTCTCAAAATTTGGAAAACTGTATCCTGTTTCATTCTCGCTCTCTCATAGGTCGGGGTCACATTCATAATTATACTTCACGCCCACCTCAGCAGCGCGGCGCTCCTGCGGGGCGCAGGCAGTCAGGCTCAGCGCGCATTGACCGCCACACCGTCCTCCCCGCAGACCTGATCCCAGCAAACGTACACCCCGATTTTATATTCGCCCCTTTTGCCAAACGTATACTGCCAGATACCCGTCTTGTTCGAGGTGCTGGTGACATATTTATCGTTGAGATAGACGGTAAAGGTGTAGGTGCAGAAGAAAAGGTCAATGCACTTATTCACCTGCCCGTCCGCACGGTAGACGTAGGAAGCGCGTCCATCAAACCTGGCTTCAAAAGGCGCCTTGCCTTCTGTGCGGTTGGATTGGAGAATAGCGACCATCCTGTCTGCCGGCGGCGTAGGCGAAAGCACAACCGGCTCAGGGCTGGACGATGGGCTGGGTACTGCTTCCAAGGGGACGGCTGCCTGCTCCGTGGCCGTGACGGTCGCAGCAACCGTCGGCGTCTCAAACACCAGACCAGGAGGGCTGGCCGTTGGCGTGATTGCAACAGGCGGCAGGAATCGCAAAAGGATGATAAGCAGCCCATACATGCCAAACATGACCACGCAGATCAAGGCAATCACACCGGCTAGCGACAATCTATTAGTCGGGGCAGGGGAAGAATCGGGGGACAAATTAACTGTGTTTCCGTCCCCTGTGATCATGATATTCCCCTTAGCATCACCATCCACGTTCAGGCTGCGATTTCCACTTTTTTGGCTCATTGCCCCTCCTCAAAGCCGCTTCACCTCTCACAAGGCAAGCATTTTCGCCATCTCGATGTAATCACGATTGGCAGAGCGTTTTTTGCCGGCCACCTCGGTCAGCGGAACCAGTTCCATGTTGCGGCCCTGTAAGGCCACCATCACATCGCTCTGTCCTTCAAGCAAAGCCTGCACCGCCTTAATCCCCATCCGCGCCGCCAGCAGCCGGTCAAAAGCCGTCGGCGAGCCGCCGCGCTGAATGTGACCCAGAATGGTCACGCGCGTCGTAAAGCCCACATCCAGGTCATCAATCGCCTTGGCCAGGTCGCTGGTGCGAATACTCGCCCCCTCTGCCACGACCACAATGGCATGGGTCTTGCCGCGCCGATAGGCATCTTCGATTGCCGAAGCCACCTGCTCCACCGAGACCGGCTCTTCCGGAATCAACACCATCTCGGCCCCGCAGACAATGCCGGCCATCACCGCCAGGTAACCAGAGCCGCGGCCCATCGTCTCAATCAAAAAGGCCCGGCTGTGAGAAGAAGCCGTATCGCGCAGTTTGTCCACCGCGTCCATAATCGTGTTCATGGCCGTATCCACGCCAATCGCCATGTCCGTGCCCCAGATATCGTTATCAATGCTGGCCGGAATTCCCACAACTTTAATGCCCTGTTTGGCCAGGGCATGCGCGCCCTGCAGCGAACCCTCCCCGCCGATCACCACCAGGCCGTCCATCCCGGCCGAATTCATATTGCGAATCGCCTCGCGCTGATACTTCGCCTCCAGAAAGCGTTCGCTCCGGCGCGTTTGCAGGATCGTGCCGCCGCGTTGCAGAATCCCGCCCACCTCGCGGGCGCTCAGCGAACGAAAGTCGCCGTTAATCAACCCTTCATAGCCGCCATACACCCCCAAAACGCGCCCCCCATTCGATAAGGTGGTACGCACCACAGAACGAATACACGAGTTCATTCCCGGCGCATCGCCGCCCGAAGTGAGAACACCCAACACGAATGACTTATCGTTCACCATCATCTTTTGCCTTCCTGTGAAAAAGGGGTTGCAGTGAGAGTCAAGCAGTATTTTAACGTCAGTTCGGGATAGAAAAACCGACTGTAAATTTTCACCGCCGAGACGCAAAGGGCGCGGAGTTTTCTCAAGAAACCGGCATTTTCTCTGCTTCTCTGCGTCTCTGCGGTGAGAAAAATTCTTATCCCGAATTCACGTTATTTTACTCTAAAACAGGTAAAATTATCGGAAGGTTCGCCACAGGCAACCCGCCCCTACATCACAATTCCGTAATTTCCTGCCCTTAACTCTCCCGCAGGGGAGAATGGGACCGACATGCCGTTAAAACCTGCGGGATGGCAGGCAGTTACACAATTTCTCAATTTTTTCGGAGGCGTTTTATGGCCAATAAAAAGAAAGGAGTCATCGGCATCCTGACAGGCGGCGGCGACGTTCCCGGCCTGAATCCGGCCATTCGTGCAGTGACCATCCGCGCCCTGCGCGAAGGTTACGAAGTCATCGGCCTGCGGCGCGGCTGGGCCGGCATCATGGAACTCATCCGCGACAAGAACGCCGACAACAGCAACAACTACCAGGTCCTGACCGAAGAAGTGGTTAACCGCGCCGCGCGCACCGGCGGCACCTTCCTGCACACCTCCCGCACCAACCCTTCCCGCGTCAAGCCTGATAGCATCCCGCCTCACCTGCAAGACAAATACAAGGCCGAAGTCAACGACCTGACCCCCGAAGTCCTGAAAAACCTCGACTTTCTCGGCATTGATTACCTCATCCCGATCGGCGGGGATGACACACTCAGTTATGCCGTGCGCCTGTATCAGGAAGGAGTCAAGATCGTTGCCCTGCCCAAAACGATGGACAATGACGTAACCGGCACCGATTACTGCATCGGCTTCAGCACCTGCGTCACCCGCACCATTCAGATGGCCAACAGTCTGCGCACCGTAGCCGGCTCACATGAGCGCTTGCTGGTACTGGAGGTATTCGGCCGTTACGCCGGTTTCACCTCCATGCTGCCCACCATGGCCGGAGCCGCCAACCGCTGCGTCATCCCAGAGTATCAGTTCGACATCGAGCGGCTGGCCGAGTTGCTGGTCTATGACCGCAATCACAACCCCAGCAAATACGCCGTTGTCCTGGTTTCCGAAGGCGCCATGATCGCCGGCGAACAAATGGTCTTTCAGGATCGCACTACCGACGCTTACGGGCATGCAAAATTGGGCGGTATCGGCGATGTGGTTTCGGCGCGCCTGCAGGAATTGACCCCCAAATTCAATCAGGGCAAACCCATCCACGTCCTCAACCAGAAACTGGGTTACCTCGTCCGCTGCGGCGACCCCGACGCCATCGACTCCATCGTGCCAATGGCCTATGGCAACCTGGCCCTCGACTTGATCCTGAAACGCACGCATGGCCGCCTGGTCGTCCTCAAAAACGGACGGTATGACAATATGCCGGTAGATGTCGTGACCAGCGCCAAGAAATTTGTCAATGTCAAGCGCTTCTACAATACAGAGCGCCTGCGCCCGCAATATGAAAGTTTCGAGATGAACCCCCTGTTCATCATGACCAGCGAATAAAATTTGCCACGCATGAAACAGACCCTCCCGCAGGTTAGAACCTGCGGGAGGGTTAACGAAAAAAGTCAGGGAAATTCGCGGCCGATCTTCAAGCAAATGTTTCAAACCTGGGACAGGTACCTGCCTGGTTCAGCCTGGCGTTACCTCTTGAATTGAAACACATCGAAATCCCGCGCCACCACAACCTTCGGAAACACTGCCTGAGCCTCTTCCAACACATCTTTCTCGCGATAACGGCGAGAGATGTGCGTCAACACCAATTGACCGACATCGGCATGCAGAGCCAGTTCTGCCGCCTGCCGGGCCGTCAGGTGCGAGAACTGACGCGCCAGCTCGGCATCTGCCTCCAGGTAGGTGGATTCGATCACCAGCCCATCGGCCTCGCGGACGGCCTCCACCAGGTCATCGGTGCGGGCGGAATCGCCCACCACAGCCAGGCGCGTGCCACGTTGCAGCGGACCAAGCACATCGTCCGGCGTGACCCGCCGCCCGTCTGCCAGGGTGATCGTCTCCCCTTCCACCAGTCGGCGCCGCTCAGGGCCAGGCGGAATGCCCAACGCCTCCGCCTTCTCCGCCAGGAAAGGACGGCGCGCCTTCTCTTCAAACAAATACCCCAAACAGTCCGGCCCGCGATGGGTCACCGGAAACGCCGTCACGGTAAAGTCTTCTGCTTCAAAGAAAGTCCCCGCCTTGATCTCGTGCAGGCGCAAAGGCATCGGCGGCTGTTTACCACGCAAGACCACGCCATAAAGCAAGTCGTGGACACGTTCCAGCGTGGTCTTGCCGCCGTAGATGTTCAGTTCTTCGATGGCTTCCCAGCGCAAAAAAGTGGACATCAACCCGCCCAGCCCAAGAATGTGATCCAGATGACCATGCGTCAGCAGGATATGAGTCAGATGGCGAAAGCCAATGCCCGATTGCAGAATCTGACGCTGAGTCCCCTCGCCACAATCTACCAGGAAACGGTATTCATCGCGTTTGACAATTTGAGCCGAAAGGCCGCGTTTGGCAGAAGGTGCCGAGGCCGAGGTGCCGAGGAAAAGAATTTCAAACAAGAGACATCCTTGAAATCAAAGAGAGTGCGACTATTGTACCTTAAGAAATACAGACCATTTGTGCTATAATGACTTTGCGCCAAGATTGTTCGAACACCGGCGGCGCGTAGAGAAACATGCTGCCGGGAATGGAAGCACCGCATGCCTGTCAAAAAGCCTTCCAAACCGCCCAAGTCCAGCCGGCCAAAGAGCAAAACCGTCTCCAAACGCGCCAGTCAACCGGCAAAATCCCCACCCCGCTCGTCAAAACCCGAACCTGTCGTCCAGCGTCCGCCATCCTTTTGGGCCAGTTTGCCCCCTGAGCGCAAAGTAGATATCTTTGGCGTTGGCTTAGCCCTGCTTGGTCTGCTCACCCTGCTCAGCCTCATCTCGGCCAACCGCAGCCTGCTGACAGGCGGCTGGGTGCGTCTGCTCGCCGCGCTGGTAGGCTGGGGCGTCTATATCTTACCGGCGGCCCTCCTGGCCGTTGGCATCTGGTTAATCGCCCGTCACGTAGAACGCATCCCGCCCCCCACCGTTGAACGGGTGACCGGCCTGACGCTCCTCTTCTTCTGGCTGTTGACCGCCTTTCATGCATTTGCCGGCCCGCCCGAACGCGCCTCTGAAATTGCCGCCGCCGGCCAAGGGGGCGGTCTGTTCGGCAGTCTGTTGTACCGCCTGCTATGGGGCGGACTGGGAACCGGCGCCGCCGTCATTGCCCTGCTGGCCTGGCTGGTGATCGCCCTGATTCTGACGTTTGACATCTCCACTCAAGACCTGATTGTATTCTTCCGACCCCTGGGCGAGGGACTGCGCGCCCTTTTCAGCAAAGCGGCTCGTCCCCCAACCCCTGACCTGCGCGGCCAAACCGAGCGTCAACTCCCCCCAACGTTTACCCCTCTCCAGCGCCCGCCTTTTCAACCCGTCCAAACGCCTGTGTCTGGCATGCCTCCGCCGCCGCCTGGAAGCCCCCCGCTCATCCGCTGGACCTTACCCGCCATCAAAGACATTCTGGATGCAGGCGTCGCACCGGCCATTAACGAAGAGTTCATTGAGCAGCGCGCCCGGCTGATCGAAGAGACTCTGGCATCCTTTGGCGCCCCTGCCCATGTGGTTGAAATCAACCGCGGCCCTACCGTCACCCAGTTTGGCATTGAACCAGATTTCATTGAAACGCGCAATGGACGGACACGCGTGCGGGTCAGCCGCATCGTTTCCCTGGCCGATGACCTGGCGCTTGCCCTGGCTGCGCCGCGCATCCGCATTCAGGCCCCTGTCCCAGGGCGCAGTTACGTCGGCATTGAAGTCCCCAACACCGAGATGACCCTGGTTGCTTTGCGCGACATCATCGAAAGCGATGTCTTTCAACGCGTTAAGTCCTCTCTGCGCATTGCCCTCGGGCGCGATGTTGCCGGCTATCCCTGTGTAGCCGACCTGACCGTCATGCCGCACCTGCTGATTGCCGGCACCACCGGCTCCGGCAAGTCGGTCTGCGTCAATGCCATTTTGACCTGCCTGCTCTTACACAACACCCCCGACGATTTGCGTTTGATTCTGGTGGACCCCAAACGAGTCGAACTGACCGGCTACAACGGCATTCCCCATCTACTTGCCCCGGTAGTCGTTGAAATGGAGCGCGTCATTGGCGCATTGCAGTGGATGACGCGCGAGATGGACAAGCGTTATCACCTGTTCTCTTCGATTGGGGCGCGCAACATTGCCGATTACAATGCCCGCATGACTCTGCAGGGAAGCAAGAAACTGCCCTACCTGGTGGTGGTCATTGACGAACTGGCCGACCTGATGATGATCGCCCCCGATGAGACCGAACGGACCATCACCCGCCTGGCGCAACTGGCGCGAGCCACCGGCATTCATATCATCCTGGCCACCCAGCGTCCCTCGGTGGACGTGGTCACCGGCTTGATCAAGGCCAACTTCCCGGCGCGCATTGCCTTTGCTGTTGCTTCTGGGGTGGACAGCCGCGTCATTCTCGACCAGCCAGGCGCCGAACGTCTGCTTGGCCGCGGCGACATGCTTTACCAGGCCCCTGACGCCCCGGCGCCGGTACGTTTACAGGGAGTTTTCGTTTCCGATCACGAAATTCAGCGTCTGGTCGAAACCTGGCGTCAGCAAACACTCAGTGCCAGCGTTTACGCCGCGCCGGGCGGCATAGGCAGCACAGCAGAGATTCCACCCGCCTCAGGCAACCTGCCGCTCAAACAAGCCCCCTTATGGGAGGATATGTCGCCGGTCGAACAAGGCGACCCGCTGCTCCAGGAAGCCATTGACCTGGTGCGCCGCGAGGGTCGCGCCTCTGTCTCCATGCTGCAGCGCAAATTGCGCATCGGCTACACCCGCGCCGCCCGTCTGATCGATTCCCTGGAGGAAAAGGGGATTGTTGGCCCGCCCGAAGGTCAGACGCAGGTACGTCAGGTGCTGGATTACGGTCCTGCCGCGCCGCCGAAAGATTGAGTCTCTCGTGCAAAACTTGGCATCTCCTGTTATAGATGCTATAATGCGCCTGCGCCCCAGTAGTTCAACGGATAGAACAGGGCACTCCTAAGGCTCTGATGTGGGTTCAATTCCTGCCTGGGGCATTTTTTGTTTGGTCACGACCCGCTAAAAACTCTTAGTTTTCTCTAACGACAAAGGCTTGAATTCTTCAAGACAATCGTGTATGATGTTAGTGACAAACGTTTGGGTGCCCCCCTCACTCAGGCGTTTGTCGCTTTAACGGGCATGGGCGCGGCTTCTAAAGTAGCAGGCTTCAAGCACAATCAAGATGCCAATCAATATAGAATATCTCTTCACTATCGAGTAGATAAGCGGCTGCAAATCCGGCAACTTTTTCATCCTTTGCGCATCAAAGGTACAAGCGTGCAGGGATTCGAATACCATCCCCTGAATGGGGACCCTGAAACAAAAAAGCCCGGCAAGCCAGGCTCCATTTGTGAGCGTGCAGGGATTCGAATACCACCCCCTGAATGGGGGCCCTGAAACAAAAAAGCCCGGCAAGCCAGGCTCCGTTTGTGAGCGTGCAGGGATTCGAATACCACCCCCTGAATGGGGGCCCTGAAACAAAAAAGCCCGGCAAGCCAGGCTCCGTTTGTGAGCGTGCAGGGATTCGAACCCTGAACCAATGGCTTAAAAGGCCACTGCTCTGCCGTTGAGCTACACGCCCGTGCGAGTTTGCATTCTATCACGCGATAAAATGTACGTCAATTGCCGAATTGATTTAACCCAAGATTTTCGATCGTCTCCTCCTTGCGTGTTACTGAACCATTGCATCGAAGATCGGCCACGAATTTCACGAAGGAGCGCGAATTTTGCCGGCATTTTCGCGGAATTCATTTCATTCGCGGCAAATTGCTTTGACCAACATAGGTAGACTACCCGCTTTTCTCGATGATTGAAAACATACATCTGTAGGCGCATGCCAGGAGAATCAAAAAAATGTCTGAAGTTCCCTACGTTACCGAAACGACCTTTGAGCAAGAGGTGCTAAATGCATCTGAGCCCGTTCTGGTGGATTTCACCGCAGTCTGGTGCGGCCCCTGCAAAATGATTGCCCCCATTATCGAGCAGTTACACCAGGAATGGCAGGGGAAAGTCAAAGTGGTCAAATGCGACGCCGACCAGAATCCGGGTTTACTCGGCCGTTACAGGATTCTCGGCATTCCTACGCTTATCTTGTTTAAAGATGGCAATGTTGCAGAGCGCATCACTGGTTACGTGCCAAAAGATAAACTGGTTAAGAAACTCTCTCCCCACATCGAATAGTCAGAAGCGCCAACCAGGGCAACATCCCCACAGCCGTTAAGGATTCACCACAAGACCCAACCGGTTGTTTCTATCAGCCACGTAAGCAAGGGTTGATAGATTTCAAGCCCGATCACCCCGATAAAAATGCCCAGCAGCATACCCGCAAGAACATCAGAAACGTAATGCACGCCCATGGCCACGCGCGCAAGAGAGACCAACGGCGCCCAGCACCAGAGCAAAACAGCCAGCCAAAGCGGTCCCAAGCCGCCGGCAAGCACCGCCAGGAGAAATGCCCGCGCCGCATGTCCTGATGGAAAAGAGTGCGGGTCGGTACTGCGATAAAGTAATCCCCAGTCGCCATCCGGCCGGCGGCGTTTGACGCTGAACTTGATGGCCATCACCAGCGCTGCCAGCCCGCCCACGCCGCAAAAGACCACCAGCGCCCAATGTCTCCAGAAATGGGTGCCAAACCACCAGGTAAGCAGCAAACCTGCTCCCCAAAACCACGAATCGCCCGAATGCGCCAGAAGCGCCGCCAGGGTGCGCAAAAGGCCCGGTTTTTCCGCCACTCGCAAACGGGCTGAAAGCCGGGCATCCAGTTCAAGCAACCTGCCCCAGGTCATGCAGCAGCCTTTTTCTTGCGACGACGAGGCCTTAGTTCCCTGCGCATAATCTCTAACTGGGCCGGTTTATCTACATCCATGCCAATCTCTGCATAGGGACAAACCAATGCCCGGCCGGTCACCTCAAGGCGCCGCGTCACCCGCTCCACAGCATCCTCAAGCGTCAGGCGGCGCAAGGCCAGCAGGAAAAAGGTGTCCAATCCAATCAGGGCAGCCTGCCGAAGCGGACTTTTGCGGTAAGCGATGAGTTTGGTCCAAATGGCCTTTTCATCCAGGATTGTGCTGATACGGCCAATACTCAGATCGCCGCCGCACACATCCATTCCCTTGAGATGGGTATAGGTGCGTTTTGAACCGGGGAAGCGTTCTTCCATGACCTCACGCGGAACCACATTGTAATAGATATCAAGCAACTCCTCGTCTTCCATTGCCGCTTCCATCACCCAGTCCACCATCTCGCCGGTAATCGCCGGGATGTCCGATGATACAATCATCACATGGGTAAAGGACGGATCCAAACGCTGAGCCTCCTGCGTACCCACTCGAATATTGTCCAGCATCTTGCCCTGATTCCCCAGAAAATGCAGAGGCTTCGAACAGGTCACGCCGCTCTGAGGTGAGAGGCCAATAATGACAATATTCTTGACCGAGCGTGATTCCCCCAATGCGTCCAATACCCACTGAATCATGGGCCTGCCGTGGATTTCAATCAGAGCCTTAGAATCCCCGTTTGAGTATTCATAAAGCGGGTCTTCTGGCAGAGGGATACCGCCAGCCGTGACAATTGCATTGATCATTCGTTCAACTCCTGTAGAGTCGGTTCAAAATTCAGGGCGCTGAGCAACTCATCGTACTCGGCCCGAGTGAGTACTCGCCCTTTGCCCGAAATGGCGATCAGGGCTGCCTCCATCATGTTGGTGCCAAACGAACGTCCTTCCAATACAGGGGTTGTAGTGACCAGGTACTTGACGCCGCAACGCTTAAAGAGGGCAACATCCTCTGGCGTGGTAGTGTTGGTTACGACTACTTTGCCCTGCATATCATCCGGCATATACCGTTTGATGTAATGGCAGTCACCTGCAACCACAGTTGCCCAATGGAACAATTTCTCATGTTTGGGCTTGCGTTCTTCCTGCTTCTCTCCGGTCGGATAAACCCATTCAAACGGCAGTCGTCCGGCGATGGGCATCAGCAAAGCCGCCAGGGTCTTGAGTTGACGGGTAGTACGCAGAGGAATGGGAATGCCCAGAGAAAACATCAAATCGCCAAAAATGCATTCGTAACCGGCGTTTACAAACGAAGTGGTCAACCCCCAGCGGTCGGCTCCGGTCATGATGAAGGCCTTGCGGCCATGCTGGTTCAAATAGTCTGGGATTTTTGCTTCCAGGAAAGGGGCGCTCTTGTTCTCAAGGGTATTTTTCAGACCGGTACCATCCACCACAGGCGTTTTCTGGATGAAGCGTACCATTTTGTTAACCGAGTAGAGCGGATACCATTTGTCATCTACCAAAAGGCCCAGGTCCGCGCCGCCCACCCCAAAGGCATCTACCTTACCGTCCAGTTCTTTATATTTGAGCGCTGCGGCCTCCATATCGCCGTCTGTGCCAATACGCTCAATGCTGACGCGTTCACCCAAAAGCGTGATTTCTACGGCCTTGTTGCGTTTCGAAGAACCGATGCTGATGCTAACTGCGCGTTTCATATGAGAATACCTCCAGCAGGGATTTTCAGAATGCTGGCCAGCCAAGTGGTCAGTAAAAGTATACTCCTATTCTGGCAAGAAAACCCACCCCAATAAGGATCGCAGATACAAACTCCTAGGCAATTACAGCGGCAAATCCCAAGCCGTTGGGACCGACGTGAGCGCCGATAACAGTTGTCACATTTACGATACGAATCTCAGCCGGGATGTTCCTGCGGTATTGTGCAATCAAGCGGTCAATAAATTCACGCGCCCGCGCTTCAGCGTTGGTATGCAGGACGGCCAGTCTTTCAAGAGGTCCCAATTCTGCAAGAAAGTTCAAGAGGCTTTCTGTGGCGCTGTGTGTCGTGCGTGCCATCCCCAAAGCCTTTACTTCGCCATCGCGCACAGACAACAACGGCTTGATATTCAAGAGTCCACCCAACGCCGCAATAGCAGCCGGGACGCGTCCACTGCGGCGCAAATAGGCCATTGTATCCAATGCGGCCGAGACACGCACGCGCTCGCGCGTACGCCGAATCACCTGCAAGGTTTCTTCTAAGCCCAAACCTTTTTCAATGGCTTCGGCAGCCGCCAACACCTGATACCCAACTCCCAACGACAATTGACCGCTGTCTAAAACCGTCACCCGGCCGATAAATTCCTCGGCTGCCTTTTGCGCAAAGTTCAGGATGCTGGTAAGCGAGCCGGCAGTATGCAGAGAAATGATATGCTGGCAGCCTGCCGCAAAAAGTTTTTGGTAACGCGATACAAACTCTCCCAGCGCAGGCGCAGCCGTTGTAGGGGGTGTTTTCATGGCCGGCAACCGACGATAATATTCTTCACGCGTAAGGTTCACACCATCAATATATTGCTCGCCATCCATCACCAGAATCGCGGGGATGACTTCAATGCCATATTGCTCCGCCAGGTCTGGCGGAACATCGGCCGGCGAGTCTGTCACTAGACCTATTTCCATGGGCATTCCTGATCATATGTCAAAAATAAAGCGAGCCTGCTCAAGCAGACTCGCAGACTGCCTATCGGCAATTCATTCGATAGAAATCAAGAACTGATAGTGGGGCTGGCCACCATCTTGAAGTTCAATTTCCTGGGTCGGATACGCGGCTCGAATCACATCGGCAATGCGGTTTGCCTCACCAGAAGAAAGGTCTTCCCCGGCAAACAAAGTGATCAACTCGTGCTCGGCAGCAGAGGCTTTCTCCAAGAGACCCAAACACGCCTCTTCTACCGAGGCAGCCGAAAGGACAAGTTTCCCGTCCAGAAGTGCAATGACCTCTCCTTTTGCAACCTGAACGCCGTCAATTTCAACCGAGCGCGTCGCAACCGTAATCTCGCCCGTTTTGACCGTTGTCAGGGCCTGATTCATCTTCTCGGCGACAAGAGCAAGTTCACCGTCCGGGTTGAAGGCCAACATAGCCGCCAGCCCCTGGGGAATGGTCCGGCTTGGGACGATGGCTACATCCTTCACCGTCACTTCCTTGGCCTGTTGCGCGGCTAAAATGATATTTTTATTGTTCGGCAAGATAATGACTTTATCTGTTGGCAAATTCTCAAAGGCTTCCAGGATGTCTTTTGTGCTCGGATTCATGGTCTGCCCGCCATGGACAATTGCGGCCACCCCCAGGCTGGCAAAGATGCGGCTCAAACCCAACCCAGGCGAGACGGCCACCACAGCAATCTGTCCCGGCTCAATGGCTGCCAGTTCCAACTTCGCGCTGGCACCAGACTCGATATCTCTCATCTGCGCCAACAGGTTTTCCATCGCCACCTTCGTGATCGTGCCTAATTCCATGATGTAATCAATCGGCTCATAACGTTTTTCGGTGGGAACATGGATGTGCATGCGATACATCCCTTCGCCTTCGCCGACTTGAATGGATGTGCCCATTTGCTCCAGGCGAGTGTAAAAAGCCTGCAAATCCAGCGGCTGCTGGGGATAGAAATCCACCACCACTTCGTAATCCTGACCCGGTTCAATCGTTTCGAGGGTATCTTCCAGATTAAGAGCAGAAAGCGGCTGGACTGTTGTCAGTGCTACATCTAAGGGCTGGCCGTTCACATAGCGCAACATGCCCTCCAGGATAAAATACAACCCTTTCCCGCCCGAATCGACCACACCTGCCTGCTTGAGCACCGGCAGTAATTCCGGGGTGTTCTGCACAGATGTATCGGCCGCCTGAACAATGCGTTTTAGCATTTCGGCCAAATCCTGGGTCTCATGCAGGGCAGCCTCGGCAGCCGCAGCAACATCTTTGGAAACGGTCAGGATGGTCCCTTCCACAGGCCGGACCACACCTTTATAAGCCGTGTCACGCGCTTCAGCCAGAGCGTGTGCCAGGACACTTGCATCCAGCACATCATGATTATGCAGGCCGCGCGCAAAACCGCGCCACAACTGGGAAAGAATAACACCCGAATTGCCGCGCGCTCCCATCAGTGCCCCCTGAGCAACCGCCGAAGCCATTTGACCGACATTTTTATGCCCGAGTTGGCTGATTTCATTGTAAGCCGACTGCATGGTTAAAACCATGTTTGTGCCCGTGTCGCCATCTGGAACAGGAAAAACATTCAAAGCGTTGACAACCTTCTGGTTTGTGCGCAGCCACGTCAAACCGGCTTCAACCAGTTCTTTGAGGAATAAACCATCCACCGGGCGGCTTTGCTGAGGCTTGGTCACAGGGGCATCTACGGAATCAACAGTCATGTATAAATATCTCCTGAATACGGCTAATCTGAATTGCTAACCCGCAAGCCGCAGATATGTACATTGATTGAATTGACTTTGACGCCAATTGCTTTTTCGACTTGATAGCGGACACTGTTGGCTACGCTCTCGGCAACCGAGGCAATGCGTGTGCCATACTCAATAATAATATAGACATCAATATTGATATTCTCGCCATCGTAATGAACGGCAACGCCGCGCGCCGGTTCACGCGTGATCGAATGGGCCAGTCCTTCGGCCAGGTTCTTGGGAGCCAGCCCAACCACGCCATAGGTTTCCATCACTGCGTGATAAACAATGCTGGCAACTGCATTTGGCGAAATATTAATACTGCCCAGGGAAGTCATTTCTTTGCCCATATGTTACCTCTGTTCTTAAAACAACATTTCTCAGAGAAGGATACGATTTTGTGGTATAATGCGGTTTCTGGGTCAGAACGACCCGCGTGTTATTATTGTTCGGAAAGGATGCAAGCAATGGCAAAATGTGCGCAATGTGGTAAGTCCACAACTTTCGGTCATAATCGTTCATTCTCCCAGCGCGCCACCAATCGGGCTTTCCGCCCGAATCTGCAAAAGGTGACGGTGATGGAAAATGGCCGCCTGGTGAAGAAAGTTCTGTGCGCCAGGTGTATCCGCACGCTGGCTAAAACAGCCTGATGAATTGTTAACCTTCTTTGAAGGCCGCAGAAAGTCTGCGGTCTTCTTTTTTAAGCGACCGCATTCACGCTATCTCAATAAATCGCGCAAAGTTTGGATGCCAGCCGCCGGCCCCTGCGGATGCCCAAAGACCGCGCTGGCCGCCACAAAAGCCGTCGCGCCTGCCTGTCGCGCCGGGGGCAGGGTCTCGGCATTGATGCCGCCATCCACCTGTAACCAGGCTTTGGAGTTGGCGTCATCCATCAGCCGGCGCACCTCTCGCACTTTAGGCAAAACTTCAGGTAAAAAACGCTGACCCGAAAAGCCGGGGTTAACCGTCATGACCAGCACCAGATCCACCAACGGCAGGACAGGGCGAATCATCTCGGCCGGCGTCCCCGGATTCAGCACTACTCCTGCCTGACACCCCAGAGCCTTGATTTGCTGAAGGGTACGATATACATGCGGGTGATTCTCCACATGCACACTCAGCAGCGAGGCGCCCGCCTGCGCAAAGGCTTCTACATGACGTTCTGGATGCTGAATCATCAAATGCACATCCAGCGGCAAATCAACCGCCCGCCGGCAGGCTTCGACCACAACCGGCCCCATTGTGATATTCGGGACAAAGTCCCCGTCCATCACATCCACATGAATCCAGTCCGCGCCGGCCGACTGACAAGCCGCCAACTGGGAACCGAGGTTCAAAAAATCGGCCGAAAGGATAGATGGAGCAAGGACAAAGTGCGGCATAAACGCTTTAGCGAATGGGCGGATTATACACGAAGTAAACCCACATCCAGAAGGGAATCAGGCCTCCAACGGCCAACAAAGCCAGCAAGCCTAACAGCACAGAAAGCCAATCAATTTCAGGCAACGAGGAAGTGTCGTCGGATTGGGCCGCGACCGGCGCGGAAACAGGCGGCACCCTTACCGGATGCGAGACAGGTTCCACCGCCGTAGCAGGTACAGAAGCATAAACCGGAACCTCAGCCGTTTTTGGGGCGGCCCTACGGTTATTCATTGCCGCCGCTTCCGGGGTCAGCCTCAAGGGCGGCGGAACATCGCCGTCGATTCCAAAATTCATCAGCACCCGGCCAAACTGATCGGCGGTTCGATAACGCGCCGACGGCTCCTTCGCCAGCACTTTCATAACGATCTGCTCCAGGGCAGGCGAAATATCGGGCACATACTCGCTTAACGGCACCGGTTCCTGCTCGATATGCAAACGCGCCAGTTCTTCGGCAGTATTGGCAACAAAAGGCAAAGTGCCGCTCAGCAGTTCATAAAGCACAACCCCCAGCGAATAGACATCCGAGGCCGGGGAAGGCGCCTCGCCACGCGCCTGTTCGGGCGAAAAATATTGCGGCGAACCCCAAACCACCTCGCTGCGCTCTTCGGGGTAGATCGTGGCCAGGGCACGCGCAATCCCAAAATCGGTCACCTTGAGCCGTTGGTCGGGTGTGACCAGCAAATTGTGGGGCTTGATGTCACAATGAACCAGGCCGGCGCGGTGGGCATAACCCACTCCGGCACAGGCCTGCACCATCAGGGGAATAGCCTCCGCCTCTGAGAAACGCCCCTTTTGGCGGATAAGCGTCTTCAAATCTTTGCCGGGCACGTTCTCCATCACAATGTACAGTTGTCCATCATCCATCCCAAAATCATGGACGGTCACAATGTTCGGATGAGAGAGGTTTGCCGCCGCTCGCGCCTCATGCCGAAAACGCGCTTCAAAGGCCGGAATGCGCGAATAATCCTGCCGCAAGACCTTGATCGCCACATAGCGTTCCAGCATCAAATCCCGCGCCCGGAAGACGTTGGCCATCCCCCCCGCGCCAATTTGCTCAAGCAATTGATAGCGTTTACCCAGCAAAGAGCCTTCTTGCACCTGATGAACCTCGACTCGAATTGGCCATTCTAAGCAACTGCCTGCCCTCTCACAGATTTTGGCACAATGTCCAGACCAGAAGATGTCTCCATAATTGCCGGCATTGGCTGCCCCATTCTAACCTGTGGGAGGGTTAAGAGTGTTACATTCTAAACAAATTGTATGAATACTCTCATTCATTATATCATGCCGGTTGATTTCACTTATAATTCAGGGCATGCGAACCGCCCTTATCATCTACAACCCTCAGGCAGGCCGCCTGCCGGTACGGCCTTTCATCTCGGATATTGCCTACACACTAAGAAAAGCAGGGTGGAAAGTGCGCACGGCTCAAACTCGCAGCGGCAATCATGCCACCCAACTGGCCCGTCAGGCCGCCGACAAAGAGGTAACGGCTGTCTTTGCAGTCGGCGGCGATGGCACGGTTGGTCAGGTAGCCAGTGGACTGGTAGGCTCCGAGACAGCCCTGGGCATCCTGCCTGCCGGAACATCCAATGTTTTGGCCAAAGATTTTGGCCTGCCCCCTTTCAACTGGGCCAACTGGAACGCCCTGCAGGAAAATGCAGAACTGCTGGCAGACGCCCCGATCCATTCCATTGATGTCGGCGTATGCAACGGCCAGCCATTCCTGCTCTGGGCAGGCATAGGATTGGACGCATTGACCATTCACACCCTCGAACCGCGCGTGCGGGTAGAAAAGTTCTTTGCCTTTCCCGAATACGCCGCCACGGCCATCTGGAATGCCAGCAACTGGCACGGCGTTTGGCTCACACTTCAGGCCGACGGCAAAGCCGTAGAAGGGCATTTCCTGCTGGCAGTGGCCAACAACATCCGCCGTTACATGGGCGGCATTGCCGTCCTCTCGCCGCAAGCCTATCTGGACGACGGATTGTTCGACCTGTGGCTTTTTTCAGGCGACAGCCTGGCAGACGCCTTACGTCATGCCTTTGACCTGTGGTCTGGCCGGCACCTCGAATCGGAATATATCCGGCGGCTCCCCTTCCAAAGCCTGCGCGTGCGTGCCGAGACCCCAATTTACATCCAGGCCGATGGAGAGCCGCTGCCGCCCGCCCAAGAGGTGGAAATCCATATCCGGCAGCGCGCCCTCAAGATGCTCATCCCGCCAAGCGCGCTGAGTCTGCTGTCTAACAGCAAAGTATCACAGATTGTATCGGAGCAAGCATGAAATCATTGATCAACAACATAAAAAAGCGTCCCATTACGATTCTACTTCTAGCATTACCCTTGACCCTCATTGCAGAATTGGCGGGCTGGTCCGACCTGGCCCTCTTTCTCCTGGCAGCCCTGGCCATCATCCCGCTTGCGGCTTACATTGGCGAGGCGACCGAAGCCCTGGCGGCCCATACCGGCCCGCGTCTTGGCGCGCTGCTCAATGCCACGCTGGGTAATGCTGCCGAACTGATTATCACCATCGCCGCCATCCGCGGCGGCCTGCTCGAACTGGTCAAAGCCTCCATTACCGGCTCTATCCTGGGCAACCTGTTGCTGGTACTCGGCCTGGCAATGGTCGTTGGAGGCGTAAAGCACGGCCTGCAAAAATTCGACCGGGTGCAGGCTGGCCGCAATGCCATCTTGTTGGTGTTAGCCGTCCTGGCGCTGTTAATTCCCTCCATCCTCAGTCATTCCATCGGACCAGACACCAGCCCCAAAGTCGAGGCCTTGAGCCTGGGTGTCGCCGTTATTATGATAACGCTGTATGCCCTGGGCTTGTTGGATGCCGCCCGCGCAGAGACCAGTCCGCTGGCACACAGCCTGCCGAAACAGGAACAGGCCCACTGGTCCAAAGCGACCGCCTTGCTGGTACTGGCGCTGGCAACGGCGGGCATTGTCTGGATGAGTGAAGTGCTGGTCGGCGTCGCCGAGCCGGCCATGGAAAGCCTGGGACTGTCCGAGTTCTTCCTGGGCATCATCTTTATCCCACTGATTGGAAACGCCGCCGAACACCTTGTGGCCGTGCAAATGGCCGGCAAAAACCACATGACCCTGAGCGTGGAAATCGCCGTCTCATCCAGCCTGCAGATTGCCCTGCTTGTAGCCCCGCTGCTTGTTTTCATCAGCCTGGTCATGGGCAATCCCCTGCAACTGATTTTCAATCAATTCGAATTGCTGGCCCTGATTGCCGGGGTTTTGATAACCGCCCTGGTCTCATCTGATGGCGAATCGTCATGGCTGGAAGGCGCGGCGCTGCTGGCCGTCTATCTCATCCTCGGATTGGCATTCTTCCTGATGCCCGGATAAACATACGATGAACCGAAACGAACGCTCACTACTCACCTGGCCGGTCATTGCAGGCGCATTTGGAGTCGCGCTGATCCTGATGATCCTCAGCCTGCTGGGGACCGGCCTGGCAGGCTCCACACAGAAAACTGCCCCCGACCTGGCCCTGGCCGATGTGACCATCATTCCGGCGCCAACGGCTACGCCCATGATCCAAGCCGTGCCGCCTGACACTTTGCTGGCCAACACGCCAACCGCCGAAACATCCGGCATCAGCATCGGCTCCTATGTGCAGATCAGCGGCACCGAAGGTGAAGGCCTTCGGATTCGCGCAGCCGCCGGCTTGAATGCTGAACCCTTGTTCCTGGGATACGATGAGGAAGTCTTCATTGTACGCGACGGGCCGCAGGAAGCCGACGGTTACAGCTGGTGGTATCTGGTTGCCCCCTATGACGAGACCCGCGCCGGCTGGGCCGCAGCCAATTTCCTGACCTTGATTCCTGCACCCAATGGAGAGTAACATGAAACCAACCAACATTCTGGCCAGCCGAAGCAAACGCGAAGTGACCATCACCTGGGATGACGGCCACGTAAGCGTCTACCCGTTTTCATTGCTGCGCGCCGCCTGTCCCTGCGCCTCCTGCCGCGGCGGACACGAAAACATGGGTCCCGACCCAGACCCGTTGGTCTTCAGCCTGCCGATCACAATTTCCCCGGCTAGCAGCCTGAAAGACCTGAAGGCCGTCGGCTCTTATGCCATCTCAATCGTCTGGGAAGACGGCCATGACGACGGTCTCTACACCTGGGCCTATCTGAGGGCGTTATGCCCATGCGAGCAGTGCCGTCCACCAATAGGGTCCTGACTTCTCTACATCAAAGGAAAGCACAAGGCGGCTCCCGTTTGCAGGAGCCGCCTTGACTCTAGGTTTCTGCATAGGGGACAAAATCCGTCCGCGCCACACCCTGTTCAATGGCAGTGCGGGCTACCTGCCGCGCTACCGCCCAATGCACTTTTTTATCCAAAGGATTGGGCACCAGTTCGCCAGCCGGCGTCAGGCTGGCAATCGTCTCGGCAGCCGCAACCAGCATTTCATGGGTAATACGGCGGGCATACGTATCTACTGCGCCGCGGAAGATGCCCGGAAATCCCAGCACATTGTTAACCGACTTGCCATCCGCGGCA
>JAIOAQ010000044.1:16002-20890 GCA_019873735.1 Chloroflexota bacterium | reverse complement strand
GCCCGGCGGGTTGCAGGCAATCGCTCTGCCCGCCTGGCCGTCTGGATTTTCGCCTTGTATCCAGAAAGCATCCTGCAGGGCAGCGCGCAAATGCGCGAGCCGTTCCTGATCACGTTTGTGAGCCTGGCTTTCTGCGGCCTGCTGGAGTGGCAGGTCTCCCGCCGCCGCCGTGACTGGCTTTGGGTGGTCATCGGGCTGGCGGGGATGCTTCTGGTCTCGCCGGGCATCGCCCTGGTGACGCTGATCATCCTGGCAGGCTGGCTATGGCTGAGTCAAGAGGAGAGACGCATTCCCTGGCCGGCAATTGGCGCTGCGGCGCTGCTCTTCGTCCTGGCGCTGATCATTGTGGGCGCCAGTTGGGAAAGTCTGCGTTCGGTGCAGGGCAATGGGCCGCTGGGAATTGCCGCCGGCTGGTTTGAGCGGGCCGTCAAGTGGCAGCGCGAGGTGACGGCGGGCAGTTCGGGCATTGTGCAACTGCTGTTCCGGCGGCTGCCCGGCTGGATTCAAATGCCGTTTGTGGCCATTTACGGCATCACCCAGCCCGTTCTGCCGGCGGTCTTCATCGAGCCAACCCTGCCTGTCTGGCGGGTTTTGGGCATCTTAAGGGCAGCCGGCTGGTACATCCTCCTGCCCGGGTTGATGTACGCGCCCATCGCAGCCGGGAGCAGGCCGGGGGTCGGGCTGGAACCGCAAAAGCGGCGTGCCTGGCTCTGGCTGGCTGCCGTCGTCTGGGTCTGGATTCTGGTCGCATCCCTGCGGGCTGGCGGCGATCAGTGGGATAACCCGCGCTACCGGGTCATCCTGCTTGCCTTTCAGTCGCTGCTTGCCGCCGAAGCCTGGTTTCACTGGCGCGCCAGCGGCAATGCGTGGATGAAGCGCATCCTGGCCGTTGAAGGCATCTCCATTTTGGTCATCGGTTACTGGTATATCACGCGTTACCTGAACCTTTTCGTTCACCTGGGCGTGCGCAATACGCTGGCAATTGCCATCGCGCTGGCCGTGCTGGTCTTTGCCGGCGGCTGGCTCTGGGATCGCTGGCGCGCCGGGCGCCGCGCTTGACGTATGCTTTGGAGAGTTTATAATTCAACATCTGAATATTGCCCTTCGAAAGGACAAACATGCCCACTGCATTAATCACCGGTATATCCGGTCAAGACGGCTCCTATCTGGCAGAGTTTTTGCTGGGGAAAGGCTATCAAGTTGTTGGCATGGTGCGCCGTTCCAGCACCAGCATTTACGAACGCATCGAACATATCCAGGATAGTTTGACCATCATTCAGGGTGACCTGCACGACCAGAGTTCGCTGGTCAGCATTCTGGAAGAACACCAGCCCGATGAAGTGTACAACCTGGCGGCTCAGTCGTTTGTGCCGACCTCGTGGACTCAGGCCATTCTGACCGGCGAGGTCACCGCCCTGGGTGTGACCCGTATGCTGGAGGCCATCCGGCTGGTGAATCCCAAAATCAAGTTTTATCAGGCTTCGAGCAGCGAGATGTTTGGTAAAGTGGTTGAAGTGCCGCAAAGGGAGACGACGCCGTTTTACCCGCGCAGCCCCTATGGCGTGGCGAAGGTGTACGGTCACTGGATTACGGTCAACTACCGCGAGTCCTATGGCATTTTTGCTGCCTCGGGCATCCTTTTCAACCACGAATCGCCCCGCCGGGGACTGGAGTTTGTCACCCGCAAAATTGCACACGGGGTGGCCATGATCAAACATGGTCTGAGCAAGGAATTACGTTTGGGCAACCTGGAAGCGCGCCGCGACTGGGGCTTTGCCGGCGATTACGTCCAGGCCATGTGGCGCATGCTCCAGCACGATCACCCCGATAACTTTGTCGTCGGCACCGGTGAGACGCACTCCGTGCGTGAATTTTGTGAAATTGCATTTGGCCACGTTGGATTGGATTACAATGAGTACGTGGTCGAAGACCCGCGCTTCTACCGCCCGGCAGAGGTGGACCTGCTGATCTCAGATCCTGCCAAAGCCCATCGCGAACTCGGCTGGGAGCCGAGCATCAACTTCCGCCAATTGGTTGAGATGATGGTAGATGCGGATATGAAACGCGTGGAACAAGTGAAAAAGCAGAAACAAGGATAGTCACTGGCCTGCCCCAGCAGGAAGAATCGAGACGGCTAATTATGGACATTTCCCTCGTCATACCGGTCTATAACGAGGCAGAAAGCCTGCCTGCTCTGCATACAGCCATTCATGAGGCGTTGAAAGATGTCCAGCAAGCGTGGGAAATCATCTTCGTGGACGACGGCAGCACCGATACCAGTCTGGACGTGCTCAAGGCCCTGGCCGAGCGCGACTCCGCCCACGTCCGCGTGGTGGCCTTGCGCCGCAACTTTGGCCAAACCGCAGCCATCGCCGCCGGCATTGACAACTGCGCCGGCGATATTGTCGTCCTGCTGGATGCCGACCTGCAAAACGACCCGGCCGACATCCCCATGATGCTGAAGAAACTGGATGAAGGCTACGATGTTGTCAGCGGCTGGCGCTTTAACCGGCAAGACACGTTCATCACCCGCACCCTACCCTCGCGGCTTGCCAACGGCCTGATTTCGTGGGTGACAGGCGTACACCTCCACGATTACGGCTGCACGCTCAAAGTGTACCGCCGCGAAGTGCTGACCGGATTTCGCCTATACGGAGAAATGCACCGCTTCATCCCCGTCTATGCCCACTCGGTGGGCGCCAAAATCCTGGAAGTAAAAGTCCACCATCATCCGCGCAAATACGGGCAGACAAAATACGGCCTGGAACGCACCATTAAAGTCTTGCTCGACCTGTTCACGGTCAAATTCCTGGTCACCTATGCCAAGAAACCGATTTACCTCTTCGGCGGGACCGGCATGTTCCTGATCCTGGGCAGCGGCGCGTTGATGCTCTATCTTTTCATTCGCCGCACCCTGGAACACATCTCTGTCCTCGGCTCGCCGCTCTTTCAACTGGCCGTGATGTTCGCCATTATGGGCTTTCAATCCATCCTGATGGGTTTCATTGCCGAATTGCTGGTGCGAACCTACCACGAATCCCAAAGAAAACCGACGTACATGGTGCGGCATTTCATCAATTTTCAAAACCCGCCTGACGGCCGCAATGCATGAAAATCCTGGTACTCAATCATGAGTTTTCGCCGATTGGCGGCGGAGGCGGCCGCGCCGCGTTAGACATCTGCCGCGGGCTGGTTTCACGCGGTCACAAAGTTATGGCCCTGACGGCACACCTCAAAGGCCTGCCGCGCATTGAAAACCTGGATGGAATCGAACTGATTCGGCTGGCCTCGATGCGGCGCGAACCCTTTCGCGCCGACCTGATCGCCATGGCATCGTACGTTCTCGCGGGACTTTGGGCCGGCTACCGTTTAATCCGGCGCAACCGGCCAGACGTGATTCACGTGCACTTTGCCGTCCCGGCCGGAGCCGTGGCCTGGGTGCTTTTTCGGCTGACCGGCGTGCCCTATATTCTCACCGCGCACCTGGGAGACGTTCCCGGCGGCGTACCCGAAAAAACCGACCGCTGGTTTAAATGGCTGCTGCCGTTCACCCATCCTATCTGGCGCGATGCCAAAAAAGTCGTTGCCGTCAGCGAATACACCCGTCAACTGGCCCTGCGGCACTATCCCCGCGAAATCCTGATCATCCCCAATGGCGTTGAGGTGAAAAAACTGCGGCCCGCAAGCATAGCGGTTAACGAGCCGCCCCGCGTCGTTTTTGCCGGCCGCTTCATGCCGCAGAAGAATCCCCTGCGGGTGGTAGAGGTGCTGGCCGAAATCTCTCACCTGCCCTGGCAGTGCGTCATGCTGGGCGATGGGCCGCTGCTGCCAGAAGTCCAGCGTGCCATCCTTCAAAAAGGGCTGCAAGCGCGCTTCTCCCTGCCGGGCTGGGTCACCCCCGAACAGGTGCTTGCCTGGTTCGATCGGAGCGACATCCTCTTTTTGCCCTCGCTCTCTGAGGGATTGCCGGTCGTCGGCGTGCAAGCCCTGGCCAAGGGGCTGGCCATCGTCGCCAGCCGGGTAGGCGGCCTGACAGAACTGGTTGAGCAGGACAAAAACGGCTCCCTCCATTCGCCCGAAGACGCCGACGGCATGAAACTCGGCCTGAGCAAACTGCTGGAAGACCCGTCACGCCTGCTGGAAGCCCGCCGCCACAGCCTTTCCAGAGCCCAGGCATTTGACCTTGAGGGCGTAGTCGCCTCTTATGAACGCCTGCTGGAAGAAGTGAAACCATGAAACTGATTCTGCCACGCGTGATTTACGGGAATCGCGGTGACCTTGCCAGCCGCTGGGGGCTTTTGCGCACCTTGCATCAGATGGGCATCCAGGATGTAACCGTCTTCCGTCATCGTCCAGAAGATATTCCCGAACTGCCTTACCCCGCCCTGGCCTACCGCCCTCTGCGAAATCTGTACCTGGACCGCCCTGCCTGGCAAGCGTTTCGCCGGGCTGAAACAGCCCTCTGGGCCGTTGGGCTGGACATGCAGGACGATTCCAGCCTGGTTCGCCTCTTGTATCTCTGGGTGGTTTTCCGCATGTATCGCATCCTGGGATTGCGCATCATCTGTCTGTTTCAGGGAGCCGGCCCCATCAACACCCCTGTCGGCCGGCTGCTGGCCCGCCTGGCGCTTGCAGAAGTGGACACCTTTGTGGCGCGTGACCCCGGCACATTTGCCCTGATTAAACGCCTGCGGCCGCAGACGAACACCCTGCTGGCTCACGATGCCATCTTCCTGCCGGGCTTTGAGCAGGATATAAAAGCCCTCTTACCGGCCGAAGAAAATCTGCTTGCCCCTTTGGTCTCTGCACAGAAACAGCCGACCATTGGAATTAATCTACGTCAGTGGTTTCACTTTACATCTTCGCTGCTGCCCTATCAATTCGCGCA
>JAIOAQ010000044.1:0-15536 GCA_019873735.1 Chloroflexota bacterium | reverse complement strand
CACGATCACACCCTGCAGTGTGTGGAGCAGGCCATCCAAACCAACATGGCTCTGATGCAAAAACTATTCAACCGGTAAACCGTGAACGAAAACCAGATTCATTCTCTCTCTGATGAACTCATCCAGCGTGTCACCGCCCACCGCTCGGAGGCGTTACGCGGCGTGGTAAAAGTGGACCCGGCCAAACTGGCGCGCGACTATCTTGACCTGAATCGGGCGCGCGAACTTTACGGCCGCGTCCGCTCGCTGCTGCCGGCTAAGGGTGGCCGCATGCTTGAAATCGGCAGCGGCTTTGGCACGTTTGTGGCTTACGCAGCCCGCCGGGAAAATGTCCAGTCCTTTGGCGTGGAACCCAACCCGGATTCGGTTGCCGTCTGCCGCGATGTCCAAAAAGAGGTGGGCCTGTCAGGGAATCGAATCGCCCGCGCCGTCGGCGAGAGCCTGCCCTTTGCGTCAGAGAGCATGGACCTGGTCTATTCCATCACCGTTCTCGAGCATGTCACCGACCCGGCTCGCGTCTTGGCCGAAGCCGTACGCGTCCTCAGGCCCGGCGGCTATCTGCATTTCACTTTCCCCAATTACGGCTCGTGGTGGGAAGGGCATTATGCGATCCTTTGGCTTCCCAATATGCCCAAGTGGTTTGCCCGCCTTTACGTGCGCCTGCTGGGAAGAAAACCCCACTTTCTAGGGCATTTGCAATTCATCAATTACCGCCGCTTGATGAAGTACCTTGCTCCCTTACGAGACCAGGTAGAGGTGCTGGAAACAGGTCAGGCCCTGTGGGAGGAACGCTTGCGCACAGCAGCCTTCTCTGAATGGGCGCAATTGAGCAAACTAAAATCCTGGGTCCACCTGTTACACCGCCTGCATCTGGTAGATATGCTCATCTGGATCGGCCGCCGTCTGCATTGGGAAACCCCCTTTGTTTTGGTCTTACGAAAGAAAGCATGATGGAATCCAAACTGCGTTACTGGGAAAAGGAAAGCCCAAAGTACAACTGGCCGCATGCCCGCCTGCTCTTGATTGCCGAAATCATCCAACGCGCCCCGGCCGGTACCTCTGTGCTAGACCTGGGAGCCGGGAAAGCCCTGCTGGCCAGGCTGATTGGACCATCTTACCCTTATCGGGGTCTGGATATTGTCGGCGAGACGGCCAGCGAGCCATCTGTAGAGGCTTGTGACTTTGACCACCTCGAGCATTTTCATCTTTCCGGGACGCCATATGACATTGTGGTTGCATCAGGATTGTTGGAGTACCTCGAAAACTGGAAATCCTTCCTCAGGCATGTTACTGCTCACTGGCTCTCTCCAAACGGTTTGCTTATCACCAGCGTTACCAATGCCCGCGCTTACCCCAAAGCGCCGATCTTAAAACACCCGGCCTGGAAAAACATGTTCTCCCTGCCACAAATTCTGAATGAAATGGCTGAACTTGATTTGAGCGTGGAAGGCGTCTATCCCCTGCTCTGGGGCAATAAACGCTGGGGGCTTCCTCTGGTCAAGGCATTGTCTGCGCTTGCCATGCGCCAGGCAAATTTTCTGTATCTGGACCGCCCATGGGTCAGTCAATTCCTCTTGCTGGCGCGTCCCAAACACAATGCCCCATGAAGCACAAAAAAACGCGACTTCAGATTTTATGGTCTGCCATACGCATCCTTGTTCCAATCGGGCTAATGGGTTGGATTGTAACGCGGGTAGATTGGGATAAGATCTGGCCGTTGTTAGACCGTATCCCGGTGTGGATGCTGGTCACTTCTATGGTGCTGTTCTTGCTCTCTCAGGCGGTCATTGCGCTACGCTGGCACTTTCTTTTGAGTTTCCAGGGAGTCAGGATACCTTTTTTGTACTTGTTAGGATTAGTGTTTATGGGGGCATTTGCATCTAATTTTCTCCCCACCACCATTGGCGGGGATATGGTTCGAGCATTGGTTGCCATGAAAGGGCAGGAAAAACGCACCGTGGCAGCAGCCTCGGTGATAGCCGACCGGCTCTACAATCTGCTTGGCATGACTCTGCTTGTGCCATTGATATTAACGCTGAAAGGCATTTCCTGGCCGGCCCTTGGCAAGAACACTCTGCTAACCGCGTCTTTTGCTGTCTCAGGTTCAAAGTGGACAAAATTGCAGGAAAAATTGCAGGGTATCTGGCAAGAGACGCGGGGGTGGTTTACATCACCTGCCTGCATACTCCCAGCCCTGGCATTCTCCTGGCTCTCTATCGGACTGGCTTTCGGTTCATTTTGGACCATCACGGTCGGACTGGACATTCCCATTTCGTACTGGCAAGCCTCGGCATCCGCCTTGTTAGCCTACTTTGCGGCTCTTGTCCCGCTTGCAATTAACGGTCTGGGAATTCAGGAAGGCAGCCTGACCGTTTTGCTTGTGCTTCAAGGGGCAAGCCTTGAACAGGCTGCCGCGGCGGCTATCCTTATCCGGCTGGTTACGATGGGCTCGAGTCTGCTGGGAGGAATACGCTTATTGCTGGACGGACAACATCTTTTTGAACAGAGCCGACTCGGCACAGCAAGCAATGGTAATCAAAGAGGAAATTCCAATGGAAACGCCTTATAGATCATCTATCGGTCTAAAAATTAGTGTAACTCTTGGAATCTTGATGATGTTGGCTGCATCCAGGCCAGAAATCATGGCCAGTTTGTCCATGCTGCAACAAGGGTCTGCTATTCTAACACCCGTCAACATTGCAACCATTCTAATTGCCGTTGGCCTGCTATTGGCCGGACTGATTTCACTTTTGTACTCAACCTGGGCACAAACAACAACGGTTACCCAAGAGTTACCTGTTAAGCCCGCGAAGACCTCCTGGCTAATGCCGGTTGTCTTACTGCTCTTTGTAGTCTGGTTTTTATTATTTTCTCAATGGCAAAATATTATTACCGGCTTCTGGACACGTTTTCTGTTCCTGATAAGCATTGCAGGGCTGATTGCGCTTCCTGTTAAAGACAAACAAGGCGTCCTGCCCTGGAGAGAAGCAATGCTGGCCATTGTCTGGCTGCTATATGTAGGAATGGTGCAGGAAGCGCGGCAAATGACGCCGCTGGCAATCATCTACCGCGGTTTGACCGTGCTTGGCGCCGGCCTTTCGTTAGGGACCGTCATCCTTTTATACTACTTCAAATACCTTACCCCCATTGCAAACCGTCTTACCGCCTGGCGTGATCGTATCGGGAGGCTGCGTTGGTTTTGCGCACTTTTGCTGACCGCCGTCCCGGTCATTTTACTTTATGTGGAAGGGCGCGAAAACTACGCCGCCTTTCCGTTCACCCGCCTGAGCGCTTTGCTCCTGGCGCTGATTTGCCTGTCTGTTTTGGTTTCCGACCAAAAAGAGCGACTGACCACCCCTGAAGGCTGGCTTACCGCCGCCGGCATGTTGCTCTTTGCCACTCAAGTATCCAAATACCTGCCCGGTGTAAGCAACCATCCCTTCTCTCTTACCTGGTCAGAGGGCAACCGTTTTTACGACTACTCTCTCATTTTTTCGTCCCACCTGTATGATTATCCTGGTATTCTGGAGATACCCTACTTTGCGCCGGGCCGCTATGCCTTATGGGGCAGCCTGTTCCTTATCCCGGGCTTGCCCATCTGGGTTCATCGTCTGTGGAATGTCTTCCTCCTGACCATACCCGTCTTAATCACCGGCTGGCTACTTGCTCGCCCTCTACGGGGTTCTCGCCTGTACCTGCCATTCCTGTTTTGGATGAGCCTCTATCTTTTTCAAGGTCCTATCCAGCCCCCCTTGCTGGTTTCATTGTTCTTCTTCCTGCCATTCCTGTTCACAGAAAACCTGGGGATACGAGCGGCTTCGCTGGCAGTTACCAGCCTGGTTGCCGGCCTCAGCCGCTGGACCTGGGCGGTTGGACCCGGCGCATGGGGAGCCGTGGTAGATTTATTCCTATATTACCCCCGCCGCACAGGCAATTTCTGGCGTCGTCTCCTGCCAACGGTTGGTTTGACTCTGGCAGGCACCTTGCCCGGTATGCTTTCATCCTGGGGCATCGTCTGGAAACGGGCCTCCAGTTTTGCTCTCGATCAACCTCTACTCTGGTATAGATTGTGGCCGAATTCCACCTACAGCCCCGGCATTCTAGCGGGCATTCTATTGGCTGCCGGTCCCCTGCTCATTCTGCTCGCCTGGCTGGCCACGAGCCGCCGTTGGAAGATGAATGTCCTTCAGGCAATTGCAGCAAGCATTGCCATCATAGGCTTTTTAGGGGCCGGAATCGCCATCAGCGTAAAAATCGGCGGCGGGGCTGACCTCCACAATTTAGACCTTTTCATCCTGACAACGGCTCTGTTGGCCACGCTTGCTGTGCACGCGCTACGACAAGAAGACCAACTGACGCCATCAACCTGGCCGCGCTGGGTACAGGCTGTCCTGGCTTTTGCCCTGCTCGTCCCAGCCTGGAATGCAGCGCGGATTGCCGAGCCGCCCTTGATCCCATCTTTTGCCGATGTCACCGCCCCTGCTTTGCAAAACCTGCAAACAACCATTGCCGACTACCAATCCAAAGGCGAGATTCTCTTCATGGACCAGCGCCAGTTACTCACTTTTGGTTACATCAAGGGCGTGCCGCTTGTCCCCGAATACGAAAAGAAATACATGATGGACCAGGCCATGGCCGGTAATGAAGCCTATTTTCGTTCGTTCTATGCCGACCTGGCTGCCCGGCGTTTTGCCCTGATCATCAGCGACCCGCTGCGAATATCCATTAAGGAACAAAGTTTTGGATTCCCGGAAGAAAACAACGCCTGGGTTAAGTGGGTAGCACGGCCTGTGCTGTGTTATTATGAACCCCTGGAGACTTTTGAAGAATTACGCCTGCAAATCTTAGCGCCCAAAACCACAGCCGAGGACTGTTCGGCTACTTTGCCCATCCACCAGGAATAATCCATGACCGATTCTGTCCCTTCCTCTCTGCCCGACAACTCATGGAAAGGCCGCCTGTCCAAAAACCGCCTGCTTATCCTGCGGCTGACAGGCACCATCCTGGCAATCGGCCTGCTGATTTTGCTCTTCTCAAAAGAATGGGAAGAAATCAGAACCTCGTTTGCCCGTATTGTCTCCTGGCGTCTGCTGGCCGCGCTGGGACTGGTATTCCTTTCGCGCCTCTGTACGATTGGACGCTGGTACACGCTGCTGCGTTCTGCAGGAGTGCCCATCACCCCCTGGCGGGCGATCACATTGACCTTCACGGGGTTGTTCTCATCAAATTTCCTGCCCACCACCATCGGCGGCGACGTGGTGCGTCTGGCCGGCGCCATGCAAATGGGTTACGACCGCCCAACCTGCCTGGCCTCCATCGCTGCCGATCGGCTGATTGGCATGGCCGGCATGACCACCGCCCTCCCCTTTGGCATCGGCCCGGTATGGGCCATGCTGCAGAGCGGGAATCTTCAGGCCATCTCGCTGACCGGGCTATGGCAGCGCGGCTGGGGATTTGTGAAGCGCACCTTACAAGCGCTGACCCTGTGGGCCAAAAAACCATCCGCCTTGTTCACCGCCCTGCTCTTCACCTGGGGACACATGACCTGTACCTTCCTGACGATAATGTTGCTGGTTGATGGCCTGGGAGAGCATTTACCTTTCTGGATGATTGCCGGCCTGTGGAGCGTCTCTTACTTCATCACACTCACCCCCATTTCTGTCAACGGCTACGGCCTGCAGGAACTCTCCATCAGTATTTTGTTCACCAACGCCGGCGGATTGAACATGGCCACCAGCCTGACCCTGGCCGTGTTGATGCGCGTCCTGACCATGACGGCTAGCCTGCCCGGTGCCTTTTTCCTGCCGGCCATCATGGCCAGCCTCGACCGTTCACAAAAAGACGCTTCATGAAAAAGATCACGCAGGCGACTTTCTGGCAGACAACGCTCGGGCTGACCATTGCAGTGACGCTGGTCATCCTCCTGACCTCTCTGGCGCGCTGCTGGCAAATCGGCGTCATCCTCTACCGCTCAGACTGGCTCTTTCCCATCCTGGCCTATACCGCCACCCTGATTGCTTGCCTGGGACTGTGGCTGTACATACGCCCTGATGTGGACAGGCAGCGGAGATTACTCCGCTTCCTGAAACTGAAAGGCTTGCGAGGGCTGGGCTGGCGTTTTTTAGGCGGCCTGACCTTCATCGGCATCGCCGTTCTCATTCCGTGGCTGAAAATCAGATTCCAGTTTGGAGAAGACATTCCTGCCTCCACCCGTGACCCGCTGCTTTCTCTCTTGATGTTTTACTGGATGGTCTGGTGGCTGATCTTGCTGGCGGCAGGTGCATTCAAAATCGCCTTGCAAACCACCTGGCTGTGGGCATTTGCGGGCGCGCTGGTTATACTGGGCGTCTCCTACGAAATCTTCGTCCGCCTGCAGGCCATCACCTCTTACCCATTCTCAATGGGGTGGTCCGAAAGCAGCCGCTACTACTATGCTTCGCTCTATTTTTCGAAATCCATTTACGGTCAACGCTACCCGCTTTCAACCTTACACCCCACGCGTTATCTGCTGCAAGCGTTGGCTTTCCTCATCCCAAACGCCGGATTAACCTGGCACCGCATCTGGCAATTTCTGCTCTGGATACTCTTAAGCGCAGCAACCTCACTGGCGCTGGCAAAGCGTCTCTGGGATGGAAATCGGCGCGCCGGCTGGCTCCTTGCCGGATGGTTCTTCGTCTTCAGTTTGAGAGTAGGCGTTTACTACCACCTGCAGGTCATGACGTTGATCATCCTGCTGTTCGTCTCGGTCGGCAAGCCATGGCGTTCCCTGTTGGCGGTCATCCTGGCCTCCGCCTGGGCGGGAATAAGCCGAATCAACTGGTTTCCTGTCCCGGCCATGCTGGCCATCAGCCTTTACCTGCTGGAAAAACCCATCTCACAAGCCGGCGTGCGGCCAAATGGACAGACGATACTCGCCTACTTGAAGTGGCCTCTCCTCTGGGGTGCAGCCGGGCTGGCAAGCGCACTGGCTGCTCAGGCGGCCTACATCCCGCTCTCCGGCAATGCCGAAAACGCCAAAGCCTTCACATCCAGTTTCACTTCAGACCTGCTGTGGTACCGCCTGTGGCCAAACGATTCGTTTGCCCTGGGCATCCTGCCGGCCATTCTTATCATCAGCGCACCCCTGCTGGCCACACTCTTCTATGCCCTGCGCCGGAGAATGGATGACTTTCACTGGCTTCGCCTGACCGGCCTGTTTGCAATGATGGGCGTGCTTTTCGCGGGCGGACTCGTGGTCAGCACCAAGATCGGCGGCGGCGCCGACCTGCACAACATGGACGCTTATGCCACCCTGGCCGGCATCTCTGCCGCTTACGCCTTATTTGGGAAAATAGCCGGCAAACAGCAAAAGCGCCCCCAGAATACAATCCCCCAGGCGGTGATTGCAGCCGCTTTGCTGATTCCGCTGGCTTTTCTCATCCCCAACCTGCGCCCGCTGCCCTCCTACAATGTGCAGAGACATACCCGCATGCTGACGCAATTGCGCCAAGAGGTGGAGACCCTGGCTCAGAGCGGCCCGGTTCTCTTCATCAACGAACGCCACCTGCTGACCTTTAAGCAAATCAACGTCCCCCTTGTGCCAGATTATGAAAACGTGACGCTGATGGAAATGGCCATGTCGGGCAACACCCCTTACCTGAAACGCTTCTATGCAGACCTGAAAAGCCAGCGTTTTGCAGCCATTGTGGCCCGAAAACAAAATGTGGTCATCCTCAACGCCGGGGCATTTTCTGCCGAGAACAACGTCTGGAACGCAAAAGTCTCTCCTTACATCTTGTGCTATTATGAACCGGCGGATATATTTCCGGCCAGCATGGGGCCGGTGGTCGTCTACGTTCCGCGCCAGCGAAAGATTCCTGGCTGCCCGTGAGCGAAAATGAAACAACGCCTGTCCTGCCCAACGATTTTCTTTGCTTACATCTTCTCCATTTCTACGGCCTGGCTGCTGGACTTCATTCCAGGCCTGTCCAGGCCATCCACGCCCAAAATCGCCCTTGCCCTGCTGGTGACGGCGATCACGCTGGCGGCTTTCTCTTTCCTGACAGTTAGTCTGTTCGCCCCTGCCTTTGGGCCAGCCTTCCTGCGCCTGTTAGATCAGACGCTTACCGTCAGGCGGCGCGGGCTTACCGTATCGATTCTCTCCTTGATATTCGTGCTGAGCGGCTATGCCTTCTTGCGAGCAGGCGTTTTCGGAGAAACATATGGGGCTTACCTTGCCCCCGCAGCCGGGTGGCTGTGGGGTGCTTCGGGCGGCAGCCTTTTGCTCATCTTCTCACGGCAGGCCAATTGGTCCGCTTTTGCCGCGCAGAAAGAAACAGGCAGGCAGGCCGCTCTCATCTTTCTGGCATTCCTGATCCTGTGGGCCGGAATCGCCATCACCCGCATCGGCCTCACCCCAGATGTTGCCTGGTGGTCTGAGACAGGCACCCCCATTCTGATGCCGCAGGCCCTGCTGGCCGGGTTGATTGGAATGGCAGCCTGGACGGCGCCGCGCCTGCTCCCAACCCTAAAAAAATACGTTATCCATCCAAAAGCGCTAGATGTCCTTCTCTGCATCCTCATCTGGCTGGCAACTTTCATTGCCTGGCAAGCGGCTCCCCTGCGGCAGGACCATTTCATCACCCAGCCGGTTCCCCCAAATTTCGAGTATTATCCGTATTCCGATGCCTTACTCTATGATTTAAGCGCCCAGCAACTCTTGTTGGGCGAAGGTCTCTCGCGCGCTTCGGCAACCAAGCCGCTCTATGCCGCTTTCCTGGCCCTCGCTCATGCCATCGCCGGACAGGACTACGCCCGCACCGCATCCTTCCAGACGGCAATCCTGGCTTTCATTCCGGTTTTACTGTTCCTGCTCACGAAATCACTCAGCAATCGGCCGGCAGGACTCATCGCCGCTCTGCTGGCACTCCTGCGGGAATACAACTCCATCCTGCTCACAGACACCATCAAAGTCTCGAATTCCAAAATGTTCATGAGCGACATGCCTGCCATGGCCGCCATGCTTCTGCTCACCCTTCTGATCGTGCGCTGGATGCAAAAACCGGCGCAGCGCGCCCTCTTGCCGCTTGCTATTGGAGCCGCCGTCGGCCTCTTTTCCCTTTTACGCGGACAGATTCTATTCCTCGCGCCGCTCATTGTGCTTTTGGCCCTGTTCGCCTTCCGCAAACAAACGCAGATATTAAAAACAGCCATTCCCCTGTTCTTGCTCGGTATGTCCCTGAGCCTCCTGCCCTGGCTGACCTGGAAAGCCCAGACGTCCAATCAGGTGGGCTTGAACGAGGCCATGCCGCGCCCGACCAACATTGCCTATAAGTACACCCTCACAGATACGGCCTGTGAACCCGGCACAACACCTCAGGCCTGTAATGCCCGTGCCCGCGAAGCGCTCATCCATTTCATCCGCACCCAGCCTCTTCAAGTAATTCACTTCATCAGCGCGCACTTCCTGCATAACGCCGCCGAAAGTGTGCTCTACCTGCCGCCCAGCCTCCGCCTTGAAACGCCGGAAGAACTCGTGACCAGACTTCCCCTCTGGGATTACCGCTGGCAAGGAGAACTGCCCCCCGAAACGCTCCTCCTGATTGCCATCAACCTGGCCCTCATTTCACTGGGTATCGCAACAGCCTGGTCGAAAACCAGAACGGCGGTTTTCACCCTGCCGGTTTTATACCTCGGTTACACCCTCACCGTCTCACTGGCGCGCACATCTGGATACCGCTTCATCCTCCCTGTGGACTGGGTGAGCCTGGTCTTTTACGCCATCGGCCTGATGCAGATAGCGGCTGTCTTTGCTGCCGCGCTCCTGCCTGCAAGCGGCACAACCGCCCCAAACGAAGAGGCAGCCGGGCAACAAATCAAAATCCCCTGGAAGAATCTGCTGATCGCCAGCGCCTGCCTGCTGCTCATCGGCGCCCTGCTCCCCCTGGCCGAGATGCTCATCCCCCAACGATACCCGCCGCTGGATTCAAAAGAAAAAGCCGCCGCATTCTATCAAAGCCTGACAACCCCGCCCACCCTGCTTCAGCAATTCCCCCCCGAAACCGTTGCTGCCTTCCTGCAAGAAGAGCAAAGTGTTTTGGTGCATGGGATGGCCCTATACCCGCGTTACTTTCGCAACCCCGAAGACGCCGCCGCGCGGCAGCCCTACGTATTATTTTACACAGCCGGGCCAACGACCTCAGCGGTTATCCTGCCCCTCAACTCAAAACCTGCCCGCTTCCCCAACGCACCAGAGGCCGTCGTTCTGGGTTGTTGGAAAAGCGGCAATTTACGCGACATTCCAAATTATATTGAAGCCCTGCTTGTCATCCTGCCGGAAGAAGAGCAAATGCTGGTTGCCCCCTCTGCCCGGCAAGGCCTTTCCTGCCCGTCTCAGTAGATTCGATGGACATCTCTATCAAGCCCCCCTCTTTGAAAAATTTCTGGCGCCTGGTGCTGGCAATCCTGGCCGGACTGGCTTTTCTCTCAGCCTGGGAAATGCTCGGCCTGGCACGCAGGCTTGAGGTCCAGATAGAAACGAGCAAATCCTGGCTGGGATTGCTCTTTGGATTAGGTCTGATTGGATTCTCTGCCCTGATGGGAATCCTGCTGACCTTTTGGCTGCCCCCCCGCCTTCGGTTCGAAATCCGACCGATTGGCTGGTTGCGCTATCTGGCATTCCCGGCGCTGATTCTGCTCCTGCTTGCCTACCCGCTGCTCATTGCCAACCCGTTTTATGGCACACTCACCGTCAAGGCCACGGCCACGCGGATGTTCCTGTTCTGGTTGATCGCCCTGGCCGGGACTCTTACCCTGCGCCTGCTACGCCAAACCCTGAAGTGGCCGCTGGCGCTGGGCATCGTCCTGCTTTGCCAGGCGGTTGTGCATCTCGTCGTTTCTCAGCTGGCCGGCATCACGGCGTACCCCTTTGCATTGGGCTGGTCTGAGACCAGCCGCTACTATTACCCGGCATTATTCCTCTCGCGAAAGATTTTCGGGCAGGCCTACCCGTGGCCGATTCTGCACCCGAGCCTGCACCTGGCGCTTTTGCCTCCCTACTTGTTTGCCGCCCCGCTCTGGTTTCATCGCGCCTGGCAAGTCGGCATGCGCCTGCTGCTGCTGGGATTGATTCCGCCTGCCCTGCTCTACCGGCTGAAAATCAAACACGTTGGACTGAGATGGTTGAGCGGGGCATGGATTTTCCTGTACCTGCTCGACCTGCCCCTCTACCTGCATCTGGCCGTGCCGGTCTTCATCATGCTTTGGGGCTTCTCGGCAGCAAAACCCGGCCGGACATGGGCTGCCCTTCTGGCCGCCTCCATCTGGGCCGGTTTGAGCCGCCTGAACTGGTATCCGCTGCCGGGCATGCTTGCAGCCGGGCTTTATCTGCTGGAAGTGCCGTACAAAGGCAAGGGGTGGCGTTATCTGCTCCAGCCTGCCGCCTGGTTCCTGGCGGGAAGCGCGGTGGCGTTTCTTTCCATGCGGGCGTACATTGCCCTCTCCGGCATCCCCTCGGTGGGGACATTTTATACCAGCCTGACCTCCAGCCTGCTGTGGTACCGCTTGTGGCCCAATGGCTCTTTTGACCTGGGCATCCTGCCCGGCATCCTCCTTTTCTCTCTGCCTGTCTGGCTGGCAGCGGGATTCTCGGGTAAGTGGCGCCAGCATCTCCATCCCCTGCGCCTGGGCCTGCTCGGCGCCATGCTGCTTGTGCTTTTCGTCGGCGGGATTGTCGTCAGCATGAAAATCGGCGGCGGCGCTGACTTGCACAACATGGACGCTTATGCCGTCTTCCTGCTGATCGTGGGGGCATATCTGTTTTACCACCGCTTCCAACCGGAAGACAACAAGCAACTTGCACCGGCAAGCACCTCCTGGCTGGTGGTGGGCCTGCTCCTGGTCATCCCGGCCTGGTTTGGGCAGCGCGCTTCTGTCAACCCGGTGACTTACGACAAAGCAGCCGCGCAGGTGACTCTTGCACATCTGCAAACCTGGGTGGACCGGGTCAACGCCGAACAAGGGGAAATCTTGTTCATCAATCAGCGTCACCTGATTTCAATGCACATGCTGCAAAACGTAACGCTGGTCCCCGAATACGAGCGGGAAGAACTGATGGAGATGGCCATGGCCAACAACAAAGATTATCTCTCCCGCTTCGCGGCCGATATTGAGAATCGCCGCTTCGCGGCCATTGTTGTGGATCCCTTGCGCTTCACCCAAGTGGGGCGGCAGGAAGCCATGGGAGCAGAAAACAACGTCTGGGCGCGGCGCGTGGTCAAGCCGATATTATGTTATTATGAGCCAGCAGAGACTTTTCCGGCAGATCGAATCGTTGTCTATGTTCCTCGTGTCGGCGCAGCCCAATGCCCCTGAAAAAGCACCTGGATTCGGAGAACAAATATGGCCACGTTCTTGCTCATCGTATGGGCCCTGCTCTGGGCAGCCGGCGGCATCTGGCTGACAGGGGCGCTTTTCCGCCTGCCGCGGCGTGAAACCTGGCCGCTTGGGCTGGGAATCGGCCTGGTGGTTGAAAACTGGCTGGTCAACTTCCTGGCCCGGTTGATGCCTCTTCCAGCCGCCGCGTGGACGGCCGCGGCGGGGATATGCCTCCTCGGCCTGACGGCGCTTTGGATTCAAAAGAGAAAAGCCCCCCTCTCCATCTCCCCCCTGCTGGGGCCCTGGCAACTGGCGGTTACCTTGTTAATTCTGACAGGCCTGTTCACGCTTACAGGCCGCGGATTGGGAATATTTGACGATTATCAAAACCTGCCGACTGTTTCGCTGATGGCCGCCGGCGATGTCCCCCCGCATTTTGCCCTCAACCCGGATGTCCGCTTTGGCTACCATTACTTTCTCCTGCTCATTGCCGCTCAGGTCATGCGCCTCGGCCAATTGCCGCCCTGGAACGCGTTAGACCTGACGCGTGCTTTCATCATGGCGCTCACCCTCCTCCTTGCGGGATTGTGGACGCGCCGCCTGACGCGCAGCCACCTGGCCCAGTGGCTGGCCGTTTGGTTTGTGGCGCTGAGCGGCGGGATTCGATGGCTTCTACTGCTTGTCCCGCCATCGCTTGTAACACGCATCTCCGGGCAGATTCAGTTATTGGGTTCTGCGGCCCAAAGCGGCAACACCCTGGCCGAGGCGCTTTCTGCCGGCTGGAAAATCGAAGGTTCGGGCCCGTTCCCGTTCCCGTTCGCGTTTGTCAGCGGACTCAATAACCCCCTGATCATGCTCTTAGGCGGCTTTGGAGTCAGCCACATCTTGCTCATTCTGTTGTTGATTTTGCTGGCAGGACGCGCCAGAAAACCCTCTGCCAACTTCGTCTTTGTCATCCCGCTGGCCTCCCTGGCGCTTTCTAACGAAGTCACCTTTGCCTTGCTTTATGCCGGGCTGGTGCTGGCGGGTCTTGCCTGGCTGGCATACCGGCGCAAACTAGAAATACCGGCCTCTCTCTGGCAATTGGGCCTTGTCTGCCTTGTGGCTTTGCTCTTCGCTTTTGTCCAGGGCGGCATGTTGACAGAGGTCGGCAGACGATGGCTGCATCCATCAGAGAAAGTGGATGCTTCCTACTTTGAAGTCGGCTTTCAACCAGCCTGGCCGCCTCAATTCATCTCTGCCCATCTCGGCCCGCTCCACCTCACCAACCCTGTTCAGGCGCTGCTTGCCTTTCTCGAAATCGGCCCCCAGATTCTCGTCCTGCCGCTGCTGCTCATCTGGGGCTGGAAAGCACTCAAACGGCAGATGTGGGTGCAAGCCGGCCTGATTGCATCTGCCGTCTTTGGACTGTTTGCAGTCTTCGTCAAGTATGAGGGCACGGCCGGCGTCACAGCCACCACCCGGCTCTATGGCAACCTGCTGATTCCCTGCCTGCTGTATGCTGTTCCATTGTTTTGGCTGTGGGCAAAGCAGAAAAAGGAAAAGGTCAAAGCCACCCTGCTGACATTCGCCGCTTTGGCCACCTTTGGCGGAAGCGCGCTGCTGGCCATTCAGATTCTGGCCGCCCCGCAGCCGGTCTACGCCCCCTTCTTGACCGAAATGGACGGAAAGATGTTCGCCGCCTACTGGGACAAACTCCCCGCCCAAAGCCTGGTCTTTGACCCGCTGGGACCACGAGCAACCACGATCTTTGGCAGGCCAACCCGCTCAAACGATACCTGGTATCGTCCTAACGCGGCCTGGAGTGAACTGCTTGTCCAGCCAGAGCCTCACGCCCTGCGACAAGCCGGATTCGACTATGTTTACACGGATAAAGATTATTACAAAGAACACGCCGAATGGCTGGGTCAGCCCTGCATCATTCTGATCCAGGAAGTAAGCGGCTCCAAACAACAATTCAACGGAACCGTCCCCGATTACCGCCGCCTGCTTGACATTCGAGCCTGTCCCTAACCCACACCCCCATAGTTTCTAACCGGCGGAGTCGTTCACGACCCGCCGGTTTTCACAAAATGCCCCACCTCATACACCTTTCCCAAAAAGGGGAACATACTCTTCATCTCGACAATGCGGATTTTCTGCAAAACCGCCGAGGCTGCTTCGGCTACTTGCTTTTCGGTGGAGAAGTGTTCCTTGCGAATATCGTGACCCAACACACGGAAAAGGAAAACCATCAGCGGACGTTCTACCGGAACACCATACACCACCTGTCCGCCAGGTTTGAGCACGCGCACAATTTCAGCAAAGGCCAGAGCCTGTTCTTCGGGCTTTAAGTGCTCCAAAATGCTGATTAAAAGCACGGTGTCAAAATAATTATCCTCATACGGCATATCTAAAACATTGCCGTTTTTCAGAAAAGTCCGTAACCCAAGCCCATCAAAGACGCTCTTCACCTGAGGCACGTTGGCCGTCAGGTCGAGACCGTGAATTTCGGCATACATCTCGGCCAGGTTGAGAAACGTAAGCCCGGTGCCAAAGCCGACCTCTAAAATGCGTCCGCCGCCCCGGCACTCGGCTAGCGCCAATTCCACCCGCCGCCGGTACAGCGGTCCAAATACCGGCCAGTAATAATACTTGATTGGGTCCTTCTCATTAACACCCTGATACTGACCTGCAGGCAGTAATTTGAGTTTGGGAAGTGTTTTGGCCATTCTTCTCCTCTTGTAAATCACAAACCCCCGGAGCATCGCTTCAGGGGCTTGTGGTGAGTCAAGTGGAAAGGCTTAATAAACGACAGAGACGTTGCTGGCCTGCAAACCCTTAGGGCCTCTCTCGACCTCAAATTCGACCTTTTGGCCTTCTTCGAGATTCTTAAAGCCATCGCCCCGAATTGCAGAAAAGTGAACGAAGACATCATCGCCACCTTCGCGAGCGATAAAGCCGTAGCCTTTGCTACCATTGAACCATTTGACTGTACCGGTGATACGGTTGGACATTGTATTTGCCTCCTTGTGGCAAGTAGAAAAATAGTGCAGGTACGCTTGTGTTGCAACGGAACAGTCAAAACAAAACGGCTCAGGGATGAACCGTGAGCCGACATGGTTTTTGTTTCCAAAGCAAACTTCAGGTATCCTTACGGCGCTAAGAATAACACACCCCAGGGGATATGTCAATACAAATTC
>JAIOAQ010000043.1 GCA_019873735.1 Chloroflexota bacterium | reverse complement strand
CGTCCCCATCCAGCTGTCCTTGCCCTGTCTGGCGTAAGGGTATGGAATGATAAGATTGTAAAGGTACAGAATTACAAGATTGTTAGAGGTACGAAATTATAAGAGTCAACACTCTTTTATGCATAATCTAAAACCAAAAAACGAAGAGTTTGCATTGAAAATTGCATTTTCTTTGCGCCCTGGCGCCTTCGCGTTGAGATTTTCTGTTTTTGCAGTGAAGTCATCCTGTTTATCCTGTCTATCCTGTTAAAAACTGCCATTTGCACAAGTTCTGTTTAAGAACAAAAGGGCTGCCCAACGGCAGCCCTTCGGATTCTTGCGTTTTTATGCACCACAAGAGGCGCAGCCGCTTCCACAGTCACAAGATCCCCCCGGCGCATTGACCGGGCTGTTAACAAAAAAGCCCTGGCCGCGTTGAGGGTCATTGATAAGTTCAATGGTAGCCCCACGCAGATACTCAATGGACTGATCGTCCACCAGCACGCTTACGCCTTCAGATTCAAAAGTCACGTCTCCAGGGCGGGCTTCCTTATCTAGCGCAAGCCCAAAGACAATACCCTGACAACTTTGTCCGGCCACATACACCCGCAAGGCATACCCCGGCAGGTTGCGTTTAACCAGCAAGTCTTGGACAACTTGCGCCGCTTCTGGCGTCAGAGTGACGTTCTCGGTTTCGTTTTCCAATGGCATAATTTTTGAGATTTCCTTTCCAGATAAAAACTTGACAGATATTATCAGGTTTGATTTGTCCTGTCAATCTTTTGAATGGGCAGACGGTTCAAACGACGCCCCGGCTTGCCCGGCAAGACCCTTTCAACTCTGACGCCCAAGCAGTTTGCCGGTCAATTCAAAGAGCGCCTCGCCGGCCTCGCCCTGTGGTTCTGCCCGCCGCAGGGATTGCAGCGCCAGGTCGGTCATCTGGTCGGCGGCTTCCTGGGCGCGCAGCCGGGCTCCCTCGCGGGCCAGTTCTTCGGCCAGGGCTGCGACCTCGTCGGGGCGGATGGGGCCCTCCAGCCAGCGTTTGGCAAAGGCGCCGCCGCGTCTCAACCCGTAAAGCACCGGCAGAGACTTTTTACCCTCCAGCAGATCGGAGGCTGCCGATTTTCCTGTCAGCGCCTCGTTGCCCCAAATGCCGAGGATGTCGTCTTGGACTTGAAAGGCCAGGCCGAGATAATGCCCAAAGTCGCGGTACGCCTCTTGCAGGTCTGGCGAAGAACCGCCGAGCAGGGCGCCGATCTGGGCGCAGGCAGAGATGAGAGCGGCTGTCTTGCCGGCGACCATCGCCCAATAGTCGCTTTCCTGCAAGTCGGTGCGATTCTCGTACGAAAGATCGAGATACTGACCTTTGGTCAGGTCAAGACAGGCCTGATGGAAGACGCGCGCGGCCTGCAGGACGGTTTCGGCGGGGTGATGTCTGTGCAGGTCGAAAAGGGCTTGCTGGGCAATGACGAAGAGCGCATCGCCGGCGTTGATGCCAATAGGCATGCCCCAGATTTTCCAGACGGTGGGGCGGCCGCGGCGTTTATCGGAATTGTCTTGAATATCGTCATGAACGAGAGAGAAGTTGTGAATTAATTCAATCGCGGCTGCGGCCGGCATTGCGCCTTGCCACTCTCCGCCGCTCGCCGCGCAGGCCAAAAGCACCAGCAGCGGACGGATGCGTTTGCCGCTGGCCTCAGGTCCGGCACCCTCGCCGCTCCAGCCCATGTGGTAGGTGAGCATCTCGTAGAATGGAGCGTAGATCGGTTCGTTTAGCCGGTTAACCTGATGCTGCAGTTCGGCCTCTATTGCAGGCAGGTAGGTGGCGCTGAGGGTGGAAAGGCTCATGGCTGCTCCTGGGGCAAAGGGGGTGTGGCTGTTCCCATCTTACCAGAATTTTGTTCTGAGGCGTTGCTTGCTTTGCCGCTGCCGGCGCAGGGTCAATCGGGATACACCTTCCAGCCCAGTTTTTCCAACTCATCGGATGGGAATTTTTCTGGCACATCTACCAGGATGGCGGTGGCAGAAGCCAGCAGATTGCCTTGTGTGTCGTAGATTTCAGCGCTTGCTTCGGCGGTCCAACGCAGGCGTTTGCCGCGCCTGCCGATGATTTTTAGCGGCTGGCCAACGGGGACTTTCTTTTTGTATTTTACTTTCAACTCGGCGGTGTACATAAAATTAGACGCTTCAGGGTCGTCGCCCATGAAGGCGCGCCCTGCCGCCTCGTCGAGGATAGCAGCCGTGATGCCTCCATGCAAGATGCCGGGATAGCCCTGATACTGTTCGGGCGCGGTATATTCGGCGGTTACTTCGTCCGGCGCGCTCTGGTAGAAGTGCATGTGCAGGCCAATGGGGTTTTCTACCCCGCAGACGAAACAATGGCGGGAACTTGGCTGTTTAACGCGTTGAGGCTGGGTCATGGTTTATGAGTTATTGGCATCCAACAGTCTGCCCAGGTCTTTGAGTTTAGAGTGATGTACCAGGGCAACGATCTCATCGGCCGGTTGGAGCACAGCATCGCCGCGCGGAATCAGCATTTCGTTCTTGCGAATGATGGCCACGATGGTACATTCGCTGGGCAGGTCGAGGTCGCGTAAGGCTTTGCCTGCCGCAATGGCTGTCGGGTGGACTTTTTCTTCGATCAGCGAGAATTCGCCGCGCCGCAACTTGAGCAGGGTCATCATATCACCCAGCGACATCTCTTCCTGGATGAGATGGGCGAGCACATTGGCCTGATTGAGGGCCACGTCCACGTGAAATTTCTCGTCGAAGAGCCATGCATTGCGCGGGTTATTGACGCGGGCGATGATGCGCGGCACATTGAACATCTCTCGGGCGATGTAGCATAATAACAGGTTGTTGGCGTCGGTATCTGTGGTGGCGGCCAGCACATGCGCGCGGCGGATACCGGCGTTTTCTAACACCTGGGGATCGATGGCCCAGCCATGGTGAATCACTTCGGTGGGCAGTTCGTGGTGCAGGTGCGCAAGCAACTCGCGGCGGTGTTCGATCAGGCGTACTTCATATCCGCCTGCCAGCAAAAGGGTGGCTAATTGGGCGCCGGTGCGCCCGCCTCCAGCAATGACTACGAACATGCTAAGCCTCCTTTTCTTTCAGGCACGCGCCCAGCGTGGCAATGCCTTTGGCCGTTGAACTGACATTGAGCACATCGCCGCTTTCCAGGATGATGTCCTCGTCGGGAAGCATGGATTGACCTGCACGCGTCAGAGCAACCGGCAGGCACTCATCTGCTTTTTTCAATAACTCTCCCAGTTTTCGACCAGCCCAGTTGTCGGGGATGACCATTTCGTACACTTCGACTTCGCCGTTGCCGGCCGAGAAGACGGTGTGAATGGCCAGACCGCTTAATATTTCCTCCATGCGTTGGGCTCCCCAGGAAGTGGAACTTACAATTTGAAAGCCAAAACTTTCCAACACCCGCCGCAGTTTGGGGTCATAATTACGCACAACCACATTCGGCACGTGATAGACGCTGCGGGCAATGTGGGCCACAACCGCATTGTGTGCATCGAGGTTCGAAACGGCTGCCAGCCCGTCTGCAGTTTCAATGCCGGCGCGTTCCAGCACTTCTTTTGAAAAGGGGTCGCCGATTACTGTCCGGCCGTGAAATTTCGGGTCGAGCCGCTCAAAAGATTCTTCATTTGTGTCAATCACGGTGACTTGATGTCCTTGCTGGAAAAGGCGGTAGGCCAGTTCGGAGCCTAAGCGCCCGCAGCCTACAACAATTGTTTTCATAATTTACTGATCCTTTCTTACTGCACCCATCATGGCACCTGATAGGGAACCTCGGTGATGACGATGCCGGGACGGCTGAGCAGCCTCTCCCGCAGGGCATCGGCGGTATTGGTGTGCAGCAGTTCGTGCCATTTCTTCGATGAGATGAATTGTGGAACGACAATGGTGAGAATTTCGCCACTCTGCTGGATGGCGAGAACTTCTTCGATGTATTGCAATAACGGCTCCATCAGCAGGCGGTAAGGCGATTCCAGGATGACCAGGCGCACGCCCTCGCCCCAGGTTTGCCATTTCCGACGCACTTTTTCGCTTTCTTCCGGCTCCAGGCTGACATGCACGGCGGTGACATCATCCGAGAGACGGCGGGCGTAGGTCAACGCCTGCCAGGTACCGCGGTGGACGGTGCTGACCAACAGCAGGACGCGGTGCCGCCCGCTGCGAATCGGCTGGCCGGTGAAATTTTCGAGTGAAAGGCGCTGCGCCAGCGAGGTGTAGTGCCGATGGACGATGATGAAGAAGGCCACTACGGTCGGAATGAGGATGAGCACTACCCAGGCGCCGTGGACGAACTTGGTCACGGCAAAGATGATCATGACGATGAACGTACACAGCGCGCCGAAGCCGTTGATGATCATTTTGATCATCCACTTGCGATCGTGCTTCAGAGTGGAGCCGCGTTCCTTGAGCGTCTCGCCCGGCTGCAAGCGGCCAATCTTCCACCAGCGCCGCGCCATGCCGGCCTGCGAGAGCGTGAACGACATGAACACACCCACCGCATAGAGCGGGATGAGGCGGTTGACGCTGGCCTGGAAGACAATGATGAGCAGCGAGGCGATCAGCGCCAGGGTGACGATGCCGTAGGAGAAGACCAGCCGCCCGCTGCGCAGGAACAACTGGCGCGGCAGGAAGCGGTCGCGGGCGACGATGGAACTCAGGCGCGGAAAATCGGCGAAGGCGGTGTTGGCGGCCATGATGAGGATGACGGTCGTGGCGGCGATGCCCATCAAGTACCAGACGCTGTCGCGGCTGAAGACCGTGCGGCTGAGTTGCGAGATGACCGTCTCGACCTCGGAAGGGGTCGCCCCGATTTTGCCGCTCAGGAAGGAGATGCCCAGGAAAAGGGTGCTCAAAATGGTCGCCATCCAGATGAGCGTGATGCCGGCGTTGCGGCTGCGCGGTTCCTTGAAGGCGGTAACGCCGTTGGAAATGGCCTCGATGCCGGTCAGGGCCGCCGTGCCGCTCGAAAAGGCGTGCAGGAGCAGGAAGGGAGTGACGGTCATCAGCGTCTGGGCGACCTCGATTTCGGGCGGGTCAATGACCTGTCCCAGGCTGCCGGTCAGATGGCGGTACAGCCCGACGCCGACGGTGATGAACATGGTAACGACGAAGAAATAAGTCGGCACGGCGAAGATAGCGCCCGATTCCTTGACCCCGCGCAGGTTGATGAGCGTCATGAACCAGACGAAGCCGACGGCCAGCAGGACGCGGTACTCGAACAGTTGCGGGAAGGCCGAGACGATTTGCGCCACGCCGGAGGAAATCGAGACGGCGACGGTCAGGATGTAATCGGTCAGCAGGGCCGCGCCGGCAACGAGGGCAAAGGATTGTCCCAGGTTATCGCGCGAGACGGTGTATGCGCCGCCGCCGTCGGGGTAAGCGTGGATGGTCTGCTCGTAGGAAATGGCGACGATGGCCAGCAGGCCAACGATGACCAGCGAGATGGGGAAGACATAGCCGAAAGCGCCGCTGCCGGCTGCGGCCAGGATGAAAAGGATTTCCTGCGAGGCGTAGGCGGTGGAAGACAGCGCGTCGGAGGCGAAAACCGCCAGGCCGATGACCTTGCCAATGGTCTGATGCGGAGCGTCGGCGGTGCGCAGCGGCGGACCGAAAAGCCAGGTGCGCCAGTCGCGCGGCGGTTTTTCGTCTGCCTTGCGGTGAATGATGGGCGTGCCATGTTGTTCGTGATGGAGCATATTCGTAAAACCTTATCTGGAGCAATTAAGACAAGAGCGTATTATATTACTAAACCCATGCATTGTGTGCCGTATTTGGGTATGGCTTTCTCAAAATGAATTCATCTGCGCGAACTGCGCCGATTTTATGTTCCCTGCAAGATGTTCAGATGCTTTCCGAGTCTGGATAAGCGAGTTTTTGGGGACTTTGAGAAAGCGCTGGCATTGCCGCAGCCTCGTGTTACTATCCACATTTCTTTCTTTGGTGTACAATCGTGCTTCGCATTAGGAGGTATTGGAAACGTATGAGAAAAATATTTGCATACCTGGGATCGCATCGCTGGCTCGTTGTGGCAGGCGGACTTGTCATCCTGGCCGTTGTCTTGTTTGTTGTTTTTGGGCGTGGACGGCAGCGTTCGCTGGCAGACCAGTACGAGACGGTCAGGGTTGAACGCGGTAATCTGACGGCCACGGTCGGCGCAACGGGAACGGTGCGTGCCAGCCAGACGGCGATTTTAACCTGGCAGACCAGCGGTACGGTGGAAAGCGTCAATTATCGCGTGGGCGACAGGGTTCAGGCCGGTGCAGTGCTGGCCTCGCTGGCACGTTCATCTCTGCCCCAAAGCATTATTTTGGCTGAGGCCGAACTGGCATCTGCCCAAAAGGCATTGGAAGACCTGAAAGCCTCCAAGACTGCACAGGCTCAGGCGGCCATTGCTTTGCGGCAGGCAGAGGATGCCTATGAAAAAGCGCTGGATTACCGCCTGTCGTTGAATGAGCGCGTGGAATACGAAATTGTAAAGATCATTACCAAATGGACCCCAACCGGGCCGGTGAAAATTCCAACGCTCAAGACCATCAAATACTTCCCAGATGAAGACGAAAAGCGCGCTGCCGATGAACGTCTGGCTTTGGCCGAAGCGCAACTTGAAGATGCCCGTCGTAACTATGAACGCCTTCAAAACGGCGTGGACCCGCGGGATATCGCCGCAGCAGAGGCGCGGGTTTCTGCCGCGCAGGCGACCATCAACATGAGCCGCCTGACAGCGCCTTTTTCCGGGACACTGACCGAAGTCAAGCCGTTGGTGGGAGATCAGGTCAGCCCTGGCATGGCGGCTTTTCGCCTGGACGACCTTTCGCGCTTATTGGTGGATGTGCAGATCTCCGAAGTGGATATTAACAGCATCAAGGTTGGCCAGCCGGTGATACTGACTTTCGACGCGATCTTGGGCCGCGAATACAATGGTAAGGTGATTGAAGTCGCTCAGGCAGGGACGGTTGTGCAGGGCTTGGTTAATTTTGGCGTTACCGTCGAATTGACCGATGCAGACGAACAGGTACGTCCTGGGATGACAGCCGCGGTCAATATTGTGGTCAATGAGTTGCAAAACGTCTTGCTGGTCCCCAATCGTTCTGTGCGTTTGGTCAATGGCGACCGCGTGGTCTATGTCCTGGTTGATGAGAAAATCGAGATGGTCAGTATCCGGCTTGGGGCTTCGTCGGACACGCACAGCGTTGTCTTGGACGGCGATCTCAAAGAAGGGGATATGATTATTCTGAATCCGCCCGCCCAGTTCCAAGCCGGTGATGGCCCGCCGCCCTTTGTACGCAGGAGAGAATAGTAACGATCATGAAGCCGGATCTGGTAATCCAAACCGAAGGCCTGACCAAAACCTATAAAATGGGCGTGGTAGAAGTCCACGCCCTGTGCGGCGTTTCTTTTACCATTCAACGCGGGGAGGTCGTCGCCATTATGGGGCCCTCCGGGTCGGGCAAATCTACATTAATGAACATTCTGGGATGCCTGGACCGCCCGACGCAAGGCGAATATTATCTGGATGGCGAGAAGGTTTCAGATTTGAGCGATGACCAATTGGCGGTTATCCGTAACCGAAAAGTTGGCTTTGTCTTTCAGTCTTTCAATTTGCTCTCGCGGGCAACTGCGCTTGCCAATGTGGAATTGCCGCTCCGTTATGCCGGCGTCATGACAAATCGGCGCGAACGTGCCCGCGCTGCCCTGGAAGCGGTTGGTTTGGCCGACCGTCTGCACCATAAACCGACCGAACTCTCAGGCGGTCAGCAGCAACGGGTGGCTATTGCCCGCGCCCTGGTCAATAACCCTTCTATTGTTATGGCGGATGAACCGACCGGCAACCTGGATTCCAAAGTGGGTAAGGAAATTATGAACCTTCTGCTTACCCTCAATCAAGAACGCGGAACGACCTTGATTATCGTAACGCATGACCCGGCGATTGCCGAGCAAACCCAGCGCGTCATCCGCTTGCGGGATGGAATCTTGGAGAGCATATCATGAATGTCTTGCAGTCTGCTCTTGAGGCGTTGGAAAGCCTGGCTGCCAACAAATTGCGCTCTGGCCTGACCATTTTGGGGATCGTGATCGGTGTGGCGGCTGTGATTGCCATGCTGGCAGTAGGCCGCGGCGCCGAAAATACGATTACCGGCTCGATTAGCGGTATCGGCACAAACCTGCTGTTTGTTTTTGAAGGCAGCATGAACGATTCTGTGCGCGTGATTCGCCCGTTGACATTGGGCGATGCCCAGGCCATTGCCGATCCTTTCCTGGCCCCTTCTGTGCAGGCGGTCGCGCCGGCGCTGGAAGGTTTTTTGGAAATTTCGGCCGGCGGCGAACAAGTCAGCACCCGCGTGGGTGGCGTAACTCCTGCGTATTTTCAGGTTCGCAACTACAATGTGACCGAAGGTGAAATCTTTACCGAAGAACATATGCTCGGCCGCGCTTCGGTCATCCTGATTGGCCCCGAAGTGGCCGATAAACTGTTTGGCCGCCGCGCCGGCCTGGTGGGCGAGACGGTACGCGTAGAAGGTCAGCCGTTTCGCGTTCTGGGAGTGTTGGAATCAAAGGGAGGCGGCTCATTCGGCAGCCAGGACAATGTGGCCTTTATTCCTTTTACAACTGCCCAAACGCGTCTTATTCGCCGCAGCAGTTACGACCGCGTTGACGCCATTTTTGTGCAGGCAGTGAGCGCCGAGTTAGTCCCCCAGGCTACCGAAGAGATTGCGGCGATCCTGCGTGCCCGTCACCGCACGCCCATCGGGGCAGACGATTTTACTATTTTCTCCCAGCAAGATCTGCTGACGACCTTTTCTACCATTACAGGGGTGATCACAATCTTTCTGGGCGGGATTGCCGCCATTTCCCTGCTGGTAGGCGGCATCGGCATCATGAACATTATGCTGGTATCCGTTACCGAGCGGACGCGCGAGATTGGCCTGCGCAAAGCCCTGGGCGCGCGCAAGCGCGATATCCTGATTCAGTTTCTGACCGAATCGTCCTTGCTCAGCCTTATTGGCGGTTTGATCGGCATTTTCCTGGGCTGGTTGATTGCCTACATCGTTGGACGTGTGGCGCAGGCTTCTGGCACGCCATTCACTCCGACCGTCAGCCTGGATTCTGTCCTTCTGGCGACCATTTTCTCGGCGGTGGTTGGGCTCTTCTTTGGCATTTACCCTGCCAGTCGGGCGGCAAATTTACAGCCGGTAGAAGCCCTGCGTTACGAGTAGTGCCTGTCGCCGCATAGGGTATAATTGCTTTGCTGGTCTGTTCTGGGGTGTCGGTGTTGCAAAATCCCTGACCAGTCTCGTAATTGGTTTGATCACCATATCTTGGGAGTTTAGATGAGTGCAAAACTTGAACAACTGAAAGCCATTCTTGCCGAAGTAGCCGATCTCAAAAATGCGGCCGCTCTGCTTGGCTGGGACCAGCAAACGTACATGCCAGAAGGCGGTGCCGAAGCGCGCGGTTACCAACTGGGAACATTAGAGAAAATTGCCCACGAGAAATTCGTCTCGCCGGAAGTCGGGCAATTGCTGGCCGACTTGAAACAGGAATTTGCAGGCGCCGACCCGGATTCCGATGAGGTCCGCCTTATCAAAGTGACCCAGCACGATTACGACCTGGAAGCCCGCGTCCCGTCCGAATTTATTGCCGAGTTCGCCCGTGTTACTACCCTGGCGCATCCCGCCTGGGTGGAGGCCAGAGCAAAGTCAGATTTCTCCATCTTTCGCCCTCATCTGGAGAGAATTGTAGAGATGGGGAAGGAGTTCATCTCCTTCTTCCCTCCGGCCGATCACCCTTACGATGTCCTGCTGGATCAATTTGAACCGGGGATGAAGACGGCTGACGTGCGGGCAATTTTTGATGCCCTGCGCCCCAGACAGGTGGAATTGATTCGTGCCATTGCCGCCAAACCCCAAGTGGAGGATGCCTTTCTGCGTTTGACCTACGACGAACAAGCGCAGTGGGACTTTGGCGTAGAAGTGGTAACCCGCTTTGGCTACGACTGGAAGCGGGGCCGGCAGGACAAGGCGCCTCACCCCTTTACCACGAATTTCAGCATCAACGACGTCCGCATCACCACCCGCTTCGATCCCAACAACGGCGCTTCGGCGCTCTTCAGCACCATGCACGAAGCCGGCCATGCCATGTACGAACAGGGTTCTCATCCGGCTTTTGAGCGCACCCCCTTGGCTGGCGGCACCTCCCTTGCCGTTCACGAATCCCAGTCCCGCATGTGGGAAAACCTGGTGGGCCGCTCTCTGCCCTTCTGGGAATATTTCTACCCGAAATTCCAGCAACGCTTCGCCTCCCAACTGGGGAATGTAGACCTGCGCACCTTTTACAAAGGCATCAACAAAGTTCAGCCCTCCTTCATCCGCGTTGAAGCCGATGAAGCCACCTACAACCTGCACATCATGCTGCGCCTTGAAATTGAAATTGGCGTAGTAGAGGGAAAACTGCCCGTCAAAGACCTGCCCGAAGTCTGGAACGAAAAGATGAAAGAGTACCTTGGCATTGTCCCGCCCAATGACGCTCTTGGCGTCTTGCAAGATGTTCACTGGTCAGGCGGTATGATGGGCTACTTCTCCACGTATGCATTGGGCAATCTGATCTCGGCCCAGTTGATGGAAAAAATCCGCCAGGATATTCCCAACCTGGATGACCAGTTCCGCCAGGGCAAATTTGATGACCTCTTGGCCTGGCTGCGAGAGAAAGTGCATGTTCACGGGCGCAAATTTGAGCCGCAGGAACTCGTTGAACGCGTTACCGGCTCTCGCATTACCCCAGAACCCTATCTGCGTTACCTGAGCGCCAAATACGGCGACATCTACGGACTGTAACCCACTCTCCCGCAGGATAGCCTGCGGGAGACTTTTACCATGACCAAATTCAGCCGCACTCTTTGGATCATCTTCCTGACGGTAGGCTTGACGGCCTGTGGTCCGCGTCTGGGACCGCCTGTCCCGACGCCCTATCCGGAATGGTACCTGCCGACAGTGATTGCCCTGACGGCCCAGGCAGCCCTCCCGCCGTCTCCCGCGGGACCCGAGGCCGGCCCCTCCCGTCCCAGCCCTGAACCCGGCCCCAGCCTGCCTCCTCCTACCCCCACGCGTACCCCCATCCCACCTCTACAGACCTCCACCCCCACGCAGACGCCCACGCCCACGCCGCCGCCTGTGCCGATTGAAATCACTTCGCCGGGGCCGCTGTCCAGGATTGTCTCGCCGTTGCGCTTGCGCGGTTACGTCGTGCCGGGCGATAAAAACCTGGTCAATGTCGAACTGTTTGGCGAAGATGGCCGCCTGATTGCCCAGAATCTGACCCGTTTGTACGGCTCTGCAGGAGCGGCGTATATTTCACTCGACCTGCCTTTCACCATTCCGCTGGCGGCCGAACTGGGACGTCTGCAAGTCACCACATCTGACCAGTATGGGCGGCCGCTGGCGATCGTATCGGTGCATGTCATCCTGCTATCGGTGGGGAACAGCATGATCAACCCTCCCGGCCCGGCAGAACGCTGTGTGTTTTTCAGCCCGGCCAAGCCCGGCATGACCTTTCGCGGCGGCAGCCTGCAAGTGCGCGGCCGCTTTCAGCCTTTCAGCCTGGAACCGGCCTTCCTGGAGTTGCTAGATACCAGCGGCAAAGTGCTGGACTCGCGTCCCCTGACCTTTTCCGGCCTGGAAATGCAATCTTTTGCCTCTACCTTGACGTACAGCGTAAGCGAACCAACCTCGGCGCTGCTTATCTTGCGTCAGTCCGACCACCGCATTCCCGGCCCATTTTTTGTTTTCAGCCGCGACGTTACCCTCTTGCCTTGACGAACCTGTTGCTTTCGAGTAAAATCTGCGGGCTAAATTCGATGCGGGGTAGAGCAGTGGCAGCTCGTCGGGCTCATAACCCGGAGGTCAGTGGTTCGAATCCACTCCCCGCTACTCTCATAATTGTTTGTTAAGTCGTATGCACCTGGCAAACGCCAGGTGCATTTTTTAGTCTGCCCCGATATTTACAAGGAGTTTTATACCATCTTGCAATTTTTGTTTTTACTGTATAATCATATAATCAAAGACTGAGAGACATCTCTGATTCGTAGATTTGCCTGTTCTCGAAGAGGGACGGCAAACATCTATGCGGACAGAGTTGCCGGGCAAAACCTTTGCTCAATCGAAGAGAGGAGAATACCATGCGTCGCGGTCGTATATTGATTTTCTTGCTACTGATTTTGATTGTCTTTGTGGCAGTGGCGGCTTTGTTCTTGCCCACTTTGCTCAAGGGCATTGGCATTGGCGCAGCGACTCCTACCCCGGCGCTGGCGCGCGTAGCCATGGCCGGGCAGAATATCCCCCTTGGGACGACCATTACGCCCGACATGCTGACGTATATGACCATTCCGCAGGAGAACGTCAGCGCGGCAATGTTCACCATTGAACAAGAGGGCGAATTGGTCGGCAAGGTGGCGCGCTTTACATTGGAGCAAAATGTCGTCATCACGCGCTCCATGGTGGCCGAATCGGCAGCCGATTTGGCAGAAAGCGGCCCATCCTGGGCAAAGTTGATCCCGCCGGGAATGACCGCCATGTCCATGCCGATTACCCGCCTGGGTGCTGCGGCCTATGGCGTGACCGACGGCGCGCGCGTCAATGTAACGGCTTGTATGTTGCTGGTGGATGTAGATAACACCTATCAGTCCATTCTGCCAAATCACATTGGCGTTTTGCAGGGGCCGGCAAACGTGGAACCGTCCAAGATGCCCGGTATTACGCTCTCAGAAACCACCGGCGCTGAAGATCCGTGGTATCAGGGCCGGGTGGAGGTGGAGCCGTCTTTCCGCCAGCCGTGGCATATCATCCCGTCTGAACCGCAGCGGCCGCGCCTGGTCTGTCAACTGCTGTGGCAGGATATCGAAGTGATGCGTTTGGGCAACTTCGAAGAAGCGGCTGCTGAAACGCCGGTAGCCGGCGCAACACCGCAGCCGACTCCTGTGCCGGCTGCCCAGGGCCAGGAAGCACAAACCGGTCCGCGCCCGCCGGATATTATTACGCTCATTTTGACGCCGCAGGATTCGGTCACCTTGTCTTATATGATCTATTCTGGCGCCAAACTGAACCTTGCCCTGCGCAATACCACCGACCGGACGCGTGTGGCTACAGAGGCCGCTACCTTGCAGTTTATCCTGACTCAATACAATATTCCCGTGCCGGCGAAACTGCCTTATGCTGTAGAGCCTCGCCTGGATGCCCTGACCGATCCGTTTATGCCCAATGATATTATTGTGGTGCCAGCCGAATAGATCATAGCAAGTAAAGGATACTTAACATCATGCCCGCTGGTCAAAAGATTCGTGTTCTGATTGTTGATGATATTGCCGAGACGCGCGAAAACGTCCGTAAACTTTTGCAATTTGAGACCGATTTTGAAGTTGTCGGCGCAGCCAAGAGCGGCAAGGAAGCCCTGCAGTTGACCCAGGAATTGTCGCCGGATGTGGTCTTGATGGATATCAACATGCCGGATATGGACGGCATTACAGCCACCGAGGCCATCCGCCAGAAGTCGCCCTTTGTGCAGGTGATTATCCTCTCTGTGCAGGGAGATCCGAACTACATGCGCCGGGCCATGCTGGCCGGCGCGCGCGACTTTTTGACCAAGCCGCCTATGGGCGATGAACTGACCTCGGCCATTCGCCGCGCCGGAGAAATGGCTTTCCAGGAGCGGGCCAAAAGCGCAAGCATTCCCGTCTCCCCCGCACCCGGGCTGCAAATGCCGGTAATGCAGATGGCGGCTGCTCACGGAAAGGTCATCACCGTTTACAGTCCTAAAGGCGGCACAGGCCGTACTACCGTAGCGGTCAATTTGGCGATTGCCTTGCACAATGAGGACACGCGTGCCGTGATTGTGGATGGCAACCTGCAGTTTGGGGATGTCGCCGTCTTTTTGAACGAGCAGGGCAAAAATTCGATTGTTGATTTGGCGCCGCGCGTTGATGAACTGGATCCGGATATCGTGGACGGCATCATGGTGCGTCATGCCGCCAGCGGTATTCATGTTCTGGCCGCGCCGACCCGCCCTGAGCAGGCCGAAAATGTGACCGGAGAGCAGTTTGCCAAACTGTTGAATTACCTGCGCCGGATGTACGCCTATATCATCGTGGACACGACCTCTCTCTTGGGCGATGTAACCCTGGCGGCAATTGATACAAGCGATGTGATTGTGCTTTTGACCACCCAGGACATCCCGGCTATCAAGAATGCCCGTCTCTTCCTCGATGTGTTGACTTCCCTCGGCATTCAGCGCGACCGCGTCCTTTTTGCCATGAACCGCTACGACAAGCGGATTGCGATTACCCCCGAAAAGGTCGGAGAGAACCTGAAACAGCCCATCGTGGCGGTGATCCCGCTGGATGAGCGTACCGTCATCCCGGCCGTTAACCGCGGCGTGCCGTTCATGGTGGATAACAAGGCTCAGCCGGTATCTCGCAGTATCCTGGCGCTGGCCGAAAGCGTCCGTTCGCAGTTGTCTGCCATGGAAGCAGATAATCGTTAACTTGCAGAAGATGGGCCACAAGGATTATCAGGAGTTGGTGTATGTCGTTACTTAAACGTATTGAACAGGGACAGGGAGCCGCCTCCTCCGAGCCGAAACTCCCCGCCTCGCCCGGGACGGGACAATTGCCGCCCGCCGACCCTTCGCGGCTGTCTTCCTTGCAGGCCCGGCGCGTGAGCGCGCCCAACGTCCCGCCACAGGCAGGGACCTATTTCGACTTAAAAACACGCGTCCAGAACAAACTTCTGGCCGAACTTGACCCGTCAATGGATATTACCAAGACGGACGAAGTGCGCAAGACCATTCAGGAATTGTTTGAGCAGATTCTGACCGAAGAAAACATTGTCCTCTCCCGGCCAGAGCGAGCGCGCCTCTTTGAGCAGATTGCCGCCGAAATCCTGGGACTGGGGCCGCTTCAGCCCTTGCTGGAAGACGAGAGCATCACAGAAATCATGGTCAACGGCGCCAAGAACATCTACGTTGAGCGCAAGGGCAAGATTCATCGCGTGCCGGTTACTTTTGAGAGCGATGAACATGTCATGCGTATCATTGACCGCATTGTTGCTCCGCTGGGACGCCGCATTGACGAATCCAGCCCCTATGTTGATGCCCGTCTCAAAGATGGTTCGCGCGTTAATGCCATCATCCCTCCCATCTGCCTGGTTGGGCCCACGCTGACCATTCGTAAGTTTGCCAAAGTGCCGATTACCGTTGAGCAATTGATCCAATTCGGCTCGATTACGGCTGAAGCCTTGCAGTTTTTGAAAGCCTGTGTTGAAGCGCGTTTGAACATCGTTATTTCTGGCGGCACCGGCTCTGGTAAGACGACCCTGTTGAACATCCTTTCCAGTTTCATCCCGCCCGATGAACGCATTATCACCATCGAAAACGCGGCTGAACTCCAGTTGCGTCAGGAACACGTTGTGACCCTCGAGTCTCGCCCGCCGAACATTGAAGGACGCGGCGAGATCACCATCCGCCAACTGGTGATCAACTCCTTGCGTATGCGCCCCGACCGTATCGTCGTCGGCGAGATCCGTGACGAAGCAGCCCTCGACATGCTTCAGGCCATGAACACCGGTCACGACGGCTCGATGACCACCCTCCACTCCAACAGCCCGCGCGATACGTTATCGCGTTTGGAGACCATGACCCTGATGGCCGGCATGGACTTGCCCGTGCGAGCCATTCGCGAACAGATCGCCTCTGCCATTGACCTGGTGGTGCATCAGGAACGTCTGCGCGACGGCTCGCGTAAAGTCGTCAGCATTACCGAAGTCCTGGGCATGGAAGGGGATGTCATCACGATGACCGAACTGTTTGCCTTCGAGCAGACCGGCATTGAGAACGGCAAGATCGTCGGCCATTTGCGCCCGACCGGACTGCGCCCCAAATTCATGGATCGTATCGAGGCCGCCGGTATTCACCTCCCGCCTTCCATCTTTGGAATTGGAGAACGACGGCGATACTAAAACCTGCTTTCACTTCTTGTTGGGAACGGTAGAAAAAAGATGTCCATGCCCCTCATTCTTCTGATTGCCGGCGTTGTCTTGATTGTGATTCTCATCATTGTCGGCATCGTTGTCACTACGTCTAGTGAAAGTGCGCTGGTTGAAAAGCGGCTGGGCCGCTTTCTGGAAGAAGGCAAAGAAGAAGAAAAGAAGGAGAAGACGTCTTACGTCACAGATTGGGTCAGTAAACGGGTTGAAAAGACGTCCTTTGGCGACAGAGTCGCCCGCGATTTGGCGCGCGCCGATATAAAACTCAAGGTTGCCGAATATTTCGCACTGATTGTCATTGCCACGCTTGGCCTGGGTTTCCTGACCTACCTGATTGGGGGCCTGCATCCCGTATCATTCATTATCGGCGCAGTGGTGGGCTTTTTCCTGCCGCGGTTCTATGTCAAAAGACAGCAGCGCCGGCGCCTTGTTCGATTCAATGAGCAGTTGCCCGACATGATTAACCTGATGGTGAACGGTTTGCGGGCCGGTTACTCCACCATGCAGGCCATGGAAGCCGTCAGCAAGGAATTGCCCCCGCCGATTTCAGATGAATTCCGCCGCGTGGTTCAGGAAATGCAGTTGGGCATTCCGATGGAACGCGCGCTTGACCATCTGCTGCGCCGCATCCCCAGCGACGACCTCGATTTCATGATTACGGCCATCAACGTCCAGCGTGAAGTGGGCGGTAACCTGGCCGAAATTTTGGATACAATTTCCTACACGATTCGAGAGCGCGTCCGCATCAAAGGCGAGATCCGCGTGCTCACGGCCCAGGTGCGCACCTCCGGCACGATCCTGTCGCTCATCCCCATCTTTTTGGTGCTTTTCATCTGGTTCATTGACCGCGAGTACATCGAGTCCATTTTTAGCAAGGGTGTGGTCGTTGGGGTTTGTATTTTGGGCGCGGCGGCCATCTTGATTGGTTTAGGCTATTTTGTAATGATGAAAATCGCCGATATTGAGGTGTAGGTATGAACCTTTTACCTTTACTCATCGTTGGCTTGCTGGTTTTGGTGGGGGCGGTCGTTTTGATCGTTGTCGGCTTGCGTTATAGCAAAAATGAGGAAGAAGACGACCCGCTGATGGCGCGCCTGGCCGAGTATAGCCAGCGGGGTGAGATCTCCTCCCTCGAAGAAATCGAACTCTCACAGTCCTTTAGCGAGCGCATCATTCTTCCGATGATGCGCCGCATGGGAGAGATTTCGGCCCGCTTTACGCCGCAAAAAGTCCTCGAAGAGACGCGCATAAAGATTGAAATGGCGGGCAACCCCGGCCGGATTGATGCTGCTACGCTGCTTGCTTCTCGTTTTGTGGTCGCGGCTATCCTGGGCGGGCTGATGTTTCTGGTCGGCGGGCTGGTGGCCAATTGGCCGGGCGGACAGACCTTCCTGGTGGGCATAGGCGCGACCCTCTTCGGTTTCTTCCTGCCTCAATTGTGGCTGCGTGACCGCATTCAGCGCCGCCAGAAGGAAGTCCGCAACGCCATGCCCGACGCCCTCGACTTGCTGACCATCTGCGTTGAAGCCGGCCTGGGTTTCGACGCGGCGATGGCCAAAGTCAGCGAAAAATGGGAAAACGAACTCAGTATTGCCTTTGCGCGCGCTATCCGTGAAGTGCAACTTGGCAAACTGCGCCGCGAGGCGCTCAAGGATATGTCCGACCGCTTGGGCATCCCGGAGATGACCAGTTTCGTTGCCGCCGTCATCCAGAGCGAGCAATTGGGCGTGAGCATGGCCAAGGTCCTGCGCATCCAGTCTGAGCAAATGCGCATGAAACGCCGCCAACGCGCCGAAGAGCAGGCGCACAAGGCGCCGGTCAAAATGATTATCCCAATGGCGTTCTTGACCTTCCCTTCCATCTTTATTGTTCTCCTTGCGCCGGCAGCCTTCAAGATTATGGAAGCGTTTGGCGGCGGAATCGGCGGAGGTTAATCTCAAGCGCGGAGTATTGGCTTGCCTTTGTGGATCTACCACGCCTATCAATGGATGTGGGGCGGGATTGACCTGCTCTTCCCGCCCGCCTGTGGCGGCTGTGGTCAGACCGGACAGCGTTGGTGCTCAAATTGTCAGTCTGCGGTAAGCACCCTTTCCCACCCTCTTTGTGAAATTTGCGGCCTGCCGTTAACCCGTTCGGGTCTTTGCCCCGAATGCAAGGCCTCGCCGCCCGACTTTGAAACCTTGCGTTCCTGGCTGGTCTTTGATGGACCCATTCGCCAGGCTTTACACCGTCTGAAATATCGGCGTGACCTTGGCCTGGCCGACGCGCTGGCAAAGCCAATGTCCGAATGGGCTGCCCGCCTAAACTGGCAGGCCGATCTCATCCTGCCCGTCCCCCTGGGAGAAAAGCGTTACAGCGAACGCGGGTATAATCAAGTTGCACTTGTCGCCTGGCCCTTGGCCATGCGGCTGGGCTGGCGCTATGACCCGCAGGCCCTGACGCGCAGCCGCGAGACCCGCTCTCAGGTGGGGCTTTCGGCCTTGGAACGCAGGGAAAACGTTGACGGCGCTTTTCGAGCCGATCCCCGCCGGGTGGAGGGCCGCAGCGTGATTGTGATGGACGACGTCGCCACCACCGGCGCAACCTTGTCGGCCTGCGCCCAGGCCTTGCAGAAGGCCGGCGCAAAACGAGTTTATGCTTTGACCATTGCCCGTGCTTTGCCGCATCACGGATTGAAAATTGTTTAAGCAGGTATTCCAAATCTAAAGGAGGAACCATGTCCGACAAAGTAGAAATCCTCGCACGCAATATGGAAGTCACCGACCGAATCCGCGAATACGTGACCAACAAGGCTTCCAAACTTGGACGCTACCTCAACGACATCGAGGAAGTGCGCGTCGAGTTGACCTACGTCAAGTCTGCCCGCAGTGCCGCCGACCGGCAGGTGGCGCAAATTACCGCCCGGGCGCGGGGAATGCTCCTGCGCACCGAAGAGCGCGCAGACGATATCTTCGCGGCCTTTGATACCGCCTTAGATAAAATGCAGCGCCAGATTGACCGCGTCAAGGGCAAGCGCCAGCGCGGCCGCGGCGATGGCCGTTCCGCTGCCGAAGTTGTCCCGCAGGAAGAAGAACCCATCGAAGAAGAGGTCGAAGTGATCGTCCGCCGCAAGCGATTCCCCATCGCCCCCATGAACGAAAGCGAAGCCATCGAGCAGATGAAGCTCCTCGGCCACGATAACTTCTTCATATTCTTCAACCCAGATGCCAACGCGATTCAGGTCCTTTACCGCCGCCGCGACGGCACACTCGGCCTGATCGAACCCGTCGTTGGCTGATTGGCTGGATTGTCCCACCCAACACAAAGGACCTGGTCCAGCCATTGCCGGGCCAGGTCCTTTTGAGTGAAATTATGGAAACCCTAGACTTTGACGACTTCCTCTCTGAAAACGACTTGAACCGTCCAGATTTTGACGAAAAAGCCATCCAGGAAGCCGTGCGGCAAATTCTGACCGCCGTCGGCGAAAGGCCAGACCGCGACGGCCTCAAGTACACCCCGCGGCGCGTGGCCCGCATGTACGCCGAACTGCTGGACGGCTACCGTGTTGACCCGCCGGCCATGATCAACGGCGCCATTTTCAACATCCAGTATGACGAAATGGTCATCGTGCGCGACATCGAGTTCTTCAGCCTGTGTGAACATCATATGCTTCCCTTTATGGGCCGCGTCCATGTGGCTTACCTGCCCGATGGCAAGGTCATCGGCCTTTCCAAAATCCCCCGCATTGTGGATATGTACGCCCACCGCCTTCAGGTTCAGGAACGCATGACGCGCCAGATTGCCGATTTCCTGCGCGATCTGCTCCACCCTCAGGGCGTGGCCGTCGTCGTGGAAGCCATGCACCTGTGTTCGATGATGCGCGGCGTCAAAAAGCACAACGCCCGCATGACCACCTCCGCCATGCACGGCGCCTTCCGCGCCAATCTGGCCACCCGGCAGGAATTTCTGGACAACATCTCGCGCGGCGCGACTCCCGTGCAGATTTGATTCCCTTATGGGGATGACGAACCGGCTCGGGTCCAGCCTGAGCCGGATTCCGTTTAAGGGCGTTGAATCTCCACCCCGGCCGAGTCAACCGACGCCAGCGCCCCCGGCTTTTCCACCCGGACGATGACGCTTTCCACCCCCTTTTCGTTCAGGCAAATCTTTGCCAGGTCTTCGGCCAGCGCCTCGAGGGTCAGGCGGCCGACGCTTTCGGCGTGAGCGCGGATTTTTTGCGTCAGCACATCGTAATCCACGCAGTCTTCGATGTTATCGCTCTGGCCGGCCTTGCGCGTGTCGGTGAACAGCGTCAGGTTGACGATCATCTCTTGCGGCAGAGACCGTTCCCAGTCATAGATGCCGATGATGCCTTTCAGGCGGATGTTTTTCAGGATGACCTTGTCCATGCGCATAGCCACCATTTTTATTGGCTGTGACCGTTACCCTGCTGCAGGTTTGGGCGCATTCTAACCTGCGGGAGGGTAACAGGCAGTCACTGTTGCTCTGCCCCCAAGTATAGCAGGATTCCCTGAAATGTCTTTGTGCCCCCTGGTGTTTTTCCCTGCAGCGGCAGGAGAGCCGCTATGTTTTCAAGCCGGGGCGCAAGGAGTTTCCACGGCTCGCTCACCTTGACCCGGCAGGCCGTGCCCTCCGGGCACCAGCCGTCGCAGCCCGGCGCCTTGGCTGCACCGCAGTCGCCATCACCGGGAGAAGTTTCCGAGCAACTATTGCCGCAGTCACAGTCGCCACAAGGTTTAGTCGTACAAACTCCATCAATAAACTGACAGGCTATAATCTCTTCTAGATTGTTGCAATCACAGACTGTATTCCCGGCAGAATTCTCTACCAATTTACCGCACTTTGTATTGCCAGTACACTGCGCCCCAGCGTTGCCAACGGTTGCGAAAAAC
>JAIOAQ010000042.1 GCA_019873735.1 Chloroflexota bacterium | reverse complement strand
CTAAACTGGCTACTCTTCACAACACTGGCCGTTTTAGGGAGCGGGCTGAAAAACTCCACCACTGTGGCTTATTTTCTCATCACCATTGTGGCGATATTGACTCTGGGGAACAGGTGGGGCGTGTATTTCACCGGCCTAAGCCTCGCGAGCGTGTTGGGCTTGTCTGTAGCCGGACAACAAGGGTGGCTGCCTGCCGGCCAACTGAGTTCGACGCCGGTTGCCCAGATCGTGGCGGTAACCATTACCATTGGGGGCGGAGCAGCCATCCTGATCCTTGTCAACAACAACCTGATGCAGAGCCTGCGCCGGCAAAGGACAACCGCCCAACTGCTGGAAAGGCGGAATGCGACGCTTAGCACCCTGCTGGACGCCCTGCCGGATGCGATCTTTCGTCTCAATGCCGAAGGGGTCTGGATTGACTATATCCCATCCAAAGACTTTACAACCGCCTTGCCGCCCGAAGACTTTTTGGGAAAGCCGTTGGAGGTCACCTTGCCAGAAGAACTGGCGCGTCAAACCCGTTCGTGCCTGCAACAAACCCTGGAAAGCGGTCAAACCCATAGTTTTGAATACGAACTCAATGGGGCATATTATGAGGCGCGGCTTGTGCCCAGCGAAGATAACAGCGTGGTAGCCATTGTGCGCGATGTCACCGAACGCGTTGAGTCGCAAAACGAATATAAAAAATTGCTGGCTGCTCTTGAACGCCGTAACGCTCAACTGCGTACGGCCTCCGAGGTCTCCAAAACCTGCTCCGGGATCTTCGACCGCGATGTGCTGATCGAAAAAGCAGTCAATTTAATCCAACAAGGGTTGAATGTTTACTACGTGGGTCTCTTCCTGGTAGATAATGAAAAACAACAGGCTGTCTTGCAGGGTGGTTCGGGGGAGGCCGGGAAACAAATGCTGGATGCGGGGTATCACCTGCCCCTGGGGGGGCAGTCCATGATTGCCTGGTGCATTCGCCACAACCGCGCCCGCATTGCCCAGCAAACCACGCGCGACCGTGTGTGGCTGCAAAACCCATACCTGCCGCAAACCCGTTCAGAATTGGCCCTGCCGCTGACAAGTCGCGAACAGGTCATCGGCGCGCTCACCGTCCAAAGCACCAGAGAGAACGCCTTTAGCCCGGGCGATATTACCATCCTGCAAGCCATGGCCGAGCAACTGGCCATCACCATTGACAACGCAAATCTCTTCACCAAACTGCAGCATGAACTGGCCGAACGCCGCCGGGTTGAAGCGGCCCTACGCAGTTCTGAAGAGAAGTTCCAGAAGATATTCCGCTCTTCGCCGGCAGCAATCAGCATCCGCGATTTGGATGGACGCTACATCAACGTGAATGACGCTTTTACTGCCCTGACGGGCTATACGCAAGAAGAGGTCGTTGGCAAGACCGTGGATGAACTCGGCTACATCGTCAACGCCGAAGCATGGCACAAGGCACAAAAACGTATCCGCAAAGAAGGCACCGTAAAAGATCTGGTGCTTGAACTGCGCCGAAAAGACGGGCAGCAGGTTTTCATCCTGGCGAATAGCGAGTTGACGACGTTGGACGGCGAAGCGCGCGTACTGACATCTTCGATGGATATCACCGAGAGAAAGCAGGCCGAAGAGGCCCTCAAAGCCTCAGAAGAAAAGTTCGCCAAGGCCTTTCACGCTTCTCCTAACGCCGCCTTTATTCAGCGCGTGGCCGACCATCGCTATCTGGAGGTCAACGATGCCTTTTGCCGCCTGACCGGCTTCGAACGCGCTGAAGTGCTGGCGTCCACCTCGACGGAGCGGAGCATTTTCGGCGCGGCCGGCATGCCGGCCGATTTGCTCAAACGCTTACAAAGCGGCGAAGAACTGCGCAATTACGAGATACAATTCTTTACCAAAAGCGGTCAGGCCGGCACGGGGCTGCTTTCGGTAGAACGCATCACGGTCAACAACGAGGCCTGTTTCCTGGTCTTGATTCAGGACGTGACCCAGCAAAAACGGGTCGAAGCCGAGCGGGAGGCGCTGATTCAAGAGTTGAGCGTCAAAAATGCCGAACTGGAACGGTTCACCTATACCGTTTCGCACGACCTGAAAAGCCCGCTGGTGACCATCCGCGGCTTTGCCGGCTACCTGGAGCAGGACGCAATTTCGGGTGATTTTGAGCGGCTGCGCAGTGACGTTGAGCGTATCAGCAAAGCCGCCGAGCGGATGCAGCGCCTGCTGGACGAGTTACTCGAACTTTCGCGCATCGGGCGTTTGGTCAACCCGCCAGAGCGCATTTCAATGAATGACCTGGTGCGGGAAGCCATCAGCCTGGTAGAAGGCCAGTTGACCGCCGCGCAGGTTGAGGTCCAGGTTGAACCGGACCTGCCAGATGTGTACGGGGACCGCCTGCGGCTATTAGAGGTGCTTCAAAACCTGCTCGATAATGCCATCAAATTCATGGGTCCGCAGAAACGACCCTGCATCAAAATCGGCTCACAAATCCTCCCTAATGGAGAACGCGCCTTTTTTGTGAGCGACAATGGTATAGGCATCGCGCCCCAGTATCACGAGAAAATCTTTGGCCTGTTCGACAAACTCGACCGTAATTCGGAGGGGACGGGCGTAGGCCTGGCGCTGGTAAAACGCATCATTGACGTCCATAATGGTAAAATTTGGGTGCAATCAGATGTCGGCCGCGGCGCAACGTTTTACTTCACCTTGCCCGAGCCACAATCCGCCGGAGGCAAAGATGGGCAGTGAGCCAATTACAATTTTGCTGGTGGAAGATAATTTAGACCATGCCGAACTGGTCATCCGCCGCTTGGCCGAACACGCTATCCCCAACCGCGTCATTCACGTCTGCGATGGTCAGGCCGCACTGGATTACCTCTTTCGAGAAAACGAGTTTTCGGCCCCTGAGAAAGCCCCGCGTCCGCAACTGGTGCTGCTCGACTTGCGGCTTCCCAAAGTAGATGGGATTGAGGTGCTCAGAAGAGTTAAGGAAACCGAATCTCTGCGCGCTATCCCGGTTGTCATTCTGACCACTTCAGAGGCCGAGTATGATGTTGCCCGCGCTTACACCCACTATGCCAACAGTTACATTGTAAAGCCAATTGACCACCAGAAGTTTCGTCAGTTGATGAACGATCTGGGATACTACTGGATTGAATGGAATACGACGCCAGAAATGTGACAGGTGATATGTCCGATTCTGACTCAAAAGACGTCTCTGTTTTAGAAGTGCTGCTTGTCGAAGATGACCCGGCGCACGCAGAATTAATTCAACGCGCCTTTGCCAGAAGAGGAAATGCTTTTCGTTTGACCATTGTCCCCAGCGTGACAGAAGCCAGGCAACAGATTGAGGCTTGCCCCCCGGCTCTGATCATCGCCGACTGGCTGCTGCCCGACGGGCAAGGTACCGACCTGATCGGCAAAAACGGCAACCTGAGCAATGCGCCGGTCATCCTGATGACCAGTCACGGGAACGAACGCGTGGCGGTAGAGGCACTCAAGGCAGGTGCCCTGGACTATATTGTCAAAAGCGAGACCTCGCTGGCCGATATGCCGCACACTGCCGAGCGGGCATTGCGAGAATGGGAAAATATCGTCCAGCGAAAACGCGTGGAACAGGAATTGCGCCGGCGCGTGGCCGAACTGGAAGTGGTCAACCGCGTCAGCACCGCCCTGCGTTCGGCTACCCGCAAAGAGCAGATTCTGAACGGGCTGGTGAATGAAGTCCTTGACCACCTGAAAGCCGAAACCGCTATTATCTGGCTCTACCGACCCGAAACCGCCCAGTTAGAACCGGCCTGCGGGCGCGGCTGGCTGGCAGAACTGGCCCAACCGATTGATTATGGACGCTGCGTAGCCGGCTTTGTCTTCATCTCGGGCGAAACGCGCATTTCTGAAAATCTGGTTGAGGACCCACTGGCCGAAGATGGCGCGGCCAAGAGTTTTCTTCCCGGCTGGAGGGGCATCTGGATTCCCATCCGGACGGCTGACCAGGTGGTGGGCGTCATGCTGATTGCCTTCCCGTCCATGCGGCAGATTACAGCCGACGAAGTCCATCTGCTCACCACCATTGCCGAAATGGCCGGCAACGCCATCCACCGCGCCAGTTTGTACGAACAAACCGAACGCAGTTTACAGCGGCTGAACGCCTTACGCACGATTGACATTGCCATCACCTCCAGCACCGAATTGAGCCTTTCTTTGAGCGTGCTGTTGACTCAGGCGCGTTTGCTGTTAGACGCCGACGCCGTGGTCATCCTCAAGGTCAACCCGTTGCTGCAAACGCTGGAGTTTCTGGCAGGCAAGGGCTTTCCCTCGCCTGCCATCGAAAACACCCGCCTGCGGCTGGGACAGGGCTACGCCGGCATTGTGGCGCTTGAACGGCGGCCGGTCAGCATTCCCAACACCACCACAGGGCTGAAGGACGGCAATCGGATGGACATCATCCGCACCCAGGCGTTTCAGGCCTACCATGCTGTCCCGTTGGTGGAGCGCGGTCACCTCAAGGGCGTGCTGGAGGTCTTTCACAAGCGGCCCTTCCAGCCGCAAAAAGACTGGCTGGAAACGCTGGATGCGCTGGCCGGACAGGCCGCCATAGCGATTGAAAATGCCGAACTGTTCGACGAACTGGAAAAATCTAACCTGCAACTGCGCCTGGCCTATGATGCCACTATTGAAGGCTGGTCGCGCGCCCTGGATATGCGCGATCGGGAAACGGAAGGCCATACCCAACGGGTAGCCGAAATGACCGTAGAACTGGCACGGCTGATGGGCTTCACCGAAGACGAACTCATCCACATCCGGCGCGGGGCCCTGCTGCACGACATCGGCAAGATGGCCATTCCCGACAGCATCTTGAACAAGCCGGCCCCGCTGACCGAAAGCGAATGGAAAATCATGCGCCAGCATCCGGTACTGGCCAGGTCCATGCTGGCGTCCATTGAATACCTGCGCCCGGCCATGGATATCCCCTATTACCATCACGAACGCTGGAACGGTTCTGGTTATCCTGAGGGTCTGAAAGAAGAGGCCATCCCGCTTGCCGCCCGCATCTTCGCCGTGGTGGACGTGTGGGATGCCCTGCGCGCGCCGCGCCCCTACCGCGAGGCCTGGCCGGCACGCGAAATTGAACACTTTCTCGAAACCGAAAGCAGGAGGCTTTTTGACCCGCAGGTGGTTAAGGTTTTCCTGCAAAAAGTCGCCCGCTAGACGGGCACATTTTAGATTTCAACACAGGAGGCAGAATGATACGAATCGTGGTTGACGCCATGGGCAGCGACAATTATCCCGTCCCAGATGTGATCGGCGCGGTGGATGCGGCGCGGCTTTATGGCGTGGAAATCATCCTGGTAGGAGACGAGTCAAAAATCAAGCCCGTGCTGGATTCCGTTAAAGTGGACGGCCTGCCCGTCCGGGTTGTGCATGCCCCTGAAATGCTCACCATGGAAGACAAAGGCATGGCGCTGGCGCTTAAAGCCCGCCGCCCCAACGCTAAAAATTCGATGGCCGTCGGCATGGACCTGGTCAAAAACGGCGAGGCCGATGCCTTCGTCACTGCCGGGAACACCGGCGCGGCGATGGTCACGGCCTACTTCCGGCTTGGCACCCTGCCCGGCGTAGACCTGCCCGCCCTGGCTCCCATCTTCCCGACGGCCACCGGGTCGTGTGTCGTGCTGGATATCGGCGCCAACCCCGAGGTCCGGCCAGAGAACCTGCTGCAGTTCGCCATTATGGGCAGTTTGTATGCCGAAAAGGTGCGCGGTGTAAAAAATCCAAAGGTGGGGCTGGTCTCTAACGGCGAGGAAGAGGGCAAAGGCAATCACCTCGTCAAAGAAGCCACGCCGCTGCTCAAGGCCTCAGGCCTGAATTTTTACGGGAACGTGGAAGGGAAAGAAGTCATCGGCGGCGTGGTGGATGTGGCCGTAACCGATGGCTTTACCGGCAACGTGATGCTCAAGACGGCCGAGGCGGTTGCAAAACTGTTGACCGATAAAATCAAAGAGGCCATCAAGTCCGGCGGGCCGCTGGCCATGCTGGGCGGTTTGCTGATCAAGCCGGCCATGGGGCGGGTCAAAAAACTGATGGACCCGGCAGAAGAGGGCGCCGCCCCGCTGCTGGGAATCAACGGCCTGGTTTTCATTGGACACGGCCGCTCTGATGCTTACGCTATCCAGAACGCCGTGCGCGTGGCAGCCGAGGCGGTGCGTTCCAACGTCCTGCAGGCGATCAGCACGGCAATTCAGGAAAATCTTGCTCACAAGGAACAGGCATGAAACTGGTTACAAACGAAAAGTTGATCAAGCGCAATGTCAAAATCGGGCAATATACCGCGCTAGGCGGGCTGGTAGTGATCGGCATTGCCATCTATTACGCCATTCAATTCTTTGTTGACCCTGGTTCTATCTCAGAAAAGACCAACTATGTTTTGATCGGCGTGATGTTGCTTGGCTTTATCCTGGCGCAGGTTTCCATGTATTACGGCAACCGCTGGGGGCGCAAACCGCGCCTGGATGAACGCATTACCTCGGCCCTCAAAGGCTTAACCTACGAGTACACGCTCTATCACTACATGACTCCCGTCCCGCATGTGCTGATTGGGCCGGCAGGCATTTGGGCGCTGACCGCCTTCTATCAGCGCGGCCAGATTACCTACGAAAACGGCCGCTGGAAGCAAAAGGCCAGCGGGCTGGGCTACAACTACATGCGCATTTTTGGGCAGGAAAACCTGGGGCGGCCCGACCTGGAAGCCAAAGCCGAAGCCGAACGGCTGCGCCGCTATCTGGCCAAACTTTTGCCGGATCAAGAACTGCCGCCAGTTCAGGCCCTGGCTGTTTTTACCGATGAGCAAGCCGATGTACAGGTCAACGACGCCCCTATCCCGGCCCTGCCGCTGAAAAGACTGAAAGAGTTCCTCCGCAAGCAGGCAAAAGACAAACCGTTGGCCAAAGCCGATATCGAGAGGATTCAGGCTGTCTTGCCCAAAGGGTGAGGCCTTTGGGTAAAGAATTTGCCGGGCAAGTATTCGCAAAAAAGTAACTGCCTACCCTGCCGCAGGTTTTGGCGCAATGTCCAGGTCCGAAGACGCATGATTGCTGGCATTGCTTGCCGGCCCCGTTCTAACCTGCGGGAGGGTAAAGATGGGCAATTACAAAAAAGGAAAAATGTCGTCACATTCGCGTCTTGTCTGGTCGTCTGAAGAGGGTGACCTGCGTAAAAAATCGTCCGGGCCCCAATCCGTCTCAAAACCGCCCGACGAGCAAAGCGTCTATCTGCACCGCGAGACCCACGGCCGGGGCGGCAAGGTGGTCACCCTGGTAAAGGGGCTGGAACTATCAGAATCGGATATGAGCGCCCTGGCCAAACGACTGAAACAGGCTTGTGGCAGCGGCGGCTCGATCAAAAACGGCGAGATTGAAATTCAAGGCGAGCACCGTCAGAAAATTGCGGAAATCCTGCGCGGCCTGGGATATCGGGTAAAGATCGCCGGAGGCTAAAAGGGCATTGGGGACCTCATGTATAATTGATCCATGAACATGTCTGTTTTGATGGCAACTTTGGGGAGCAAAGCCCAACTCATCACCCTGGCGCTCGACTGTCTTGCGCAAGAAAATGTCCGGCCGAAAGAAGTGGTGGTGTTTCACACCTGGCGTGACCGCCCAGAGACACAGCGAGCCCTGCTTGCCCTGAAAGCCGAATTTGAGCAAAATGCTTCTGCGCCCCCGTATCGCTTTGCCGAGTTGTGCAGCGACGAGGGGGCGCTGCGCGACGTGACCTCGCCGGAGGAGGTGGAATGCGCCTTTCGTCAGATGTATGCCGAGGTGCGCGCCGCCAAACTGCGCGGCGAGCAGGTCCACCTGCTGATTTCAGGCGGACGGCGCACGCTGACGGTTTTCGGGATGGCAGTAGCCCAAATGCTGTTTGATGACGAAGACCATCTCTGGCATCTGGCCTCACACCCAGCCCTGGAGGCATCCGCTGCGCTTCATGCCGGACCCGGGGAGTGGGCGCGGCTCATCCCGATTCCGGTCATCCCCTGGGGGCGGCTTTCGCCGGTCTTCGACGCCCTACGCGAGGTGGATGACCCCTTCCGGGCGGCGAAACGCCTGGCCGACTTGCGCCTGCGCGAGCAGTGGGACGCGGCGCGCATTTTTCTGCTCACTAAGGTCAGCGCTGCCGAACGTGAGGTGCTGGATTTGCTGGCGCGTGACGGGTTGAATCAGGCCGAAATTGCCGCCCGTCTCTCCCTCTCGCCGCGCACGGTGGAAAGTCACCTGCGCAGCGTCTATCGCAAGGCCGCCGATCACTGGCTGGTGGAGGACGTGAACCAGGCGCAGTTGGTGCGTCTGCTGGCGCCGTTTTATCATTGGTCGGGAGGGATTCAGGGAAAAAACGGATGACACTTGCGCTCTATTGGTCTAAACTACGATTGCCCCGGTAGAGGGGGATGCCAAGGGGGAAACCGGGGAATGGTATCAGTCATCAGTCGTCAGTTATCAGTTGTCAGTCGTTGGTCGTTTCGATGTTGAGGAGGATGCTTATGGAAGAAGACGAAAGGAAATCTCGTGTTTTTCAAGCCGCGCTGGCGGGGTTGCTGCACGATGTGGGCAAGTTCGCGCAGAGGGGAGCGGAGCATGGCAGTTTGGAAGGCAAAGACGCCGCGCAAATGTATGGACGGTATCACGCCATGCTGACGGCAGATTTCCTGAATGAGATTCTGCCGTTTGGCGATGATGTGCGCCTGCCTGCCGCCAACCACCACGTTCCCCAAAGTCATCTGGATTGGGTTGTCAAAACCGCCGACGTGCTTTCCGCAGGCGAACGCGCCGACCCGCCGCAGGGCGAAGATGACCGCGCCGCTCAGCCGCGTCAGTTGCTTTCGATGTTTTGCGTCGTCAAAGCCGATGATGTCTGCTGGAAAGATGATAAAAACCAATGGCGCTTCTTTCCGCTGAAAAAACTGGCTTTGCAGGAGGATGTTGTTTTCCCCGGCGATAAAATTCCCGATGACCAGGCGTGGGGAATTTACGAAGACTTGTGGATGGATTTCAAGAAGGAAGCCGAAGCGCTTAAGTCCGTCACTGACCTGGAACTCTACCTGGAATCTATGCTTGCCCTGCTCCAGCGTTACGGCTGGTGTATGCCTTCGGCATACTACCGCGCCCGTCCGGATGTCTCACTCTACGACCACAGCCGCATGACGGCGGCGCTGGCGGCTTGCCTGGCCGACTTCCCCGAAGATGATCTGCGCCGAATTGCCCAAAATGCCGAAACGGATGAGACCCCGGTTGCCCTGCTGGTGGGCGGCGATATTTCGGGCGTGCAGGATTTTATTTATACCATCACCAACAAAGGCGCGACTTCCGCCCTGCGCGGACGTTCGTTTTACCTGCAATTGCTGACCGAAGCGGCAGCGCGGTTTGTGCTGCGCGACTTGGGGCTGCCCTACGCCAACCTGATTTACGGCGGCGGCGGCAATTTTTACCTGCTGGCGCGGGCTGCGGATAAAGCGCGGCTGCCGGAAATCCGCCAGAAGTTGAGCCGGATTCTCTACAAGCATCATCAGGGCGATTTGTACATCGCGCTGGAGGGGATTCCGCTGGCAGCCAAAGACTTTATGCGCCCAAAGGATAAAAATGCTGATGATACAGCGAAGCGACATCCTCTGAGCGAAAAATGGGGCGAGTTGGCGCGCCAGGTGGCGGTGGTCAAAAACCAGCGTTTTGCCGAGTTGGAGCCAGGCGAGCTGCAGGTCTTGTTTGAACCGCAGGGACATGGCGGCAATGAGGATGAACAGTGCCAGGTATGCGGGCGCGAACATCCGCGCACAAAGAAAATCAAAAAAGGCAGCGATGATGAAGGCGTGCGTAAATGCCCGGCGTGCTTATCTTACGAAAAATTGGGCGAAGAACTGCGCAAAGCGCAATTCATCGGTTGGAATTTATCTGCCCCGGCGGAAACGCAGCCCCTGACCGGTGATGAAGTTTCTGGAACGTATGAAGATGTGCTGCGAGAGTTGGGCTTTAGCGTTGAGGTCGGCGAGACATGGGAGAAGGTTCAGGCTTTCAGCCGCGTTTGGGCGCTTAGTGATGATGCGTTTGAGCAGGCGCAGGCAAAGGCTGGCGGCAAAGCGCTGGTGCGCCGTCTTTTGGTGAACGTCACGCCGAAATTATCCGAGCCATATACTTCGGATGATGGAGAGCAATTCAAGGCTGGCGATATTAAACCATTCGAGAAGTTAGCAAAGGACTCGCAAGGCATCACCCGCCTGGGCGTCTTTCGCGCCGATGTGGACAACCTGGGCAAACTCTTCGCCGAGGGGCTGGGAGAGGATGCCACGCTCTCGCGCATTGCTTCGCTCAGTTTCCACATCAGCCTGTTCTTTGAGGGCTGGGTGGGGCAGTTGGCGGAAAGGCGCAACAAGCAAAACGGCGACCGCTTATACGCCATTTACTCCGGCGGCGATGACCTGTTCTTCGTCGGCTCGTGGGACGAGGTGGTGGAATTTGCCTGGGAGGTGAACGAAGCCCTGAAAGCCTACACCGGCGGGCACCCCGGCATTCACATCAGCGGCGGCATGGCGCTGGTGACCGAGAAATATCCGCTTGCCAAAGCCGCCAAAGATGCCGAAGAAGCCGAAAAAGCCGCCAAAGGGCTGACGTGGTGGGATGAGCAGGGCAATAAGCGCAAGAAAAACGTCTTCGCCTTTTTGGGTCAGCCCCTGCCGTGGAGCGAGTTCAAAAACGCCCGCGACTTGAAAAAGCGGCTGGAAAAACTGGAAGCCAGCAAACGCACCGCCGTCATCCGCAAATTGCTGATGAATTATGCGCTGTATGCTAAAACAGAGAAAGACCGCCGCGAAAAGGGCAAAAACCGTAAAGCCGATGGCAAGCCGCAAACCCTGTATGGTCCCTGGAACTGGCGGATTGTGTATTTGTTGAGGAGGACGTTTGGGAAAGAGACTCCCGAAAACAAGGAAACAAACGAACAACGTTTGATAAATGATTTTCACGTTTTGCCCGGCGAAGCAAAACAGCCCGATTACGCCCGCCTGGATTGGGTCGGCGTTGCGGCGCGATGGGCAGAGTTGGAAGATAGATAGCGAGATGGAGTATGCCCGACTTCAATTTCGACTTGTTCACTCAACCTGACCAGTACGAAGAAACGCTTTTGCGAGACCGAAAAGCGTTTGTGGAATACTGGAAAGACTCAGAAAAAGCCGAATTTGTCAAAGACGTAATTGCCTTGGCAAACACGGCACGTATGTTGGGAGAACCCGCATACTTGATATTGGGCGTTCAAGACAAGGCTGATGGGACGTTTGACGATATTTGCGGAATTGGTGAGATGTTCGAGCGGCAAATTCGGCACGGAAAAACTGAGGAACAGGCAAAAGAGACCATACGGCACGAAATGGCGGACATCATTCGTCGGTATATCACACCCTTGCTTTCGCCGGGTATTCAATTTACCAAATACCGCGAAAAAATTGTTGGCTATGTTCTGATTCGCCCCTTGACTGGCGAACCTTTTCGGGTGTCGCAGGAATTTCGCAGCGGGCGCGAAACTTACCTGCGGCAAGGTCAGAGTTGGCTGCGGTTTGGTGAAAGCAAACGTGACGTTGCGGTTGAAGAATTAGCGCCTGAAGATGATAAATTGCGCTATTGCTATGCCGAAGCGCCTTACGTTTTGCCTTCCATCTGGCAGCGGTACTTTGAGCAAGTCCAGCGTGAGATGCTAAAACTTACCGCAGACGCGCCGGAAGAATCGGCGTATCAAGAATTGCGGAATGATAAAGGCATTCCCATCTCAAAAGTCGTGGATGACTTTCTGGCGCAAAACGATGAGCATTGGCTCATCTTGCAAGGCGCGGCGGGCTGCGGTAAAAGCCTGTTTTTGCAGCGGTTGGCAGATTCGTTGGCGCAAAACGGCGAACAAGAGATGCGCGATGCGCAACGACTGGAGCAATTTGTTCCGCCGAATGGGTTTATTCCGGTTTACTACCGATTGCGAGACCTGACACCCCAGGCAAGGACAGACAGCGTGCGCTTTACCAGAACTCTATGCAATTTGCTGGCTCCGCTTTGGCAGGATAATCACAACGGGCGAACACCAAGTCATTCTGAAAAATTGTTCGACAATCCCCGCCCGCGCTGGCTGATAATGCTGGATGGGCTGGATGAAATTGGGGCGCATGAGCGCCGCCGGGAATTTTTAAGAACGCTCACCGAGTTCATGCAAACCTACCCGCGCCTGCGCGTGATTTTGACCACCCGCCCAGGGCTTCCGCTGCAAAACGAGCAAGTGAAATTGGTTGAGATTGCGCCGCTGGACGAAATGCAAGTTGAAGATTTTTTGAGGGCATATCGCACCGACCAGAACGACGAGGAGATTGATGCTTTCATCGAATGCTACAAAGCCTGGGAAGATGCCCGCAAATTGTTGAGCGTGCCGGTTTATCTCAACGCTGCTCTTGCAACGGTTGGTATTCAACGCAAGGTCACAGATGCCCAATTGCCACCTGAAAATGTATCAGGTCAAAACGAATCAAACGACAACCACGACAGCAAAAATCAAAAGTCCGCTGAAAGCAAGCCTAAAGTCATTCTCTCTACGCTACCAGCCGATGCTTCGCTAGAAGTGGAGAATCCAGTTACGGAAGAAACAAAGAAAGAAGATGACGAGCGCAAGGAAGAATTTGTGGACACCTTGCCCCGCTTGATGGAACGGGTATACAAGCCATTCTGGGAGCGCGAAGCAGATAGGGGAAGGCAAAATATCAAACAATTGAAATGCCACACCTACCGACTGGCAGCAACCTCAATGAGCGCTTGCCCGGCTCATGTATTGCGTGACCGCGCACGGCGATTGTTCACCGAAAAAGGCTTGCGCTGGGTGTTGGAGATGGGCGTTCTCGATGATGATAATGAATGGGAACACATTTTCTTCACCATCCCATCCGCGCAAGTGTATTCTGCCGCCAAGCAAGTACAAAGCGACATTGAAGGCGGCTTTGTGTCTGCTGTTTTGCGCTATATGCGCCGCTGGCAAGAAGCATATCGCGCCCAAATTCAAAGTTTTTACAACGACTTGACCGGAAATTCTCTTTCCACCATTTTACAAACCCAAGGAGGTTCAAATGGCTAATATTCCTGCGCAAGACATTCAGCAAATCATCGCCAACCCCGAGCGGGCGGATTTGATTGTGAAGTATGCCGACCCGCTCGGCAACGAACTGGCGCGTCCGCTCACAACTGCCCAAATCCGCGCCCTGTTTGGCGAAGTGCGCCAGATTCAGGGGCAGATGAGCATTGAGCATAAAAAAGCCTGGCGGCGCTTGCATTTGCTGAAACCGAAAATTGCTTATCGCGTCCGCCGCGCGTCCGGTCAGGGCGTGAAAATGCTTGCGGACGTTCTCAACCCGGCGCTGGATGAAGTGCTGAAAGCAAAGGATGAACCCACGCAAAAAGCGTACTTCAAAAACTTTGTCGAGTTTTTTGAAGCCATCCTTGCCTATCACAAATTTCACGGCGGCAACTAATCGCCAACCGCAAATCCAAAATCCAAAATCCAAAATCCGAAAATCCAACAATTCCATGGAGGTTACCCATGTCTGAACGAAAAATCGAACTCAAAGGGCGCGTGTTTATCACCTTCGACATCCTGGCAAAAACCGGCTTGCACATTGGCGGCTCGGATGCCGGGGTGGAAATCGGCGGGGTGGATAAAACCGTCATCCGCGATAAACTGACCAACCGCCCCTACATCCCCGGCTCATCGCTCAAAGGCAAGATGCGCAGTTTGCTGGAGAAGTACAAAGGCTTGAGACAAAACAAGCGTATTGGGCAAGGATTCATTCACACTTGCGAAGAAAAAGGCGAATATGAAGATTGCCCTGTGTGTCAGGTCTTTGGTGTTCCTGGGGAGTTGAAATTCGCCACCCCCACTCGCCTGGTGGTACGCGATGCCTTTTTGAGCGAAGAGAGCGCCAAAAAACTGGAAAACGCCCAAACCGACCTGCCCTACACCGAAGTCAAGACCGAAGTCTCAATTGACCGCGTGACCAGCGCCGCCAATCCGCGCCAGATGGAGCGCGTGCCAGCCGGGGCGATTTTCGATAGCGCCGAAATGGTCTTCAGCCTGTACGAAATTCATCATGAAAACGGCGATGTCCATCAAGCCCAGGAAGACCTGAAGCGTCTGGATGTGCTGCTCGAAGCCATGCAACTGGTGGAAGATGACTACATTGGCGGGCTGGGGTCGCGCGGCAGCGGCAAGGTGGCGTTTACCAACATCCGCGTTTCGTTCCGCAACAATCCCGCAGAAGCGGCGACAGCCTTGCATGAGCAGCCGTTTGCGTCATTGACAGAGTTTGCTAAAGGTTTTGCGAATTTGAAGCAGAAGATTGCTCTGTAACGCAAATCTTCCGATTTGCCGTAATTGCTCATCCATCGTGGTTTCGCGGGGATAAACCCCCTGCTCAGGGCGTAAAAGTCCGCTGAAGCGGACTAGCCCGAAGGGCTTCCGCGCGCTGAGGCAGGACTTTAGTCCGCTGAAGCAAGCATAAAGCCAAGTTCCTGAGCATTTACGGTTTGCCAAATTTGGACAGGTCGGAGACCTGTCCTACACAAGGAGCAAACATGCCCCAACTGACGATTTATCATCTCACCTTTCCGCGCGGGCTGCACATTGGCGCGGGCGGGGTGGAAAGCGTGGAAGAATCGCGCGAGACCGTGCCATCCGATACGCTGTTTGCCGCCCTGCTCGATACCTGGGCGCGCCTGGGGCGGGATGTGAAAACAATTTTGCCCAAAGATGGCGAGCCTGCTTTCAGGGTCACGTCCGCGTTTCCGTTTGCGGGCGGGGTGCGTTTTTACCCCAAGCCGGTGGATTTGCGCGAACTGTTCCGCGAAGAGACGCTCAAAGCCGAAAGCGCTGGCAAACGCTTGAAGAAGATTCGCTTTCTCTCCGAAGGGCTTTTGCGCAAAGCCGCGCAGGGCGAGTATCTGGATGATTTTCTCTTCCCTGAAGATGAAGACGAAGACCCCAAAAATGGAATCCCCCTGCAAGGCGGCGCGTTCTGGCTGCTGCCCGATGAAGTGAGCAGCCTGCCCGAAGACTGGCAATTATCCAAAGACAAGTGGTGGACGCTGCGCCGCAAAAGCGTGTTCAAATCTCAAACTGCCCCGCGCGTGACGGTGGACCGGGCGAGTTCGGCGTCCAACCTGTTTCAATCGGAGCGTGTTCTGTTCAACGCGGGCTGCGGCTTGTGGTTTGGCGCTGTGGGACAAATCGGAGATTTGTCCTACCTGCTCACCGCGCTGGGCGATTCTGGCTTGGGCGGCGAGCGCACGGCAGGCTATGGGCATTTCACCTGCGAGCAGCGCGGCGCGCTTTCATTTACCGACCCGCAGACTTGCGCCTATTTGCTCAGCCGATGGCATCCGAAAAAGGATGAAACCGCCCTGCTGAAAGATTCGGCGTACAAACTGGAAGTGGTGGAAGGCTGGCTGAACACGCCCGAAAACGCCGCCGCGCAGCGCCGCAAACGCTTGTGGCTGGTGGCGGAAGGCAGCCTGATTGCAGGCAGCCCGCAAGGGGACGCCGCCGATGTGCGCCCGGAATACGACGCCAAAAGCGGCGAGACGATTCAACATCGCGTTTACCGCCCCGGCTTTGCCGTTGCGCTGGATTGGAAACGAAAACAATGATGTCACTGCGAGCCGCGCCAGCGGCGAAGCAGTCCCCTGCTTTGGAGGGAGATTGCTTCGGGCTGGGTCTCGATACGGACTTTGTCCTACTCGACCGACGGCCCTCGCAATGACAGGAGGCTGCGACTATGCCCGATTTCAAACCCTACCGCCTGAAAATCACCGTCCTGACGCCCCTGCACATTGGCAACGGGCGCGAGATGCTCAAAGATTATGACTACGCCGTTCACGGCGGGCGCACCTGGCGCATCAACGAAAACGCCCTGCTCGAAGCGCAGGATGTGGAAGACCCGCGTGTGGCGGAGATGCTGGCGCGCGTCAAACCGGCGCAATTGCTCAAACCGCAAGACTTCACAGAGACCAGCCCTTACTTTCGCTACATCTTGAAAGGCACGCCGAAATCATCGGCAGAAGGGGCTGTGCTGCGCGAGCAAATCAAGGATGCCTTCGACCATCCCTACCTGCCCGGCACGACCGTCAAGGGCGCGCTGCGCACGGCGCTTGGCTGGTATTTGTGGGAAAAGAGAGGACTGCGCCCGGAAGTGGGCAAACTGGGCGGAAGCCCCAAATTTGCCGCATCGGGCTACGAGCGCGATTTGTTCGGTAAAAATCCCAACAACGACCTGCTGCGCGCCCTGCATGTTGCCGACAGCGCCCCCTTGGATACTGCCGCGCTGATGCTCGCCAACGTGCGCGTGCTGACCCAACGCGGCAAACCCGGCTCGCCGGTGGAGGTGGAAGCCATTCGCCGCGAGATGGTCATCGAAACCGAACTCAAACTGGATACGGTTCTCTTTTCGCAGTGGGCAAAGACGCGCGAACTGTACCTGCCTAACAGCGATGCGTTGCTCAACTTTGCCGAAGTCGCCCGCCAGTATGGACGGCATGTTATTCAGCGCGAACTGAACTGGGCAAAAGGGCTGACCAACGGCAAAAACGTAGCGGCGCAGTATCAGGGGATGCTGGATTATCCCCTTGCCCAAAACGCCTTTTTCCTGCAACTCGGCTGGGGCGGGGGCTGGGAGCAAAAGACCTTTGGCTCGCGCCTGAAGCGGGACGAAGGTTTCATGCGTTCCATCTTGAAGCCCAGAAATCAAAACGGCTACGATGTGGCGCGCGGTCGCAAAATTCATAACGTGCAGGATTTTCCCATCAGCCGCCGCATTGCCATGGCGTATCGGCGCAACCCGCAAGGCGAAATTACGGATGAAATCCCCGCGCTGCCGCTTGGCTGGGCGCTGGTGGAATTTTCGGATTGATGGATTGGAGGCTGACATGCAAACTTTGCTTGCGATCACTGTTGGCGGCTCGTGCGCGCCGGTTGTAACGGCAATACGCGATTACAACCCTGATTTTGTCGTTTTTATCGTTTCGACAGGCGCACGCGGCAGCCGCGCAATGGTTGATGGGAGGGATAAGCCTTGTTCTGCCGAAGATAAAACGCCTCTACCCAATATTTTAGAGCAAACCGGTTTACCTGCCGAAAAATGCGCTTTTATTGAGTTAGAAGAGCCCGATACCCTGCACCTGTGCTACCAAAAAATCCGTAATGGTTTGGGCGAGCATAGCGCCGGGCGCACTGATTGGCGGAAGTTGGCAGATTATACGGGCGGCACCAAGACCATGACAGCCGCGTTGATTGTCGTGGCGCTTGAAATGGGGTGGGAACTTTCGGTAGTGCGCGGCAACCGAACTGACCTGTTGAAGGTGCGCGATGGCACGGAAATGGCGAGCCTGGTCAATACCTGGGAAGTGCGCGCTCGACAGCAATTGGAACAAGCCGAAACCCTGTTTAATCAATTTGCTTATGCTTCTGCCGGGCAACTGGTTGAAAGCCTGATGCGCGCCGCGCCGCTCAGCGTGGAGTTGCAGCGTGAGATTCAACGCTTTGTCACACTCTCGCGCGGGTTCGACGCCTGGGATAGATTCGACCATGCTCGCGCCGCTCAAATCCTTGCGCCGTACCAATCGGAAATTGTGCCGCAATGGAAATTTTTGAAAACGCTTGTGGGGCAAGCCAAAGGCACGGGTTATGAGCCGGTTTTTGATTTGGTTCGGAATGCGGAGCGTCGCGCCGCGCGTGGACGGTTTGATGATGCAGTTGCTCGTCTCTATCGCGCGCTCGAAATGCTGGCACAGATTCGGCTGGCGCAACGCGAGCCTTCTTTGAATGCCAGCGACCTGAAATCCGACCTTTTGCCTGAATCTTTACGTTCAAAATATGCCAATCGGGAAGGAAAAGTCAAACTTGGTTTACAAGAAGACTATGACTTGCTGGCTGAATTAGAGGACCCGCTCGGTAAAGCATTTGCCCCAGAGCGCAAGAAAATGCTATCAACGCTTGAAAAACGCAATGCGTCCATTTTGGCGCATGGCGCTCAACCATGTGACCAAAACGTTTACCAGGAAATGCACGCTCAAATTTTGCGCCTGCTTGAATTGGGATTGAACGCGTTAGGCGTCAAGGTGGAATCTCCGCAATTTCCACAAATCGAGCGCGGAACAATCATCCAATCCGACAATCCACCAATCCACTAATCATCCAATCCTCCAAGTCCAAAAATCCTCAAATCCCCATGCTCCTCTCCCTCATTGGCGAACAGCCCATCCCCATCCTTCTAGCCGACCGTGCGCTGAAACCTGCGCGGCACATCCTGGCGCACAGCGCCAAAACGAGGCGCGTGGCTGAAAACCTGCGCGCCCTGCTGCCCCATGCCGAACTGCTCCCGCTCGCGGACGCCTATCATCTCGACTCGCTGCGCGCGGTGTTTGAGAACGCTTACCGCCCCGGCATAACCTTCAACCTGACCGGCGGCACCAAGCCAATGTCCTGGGCGGGTTACGAGGTGGCGCGCTCGCGCGGGGCGCAGATTGTGTACCTGGAAAGCGAAAAGAAGCAGTCGAAACTGTATCGGTTTCACTTTGGCCCGTCTGCAACAGAGCAAGCCGATGAGACTCTGCCCGGCTGTATCACGCTGGAGGATTACCTGGGCGCGCACGGACTTCAACCCGAATCACATCTACCAGCCAGTAACGCGCAGGAGGTGGCGATTGGCCGCTTTTTGGAAACGCAAATGGATGAATGTCTTTCCAATCTCAAATTCCCGGCCTTCGAGATTGACTTTCTGGTGCGGCGCGGCAATCAGGCGGCGGTCATCGAAGCCAAAAGCGGCAAGAACAAGCGTTTCGGCATTGACCAGTTGACCACCATCACCGGGCGCGAGTATTTGGGAACATACACGGGCCGCATTTGGGTTGTGCCAACCGCGCCCGGCCCACAATTACACGCCCTGGCGCAAGCCTATCAAATCGAAGTTGTTCCTGTCTCCATCCGCGAGCAGTCGCCGGGCAAGTGGCGCTTGACATATGAGAGTCAGTCGCGCCTGTCTGCTGCGCTCGACAAGACATTGGGCGCATCTGCCGTTTCTGCCTAAAATCCATCAATCCCCCAATCTACCAATCCCAAAATCCTTCAATCCACCAATCCCAAAACCCGGAAATCCCCATGATCCTCCTCAACTTCTCCCACCCCATCACCCCCGAACAGCAGGCCCAAATTGAGGCCCTCACCAAAAACCCGCTGGAGCAAATCATCGCCCTGCCGATTCACTTCGACCAGAGCCAGCCGTTTTTGCCCCAACTGCGTGAGATTCTCAAAGCGGTCACCTTTACGCCCGAAGAGTGGCAGACTGCGCCCATCATCGTCAACCTGCCTTCGTATAACTACATTGCCGCTATCACCCTGGCGGAGTTGCACGGGCGCATGGGATATTTCCCGCCCATTTTGCGGCTCAAGCCGGTGGAAGGGGCAATTCCCCCGCGCTTCGAAGTGGCCGAGGTAATTAATTTACAGGCGGTGCGCGATGAGGCGCGAAGGTTGAGATTTTAGGATTTTGGGATCGGAGGATTTTAGGATTGAAAGATTGAAGGATTTGGAGGACTGTTATGGATGAAAAAGAGTTGAAGGCGCGGACGAAAAATTTTGCGCTGCGGGTGATTAAACTCGTGCAGGCGCTGCCCCGTAATATGACCGCCGATGTACTGGGCAAGCAGTTGCTACGCTCGGCGACTTCGGTGGCGGCCAATTACCGCGCCGCGTGCCGGGCCAGGTCGCAGGCAGAGTTTGTTGCCAAGATGAGCATTGTGGTCGAAGAATCGGACGAGAGTTTGTTCTGGCTGGAGTTAATCGGCGATTCTGGTCTGTAGAATCGGCCCGCTTGCAGGACTTGCTCAAAGAAGCCGATGAATTGACTGCCATTTTTGTTGTTTCACGTTCCACTGCGAGGAAAAATGCCCGAAAATAATCCCCCAATCCCCCAATCCGGCAATCCCCCAACCCCTCAATCCGTCAATCCTCCAATCCTCCAATCCTCCAATCCATCCCTTCTCTCGCTGGTGCTGACGTTGCAGCCTCTCGAAATCCCCTCCGACCGCGCCGAGTTCCCCCGCTGGTGGGGACGCGCCTCGCAGGCTGCGCTGCTCGACGTCATCCGCCGCGCCGACCCGGCTCTGGCCGAAGCCCTGCACGCCGACCCCCAATCACCAATCGCAAATTCCCAATCGCAAATTCCCAATCTCCCCCGCCCTTACACGGCTTCAACTTTGATGGGAAAGTTCGATCGCCAGAGCGGCGCGCCCAAAAAGGACGAGACTTATTCTCTGCGCTGGACGGCACTGACCGAGGACCTGGCGGCCCACCTGGGTCAATTTACCGCCTCGGTGTCCGGTTCGACCCTGGAACTGGACCGGATTCCCTTCCAGGTGTTGACCGCCGCTACGGACCCAGCCAGCCAGCCCTGGGCGGGGTCTGACTCGTATGCCGCTCTGGGCAGCAGGTTCCTGCCTGGGGTGGAGATCCCGCGCCGGGTGTCGTTTCAGTTCACCAGTCCGGTTGTCTTCAAAAGCGGCGGGCTGACTCATCCTCTACCAACTGCTTCATTCATCTTCAACAGCCTGCTCGAAAAGTGGAACGCCTTTGCGCCGCTGGCCTTTGCGCCCGAACTGCGCCGCTATGCCGAGACCTGCCTGGCGGTGAGCCGCTTTGACCTGGAAAGCCGCCCGGTGCCGCTCAAAGATGGCGGACTGCGGATCGGCGCGGTGGGCAGCATCACTTTTACCTCGACGAACTTCGACCGCTTCTGGCTGGGGCAAATTCACACGCTGGCCGCTTTTGCCCTCTATGCCGGTATCGGCGCCGGAACGACTTATGGGCTAGGGCAAGCGAGGGTGGAGGATTGAAGGATTAGAGGATTGGAGGATTACAGGATTGATGGATTGAAGGATTAGAGGATTGAAGGATTAGAGGATTGATGGATTGCAGGATTAGAGGATTGGAGGATTACAGGATTGGTGGATTGATGCATTGAAAATCCCCAATCCCTCAATCCCAAAATCCCCCAATCCTGAAATCCTCAAATCCCCCAATCCCTAAATCTCTGAACCTTAACAACGCTGCAGGAGGGAGAAAATGCCAGCCTTATATCTTGTCGAACAGCAGACCAAAATCCGTATCCGCAACCGCCGCGTGCAGGTGGAGCGTGACCTCTCGCCCGATGCGCAAATCCCACAATCCCAAAATCCCGAAACCCAAAAATCCTCCAATCCCGAAATCCTCTTGAGTGTGCCTCTGGCTCAGGTGGAGCAGGTGGTGATTTTCGGTAACGTCGGCCTGACCACGCCCGCGATTGATGCTTTTCTGGCGCAGAATACCGAAGTGGTGTTCCTGAGTCAGCGGGGCGAATTTCGCGGGCGTCTGGTTGGGCAGGTGACTCCGCATGTGCCGCTGCGCCGGGCACAGTACGCCCGCCTGGGCGAGCCGGAGTTTGTGCTGGCAATGGCCAAGGGCTTTGTGCGCGCCAAACTGGCTCATCAGCGCGCCCTTTTGCAGCGACACAACCGCGAGCGCGGCGACGCAGAAGTGGCCGCCAGCATTGCGAGCCTGACCCATGCCCTGCAGGAAGTGGAACGCAAAACGGCGCTTTCCTCGCTTTTGGGGGTGGAGGGGGCGGCGACGGCCGCCTATTTTAAGGGCTTGCGGCGTCTGTTTGACCCAAAGTGGAAGTTCGACGACCGCAACCGCCGCCCGCCGCGCGACCCGGTGAACGTGCTGCTCTCCTTTGGCTACACCCTGCTGGCCGAGGCCTGTTCCAGCGCCGCCCAAACGGTCGGGCTGGACCCGTATGCGGGTTTCCTGCACGAGGTAGCCTACAACCGCCCGGCGCTGGGACTTGACCTGATGGAAGAGTTCCGCCCGGTGATAGATGGCGTCGTCTTGTGGTGTCTCAACGGTGGCCAGTTGACGCCCGAAGATTTCAACCCTGGCCCGCCGGAACGCCCGGTCATTTTAGGGCCGCAGGGACAGCGGCGCTTTTTGCAAGCCTATGAAAACCGCATGGAGATGAAGTTCACCCATCCGCTGCGCGCCATGCAATTCCCGTTACGTCAGTGCCTCATCGAACAAGCCCGCCAGGCAGCCGCCTGCATTCAAAGCGGCGAGCCGAATTTCAGCGGCATGGGCTTTCGCTGATTCTTCAACCCTCCAATCCCCCCAATCCATCAATCCATCAATCCTCCAATCCATCAATCCCCCAATCCAACCATGCCCGAGCGATTGTTTTACCTTCTCACCTATGATATCGCCAATCCTAAGCGCCTGGCCAAGGTGGCCAAAGCCATGGAGGCGATTGGTGAGCGGGTGCAGGATTCGGTCTTTGAAGCCTGGTTGACCGGCGAAGAATTGGAGAAGTTGGTTAAGAAAACCGGTAAGATCATGAAAGAAAGTGAAGACTCGTTGCGCATTTACCTGTTGTGCGGCGCCTGCCGCGAAAAGATTCGCTGCATTGGGCAGGGACACGTCACACCGCCGCCCCAGACCATGATCGTTTGAGGCATTTGCGTACCCCCCCACTGCCGCCTGGCCCCAAAACCGGCTTTTTGAGCAGGGGGGCGCAAGAATTGAATCGGCTTGACCATTTTTGTCTTAAGGCACGCCTTCTGTGAAGTTTATGAATATTTTCTTGCTTGGTGGTGTTGAAAAAGAAATTTTATTGTGTTATAAGTGACAAGAAAAGAAAGGGTCAGAATCAAAAAATGCCCGCAAGGGCATTAAGACT
>JAIOAQ010000041.1 GCA_019873735.1 Chloroflexota bacterium | reverse complement strand
GTCATCAGTTGCCTCTCTAGCGTGTCGGTGAAAGCAATTTGCCACGAATGAAACGAATTACGCAAAAATGTCAACAAAATTCTTGTTCCTTCCCTAATCGCCTAATTGTTTATCCTGCCCCTCACGCAGTTTAGAAGGGAACTGGCAACCGATGCCGGTGATGATGGAGACGCCTTCCCGTTTGGACATTGCGCCAACACCTGCGGGAGGGTTGTTTTTTGACTTTGAGAAAGCCATAGACGACGTTGATGACAACCTGGAGCAATTGTAAGTTTTGATGGTATATTAAGCCAGTTACAAGAAAACACCTTTCATTCGTCGAGGTAAAAGTTACTATGAAACAGATCTGTGTTATTGGCGTAGGCTATGTCGGTCTGGTAACCGGCACATGCTTTGCCGATTTGGGAAATCGTGTCATTGCCCTGGATGTCAACGAACAGCGCATTGAGAATCTCAAAAAGGGGATCATGCCCATTTACGAACCCGGCTTAGAGGAACTGGTGAAACGCAATATGCAGGCTGGCCGGCTCTCTTTCACCACCTCCTACAAGGAAGCCTTGAAAGGCACAGAGTTCGCCTTCATTGCCGTTGGCACGCCTTCGGGAGTCAACGGCGAAGCCGATTTGCAATATGTGGCCGCCGCGGCGCGCTCTGTCGCCGAGGCAATGGAAGCGCCGCTTATTATCATCAACAAGTCTACGGTCCCGGTTGGAACCGGCGACTGGGTAGCCGACATCGTCAAGAAATCCCAATCCAAACCCATCCCCTTCTCGGTCGTCTCCTGCCCGGAATTCCTGCGTGAGGGTTCAGCCATTAGCGATTTTATGAATCCGCATCGCACCGTACTGGGTTCCCTCGATCGCGAGGCAGCCGAAAAGGTGGCGCAATTGCATCTCCCCCTGCGGGCGCCCATCATGATTACCGACCTGCGCACAGCCGAGATGATCAAATACGCCTCAAACGCTTTCCTGGCTACCAAAATCTCGTTCATTAACGAGATTGCCGCCATCTGTGAAGCGCTGGGGGCAGATGTCAAAGAAGTGGCTACCGGAATGGGGTTGGATAAGCGCATCGGTCCTATGTTCCTGGATGCCGGATTGGGTTGGGGCGGCTCATGCTTCCCCAAAGACGTGCTGGCACTGGCCTATATGGCCGATGAAAAAGGCGTGGAACCTCATATTCTGAACGCCGTGAGCAAGGTCAATTACAACCAGCGCCATCTCGTCCGCAAAAACCTGGACGAAATGCTGGGAACGGTCAAAGGCAAGACAATTGGCCTGCTTGGGCTGGCTTTCAAGCCCAACACCGATGACATGCGCGACGCCCCTTCCATTGACATTGCCCAGGAATTGACCGCGGCAGGCGCCAGCGTCCGCGGCTATGACCCCGTTGCCATGGAAGTAGCGCGGACGATTTTGCCGGCAGTAGAAATGTTTGACGATCCCTACACCCTGGCCAAAGGCTGCGACGCGCTGGTCATCGTCACCGAGTGGAATGAATTCAAGCAACTTGACCTGGAACGCATCAAAGGCCTGCTGAAGTCGCCGGTAGTGTACGACGGACGTAATATTTACGACCCTGCCATCATGAGAAGCATGGGCTTCAACTATCGCGGCGTCGGCCGCGGTTACGACGTCAACGGGAATCAGCATTGACCCCTAAAGCCGAAACTCCCCCGCCAATTTGCGATTACGAAGGCTCGGATTATCAGGTTTCCTTTTGGGAACGGGGCGGACGCGCCTACGAAGATCAGGCCGAAGCCATCGCCCTGAAACGGCTCTTACCGACCTCGGGCCGGCTCCTGCTCGAACTGGGAGCCGGCGCCGGCCGGAACACGCCGCGTTACACCGGCTTTGAGCAGATCGTCCTGCTCGACTATTCCCGCACCCAACTTCAACAAGCCCAAGCACGGCTTGGACGTTCAAACCGTTACCTGTACGTTGCGGCCGACATTTACCGCCTGCCCTTTATCAACGGGCTGTTTGACGCCGCGACCATGATACGCACCCTGCATCACATGGCAGACGCGCCGGCCGCCCTGCGGCAGGTACGCCGCGTGCTGGCGCCGAATGCCGCCTTCATTCTCGAATATGCAAACAAACGCAATCTGAAGGCTATCCTGCGGTATCTTCTGCGGCGGCAAGCGTGGAATCCTTTCACACTTGAGCCGGTTGAATTTGCAGCCCTGAATTTCGATTTCCATCCTCGCGCCGTACAAAACTGGCTGGCCGAAGCCGATTTTGAAATCGAAGCCATCCGCACCGTCTCGCATTTCCGGGTTGGGCTGCTCAAGCGGGTCGTTCCGGCCAAACTGTTAGCAGGGTTGGATGCCCTGTTCCAGCCAACCGGCGCCCTATGGCAGTTAACGCCCTCTGTTTTTGTGGGCTGCCGTGCCGGCGGAGCAAGCGAAAAAATCAATCGGCCAGAAAATCTGACCGACTGGTTCCAGTGTCCGGCCTGTGGACACAACCGGCTCAACCTGCAAAAGGAGTCTTTAACCTGTCCGGCCTGTAATCGGGATTATCCCGTTGAAGATGGGATTTACGATCTTCGGCCGCGTTAATCATTGCCAGGGTTGGGGCGACTGCGACTCCTTTTCCAGCACCCAGAAGTGAGACAGCCCAAGCCGGCGCAGGGGAGTCCGCTCGAGAAAGTGCAGCAAAAAACGCAAGCACTTGCCAGCCAGACCGAAGCGTTGAATTAAATTGTCATAGGCGCCAAAAATAATGCGCTGCTGCACAGGCCGAAACGGCAGGCCGCTTATCAGCCTTTGCAGATCGCGGCGCGTATAGACACGCACATGCGGGGCCAACCGGTCGCGCCAGATGCGCGGCAAATAGTTTACCAGCGGAATGTTCCCGAACCTGTATCTTCCACGCCAGTAGATGCCATGGGTTTCAAAAGGGTAGCCGCGGTTGGGGACAAATAAAATCAAACGCCCACCCGGCTTAAGCACGCGGGCAATCTCTTCCATTGCCAAACGGTCATCGTTGACATGCTCCAGTACCTCATGGCTGAGCACCAAATCGAACCAATGAGAAGGGAAGGGCAAATACTCGCCCGCCGCGCAGACCACGCGCCGGGTCAGGGCATGAGCCGCAGTCACACGTTCAAAGTCATATTCCAGGCCGATTACAGAGCCGCCATAAGCCGCCAGCCGTTCCACATACATCCCTACGCCGCAGCCGTTTTCCAGAATCCGGCCGCGCACGCGTTCGGCAGCAGCCTCAAGGATCATTTCCAGCCGGCGTGTCTGCCCGGCACGCCAGACATACGAGGGTTCGCCACGCAAGGCGGCTTTATCCAGGTCACGTTGAGTCATGGGCTGATTATACTCATCACGCCGTCTGTTTGAAACGGGCATATTCTTATGATGACAACGCCCACAAGGGCAGATCGCAATATTCAGGACTCTCCGTTTGCCAACACAACCCGATTTCGACCACTTTGCTTGGCGTTGTATAAGGCCGCATCAACTGCCACAAGCAACGCATCGGCGTCATCTCCATGCAGGGGATAGATGGCAACACCAATGGAGACAGTGACACGGGTGTGCTTTCCTTCATACTCGACACACAGGTTTTCAACATCAGCCCGCAATTGCTCGGCGCGCTTCAAGGCATCTTCGCGAGTGATTTCAGGCATGACGATCAAAAACTCTTCACCGCCAAAACGGCAAGCGATGTCGCTGCGGCGGGTATGCTGGCCGATGGTTTGGGCCACAGCAACCAGCGTGCGGTCGCCAACAAGGTGTCCGTAAGAGTCGTTAATCTCTTTAAAGTGGTCAAGGTCAATCAGCAGGAAGGCAACGCTGTAACTGGCGCGATGGGCGCGGCTGAGTTCGCCTTCCAGCATTTCAGAGAGATAGTAGCGGTTGTAAAGTCCGGTCAGGGCATCGCGGATGGCTTGTTCGCGCACCTTCTGCTCTAACAGGGTGATCTCTGCCAGTTGGGCTTTGAGTTCGGCGTTGACGTTTTGAAGTTGCTGCTGGGCTTCACGCAGTTCGCTTGTGCGTTCTGTCACCCGTTTTTCCAGGGCGCGGTTGGCTGCGCGCATGGTGCTGATGCGCAACTGCACCCCGCCAACAACCGCCGCAATGACAGCCAGCAGCGCGCCGAGGCGGAACCACCATGTCCCCCACCAGGGCGGGCGGATTTCGATTTCGAGAGAGGTGGGGGTCTCGTTCCAGAATCCATCGTGGTTGGCGGCGCGCACCAGGAAGGTGTACCTGCCCGGCGCGAGGTTGGTATAGGTTGCGTGATTGTTCGTGCGCGGCGGCGACCAGTCTTTGTCGAAGCCTTCCATTTTGTATTGGAAGGTGTTCTTGGAGGAAATCTGGTAACTGAGGGCGGCAAATTTGATGGTGAAAACAGACTGGTTATAGTCCAGGGTGATTTTGGCGGTTTTGTCAATCGGCTGCGGCAGGATTTCGCTGCCAACTGGCACCGACTGGTTGAACAGTTGAAAATCGGTGAACACCGTCACGGGCGGGTAGAGGTTCGGAGCAATCTGTTCGGGGTAAAAGTAGGTTAAGCCGGCCGAACCACCAAAAAACAGTTCTCCATCCCAGCCCAGGTGAGCAGCGGCAATTTGAAACTGGTCCCCCTGCAAACCGTCGCGGGCATCGTAATTGGTGAACGTTCTGCTTTCAATTTGAAAGTGGCTGATGCCTTTGCCGGTGCTGACCCACAAGTCATTGTTGCGCCCCGGCAGCACGCCCACGATGGTATTGTTTGGCAAGCCGTCCTTGACGGTGTAATTTTGCCACTCGCCGGTCGAAAGATTTAGTCCGCTCAAACCTTCGGAGGTGGCGGCCCAAATGAAGCCGCCCGCCTCATCGAGATAGATGGCATGGACGGTATCACTCAAAATGCTGTTGGGGTCATTCGGCTGGTGGCGGTGGTGGGTGAAGGTGTCGGTTTTGGGGTCGAGCAATTCCAGCCCGCCGCGGGCGGTGGCAATCCACACGCGGCCGTTCTTATCCACAGCCAGGTCATAGACGGTGTCTTCACTCAGCGAATTCGGGTTGGCGGGGTCGTTGAGATATTCCTTGTCCATTTCGCCTTTTTGCGGGTTGAACAGGTTCAGCCCGAAGCCGAGCGTTCCCACCCACAAACGTCCCCGGTCGGCGTCTGCAATGACTGTCAGAAAACTGCTGCCGATGATGTTGGGAGTCTCCGGCAAATAGCGGTACGCCGTGAATTGACCGGTGAGCGGATCCATGCGGTTCAGGCCGCCGCCCGAAGTTGCCAGCCACAAGACGCCTTCTTTGTCGCGGTGGATGTAGTAGATTTTGTCGTTGGAAATGCTGTTGGGGTCGGCAGGGTCGTTGCGATAGACTGTAACTTCCCCCGTCTTACGGTCAATGCGATCCAAGCCGCTGCCGAAGGTGCCAACCCACAAGATGCCATCCTTTTCCGACAACATGGAATAGACTGAATTGGAGGAGAGCGAGTGAGGGTCGCCGGGAATGCTGCGATACAAGCCGAAGCGCTGCAGCATGGGCGAAAAGCGGTTGACCCCGCCATAGCGGCTGGTAATCCAAAGAGTGCCGGAGCGGTCCTCCGTCATCCAGAACAGGTCGTCATTGCTCAGGCTGAGAGGATCGCTGGCGTTGTAGCGAAAACGTGTAAAAGTTTCGGTTTGGCGGTCGAACAGATTCAGCCCGGCATTTTCGGTGGTCACCCACAGGTTGCCGCCGCTGTCTTCGAACACAAACCAGGTGCGGTCGCTGCTCAGGCTGGCAGGATTGTTCAAGTCGAAGCGGTAGGCCTTGAAGGTTCCCCTTTCGCGGTTCATCAGGTTCAAGCCGCCGCCGCGGGTGGCAATCCAGAAGTTCCCGCGGCTGTCTTCGAGCATGCCCCATACGTTATTGCTGCTGATGCTGGTCGGGTCATCGGGGTTATTGGTAAACGTGTCAAAATCATCGCTGGCAGGCACGTAACGCTGCAAACCGTTTCGGGTGCCGATCCAAATTGTGCCGGCTCGATCCTGGTAGATGCGGTACACCACCGTCCCTGCCAGTGCACGCGGGTTTTCGCCATCCACTGTGTAATTCTTGAACTTTCCTGTGGCGCGGTCCAGCACGCTCAAGCCATTACGCGTTCCCACCCAAATCCGCCCATCCTCTGCCTCCATTAGCGACCAAACGCTGTCGTTGACCAGGCTTTCGGGGTCCTGCTCGTCGTGGCGATAGACGCTGAAGCGGCCGGTTTGCGGGTCATACCCGTTCAAACCGCCGGGGTCGGTGCCGATCCAGATCAGGCCGTCCCGGCTTTGGATCAGGCAAAAAATATTGTTGTTGCTCAGGCTGCTAGGATCATCGGTATGCCGAAAAACTGTAAATTCGTAACCGTCATAGCGCGCCAGCCCATCGGCTGTGGCGAACCACATGAAGCCATCCCGGTCTTGCAGCGCGGAAAGGACGGTTGCATGTGGCAGACCATTTTCCACCGATAACCGCTCAAAGCGGATGCCCTTTCCAAATGTTGGAGATATTTGTTGTGCAGATGACCTTGAGAGCGGGTAAAGCACAAGCAATATCCCCCCCAGGACAATGCCCCAGATCAACTTAATATTTTTCATCATTCCTCTATTTATACAATTTTAGTATGATTTTCCAAAATTTGGGGTTCCACTTTCTTAACAGGGTGCAGGCAAAGGTGCTCAACATCAGCCACCGATTTTGCAGGTGGGCACAAGAAAATCTGCACAATTGCGGATCTTTCCAGACATGTTTTGCATGCACACAGCCAGAAAAAGACTTGCATCTTTCCTGCATGTATGTTAAAATCCCTGCCAGACCGATACTGAACACACCGAAAAGTGGGCGCCCCCCACTTTTCTGCTTGTAAATACTCATTTTTTATGGAGAGCGAGTTAGAGGCATGAAGAACGAGTTTGCCCTGGCCTTCAACGAGGTGCTGGAAGAGAAGCAACTGCCAAAGGATATTATTCTGGCGGCAATTGAGTCGGCTATGGTTTCTGCCTATCGGCGTTCGGTAAACGCATCCAATGCACAGGTAGTAGAGGCAAAAGTTGACCCGGAGACCGGCAAAGTAACCATTTTCGCTGAAAAAGAAGTGGTGGACGAGGTGCAAGACGAACGCACCGAAGTCCTTTTGGAAGTTGCCCGCCAATATAACCCAGAAGCCCAGTTGGGCGACATGGTGCTTGTCGAGTCGACGCCGGCCGATTTTGGGCGTGTGGCCGCGCAGACGGCGCGCCAGGTCATTCAGCAGCGCATCCGCGAGGCCGAACGCAGTGCACAATTGCAGTATTTCGAACGGCAGTTGGGCGAAATCGTCAGTGGCGTCGTGCAGGCCATCAATACCCAGGCCATCACAGTCGGGCTGGATATGAAAGCCGAAGGCATTATGCCGGCCAACCACAAAATCCCTGGTGAGAAGTTCCGTCTGCATGACCGCATCCGCGCCGTGGTTGTGGATGTGAAAGACGGCCCGCGCGGACCGCAGATTATGCTTTCACGGGCGCACCGGAACTTTCTGCGCCGCTTACTGGAGAATGAGGTTCCCGAAATCTATCACGGCATTGTCGAAATCCGTGCCATCGCGCGTGAACCAGGTCAACGCGCCAAAGTGGCCGTCTCGGCCACACAGGCAGGGGTAGACCCGGTCGGCGCCTGCGTGGGCATTAAAGGAGTGCGCATCCAGGCCATCGTCAAAGAATTACACGACGAGAAAATAGACATCATCGAGTGGAATCCTGACCCGGTAGTTTACATCTCCAAAGCCATCAGCCCCGCACGGGTAACCGGTGTGTACCTGAATGAAACCGCCGACGGCAACAAAACCGCCACAGTAGTAGTAATGGAAGATCAGTTGAGTCTGGCTATTGGCCGCGATGGCCAAAATGCCCGCCTGGCTGCCAAGTTGACCGGCTGGCGCATTGACATCAAAAGCGTGGTCGAGGCCGCGGCTGATGCTATTGTCAAGTTGCAGAATGACGCCGAGTTGGCAGCAATGCTTCCCAGTGTGGTTGAAAGCATCCCCTCTATCGAAGAAATTCTGACCAAGAAAGCCGATAACCGTCCCGTCACACCGGAAGAATACCAGATGCTGGCACAGTTTGTTGACCGCGTGGAACGCCGTACCATCCAGCGGCAGGAAGATGCCATCAAAGCGACAATGGAACGCGAGGCTGCGGCACGCGCCGGCATTCCGGCGGCTGCCTTTGAGACGCCCCTGGAAGACATCGGCCTGGCCGAGCATGTTTACACAATTTTGACCGAGGCCGACTATCGCAACGCCGGTGATTTGATGCTGGCCATGGCGCTCGACCCGAACAAAGTGCTGGGCTTGCCCGGCATTGGCCCGAAGGCCATGCAAAACATTGAAACAACACTTGCCAGCCTCAAATTCCCCGAGCCCGAAGCGCCGGTTGAAACAGCACCCGTTGAAGCCGCCGGCGAAATGGTTGCGCCTGTTGGAACTGCCGAGGAGGTAGTCTCACCGGTTGAAGGCGTCGGCGAGGTAGAGCAGGCAACCGCGCCGGAAACCGAAGAAGAAGGTGAAGAAGAGGCGCCTTCGCTCGAGCAAATTTTTGCCATACCTGCCGAGATTCTTCGGGCACAAGCAGAAAGCGATGACGAAGGCGAAACCGGTAAAAAAGGCAAGAAAGGCAAAAAGAAGAGCGTCACCTACGAGTTCGATGAGAATCTGGGTGAGGTTGTGCGCCGGAAAAAGCACAAGAAAGAAGACGATTGGGAAGAAGGCTGGTAGCCTTTCAGGGTATCCTGTAAGGGTACAAGCCATTGCAGAATGATGTTGAAATTCGGTGGCTAAGAAACCTTTTAAACGCGGCAAACATATTCCCCAGCGAACCTGTGTGGGCTGTCGCACGGTCATGCCCAAACGCATGCTGATTCGCATCGTGCGTCAGACCGACGGTTTGCACATTGACCCAACCGGAAAGTTGGCCGGGCGAGGCGCCTACCTGCATGACCGGCGTTCATGCTGGGAAAACGGCCTGCGAGGGGCGCTGGCGCGTGCCCTGCGGATTGAATTAAGTGATGAAGACCGGGAACGCTTAAACGCTTTCATGGCCACGCTTCCCGAAGAGCCGACAGAAGCGGCTCAGCCAGACGGTACTGACGCCATGTGAACGATTAATGTCTGCATCGCTCACAGGCAGATGACCGGTTTGCCGGTTGGCCCTGCTTGCTGCAGGGAGGGGAAGCGCCAACCTTGCATTCAAGAGTGTACACATTATGGAGGTGCCTGATGAGCGACAATACAGACAAGAAAATTGAGATTCCAGTCTCAATTAGCGTACGCGACCTTGCCCAGCGGATGAACATCAGCCCCATTGAGTTGATCAAAAAACTGATGAACAACGGCGTAATGGCCAGCATCAATCAGGTCATAGATTTTGATACGGCTGCTATTGCAGCCTCGGATATGGGCTATGAGGCGGTACTGGAATCGCAGGAAAGCCCGGAAGTGAAGGAAAGCGGCGAGATTCCCCTGTGGAAACGCCTGATTGCAGATGAAAACCCGGCTTTGCTCAAACCCCGCCCGCCGGTGGTGACGATATTAGGGCATGTAGACCATGGCAAAACCAGTTTACTGGATGTCATCCGTAACACGAACGTAGCAAGCGGCGAAGCCGGCGGAATCACACAACATATCGGCGCCTATCAGGTAGAACAGAAAGGCCGTCTGATCACTTTTCTGGATACCCCCGGCCATGCCGCTTTTACCGCCATGCGCGCCCGCGGCGCTCAAGGGGCAGATGTTGTCGTCCTGGTCGTAGCCGCAGACGATGGCGTTATGCCACAAACCAAAGAAGCCATTGCCCACGCCAAAGCGGCGCGCGTGCCGATTGTGGTCGCCATGAATAAAATTGACAAACCCAACGCGAATCCCGACCGCGTCAAACAGCAACTGGCAGAAGTGGAATTGACCCCTGATGAATGGGGCGGGAATACGATTGTGGTGCCGGTCTCGGCGAAACAAAAACAAGGCATTGACGATTTACTTGAGGCCATCTTGCTGGTTGCCGATACGCTGGATATTCGCGCCAACCCGGGCGGACGCGTGATTGGGACGGTCATCGAGGCAGAGTTGGACAAGGCCAAAGGTCCGGTAGCCACCCTGCTGGTCCAAAATGGGACCCTGCAGCCCGGGGACATCGTCGTCGCTGGTACCGTCTACGGACGTCTGCGCGCCCTCTTCGATTTTCGCGGCCGCCCTGTCAAAAAGGCAGGCCCGTCCATGCCGGTTTCGGTGATGGGCTTTAGCGAGGTGCCGGCGGTTGGAGAACTATTCCAGGTTGTCAAGAGCGAGCGCGAAGCCCGACAAATCGTCACCGACCGTCAGCAAGCCCAGCAAAACGTTACCCAGGCGCAGAAGAAAGCCTCGCTTGAAGATTTATTCGCCAGTTATCAGGCCGGTGAAACCAAAGAACTGCGGCTGATTATCAAGGCTGATGTGCAGGGTTCGCTGGAGCCGTTGGTCGGCGAACTGGAAAAATTGGGGAAGGGCGAAATTGCCCTGACCATTCTGTATGCCGAAACCGGCAATATCGGCGAGAACGACGTCATGCTGGCCTCGGCTTCGAAGGCGATCATCATCGGCTTCAATGTTCAGGCTGAACCGTCTGCCCGCCGGCTGGCCGAAGCCGAAGGCGTTTCCATCCGCCTGTACGATGTTATTTACCGCATGACTGAAGATGTCGAAAAAGCCCTGAAAGGTATGTTGCAGCCGGAGTTTAGCGAAAAAGTCATCGGCCGCGCCCATGTTTTGGCCGTCTTCCCCATTTCCAAAGTGGGCAAGATCGCAGGCTGCCGCGTGGTTGAAGGAGAGATTCGGCGCAATGCGAAAGTGCGTCTCCACCGTGGCAAAGACATTCTTTTTGAAGGCGAGATGTCCTCACTCAAGCATGAAAAAGAAGACGTGCGTGAAATTAAACAGGGCCGGGAATGCGGCGTCGGGCTGAAGAATTTTCATGATATCGAAGTCGGTGATGTGCTTGAGTGCTACATCACCGAAAGGACAGAGGCACAGTAATGCCATCCGCCATTCGCTTACAACGAATTGCCGACCGTTTGCGCGAAGATCTCTCGGAAATGCTCATCCGAGAAATCAGTGACCCGCGCCTGCACCAGATCTTTGTCACCGATGTGAAAGTGGACCGGGAACTGGCCTATGCCGACATCTATGTCTCGGCTGTAGAGGGCGCGGCGCGTTCGGCCGAGGTCCTGGCCGGGCTGGAAAGCGCCAGCGGATTCATCCGCCGGACCCTGGCCAGCCGCTCGGACCTGCGCGTTTTTCCACGTCTGCGTTTTCACTGGGACCCGACGCCAGAACATGCCGATCACATCGAAAAACTGCTGGCCGACTTGCGTAAAAAACAAGACCAATGAACTATACCATTCAGATACCCTGTTGAAATACAATCAACGAAGAAGTGGAGGTTTTTCTACCTGTATGAGCGACTCAACCGCGGCAGACATTAAAGCCCGCCTGGACGCTGCCAAAAAAGTTTTAATCGTATCTCATGTACGCCCCGATGGTGACGCTGTCGGTGCATTGCTGGGGCTGGGCCTGGCCTTACAAGATGCCGGCAAGCAAGTGCAAATGGTATTGACCGACGGCGTGCATCCTTCTTTTCGTCACTTGCAGGGCGCAGACCAGGTGCGCACCAACCCTGAAGGGACGTTTGATACCTATATTGTGGTGGACTGTGCCGACCTGAAACGCGCCGGCAAAGCGCTGGAACCCTATGGCCAGCCCGACATCAACATTGACCATCACATCACCAACCAAAAATTTGGGAAACTGAATCTGATTGTCCCCGAGGCGGTAGCGACCTCGGCTATCCTGACCGACTATCTGCCGGTTTGGGGATACACCATCACACAGCCGATTGCGGCTGCCCTTTTGAGCGGCATCATCACCGACACACTCGGTTTTCGGACCTCCAACATGAATCCGCAGGCGCTGCGTCAGGCCGCCGCCCTGATGGAAATCGGCGCAGACTTGCCCCATCTCTACAACCGCGCGCTGATCAGCCGCTCGTTCCAGGCAGCGCGTTACTGGGGCGCCGGCCTCTCCAGCCTGCAGCGGGCAGATGGCATCGTTTGGGGAACTCTGACGCTGGAAGACCGCGCCCAGGCCGGCTATAACAGCAATGACGACGCAGATTTGATTAATGTGATTTCATCCATTGACGAAAGCGCTATCGGGATGATTTTTGTTGAACAGCCGGATGAACATGTCAAAATTTCGTGGCGTGCGCTGCAGCCCGGTTTTGACGTCTCTCAGGTAGCCAAACATTTTGGCGGTGGCGGTCATCCTGCCGCTGCCGGAGCCGACATCCCCGGAAAGTTAAGCGAAATCCAGGCATTGGTATTGAAAACCACGCGGGAGATGTTGGGGTTGTAACGCAAAAGGCAATAATCTCAGGAGGATATACAAACATGGATAGTCAGGATGTAAAGAACGCCATCTCTGGCGTGTTGGTTGTAGATAAACCGGTAGGCATGACCTCGCACGATGTGGTTCAGGCCATCCGGGCCGGGACGGGCATCCGCCGAGCCGGACATACCGGCACGCTTGACCCGCGCGCCTCTGGTGTGCTGGTCATTCTCATCGGCCCGGCCGTCCGCCTGAGCGAGTACGTCTCGGCCTCGGATAAACGCTACCAGGCCATCATTCGCCTGGGCGGCTCTACCGACACCTTCGATGCAGATGGACGTTTCACCCGCGCTGAACAACCGGTAAATATCACCGAAGAGCAATTTGAAGCCACCTTAAAAAAGTTCGAGGGCGAAATCATCCAAACGCCGCCGCAATACTCGGCCGTGAAAGTACAAGGGCGCAAAGCCTATGAGATGGCGCGGCAAGGCGAAGAGGTGGACCTGGAACCGCGCAAAATCCAGGTCTATCACCTGGAAGTGCTGGAGTGGGCGCCTCCCGAAGTCGTGATTGACGTCCACTGTTCTTCGGGTACTTACGTCCGCTCACTGGCAAACGATTTGGGCGAAGCGCTGGGCTGCGGCGCCTACCTGGTTGGCCTGCGCCGCACCAAAAGCGGACGCTTCTCTCTGCGAGATGCCGTCCCCCTGCGCAAACTCCAGGAAGCCTTCCAGGCAGGCAACTGGTATCAGTACCTGATCCCGGCAGCCGAAGCCCTGGCCGACTGGCCGGCAATTGAACTGAATCCAGATGAAGTAGAAGAAGTCCGCCATGGACATCGCATTCGTGCAGCCGAAGGCGAACACCCGCAAATGGTACGCGGCGTCAGCATGCAAGGTGAATTGGTTGCCTTGCTGGCGTTAATGCCTTCCGAAGACAACACGTACATGGAATGGCAGCCAAAGAAGGTCTTCTTCTCATAACCTTTTCGCGATCATTCGTCTCACTCTCCAAAAGCAAATGCCACATTACCGCTTCATAGACGAGGTATCTCTACCCGCCTGCTGGTTGACCATCGGCGTTTTTGATGGCATCCATCGCGGCCATCAGAGAATTCTCGGCCAACTCACACAAGGGGCTCATGCCTCTGGCCTTCCGGCAGTGGTTTTAACCTTCGACCCCCATCCGGCCCGTGTGCTGGGCGGACGGGATATTAAACTCCTCACCACGCCAGATGAACGCGCCGAAATTTTGCTCTCACTCGGCGTTGATATTGTCATCACAATGCCTTTCAACCGAGAGGTGGCCGCCCTCGAGGCGCAGGAATTCATGCAGCACCTGCACCGGCAAATTGGCCTCCAGCACTTGTTAATCGGCTACGACTTTGCCCTTGGGCGGGGACGGGAAGGAAATGCCGTCCTCTTGGCAAAACTCGGACAGGAACTCGGCTACTCACTTCAAGTTGTGGACGCGGTTGGAGATGAAAGCGGCGTCATCTCATCCTCAGCCATTCGCAAATTGATTTCAGTCGGCGACATTGCCGAAGCCAACAAACTGCTTGGACATCCCTACCACCTGACCGGCCCAGTCATTCACGGAGACGGCCGCGGCCGCAAAATCAATATTCCCACCGCCAACCTTCAAATCCCGCCGGAGAAAATCATTCCCGCCAATGGTGTCTATGCCTGCCAGTCTCAGATAGGCGCCGAAACGTACCTGGCCGTCACCAACATCGGCGTGCGCCCCACTTTTCTACCCCAGGGCCAATCGGCAAACGTGGAAACGCACATTCTGGATTTCCAGCGTGAACTCTATGGCGAGAAGGTGAAACTGACTTTCATCCAACGCTTGCGGGATGAAATAAAATTTCCTTCGGTAGAAGCATTAATCGAGCAAATTCATCGAGACATCCGACAAACCCGCAACCTGTTGAGTTAGTCCGGTGTGCACGCAAAACATTTCAGGGAAAATCCACAGATTCGGTAGTTTTCCGTGACTGCTTACCCTCCCGCAGGTTTTGGGATAATTTCCACCAGAAAATGTCCCCATGAGCACCGGCATTGGTTACCGGCTCCGTTCTAACCTGCGGGAGGGTTATAAAGTAGGAGGCCGTATGCCCAACCGCCAGATTTATCTGCTTTCTTCAAGGGAACTCAGCCCGGAGACCATTGCCGTCGCTTTTGCAAAGACCTCACGTTCGCCTGAATCCTTCCGCCAGATTGCCGCCGAATTGAGCGAGGAAGCCTCGGCCCGCTTCCATGAAAGATGGGTGGTCGGCTATGGTCATGCCTCCGTTGCCGAACATGCCGTCTTGCACATTGCCTTTGAAAACGTCTCGCGCCTGGCGATGGAAAGCATCGAATCCAACCGTCTGGCCTCCTACACCGAAAAATCCACCCGCTACCAAAAGTGGAGCAACGATGATTTTGCCATCCCGCCCGAATTGGATGATCATCCCCTGCTCCCCGCCTACCTGCAAAGCATACGCGCTCTTTTTCAAACCTACGCCGATTCCCTCGCGCCGGTGCGGGAACTGATTATGCGTCAATCGCCGCGCCGCCCCGAGGAAGACGAAGAGGCCTTCGACCGCCGCATCCGCTCGCGTTATGTGGACGTCTGCCGTTTCCTGCTGCCGGCGGCGGCTCTGGCCAATGCCGGCATGACCGCCAACGCCCGCGTACTCGAAAACGCCATACGCAAAATGCTCTCACATCCCCTCGCTGAAGTACGCCAAATCGGCGCAGAAGTCAAGACGGTTGCCCGGCTCGAGGCGCCCACCCTGGTCAAATATGCCGATGAAACGCCATATCTGAAAGAAACGCCGGCCTTGCTCACCTTAGAGCAGATCGACCACAGCCCATCTTCCGATTGGTGCACCCTGATTGACTACGACCGCGATGGCGAGATAAAAGTGCTGGCAGCCGCGCTGTACCGTTTTGGCGGCATGCCCTACACCCAGGCATTGGAAACGGTTCAGACTCAGCCCCGGCCTGCGCTCGTTAAACTGGCCGAATCCCTGCTCGGGCGTTTGGGAGAGCACGACATCCCCCTGCGCGAACTGGAATATTGCACCTACACCTTTGAACTGGTCATGGATCAGGGCGCCTATGCCGAATTCAAACGTCACCGCATGATGACCCAAACCCCGCAGGCGCTCACCACACGCCTGGGATACGTCACCCCGCGCTTGATAACGGAAGCAGGCCTCGGGTCCAGGTATGAAGCGGCGATGGAGATGGCGGCGGAAATGTACGAGAGGCTGTTCAGCGTCCATCCACTTGTGGCACAATACGTCGTCCCCAACGCCTGCAATCGGCGGGTGCTGGCGCGTTTCAACCTGCGCGAGGCCTGGCATTTCTGTCAACTGCGCGCCGCCCCCAACGCCCATTTTTCTATCCGCCGCGTTGCACAGCGCATCCATGAACAGATTTCAAGCGTACACCCCCTGCTGGCGAAATACATGCGCCTGCCCGCCGAGACCTGGCAGGAAATCGAAAGCCGGCATTTCGCCTGAGGACACATGAAAACCCGCCTTCTTCTCGCCGCGCTTGTGCTGCTGACGGCGTGCAGCCATCGGCCGCCCAGTCCCCCTGTGGCCGAGGCAACCCCCGTCCTGGAGCCATTTCTGACGGCAACCCCCAGCCTCACATCTACCCCCGCCATACAGACTGCCATACCGCCTCAGCCGACCGCCACGCCATTCACCTATACCGTGCAAAGCGGTGACACATTGAGCAGCATTGCCGAAAAGTTTCGCGTTCGGCTGGAGGCGTTGCAAGCGGCAAACCCCGGCGTTGCCCCCGGCGCCATGCCGGTTGGCACCATCCTGAACATCCCTGCCGAGGCAGGCACTTCCACGCTCCAGCCTACGCCCACGCCGGTCACATTGCCCATCCGGCAGGCAGTTTGCTACCCCAGCACAGAAGGGGGGCTATGGTGTGTTGTGCTGGTACACAATGACACACCTGACCCAATCGAGAACGTCTCGGCACAAATTACGCTCTACGATTCGGCCGGGCAGGCGCTGGCCGAACAGACCGCGTTTTCGCTGCTGAACGTCCTGCCGGCAGGGGCGTCTTTTCCGCTGGCGGCTTTCTTTCCACCCAGCCTGCCTGCCGATATTTTGCCGCGCGTGCAACTATTGACGGCAACGCGGTTAATGAAAGATGATGCGCGTTATTTGCCGGTCAGCCTGGAAAATACGCAAACCAGCATAGACTGGTCCGGCCGGACGGCACATGTAAGCGGGAAGGTTTTGCTGCCTGCCAATGCCGCCTCATCCGCCGGCCAGGTGTGGATTGCCGCGGTAGCCTATGCGGCCGATGGCCGGGTGACGGGCATCCGCCGCTGGGAAAGCCCGTCTGGAATTGAGACCGGCGGGAACATAGACTTTGCCTTTGCGGTCTTCAGCGCCGGCCCGCCCATTGAGCGCGTGGCACTATTTGTCGAAGCCCAGGCAAGGACGAAATAAAACAGAGCCGTCCCAAAAACGTTTGGGACGGCCTGTAGGCGTGTGCTTATAGCAGGAGGGCTGTGGTTATTTTCCTTCCAGCCACATGTAACGCTCAATTGCAATATCTATTGGCGTCGGTACGTATCCTTTTACATACGGTTTGACCAGCGTGTACGAAAGGGAATGTATCGTGAAGAGAACGGGGGCATCGTCCACAATCATCTGCTCGGCCTGCTGATACATTTGGATGCGTTTGTTCACGTCTTGTTCAATGCGCGCCTGCTCCAGCAGCGCATCCAGCGCGGGGTTGCTGTACATGCCATTATTCTGCGGCGAGCCGGAGTGGAACAATACATCTGCAAAATTTTCCGGATCGGCGTAGTCAGCACACCAGCCGGTATCGAACATTTGACCATGTTTGCCAGAGTAGATGGCATCAATGTAATAATCCGGCTCAAGATTCTCAATCGTAATGGTAACGCCCAGATTTTGCTCCCACATTTCTGCCATGGCGGCAATGCTGGGGTTGGCGTCATTGCCAATGCCGGCGTCGGTGAAAACGATGGGAGGCAGCCCCTGTGGGCCGCCGTATTTCGATTCGGCCAGCAACTGGCGCGCCTTTTGCGGGTCATAGGGCAGGCCGCGCAGGTTGAGGTTGAATCCGGGCAACGCCGGGGGATAAGGTCCAACAGCCGGGAGGGCCACGCCATGCATGACAACCTCGATATACTTCTGACGGTCAAAGGCCATCGTAAACGCCTGCCGCACCTTCAAATCGTCAAATGGCGGGCGGGTGACATCAAAGACGACATAGTGGGTGCATAAATCCACGCTGCCGATCAATTCCCGGTGCATCGGCTCTTTGGGATCCAGATAGCGCGACAGGTAGTAGGGATGGACGCCGGTGATGTCAATCTCGCCGGTTTCGTACAGACGCACGCCAACGCCCGAATACAACTTGACAATTACATAAGGGATGGAAGGCTCGCCGAGGTGATACGCCGGATTGCGTTCATAGGTGATTTCCTCAAACCGCCGCCATTTTGTCAATTTGTAAGGGCCTGTGCCATTCGGCGTGCGGTACCATTCTGCCCCCGATTCGACGTTTGCTTTATCCACCACAAAAGCGGTGGGATAGGTCAGTTTGAGCAAAAAATAAGGCTTTGGAGCATCAATGGTGACCTGCAGCGTGTGGTCGTCAATAATTTTCAGGCCGGAGATGGAACTTGCCTGACCGGCATTCATCTCACGCACGCCGACAATGTCACCCAGATAGGTCAACACCGTATCAGATCTGGTCTCTGGGTTGGCGGCCCGTTCCCAGGAATAGACCACATCCCGCGCGGTAACGGGTTTACCGTCGTGGAAGCGGGCATTCTGGCGCAAAGAGAAGGTGTAGACCGTTCCATCCGCACTGACTTGCCAGTTCTCAGCCAGGTCAGGAATCAGGTTCAATTGCGGGTCAAGGGCTACCAGCCCGCCGAACACCAACTTATCACCTGAACCATGTGTGGTGGCCGGGTCATACTCGCGGGGGTTGGTGCTTTCACCGCCGAGCAAAACCAGCGCCTGGCTGCGGGATTGGGCAAGCGGGTCGGGATGAGCCGAGGCGATGGCGCTCAAGGCCAGAGCCGCCAGCGCCAGGGTCAGCAAAAAGTAGCGGGGGAATGTCTTTTTCATCGTCTACCTCTTTTGACGGCGGAGAAGTTTGTAAATGACGACCACTGCAACAACGGCCAGCACCAACAAACAGCAGAAGACAGCGATAATTATCGCCCATGGAATCCAGGAGTCTGGCGCTGTGGTTGAATCTGGGCCAGTGCTGAACGAACTGGTTGGCACGACAAATGGGGTTGGCGTCACCGCCAGGGGTGCACCTGAAACCGGCCGGATGGTAGGCACAGGCGTAGGCTGAGGCGTAGCCGTAGGCTGCGGGCCGGCAAGGCGCGGCTTCGCCCCAATGCTGGCACGCCAGGCGTCTTCCAGGCCTTCCACATCAAAGCCGTAGGTGCTTTGCAGCGCGCTGTCAACCGTCTCGCCATCGCGCAGGGCCAACAGGAGTTGATTCATTTTATCGCGGCCATACTCCTCAAGCAGGAAATTGACGATGCTGTACGATTGCGTATAAGACAGGTTGGCCTTGTCCGAAATCTCTGAGAAGGCGCCGCTTAGAGAACGCACAGAAAAGAGCGTGTCGTTTGCAATTGCCGTCTCAAGTTGTGCGCGCGAGTAGTCATCTAAAGTCCCCTCGCTGTAAACGGCCAGGCCTTCGTTTAACCAGGTTGGCACATCCCCAATGCAGGAAAAGGTGAAATGGCCGACCAACACGTGGGTCAACTCGTGCGCCTCGGTCCGTTTGCCCCACTCAAGATTGTCCGGCGCGATGCCGATGATGACGATGTTATGTTCTGGGAAAGCCACACCGCCGGTCCAGGAGGGTTCGTAGAGGATGGCATCCCCCAAATCATCGTAATCGGCATAGATATACAGGTCAATCGGCTGGTCAACTTTCAAGCCCGCATCTGTATTGAGGCGATTCAACGCCTGCACGGCCGCGCTATGGAGTTCCTGCCCAAATTGTTGGCTGCCTTCATACCAGTGCAGGTTGATGCCGTTGCCGGTAACCGCCTGCCAGTTGTGCTCATTATCCAGCCAGGTGACTTCTTTGATCGGCGTTGTCGCTTCCTGCCCGTTTGCATCCGTCACCCGCCAGCGCCACCAGATGGAAGCGCCAGGCGGCAAAGAGCCAGATTGCTTCATTTCCCATGTCCATTCGGCGTCAACGGTCTCGCCGGATGTGAAGCGTGGAAAGGCCTTGGCGATGACCGTTCCACACGTCTGCATTTCTACCCCATACTCTAGAATCACTTCCTGGATCACCGAACTGCTTTGCAGTGTCGCCTGGAAAGTAACACTCTCCGGAAAGCGTATCACCGCCCGTTCATTTGAAACGTCTAATGCTGTGTCTTGAGCCTCAACCGGTAGCAGTTCCCCCCATCCACTTAGTGCCAAGACAAAAAGAAGAATAAGGGACAATCGTTTGAGTCGCATATTTGCTCCTTTGACAATGTTAAAAGGGGGCTTATCGTCACTTGTCTGCCTGCGGCCGGCACAACAGGCCTTCGGCAGCACATCAGCCTAGAAGGTGCCAGGCAAGGCAATCCAATAACGTTACTATATCATGAATCACAGAAGTTTTGAATTCCGTTATAATATCTCCCTGGTCCTTAAACAAACCAGCAACGTCGCAGCAACTTGAGACATTCCCGGTATGGCAGTAAACCGGCCAAAGGGTTTGTCTCTCATACTGTTGGCATGTATAGGGAACAAATAGTAGACGTAATTTTGAAAGGAGAAAAGAATGTATATTGATCCCAACACAGGCGGTGTTCTTTTTCAGGCACTGGCAGGTATCTTTGTAGCCATTTCAGGTGTCTTATTGGTTTTTTCGGGGAAAATTCGCGCCGGCATTGCCCGCCTGCGCCGCCGCATTCGCAAGGAAGATGACGAAGTAAAATAAAATGCGCACCGTCATTCTAGGCTTCGACTCGTTTGATCCTTCTATATTTGAACGTTTGTCAGATGCAGGCCGTCTGCCCAACCTGACCAAAATGCGGCAGGCGGGCGGGTATGCTCCGCTTGAGGTCTGTTCCCCGCCGCAAACCGAAGTCTCATGGACCAGCATCGCCACCGGCGTGGACCCAGGCGGACACGGCATTTTCGACTTTGTCCATCGCGACCCGGTCAGTTATGCCCCCTACGTATCCATCCTGCCAACACACAGGACGGCCATTGGGGAACAATTCGTACCGCCTTACACAACCAAAACGTTCTTTGAAGAGGCCGCCGAACTCGGCTACCCTGCCATGGCTTTATGGTGGCCGGCATTATTCCCGGCACGGCCAAATATACCGGTAACAACCATTCCCGGCCTGGGCACCCCCGACATCCGTGGACAATTGGGCGTAGGCACTTTCTTCACCACAGAGGAAGTACAAAAGAAAAAAGTGCGCGTTGTCCGACTGCAAGCCGCCGGAAAAGGCGTTTTTACTGCAGAACTTGAAGGCATCAAATCCCAAAGCCGGGGGGGTGAGAAAGTTGTCTCGCTGCCCGTCAGGCTAGAGGTCAAAAATGAAACGCAAGCAGTGCTGACCATTGGCGATTGCCTCCTAAACCTGACGCCGGGTAAATGGAGTCCGATCATTGAACTGCGCTTTAAGGCCGGGTTATTTACATCCATTTATGCCATCACACAAGTCATCCTGACAGAACTGGACGGCAAAGTCAATTTCTACGTCTCCCCGTTGCAGATCCATCCCTTGCACGCCATCTGGCAGTACGCCTCTTCGGCTGCTTTTGCCAGAAAAATATGGAAAGAGGCCGGCCCATTTTTGACCCTCGGCTGGCCCCAAGACACCACCGCGCTGGAAGATGGCTGCATTTCGGACCAGCAATTTCTTGACCTGTGTCAGACCATCTTTGACCAGCGTCAGCGCGTGCTGTATGCCCAATTGGCGAATTTCAAAGAAGGCGTGCTGGCAGTCATTTTCGATTGTCTCGACCGTGTCCAGCACATGTTCTTGCGCGACCAACCCGAAATCGTCTACGAATGGTATGAAAAACTGGATGCTTTCGTCGGCGAGGTGAGTCAAAGGCTGCAATCCTGGGACAAAGATAAATACCGCTTCCTGATCCTTTCCGATCACGGCTTTCGTCCTTTTGCTTACAAAGCCAATCTCAACCGCTGGTTAAAGCAAAACGGTTACCTGGTAATGAAAGACGAGCAGCGTGAAGATTTTTCGGGTGTGGATTGGTCCAAGACCAGGGCTTACGCCGTTGGGTTAAACAGCCTGTACCTTAATGTACAGGGACGTGAAGGACAAGGCATCCTGACAGCCGAAGACATTGAGCCTCTGCTGAACGAAATCAAAGACAGGCTGCTGGATTGGAAAGGCCCGGATGGAAAACCGGTTGTAAGCCGCGTCTTGCTTAAACATGAAGCCTTTGAAGGCCCCTATATCCGGCTCGGCCCAGACCTGGTGGTGGGCTACGCGGCCGGATACCGTGCCTCAGCCGAAACAGGCCTGGGCAAGATTCCCGAAGCAGTGATGGAAGAAAATCACGATCACTGGGGGGCGGATCATTGCATTGACGCCAACCTTGTACCGGGCGTAATTTTTGCCAACCGCGATTTGAAGAATTTTCCCGGCATCTCGTTTCGCGATATTCCCTTCCTGGCGATTGGCAAACACCTAGACCAGTCTCATATCAAGCCGCCATCGCAAATGGGGCGCCAGGGCCAAAAAGATTTGGAAGAAAGGCTGAAAGGGCTGGGATATCTTTAAGAATGCCAGTTCCGGTTTGGCTGCCAGACGGTAACTGCCTACGCTTAACCCTCCCGCAGGTTAGAACGGGGCCGGCAGCGGGTGCTGGCAATCATGGAGACTCCTTCTGGTTTGGACATTGCGCTAAAACCTGCGGGAGGGTAGGCAGTTACGCCAGACGACTTTGAATGCAAAGCACAAAAAGACTTTGAACCCCTCTTCTAGCCCCTATTCTTTTTCCCAAAACGGGAGGAGAATAAGGTGGCAAATTTAATCTCCATCTCGAAAGTGACTCGCATGTTTCGTAACTTATTCAACCGACCCAAGCAAAACACAGCCGGTGACCTGCCGGTTGTCATTGTCTCTGGACTGCCTCGCTCTGGCACTTCCATGATGATGAAGATGCTGGCAGAAGGCGGACTGGAAATCGTCACCGATTCCCTGCGCACAGCCGACGAAGATAACCCCAACGGCTATTTTGAATTTGAAACCGTAAAGAAAATGGCCGATGGACAAACCGAATGGGTACGTGATGCGCAGGGGAAAGCCGTTAAGGTCATCTCTGCCCTGTTAGAGTATCTGCCCAAAGAATACAAATACAAAGTGGTTTTTATGGAACGGGCGCTGAAGGAAATCCTGGCTTCACAACAGAAAATGCTGGCACGCCGGGGCGAAAAATCCGAAATCAGCGATGAAGAAATGCAAGCACAATTTGAGGAACACCTTAAGGTGGTCAAATACTGGCTGGCACGTCAGCCTAATATGGAAGTGTTATACGTGGACTATAACCGAATGGTTGT
>JAIOAQ010000040.1 GCA_019873735.1 Chloroflexota bacterium | reverse complement strand
CAATAAGAGACCGCGTTCCCGCCGCCTTTCAACCCCCAGCCCGAACTGGTGTTGATGATCGCCCCGCCGCCGCGCTTTTCCATCTGCGGAATGGCATACTTGCTCATCAGGAAGATGGATTTGACGTTCACCTCCATCACCCGGTCCCATTCCGCTTCGGTGGTGTGAAGCACGTCGGCGCGGCGGATGATGCCGGCGTTGTTGAACAGGATGTCCAGCCCGCCAAAGGTTGTGACGGCGGCCTCGACGGCGCGCTGACAGTCCTCGGCCTGGGTCACGTCGCAGGGGACGAAGAGCGCCTTGCCCCCCGCCGACTTGATTTCCTGCACCACTTCTTCCCCGCTCTGGACGTTAATGTCTGCAATGACAACCGCCGCACCCTCGCGGGCGAAGAGCATGGCTGTGGCGCGCCCGATGCCTGAAGCGCCGCCGGTGATGAGCGCAACCTTCTTCTTGAGGGTATTCATTGTAGTCTCTCCTTACGCCTGGCTGGCCAGCCCGCCGGCAATCTCGCCGCCGTCTATGACAAAGGTCTGGCCGGTGATGAAGGCCGCTTCGTCTGAGGCCAGGAAGGCAAACAGCGCCGCCACGTCCTCCGGCTTGCCCAGCCGCTGCAAAGGCACTTTGACTTCAAAGGAGCGGCGCATTTCGGGCGTGTATTCGGCCTCCTGCATGGGCGTCATGATGAAACCGGGGCAAACCGCGTTGACGCGTACCTTGGGGCCGAGTTCAAGCGCCATCGAGCGGGTCAGTTCGATGACGCCGGCCTTGCTGGCGTTGTAATCGGCGTAGTAGTGGTAACCGGTCAGCCCGTTGGTGGAGCCCATGTTCAGAATCACGCCGCCTGCTCCGGCCCACATGCGCCGGGCAGCCTGTTGGGCGACGTAGAACACGCCGTTTAGATTGACCTCGATGACCTTGCGCCATTCTTCGGGGGTGATATCCAGAAACGCATGGCGGATGCTGATGCCGGCGTTGTTGATCAGTACATCCAACCCGCCGAAGAGGGCATCCAGTTCGCCAAAGGCGCGCGCCACCTGCTTCGCGTCGGAGACATCGGCCAGCAGAATCCCGCTCAGGGACGGCAGGATTTCACGGGCGCGCTGGCAGGCCGCCGGGTCCAGATCAAGAAGCGCTACGCGGGCGCCTTCCGCCAGGAAGCGGCGCGCCGTCTCCAGGCCGATTCCCCCGGCGCCGCCGGTGATCAGGACGCGTTTATCTTTCAGTCCGTGCATGTTTCCTCCAAATTTTTCGGCTTATGCCCGGCCGGTCTTGCGCAAATAGGCGCGCCAGGTGACCGCCCACTCGTCGGGCCTGTCCAGAGGTTCGTGTTGGATGCGGTGAATGGTGCTGTTGTGCGGGGCGGTCTTGACGATTTGCGGATTGGTGTAGGCCTCTTCGGCGATCTGCCGCAGGACGGCCACGTACTCGTCCATGTCGGCCTTGGAGTAGGATTCGGTCGGCTCCAGCGTCATCGGCTCGGGGACGACGAAGGGATGGTGGCTGGTCCAGTAGTGCATGCCGAAATCGGTGACGCGAATCTCGATCTCCTCCGAGGTGACGCCGGTCTCGCGGGTCAACTGCTCCCAACTGTAGCGCACCTGTTCGATACGGCGCTTGCCCCTGGCATAAGGGGCGCTCACGCCGCGAATCTCCAGTACCTTTTTGAGCAGGTAATTGTTGTTCAACACGGCCACTTCCGAGGCCTCGCGCAGGCCGTCGGCGCCCAGGCTCATAATCCAGGCATAGGCGCGCAGGATGCTCTGGGCCACGCCGTAGAAGGGGCGCACCTTGCCAATGCTCTGCGGGCGGTTGAAATCCAGGAAGTATTTCTGACCGTCGAACTCCACGGTGGGGACGGGCAAAAAGGGCGCCAGTTTCTCGTTCACGCAGCAGGCCGCGCCGCCGGGACCGCCGCAGCCGTGCGGGGTGGAGAAGGTCTTGTGCAGGTTGAACTGACAGGCGTCGAAGCCGGCCTCGCGGGCGCGGGTGATGCCCAGCAGGCCGTTGGCGTTGGCCTGGTCGTAAATGCACAGCCCGCCGGCGCGATGGACGATCTCCACCATTTCGGCGATGCGCGGGTTGAAGATGCCGGTATCTTCCGGGTTGGTGATGATCAGCCCCGCCGTCCGCTCCGAGACGACCGCCTGCAGCGCCTCCGGCTGGACGTAGCCGTCCTCGTCCGGGTAGAGTGTGATGACCTCGTAGCCGGCCACTTTGGCCGCCGCCGCGTTCGACGGGTGCGAGAAAATGGTCGTCACCACCTGATCGCGCTGCCGGCCCTGGCCGCGGCTCTCGTGATAGGCGCGCAACATGCAGATATTGGCAAAGATCGCCGCTGAGCCGGCCGAGGGCTGAAAGGTGACCCGCTCCAGGCCGGAAATCTCCCTGAAGATCTGCTCCATGCGGTACATGATTTCCAGGATGCCCTGCACGGTCGCTTCGTCCTGCAGGGGGTGCAATTCGGTCAATTTGGGCGTGCGCGCCAACTGGTCGTTGACCTTGGGGCTGTACTTCATCGTGCAGGTGCCTTGCCCGATGTCAATGTTCAGGTCCACGCCCAGGTTTTCTTGAGACAGACGGGCATAGTGACGCAGGACGTGGATTTGGGACATCTCCGGCAAAGCCGGCGGGACGACCCGCCGCAGCGCTTCGGGCAACGCCTGAGCCGGGTTGCCCACCTGCTGCCTGATCCCGGCCTCGACGGGGGGCAGCAGCACGCCGCGCTGACCGGGCTGGCTCAACTCGAAGATGATGGGTTCGTCCCAGCGCGCCTGGTGGAAGCGGCGCGGGCTTGGTTTGGGGGCAATCGGTTTCATTTCAACACCTCCTGCAGGGTTTCGGCCAGCCGGTCGAGGTCGGCCTGGGTGTGGACTTCGCTGACGCACATCAGCAGGCTTTGCCCCAGCGCGGGGAACTCGCCGGAGAGGTCTTTGCCGCCGAAGATGTCGTTTGCCAGCAGAGCCTGGTTGACCTGGGCGGCGGTCTTGCCGGTCGCATCGAAGTTGACCACGAACTCGGTAAAGTGCGGCGTCTCGTAGAACGGCAGCCGCAGGCCGGGGATGGCGGCCAGTTTCTGCATCAAATAACGGCAGCGCTGCATCAGGCCCTCGCCGATCTCGACCATGCCCTGTGGTCCCATCAGGGCCAGGTAGACGCCGGCGGTGATGCCCCACAACGCTGCGGCCGTGCCGACCCATTCCTTGCCCTTTTCGCGCAGCGCGAAGGAGGTGCGTTCGTAGGCCACATCGCCGAAGCCGTATTCGCCCTCCACGGCGGTGGGCGCAATGCCAAACAGCCGCGAGGGGAACTCCATCACGAATTTGGGGTCATCGTTGGTGGCGATGAAGCCGCCGTGTCCGCCGCCGTAATACATGTGAATGCCCAGCGGCTGGATGTCGCCGCAGACGATATCGCCTCCGTACTCGACCGGCGGGCGAATCACACCCAGCGAGATGGGGTTGACTCCTACCACGGCCAAAGCCCCGGCGGCGTGCGCCAGGGTGCTGATCTGATCGGCCTGGGTTTCGAGCAGGCCGAGGTAGGTGGGGTTTTCGAAGTAAACCGCCGCCACGCGTTCATCCAGCGCCGCCTGCAGGGCGCTCAGGTCGAGGCGGCCGCTTTGCGGCTCGAAGGGGAGGCGCCGGATGGCAATGTCGGGGCGCAGGTAGGCCTCCACCTTCGAGAACTTGTCGGCGCTCATGTTTAACGGGAGCAGGACGAGGGTCCGGCCGGTGATGCGGCAGGCCATCCGCAGGGCGGTGGCGGTCGCCTGGAAGCCGTCATACGTCGGGACGTTGACCACGTCCATGTTCAACAGTTCGCCCATCATGCTCTCATACTCGAAGAGCGCCTGGAAGCGGCCGTGGTCCTCGTAGGGGTCGCCGGCGTAGGCTGTCAGGAATTCGCCGCGCGAGTTGATCTCATCGCAGACGGCCGGCACCTGGTGCTGGTAGCAGCCGGCGCCGAGGAAACTGAGCATTTCGCGCGTCGAGCGGTTCTTGTTCAGCAGGCCGTCCACATGGCGGATGAGTTCCGCTTCGGAGAGCAACGGCTCGGGCAGGTTGAGGCGGCCTTGCAGGCGCAGGGCGGGGGGAATATCGGCATAGAATTCTTCGATGCTCTGCGCGCCCACTTCCCGGAGCATGGCGGCCTTCACTTCTGGCACCGAGTTGGGGATATAGGGATGAACAATTTTCTTCTGCTGCATGTTCGTTCCTTTCAAAAAGAAAATAGAGGTTATTGCGGTAAAGGCGGAAGGGCATCCATGCCAAACTTCCTGGCTATAGAGAGGGTAACTGACTGCAGTTCCCTGCGCTGTTCTGCCGAGACCGTATTGGGCTGGTAGGTTGTGATTAGTTTTTCTACGCGTTGGCGCGCTCGCTCAAAGGTCGTTTTCGCTCCCCGGTTTTTCCAACCATCGAAAGAGGCCCGGTCTATAACCTCGGACGGCAGGTATTGTTCCTGCCGGTACCATTTGCGCGTATGGGGTGAAGCCAGGAAGTCTCCTCTATGGCCGCTTTTTTGCATCAAGGTAATCGCAATAGGATCATCGCGCACCGCAATGCCGCTTACAAAACGCTTGACCATTCCAATCATTTCGGCATCAATGACCAGTTTTTCAAAACTCAAACACGATTCAAAGTCCAGCATGCCGCAGCCCGAAATGATATTTGCTCCTGAAAGGGCGGCAACGAAGTTGCTTCCCATCGACTCGAGCCCGCATTGGGCATCAACAATCTTTGCGTCGCTCATGCCCATATAGGCATGCGTAGGCAAGCCCAACGCCTTGCCGATCTGTACATAAGCCGCGCTGATCATCCAGGTCTCTACTGCTCCCATTGGCGTAGAGCCTTCCCGCATGTCAAATATTGCCGGCGAGCCTCCCCAAACAATCGGGGCCCCCGCTTTTGCCAACTGGTGAATGACTACGCCGCTCAGGCTTTCGGCTGTGTGTTGAACAACGGCACCGGCAAGCGTCACCGGCGCGGTTGCACCGGCAAGCGGCATGGAAATGAGTTGTGCAGGAATAGAATGCCGGGCACAATCAATGAGATTTTGACATGTAGTATCGCTCCATAGCAAGGGAGGGGATGGACAAACGTCAAAAACGGCGATTGGTTTGGAGGCCAAAGCCTTATCCCCCCCGGCGACAATGGATAGCATTTCCTTCATTATCCACCAGGTATCTTTGCGGAATGCGCCGGTGATAATCGGCTTATTCATGTAGTTCAAGGCCAAATAGAGACGATAGAGGTCGCCAATTTCTGGGACAACGTCTGAGCAAATAAATGCCGTGCTTTGGGCGTCTATTTGGGGAAGCGTTTCGACAAGTTTGATAAATTTCACCAAATCGCCGGTCACCGGCGACCGGGGGCGTTCGGCCTGGCTGTCCAGAATCGCCAGGCCTCCCGACCCCGGATCAAAATGAATCTTGTCCCCATAGTAATGAACGACGGGGTTCCCGGTAAGGTCGAATAACGTAAACTCATGTGGAGCAGTTTTTAAAGCCTGGCGAGTGATCATTTCGGGAATGCAGGCAATCTGCGCCTGAAAATCTACTTTTGCGCCCGCGTTTGCTAATAGTTCCAGGGCTTCCTGGTTATGGATCCGGATGCCGGGGTTTTCCAGAAGTGCGATTCCCTCAGCAATAATCTTTTCAACCAACTCGTCATCCAGCAGTCGCAGTCTTGGAATTTGCATGTCAGTCTCCTTTGAATTCATTGGATGCAGAAAAAACAATTGCTGGCCGGGGGCTTCTTCTATGACCTTGCATAATTTTGAATACTGATATATTATAAATAGTATCAATAAAATGTCAAGCGGGGCACGCCGTTCAGCCGCCGGAGCGTTGCAAAGCAAAGTCTGCCCCCGCTTTCGTAGGGACCTCTTATAATTTGCACAAACCTTTTCTGAGAGTCCCCGATGTCCCGCCCTGATCACTGTCCTACCGACCGCACCCACCGCTTCGAGGAGTCACCCGATGAGCACAGCGCCGACCAAAAAAGAACAAGTCTATGAACGCATCCGCCAGGCGATTATTGCCGGCGAACTCCGCCCGGGCGAGATTCTGAACGAGGCCGAAATCGCCGCCCAGTTCGAGTCGGGCAAGACGCCCACCCGCGAGGCCCTGCTCCTGCTGACGCACGAGGGCTTCCTGGAATCCCGGCCGCGCCTCGGCTACATCGTCAGCAAGCCGAGCATGCAGGACATCCTGGAGACGTTCCATCTGCGCCTGCTGCTCGAGGTGGAAGCCATCGGCCTGGCGGTGGAACGGCTCACGCCTGAAGACTTGAGCCGCCTGGAGGAGAACATCCGCCAGGAAGAGGCCCTGGCCGCCGCCTCGGCGCCGACCGACAAGGCCGCGGCTTCGGCGCTCAACCGCGAGTTTCACCTGACGCTGGCGCGGCGCTGCGGCAACTCCCGCCTGGCGGCGCTCATTCAACATCAGATTGACGACATGGAACGCATGTTGGTGGATGACCCCTATCTGATCGACCCCGCTCAGCACAAGAAAATCCTGCTGGCGCTCAAGGCACGCGACCGGCAGCAGGCCCAGGAGGCCATGCGCCAGCACATCGAAGAGACGCGGTTGAGACTCGTGAATCGGTATTGATCCGCTCACAACCCGTCAGACAGCGTCCCGAAGGCCTGGTCAACACCTTCGGGACGCTGCAATAAATTGGGGGGCGATTCGCTGCCGCGGCCTTCTCTGCGGCAGATTTTTCGCTTGTGACAACGCAGGGATTATTTTGTCGTCCGCCGCAGGAAGAACTTGGTGATTTCCTCCGAAATGGCCGGGATGAGCGCCAGGCCGACCACAATCGCCCATTCGCGCGCCGCCAGGAAGTGGGTGTTGAAGATGGGCTGCAGGAACGGCACCGAGCAAACGATGAGCAGCAGGGCGATCGAGAGACCGACCGCATACTGCATCCACTTGTTCGAGAAGACGCCGATGCGGAAGAGCGAGGCCTTCTCAGAGCGGACGGTGTAGGCGCGGAACAGTTCGCACAGCGAGAGGGTGACGAAGGCCATCGTCTCGGCAGTTTGGACGTCCACGCCGCGCCAGTCGTGCTGGATCAGGTAAACGATGGGGTTGGCGCCCTCCGGCAGGTAGGCGCCCGCTTCGAGATGCCAGATCAGGCCGAGCGAAAAGGCAATCAGCACCGCGCTGGTTTGGGTGATGGTCTGGATGACCATGCCAAGCGCCATCGGGCGGTTGACGATCGGCTCTTTCTTGCGGCGCGGCTTCTGCTCCATGATGTCGGGGTCGCCCTTTTCCATCGCCAGCGCCAGGGCGGGTGCGCCGTCGGTGATCAGGTTGAGCCACAGGAGTTGGATGGCCGTCAGCGGGGCGGGCAGCCCGGCCAGCGTGGCCAGGAAGATGATCATGATCTCGGCGATGTTGCTCGACAGGAGGAAGAAGACGAACTTGCGGATGTTCGAGTAGATGATGCGCCCCTGCTCCACCGCCGAGACGATGCTGGCGTAGTTGTCGTCGGTCAGCACCATGTCGGCGGTCTCTTTGGCCACGTCGGTGCCGGTAATGCCCATGGCGATGCCGATGTCGGCGCGTTTGATGGCCGGGGCATCGTTGACCCCGTCGCCGGTCATGGCCACCACTTCATCGTTGGCCTGCAACGCGTCCACAATGCGCATCTTGTGTTCGGGCGAGACGCGGGCGAAGACATCCGTCTCCTCGATGACCGCGGCCAGTTCGGCGTCGGACATGCGGTCCACCTCCGCGCCGGTGGCGACCTTGTGACCGGGGCGCAGCAGGCCGATGGACTCGGCGATGGCGCGGGCGGTGTTGGGATAGTCGCCGGTGATCATCACCGTGCGGATGCCGGCGCGGGCGGCCTTTTCGAGCGCCGGGCGGACCTCGGGCCGGGCCGGGTCAATCATGCCGATCAGCCCGATGAAGATGAGATCGTGCTCCACATCCTCCGGTTTTATCTCGCCGTTGGGCACGTCGCGCTCGACGCGCCCGGCCACGCCCAGCACGCGCAGGGCGTCCTTCGTCATGGCGTCGTTGGCCGCCAGGATGCGCTGACGGGCGGCGTCATCCATCGGGCGCGGCTGGTCGTCCATGCCCAGGTATTGGGTGCAAAGATTCAGCACCAGGTCGGGCGCGCCCTTGACGGCGATCACGTCCCAGCCCTTGTACTCATTGGTGTAGAAGGGCGAGATATCCTCCGGACGGGGGTTTTCCACGCTGTGGACGGTCACCATGCGCTTGCGTTCCGAGTCGAAGGGGATTTCGCTTTCGCGCGGGTAGGCCTCGACGACTTCGCCCTGCCAGGCGCCGGCCTTGGCCGCGGCCACGATCAGCGCGCCCTCGGTCGGGTCGCCGACGACGCGGTAGGTCTTTTCGTCCTCTTTTTCGCCGGTAATTTCGAGTTGGGCGTCGTTGTTCAGCACGCCCGCCCACAGGGTGGTGAGAATGGCAGGATATTTCTTGATGTCCACCGGCTGGCCGTCGACGCGGAAATCGCCGACCGGGGCATAGCCGGTGCCGGTCACCTCGATGAACTGCCCGTCGGCCCACAGGCGGGTGACGGTCATCTCGTTCTGGGTCAGGGTGCCGGTCTTATCGGAGCAGATGGTGGTCGCCGAGCCGAGCGTCTCCACCGAGGAGAGTTTGCGGATGAGCGCATGGCGGCGCACCATCTCGGTCATGCCGAGCGCCAGGCTGATGGTCACAACCGCCGGCAGGCCTTCCGGCACAGCGGCGATCGCCAAACTGATGGCGATGATGAAGACATCGGTAATCTCTTTGGCGTAGGTCTGGAAGTAGGCCAGCGGGCCGGTGAAGAGTTCGCCGATATCCGTGTAGTTGATGAGCGCCACCACGAAGACCACCGCCACCAGGATGAGCGAGCCGATGGACAGCGCCCGGCCCAACTGGTCGAGTCGGCGCTGGAGCGGGGTTTCCTCCTCGTCCACCGATTGGAGCATTTCGGCGATCAGGCCGAGTTGGGTGCGCATGCCGGTGGCCACCACCACGCCGCGCCCGCGCCCGTAGGAGACGGTCGTTCCCATGAAGGCGGTGTTCTTGCGGTCACCGAGGGGGACGTTTTTATCGAGGATGGAAGCGGCGTTTTTCTGCACCGGCAGCGATTCGCCGGTCAGCGAGGCTTCCTCGACCCGCAGATTGACCGCTTCCAGGAGGCGCACGTCAGCCGGGACGAAGTTGCCCGCCTCGAGGAAGACGATGTCGCCCGGCACCAGGTCCCGCGCCGGAATGGTGGCGCGGTGTCCATCGCGGACAACGTGGGCGTCGGGGGCGGCCAGTTTCTTCAGCGCGGCCAGGGCCTCTTCGGCGCGCCGTTCCTGGATGATGCCCAGGGTGGCGTTCAAGACGACGATGGCCAGGATGGCTCCCGACTCGATGAATTCCGCCGTCTCGCCGGTGTGGCGGTATTCGTTCCAGCCGATCAGGCCAGAGACGACCGCCGCGACGATGAGCAGCCAGACGACAAAACTGTTGATCTGGTCCCAGAGCATTTTGAGAAAGCCGGGGCGCGGCTTCTCGACCAATTGGTTGGGACCGTATTGTACAAGGCGCTCGGCGGCCTCGGCGCCGGTCAGGCCGCTCTCGCGGACTTTGAGATGTTCCAGCACCGCTTCGGCCGGCAGGCTGTGCCAATCAGATTGTTCGCTTTTTGATCCGGGTTGGAATTTGTTGGGTTGCATACTAATTGTACGACTCCGTCATTAAGATGTGTGGTCGAACAGGGCAACAAAAAAGACCACCAACTGCGTGGCAGTCTTGCCAGCGTCAAAGGCGCCTGGACTGCCGGGAGTTATCACACTCCGTGATGACGGCGGTCCATCCTGCAAGGAGCAGGCGGCTACTCCCCAACCAACCACAGTCTAACCAGATGTAGGCGGACTGTCAAGGTGAAACCGTGTACCTGCGGTACCGCCGGTTCGCCTTGTAGCACTCGCGATGTGGGGATGCAAATAATCAGTCAGGAGCAATGCGTGTCCCGGCCGGCAAAACAGTATCTTTGGGGATAATTACGATACCGTCGCGTACGTACCACAACTCGTTGTTGATGTCGGGAGTGTGGCGCGGGAAGGGTTTGATGACCACACCCTCCCCCAGGCGTACGTTTTTATCCAGGATAGCGCCTTCAATGTGACAGTTCGGCCCGATTCCCAGAGGGATGGTATGCAGGTGACGGTCAATATCGTAGTAGTCCTGACCCATGACAATGCTGTCGCGAATGCACGTCCCGGCCGAAATCTGGCTGCGCAAGCCGACCACCGAGTGCGTAATCTCTGCACAGCGGATGCGGCAGCCTTCGGCCAGCAAAACATCTTTCAGGACGCTGTTCTCTACCAACGAGCCGGGCAGGAAGCGGGCATGGGTATAGATGGGACGCTGCGGGTCATAAAAATTGAAAGGCGGATCGCTCAGTGTCAGTTCGAGGTTGGTATCATAGAAAGAGCGAATCGTTCCAATGTCCTGCCAGTAGCCATCGAAGTTATACCCATAAACATTGTGGCTATGGATGGCATGCGGGATGATATCTCCGCCGAAATCATCGTAATGCGGGTAACCGGTCAACAGGTCAATTAAAACTTCGACATTGAAGACGTAAATGCCCATCGAACCCAGCAGCGGCCGTTTTGGATCATCGCTGCTGATGAATTGCTCAATCACCTGCGGGTCTTTGGGTTTTTCCACAAAATCTGTAATCTGGCCGTTGGCCTGACGCTTGAGGATGCCAAAGCGCCCGGCCTCATGCCGCGGGACAGGGTGAACGGCAACGGTGATATCCGCGCCGGTCTGCCAGTGGTAATCGGTCATGGCGGCATAGTCCATGCGGTAGAGGTGATCGCCGGCCAGGATGAGCACATATTTGGCCCGTGTTGCTTTGATTTCAAATAATTGCTTGCGTACCGCGTCGGCTGTGCCCTGATACCAGTCTTCGGATTCCATGGTTTGCTCGGCGGCAAGGATTTGTACCCAACCGGTATGAAATGTATCAAACTGATAGGTGCTGGTGATATGGCGGTGAAGGGAGACTGAATTGAATTGCGTCAGCACAGCCACGCGGTAAATCCCCGAGTTAATGCAGTTGCTGAGGGTAACGTCAATCAGGCGATATTTCCCGGCAATGGGGACAGCCGGTTTTGAGCGCATTTGAGTCAGGGGGAAGAGACGGGCGCCTCGTCCACCGCCCATGATCACAGCCAGAACATCGTTTAATCCGGGCATAGACTCCTTCCTTCTTTAACGGAACCAGCCGTCGGGTCCGGGTTGAACCGCCGAGATGTAGCCGCTCAGCGTTTTGACCATGATAGCACCCTGCTCAATGGCAAGCAAGTGACAATTGTCACCGTGAACGCGTCTACAATTGTCTTTCCCGGCGGAGGTTAACAAAAACGCCTTTCTGGCTTGTTTCAGAAAGGCGTATGCTATAATCAAAGTGCCGAAGGTGGGAATCGAACCCACACGGGCGAAGCCCTCGCGATTTTGAGTCGCGCGCGTCTGCCAGTTCCGCCACTTCGGCAAAGGACTTTGTGTCCGTCAAGTGACGCAAGTATACCCATTCCTATCCCGAAGGTCAAGATGAAACTTGGCATTATTGGCTTACCCCAAGCAGGTAAAACGACCATCTTCAATGCTTTAACAGGCGAACATGCGCCCACTTCTGCCTCTGCCGGCCGCCTCGAGATTCATACAGCGGTGGTGGATGTGCCAGATGAACGGCTGGAGCGGCTTACGGCGATGTTCAAGCCGCGCAAGACGATTTACGCCAAAGTCACCTATGCGGATATTGCCGGGCTGGAGGGTTCGACGGCCAAGACGGGGATTTCTGGCACTTTGCTCAATACGCTGACCCAGATGGATGGCTTCCTGCACGTGGTGCGTTGTTTTCAAGATGAGAATGTCGTGCATCCAAATGGCAGCGTGGACCCGCTTCGCGATATTGCCAGTATGCTTTCAGAACTTTTGCTGAACGATTTAATTGCTGTGGAACGCAAACTGGAACGTCTGGCCGAAGAACGGAAGAAGGGCGGCGGCGATAAGGCCGCGATTGAACGGCAGGTGGCTCTTTTTGAGCGGCTCCACGCCGACCTTTCGGCTGAGATTCCGTTACGTCGGGTGGACCTTGACCCGGAAGAGGAGAAGATTCTTGCCTCCTTTGGGTTGCTGACTCGCAAGCCGATTCTGACCGTGCTCAACCTGGGCGAAGGGCAGCCGGCTCCGGAATTGGCGCTTGACCATCCCGTTGTTGCCTTGCAGGGCAAACTAGAAATGGAAATTGCGCAGTTGCCGCCAGAGGATGCTATACTTTTCATGCAGGAATACGGCATTGAAGAGCCGAGTCTAAAGCGGATGATCCGTCTTTCGTATGACCTCCTCAATCTGCAATCCTTTTTCACGGTTGGCGAGGATGAGTGCCGCGCCTGGACGGTGCGACGCGGCGCAACTGCTTACGAGGCTGCCGGCGCCATTCACTCTGATTTACAGCGCGGCTTCATCCGCGCCGAGGTAACGGCCTACCAGGATTTGATTGATTTGGGCGGTCTGGCCGAAGCGCGCGCAAAAGGGAAACTGCGTTTGGAAGGCAAAGAGTACCTCGTCAAGGACGGAGATATCGTTCATATTCGTTTCAGCGTGTGACCGCTGGTCACACGTTTTTTTGATGCAGCATTTCCCGAGGAGGTTATCATGTGGCATCAGACGAAAATCCGCACGCTTGTTCTGTTTGTTGTTGTGTTTCTTGTGGGGCTGGCCCTGGCTTGCAGCATTGTAACTGTCCCTGCGCAGCCTCAGCCGCCGGCCTTTGACGCAACCAAGGCCTCTCTGGAGTTGCAGGCGACGGCCATGTCTTTACAGTTGACGCAGGCGGCGATCAATAACGCCCAGCCGCAGCCTCAGCCGCCGGTAGTGGTGCAGCCCACCTTGCCGCCCAGCCTTCCCACCATTGCCCCTACTTCCACGCCAGACTTGCAATCCAAAATGAAGTCGGCCAAGATTTTGGTCTACGAGAACACCGATGAGCGCGGGATTGGGATGTGGGTGGAGGAGGCTTTACGCGGCATGGGCCTGCAATACACGCAGACCGGCTCCTACAGCGGCCACTTCATGGAATACCTCAATTCTGGCATCAAGTACGATCTCATCATTGTGGATGCAGAAGACAAAGACAGGATTGTGGGTGAGTTTTGGGATGTGATTCATGACCGCCTGGTGCGCGACAAGGCCGCTTTGATTATCGAAATCTGGGACCTCGACCGTCAGGCCAACGGACCCATCAGCAAAATCTTAAGCGGCTGCGGCGTCCGCTATCAGAAGGATTACCAGCTCGCCGACTCGATTTACTGGTGGGTTCCAGACCATCCGGTTTTCAACGAGCCCAATACCGTCTTGCCGCTTTTGCATTACAGCCGCTTCTGGGCCAACCAGACAGGTGATCAGATTCGATTGGGCGGCAGCGGAGATGCCGTCTTGCTGGCCGGGCTGGCTGCAAAGCCATCCAATCAAGAAGCAGTGCTGGCCACCTGCTACGAAGGCCGGGTCATTATTCAAACCTTCTCTGATCATGACTATCATCGCGAAGATGTTGTACCCCTATGGCAGAATTACATTTACTACACCCTGAAAAACCATTTTGCCGTCACGCCGTGATCGGGCAGAGCGGCCTGTTCCCGCTATGACCGCGCTTCCCTTTGACCCGGAAGAAATCCGCCGACTTTCGCAAAAGTTCGAGACGGCCTCCCCCCAGGCCATCATTGCCTGGGCGGTGGAGGCGTTCTGGCCGGATATTGCCATTAGTTCCTCTTTCCAGACACACTCTCTGCCGCTTCTGCACATGGCCATTCATATTCGGCGGGATATTCGTATCCTTTTCCTCGAAACCGGCATGCATTTCTGGGAGACGCTTTTCTTTCGCGAAACCCTGGAAATGAAATGGAACCTGAATGTTGTTGACCTGCGCCCTGATGACCGCTGGAATAACTTTCTGCAACTGCACTGGCGCGAACTGCCACACCAGGACCCGAATCTGTGCTGCTACCTGCGCAAAGTCCAGCCGATGCAAAAGGCGCTTGAAGGCATGCGCGCCTGGATAACCGGCATTCGCCGCGACCAGACGCGCGAACGCGCCGCCGCACAGATTCTGGAAATCCTGCCGGAGGGCCTGCTTAAAATCAACCCGCTTCTAAACTGGACCGAGGCCGAGATCGAAGCCTATCGCAAGAAATATGATTTGCCCGAACATCCCCTGTATGCCAAAGGTTATTTGAGCATTGGCTGCGCCCCCTGCACGCTGCCCGTCAAGCCAGGAGAGCCGGTTCGCTCTGGACGCTGGGCCGGTTCTGGCAAGACCGAATGCGGGTTACATACCGAAATGTTTAAGGACCGGTCACTGACCGACATTCATCCCAGCCTCGACTTGGGGCAATTAGACACCCCCGAACCTTAGGAGAACACAATGACCTTTTCCCAATCCCGCTGGAGCCTGAAAGATCTCTTCCCCGGCCCCGAAAGCCCTGAACTAGAAGCGGCCTTTGCCGAACTGGAGGCGCGCGCCGCGGCGTTTGAGGCCTTCCGCCCCGAATTGAAGCCGGAAATGGACACCGCCCGCTTCATGGAAATCCTGGACTTCTACGAACACAGCGCCCGTCTTGCCAACCGCCTGTATGGTTATGCCAGTTTACTTTTTGCCGAAGATACCCAGAGCCAGCCTGCTCAGACCTTGCTTGGCCGCGTCCAGCAATTCTTTGCCGAGTTGCAAAACCGCACCCTTTTCTTTAGCCTGTGGTGGAAAGGGTTAGATGAAGCCAGTGTGCCGCGTTTTCTGGAAGTTGCCGGTGATTACCGTTACTACCTCGAAGAAATGCGTCATTTCAAGCCGCACACGCTAAGCGAATCCGAAGAACAAATTATCAATTTGAAGAACGTCACCGGCGTAGAAGCCCTGATCACCCTCTACGACGCCATCACCAACCGTTATGTCTTCAAACTCGAAGTGGACGGGACGGTCAAGGAATTGACGCGCGGCGAACTGATGGTTTATGCCCGCAGCAGCGATCCCGATCTTCGGGCGCGTGCCTATCAGGAACTTTACCGCGTCTACGCGCAGGATGGCGCCATCCTCGGCCAGATGTACCAGACCGTCGTGCGTGACTGGCGCAATGAAAACCTGTCCTTGCGAAAATTTGCCAGCCCAATTTCCGCTCGCAATCTGGGCAACGATATTCCCGACCAGGCCGTGGACGTCCTGCTTGAGGTCTGTCAGAACAATGCCGACATCTTCCGACGCTTCTTCCGGCTGAAAGCCCGGCATCTGGGCATGGAACGCCTGCGCCGGTATGACGTCTATGCCCCCGTCAGTCAGGCCGACAAACAGTACGACTTTGGCAAGGCTGCCGATATGGTGCTCGATTCCTTCGGGACCTTTGAGCCGCGTCTGGCCGACCTGGCGCGCCGCGTCTTTGAGCAAAATCACCTGGATAGCGAGATTCGCAAAGGCAAGCAGAGTGGCGCTTTCTGCGCCACCATCACCCCCGACCTGACGCCCTGGGTCAAAATCAATTACAACGGCCGCGCCGAAGACGTGGCCACATTGGCCCACGAACTGGGTCATGCCATTCATGCCATGCTGGCCGATCACCACACTGTCTTTACCCAGCACGCCTGCCTGCCGCTGGCCGAAACCGCCTCCACCTTCGGCGAGATGATGCTTATTGACCGCCTGCTGGCAGAAGAAGAGAACCCCGCCGTGCGAAAGGACATGCTTTTCCGCCAGGTGGATGATGCCTACGCCACTATTCTGCGGCAAGCCTACTTTGCCCTTTTTGAGCGACAAGCCCATGAGATGGTGTTTAGCCATGCTTCGGTGGACGACCTGGCATCAGCCTATATGCAAAATTTGCAGCAACAGTTCGGGGATGCAGTCGAAGTCAGCGAAGAGTTCAAGTGGGAGTGGGTCTCGATACCCCACATCTACCACACTCCTTTTTACGTCTATGCCTATGCTTTTGGGCAATTGCTGGTTCTTTCTCTCTACCGGCAGTTCAAACTTGAAGGCGAGACCTTCAAACCACGCTACCTGAGGATCCTGTCGGCTGGCGGCTCTGAAGCGCCGGAAAAAATCCTAAACGAAGCTGGCATTGACATCCGCAGTGCTGCTTTCTGGCAAGGCGGCTTTGACGTGCTGGATGATCTGGTACGGCAATTAGAAAGCCTGTAGAAATTACGAGAGCGGCCTGAGCCGCTCTCGTTGTTTAATCAACCGTCAGATGCAAGAGGTTGTTCTTGGGATAGCCTTTTTTTCAAGCAAGGATGGCTTCCCCGCCAGGCAATTGGCGTCAGCGCTGATGTCGTGCAGATATCAGGCCTCGTATTCCTCTTGCGGCTCTTCAACCGTTATCACCGGCTCCTCGCTTGGCTTGCGGTCCAGCATTTGCAACGTCAAAGCCACAACTTTGGTGAAGTATTTGGTCTCCCCTTTATCCTCGTACTTCTCCGTCCGCAGGCGGCCTTCCACATAGACCAGGCTGCCTTTGTGCAAATACTCGTGGCAGATTTCGGCCAGTCGGCCCCAGGTCTCAACATTGACCCAATCGGTATATTCTTTCATTTCGTTGCCGCTTTTCCAGCGTTGGGTAATGCCGAGACTGAAAGTAGTCACCCGCTTGCCGGTCGGCGTGAAACGTGATTCCGGGTCCCGGCCCAGGTAGCCGATCAATTGAACGCGGTTGAGAGCAGGCATATCTCCTCCTTTAGCGAAAAGAAAAGATGGGAAATGTCATTATTAGTTTATGACCAAACGGGGAAAAGTCAATAGGAATTGGGTAGCACTTCCCAACCCTACAGCAGGGTCAAAGGCAAACTGCCATGCGCCTTGGCGGCTTTGCGCTCAGCAACTGTTCGTTCCGGTTTGGGTTTAGCGGCAGCCCAATTACACCTGCTCAAAGCGTGCTACATTCATTACAAACAAAGTCAGGCGTTTTTCGCCCGGCACAACGGTTGTGGTGTTGCGCAAAATTTCCAGCGCCGCTTCGAGTTGCTCATCTTCTACGCCAATCAAGAGTGTTGTCGCCCCTTTGCGTAAGAAACCGCCAGTCGAAGCAATGCGCGTCACCCGAAAAAGGGCATCCGTCAGCGCGTGGGTGACCACCTCCGAATCTACGTCTTTGATGATGGCCAGAATGAGTTTCATGTTACACCTCCTCGTAGTATTCGACCGGCAGGCTGAAAATGGTCGCCCCGCCCACTGTCACGGGTACAGGTGCAGGCAGAGGCAAAGGCGAGCCTTCCATCGGAACGGCCAGATATTCCACCCGCTGACGGCAGGATTCTTTCAGAGCCCGTACCACCGACTCTTCCATCCCCTCTGACAGTGCAATTAACAGCGTGGCATTGCGCCGACCCAGAAACCCCCCGCTACTGACCAGATGGGTAACCGATACATTTAAGCGCGCCAGGGCGCGCATGGCTGTCTCCAGGTCCTGGTCTTGAATCACAACGGTTATCAAACGGCGAATAGGGGCTTCCATAAGCAACTCCTTGTTAAATCTTACCGGAAATCGGGTGCAGATTCAAGTTTTCATGGGGCGACAATGCACGCTTCCCGCTGGCGAACGGTCACGGTACGCCCGTCCCCGAAAGTGACCCGGGTCTCATCAGCATCACGGCACACCGTGACCCCCCGGTAGATTACGGTCACCGGCCAGGGGAAAGGATTACGGCCTTCCAATCGTACCCGCCCGCCAGAAAGGAAACGCACCCCCAATATTTCCAGGAACAGGCCGGCAGACGGCAGGCCGGTCAGCACATTACGTTCTCCTAAAGCAGCCCCTGTTTCAGCGTGATACACCGCGGCAAAGCCCTGCGCCTGCTTCAGGTTTTGTATCGCTGCCGAAAGACAATGCGCATATAAGCGTGCCGCTTCGTCCCGGAAGCCCCAGGCCAGCAGGCCCTCAATGATAAATTGGTTCCAGGGCAGGTGCACTCCCAGACAGGCCGAGCCGGCCTCTGGCTTTGGCTCAAATGGACAGGCCGGGACGCCAAACGGCCGGTCAAAGCGTTCCGCATCCAGCAAAGAACGTCCAATCCATGTTTGTATCCGTTGGGCATCTGGCAAACCTGCCCAGAGCGGCAGGAAGAGGGTATGGTCTTCCCCGGTCAAATTGACGGTTGAGATGAGCACGCGGTCTTTGGCGCCCACACCGCTGACGCGGATGCGGCCAATGCGGCGGAAGACGCGCTGGCTGGTAGCCGTCAGACCGGCAGCATGCCAGTCAAAGGCCTGACGCGGGATGACCTCATCCCCATCGGCAGGACGCGTGACGTATTCGCAAATCTCCACCTCCGGGCGGCTCACGCCGGGACCTTTGGTCTGCACCTGAACCAGCAGGCGGACCGGCTGCTTGAAGGTCAGTTTCGGGTGCACTTCGCCTGCGCCGCGTAGTTTGGCGATCACTTTGCCCGGCTGGCTGAGGTGTGTGTCCCGGTCGCGATTGCGGAACATGGCCGTGCGCGCATACCAGCAGGTATCTACTTCGGCTTTCAACTTTTGAAAGCGGTCTTGCAGTTCGGCCAGTTCATCCATTTGCTGCAAATGCTCGGCCATGCGTTGCAAACTTTTGGCCTCGGCTGCCAGCAAAGCGGCCAATGCCGGACTTTCAACCGTGTCAATCGCCGCACCTTGAGACCAGGAATGCCATGTCGAGAAAGCCGGATTCTCCTCATAGCCAGTTTGGATGGCATGGTCCCATTCGGGGAAGCCGTCGCCGTCGCGGTCATGGTCAGGGTGAAACCAGGCGCGCCAGAAAGCCAGCAAACGCGGGTAGAGGCTGACGAGCAGGGCATCGTCGCCCAAATATCCATGCAAACGCCAGGCCAGGCTGGCCAGCAGCGGGGCCGCCAGGAACCGTCCGCGCTGACCTGCCAGACCCGGGCGGCAATCAATATCGCCATTTTCATTCTGGGTGCTCAGGAAGTTCATCAACAAGCCTGTGATCAGTTGTGGCGCGCCCGGCAAAAGGCCAGAAAGGTAAAAGGTTTCCAGTACCGGTTGTCCGCTCCAGTAAGGGGGATAGTCGCTTCCATCACCGCGCGGGGAATGGCCGTGATCTGGATTGCGGGCCAGCACAAAGGTGGGATGTGGCAGCCTCTCATTGGCCGGGAAGAAGAGGCGAAAGGCCTCTTTCTGGCTCAAGGCCAGGGCTGCGTCCCAGTCTGGATCGCCTGTTTGGATATGGATGGTTTGGCCGGCGTTCAGATTCTCGATGCGGGCGCGTTCTGCGCCCCAGGCCCGGGCAGCAGTACGCCGCGCCAGTGCAACGGATTCTTCCAACGTGGCACATGCCGCCTGCACACAGGTCAGTTGGCGGTGCGCGCCGGGGCCCATGTCCAGGGCTACGCTCAGGCAGGGATAGGGCCCGGGGCCGGGCTGCGGGCCGCCGGTCAGAAAAAGAACCGGCGTCAGATTACCTGTCTCTCCGGTTAAGACGGTTGTGCCCTGGATACCCAGCGCTGAAAGGGGACGGCCATCCAGCGGGTTCAGCAGGCCGCACAGGTCAAGATGAATCTGACGCATGTCCGCACTGCGATTGACAATGCTCAACCGCAGTGCCGCGGCGTGCGACTCGGGAATCCAGATTTCTGTCTCGACTTCAATGCCGGGAAAAGGGGAAAAGCCAAGCGCCAGGAAGTTGGGATAAAAACGGCGCAGGCGCGGCGGGGACGAAAATTCGAGCGGATTTAACCGTTTGAGTCCGCCTTCGCGAAAGCGCGGAAAAAAGCGCATGGCGCGCGCCCGCAGGCCGTAAGTGGTATACAATGACAGAGCAGGCGGTTCGGCCAGGCCGAGTTCCAGTTCCCAAATATGGTCGTTGGTGTAGTCCACTTCGCCCAGGCGGAAATCTGCCGCCAGGCTGAGAGAGAGCGGGTCGCCCAGACCCAGATTCCAATCACGCATAGGTATATTGTACGAGCAGATGGGCATGAGGTCAAAGGTTTTTCTCGGCGATTCTCAATTTGGCGAGCAGGATCCACAGATTGCGCCGATTTCACAGATGAGTCTACTGCAAAAACAAAAAATCTCAACGCAAAGCCGCCAGCGCGCAAAGAAAATGCAAAATCTTCGCTTTGCGGTTTCGAATTATGCATAAAGAAGGAACAGACCTTAAAAAATCTTTGCGGCTTTGCGCCCTTGCGTTAGAAACGCCCTTTTTGCAATAGAGTCACAGACGGCTTGACTGCGGGCAAATCTTGTAAGGCGTTTCTGTGTTTTGTATTCCATGCAAAGGTGGTTTACAATAGAGAAAACAATGCTGCCGCCCATCTCACTCAAAAGGATGTGCCATGACTTCTGACTTTCTTACCCGCCGCGGGCTGTATTTTGAAGAGTTCGAAACCGGCCAAAAGATCACTTCTCCTGGGCGAACGGTTACCGAAGCCGATGTAGTGACCTTTGCAGGTCTCTCAGGAGATTTCAATCAGATTCACACCGATGCCGAGTATAGCCGTCAGGGGCTGTTCGGCCAGCGTGTGGCGCATGGTTTGCTCGGCTTGTCCATCACCTCTGGGCTGGCATTACGCACCGGTGTTTTAGAGGGCACCGTCATCGCCTTCCGCGAAATTAACAACTGGAAGTTTGTCAAGCCGGTCTTTCTTGGGGATACCATCCACGTTGAGATGGAAGTAACCGAGAAACGCGCCATGCCGCGGCTGGGCGGCGGGATGGTGACCATCGAAATGGATGTCAAGAAACAGGATGGTGAAACGGTGATGAAAGGCAGCTGGACGGTGCTGGTCATGAGTGCGCCGAAATAAGCCCCTGCTGCCAGGCACCGCGTCCCGGAGGTCAAAACCATGAGCGACGTCAAGCCGCCCGAAAACGAAGATGCTCTGGAGAAATTCCGCCGCCTGCTGGCCTCGGAAGATGAGACTCTGCCCGAGCCGCCCGAAGGCCGGGATGAGATTCCCTCACTAGGCTGGACACAGCCTGTAGAGAATGCCTTGCCAGAGTCAGAAGCGCCTACAAAAACCCCCATGCCGCCCGACGACTCGGCCCCATTCCCGCCTTCTGAGACGGCGAGCAGCATGCCTCTGCCGCGCCAGGTAGATGAGATCGACTGGAACGCGACGCGGGTTTCGCCGGTGGCCTATTCGCCTCAGCGCACTTTGCCGCGGACGGGCGCGACCTTGCCCGCTCAGGCGCCTTATCAGCCGCCTCCATCGCCGACCTATCCTCCGGCATACGCCGGTCAACCGCCGGCTGCGCCGATTGGAATTGACTGGAAGCGCGGTCTGGGTTGTCTCCTGCGCGGCCTGGTTGGAATGCTGTTTGGCTTTGTGGCTCTGGTTCTGATCGCCGCTTCTATTTTGCTTTACCAGTATTACAAGATTGCAGCCACGCTGCCCAACGTGGACGATTTAAAGGCCCGCGCCTCGCAATTTGAGACGACCCGCATTCTTGACCGCAACGGGCGCGTCTTATACGAAATTCTAGATCCGAATGCCGGGCGGCGCACTTTTGTGCCGCTGGAGCGCATATCGCCGGCAGTGGTAGCCGCGACCATCGCTACAGAGGACAAGGAATTCTACAATCACCCCGGTTATGACCCAATTGCCTTGATACGCGCCTTGTGGCAAAACTACACCAGCGGCGAGGTGGTTTCGGGCGCTTCAACCATCACGCAGCAACTGGCGCGCAATTTACTTTTCAGCACCGAAGAACGTTACGAAAAAACCTACACCCGCAAAGCGCGCGAGATCATCCTGGCAGCCGAAATCACCCGCCGTTACAGCAAGGATGACATTCTGGAACTGTATTTGAATGAGTCCTATTACGGCAATCTGGCCTATGGCATTGAAGCCGCCGCCGAGACATATTTTGGCACCACAGCCGACAAGTTGACGCTTGGGCAGGCCGCTTTTCTGGCCGGTTTGCCGCAAGCACCAGCCGTTTATGATGTCTATACCAACCGCGAGGCCACCCTCTACCGCCAGCAGCAGGTGCTGGTGCTGATGTATCAGCTCAGTGAAGAAACCGGCTGCATCTATGTGAGCAACAGCCCTCAGCGCGTCTGTGTTGACCCGCCTTCGGCCACCGCCGCAGCCAACGAAATCAAGGTCTACAACTTCCAGCCGCCTGTTAGCAAAATCACCTATCCGCACTGGGTACAGTATGTACGCGGCTTGCTGGAGGAGCAATACGATCCGCAGACCATTTACCGCTCCGGCTTCACCGTCACCACCACCATTGACCCGCTGCTGCAGGAAGCCGCCCAACAAATGGTCAGCCAGCAAATTGCCCTGTTGGCCGATAAAAACGTGGGCAACGGCGCGCTGGTGGCGATTAAGCCCTCCACCGGCGAGATTCTGGCTATGGTCGGCTCGGCAGATTTTTACAACGAGGCGATTGATGGACAGGTCAACATGGCCGTCAGCCCAACACGCCAGCCGGGTTCATCAATCAAGCCTCTCAATTACGTGGCCGCCTTTGAAAAAGGCTGGACACCAGCGACCCTTCTCTGGGATGTGCCTTCTGAATTTCCTCCTTCGGGGGATCCCAACGACCCGCGCCCGCCTTACAAACCGGTCAACTATGATGGCCGCTTCCACGGGCCGGTAACCGTGCGCACAGCCCTGGCGAACTCTTACAACATCCCGGCAGTCAAGACCCTGCAATTTGTGGGCATCTACGACGATCCGCAGACGCCTTTGCCCGAAGGCATGCTTGCCTTTGCCAGGAGGCTGGGAATTACCAGTTTAACGCGCGCAGATTACGGCCTGGCTCTGACCCTGGGCGGAGGCGAGGTCAGCCTGCTGGAAATGACCGGCGCATTTGCCGTCTTTGCCAATGGCGGCAAACGCGTCCCGCCGGTTGCCATTTTGAAGGTTGTGGATTATCAGGGCAACGTCGTTTATGAATACCAGCCGCCGCCCGGTGACCAGGTGGTCCGCCCCGAACATGCTTTTCTGATTTCATCTATCTTATCGGACAATGAGGCGCGCGCGCCGATGTTCGGGCGCAACTCGGTGCTGGCCCTGCCGTTCCCCGCGGCTGCCAAGACCGGCACAACCGACGACTTTCGCGATAACTGGACTCTCGGCTATACGCCGGACCTGGCGGTAGGAGTCTGGGTGGGAAATGCCGACTACACGCCGATGGTCAACACCACCGGCCTGACCGGCGCGGCGCCTATCTGGAGCCAATTTATGCAGTACGCCGTGCCGCAGGTGACGGGGGGGCGGCCCACGCCGTTTGTGCCGCCGAATGGCGTGGTGGAAAAGGTGATCTGCGAGATTTCCGGCACCGAGCCTTCTCAATGGTGCAAGAGTCAGCGGCGTGAATATTTTGCTGCCGATCAACCGCCTTTGCCCGCCGGCGAAGACCTGTGGCGCAAAGTCAAACTCGACACCTGGACCGGACTGGAGGCTTCGCCTGCCTGCCCCGACTTCATTGATGAGCAAATGGTGCTTAACGTAAAGGATGAGTGGGCGCGCAAGTGGCTCAAATCGGCAGAGGGCAAAGCCTGGCTGGATGACAACGGCTTCCCACGCGACCCCTTCTTTGCCCCTGAGCGTGAGTGCCGCGCCAGTGACCCGCGTCCCACCCTGGCCTTCACCAATTTGGTGGATAATATGGTAGTCGGCGACGGAGACCTGGACATCTTCGGGATAGCCGATGGCGGCGACCTGTTTGCTGGCTGGCAATTGGATTACGGCATTGGCGAGAACCCCGGCCAATGGTTCCG
>JAIOAQ010000039.1 GCA_019873735.1 Chloroflexota bacterium | reverse complement strand
AGCATTAACAGGACAACCCCTGCTCTTGACGGCAGGGGTTGTCTCACAGAAAGGAGAAAAAGATGTGTCAATCGGGTCGGTAATTGGGGTTTGTCCCGGCCCAAATACATGCCGGCTGTTCAAACAGATTGCATTCGATGGCGTTTGAGCAGCGTCGGGCCAAAATGCGCGGCGGTTGGTCCGGAAGGTATTCACTCGGATAGACCACCTCATTTTCCAGCGCAATCTCTTTGCCGGCGTGCTCGCAGAAACAGACCTTTTGCACTTGCCAGATTTTCAGGGCCATAAATGCCTCCAGATTCATCTTGAGTTTATTTTATCCGGGAAACAATTGCTAGTGACAGGCGTCACTTATCCCGCTGACATATGGCCTATTTAGATGACATATATCGTAATTTAAGTCGAAAAGCGTTTATGGAGCAGGCGTTTTTTTGCTGCGGCGGTCAAATGGATGCAGGCTAACATTTCTTCTACGTAATGTTAACGTTTTTCTTGCATACATCGGGTATGCTATCTCAGGCTGGCTTTCAACAAGCCGGAAAGTCATTATCGAAATCAAAATTTTGACACAGGAGTAATTGACATGGGAAAAATTATTGGCATTGACCTGGGAACGACCAACAGCGTGGTTGCCGTGATGGAAGGCGGACAGCCGACCGTGATTCCTACCGCCGAAGGAGGCCGTCTTTGCCCATCGGTGGTGGCCTTCAACAAGAATGGCGAACGTTTGGTAGGGCAGACCGCAAAACGCCAGGCGGTCATCAATTCTGAAAATACCATTTATTCGATCAAGCGTTTTATGGGCCGCCGCTATCAAGAAGTGGAAGGGGAACGCAAGATGGTTCCTTATCAGGTGATAGAAGGCCCGGTGGGCGACGTGCGCGTCAAGATTCCCGTGACCAATCGCGAATACAGCCCGCAAGAGATCAGCGCCATGGTGCTGGCAAAACTAAAGGCAGATGCCGAAGCCTACCTCGGTCAGCCGGTCACGCAGGCTGTGATCACCGTCCCCGCTTATTTCAATGATAGCCAGCGTCAGGCCACCAAAGACGCTGGTAAGATTGCCGGGCTGGAAGTGTTGCGCATTATCAACGAACCTACCGCTTCAGCCCTGGCCTATGGCCTGGACAAGAAAAAGAACGAAACCATCCTGGTCTTCGACCTGGGCGGCGGTACTTTTGATGTCTCCATCCTGGAGGTTGGCGAAGGCGTTATTGAAGTCAAGGCCACCAATGGCGATACCCATTTGGGCGGCGATGACTGGGATCAGCGCATCGTCAATTGGGCTGCAGACGAATTCCAAAAGCAGGAAGGAATTGACCTGCGCCAGGACCGTCAGGCTCTCCAGCGTCTGCGCGAAGCGGCCGAAAAGGCCAAGATTGAACTCTCCACCATGATGGAGACGGAAATCAACCTGCCCTACATTACCGCCGATGCCAATGGCCCCAAGCACATGCAGTTGAAACTCTCGCGCGCCAAATTCGAGCAGATGACAGAAGACCTGCTCAACCGCTGCCGCATCCCCTTTGAGGCCGCATTAAAAGATGCGGGCATGACCGCCTCTGACCTGAATGAAGTCGTCCTGGTTGGCGGCGCGACGCGCATGCCGATGGTCCAGGAACTGGTGCGCAAACTGACCAATGGCAAGGAACCCAATAAAGGCGTCAACCCGGATGAAGTTGTAGCCGTGGGTGCGGCGATCCAGGCCGGTGTTCTCGGCGGCGAAGTGAAGGACATTCTGCTGCTCGACGTGACCCCCCTCTCCCTGGGCGTAGAAACCCTGGGCGGCGTGATGACCGTCATGATTCCGCGCAACACCACCATCCCGGTGCGCAAAACCGAAGTCTATTCCACGGCCGCTGACAACCAGACCGCGGTAGACATTCACATCTTGCAGGGCGAACGTCCGATGGCTGTTGACAACATGTCGCTCGGCCGCTTCCGGCTGGACGGCATTCCCCCGGCCCCGCGCGGCATCCCGCAAATCGAGGTGACGTTTGATATTGACGCCAACGGCATTCTCAATGTGACCGCCAAAGACAAAGCCACCGGCAAGGAACAAAAAGTCACCGTTACCGCCTCTACCAACCTGAGCAAAGAAGACATTGCCCGTAAAATCGAGGAAGCCCGCAAATACGAGGCCGAGGACAAGAAACGCCGCGAGTTGGTTGAGACACGCAACACGGCCGACCAACTGGCCTATCAGACCGAGAAGACGCTGCGCGAATTGGGCGACAAAGTCCCCGCCTCCGAGCGGTCCAACATTGAAGCCAAGATCAACGACCTGAAACAGGCGGCACAGGGCGAAGATACCGAGAGAATGAAAAGACTGATCGAAGAAGTTCAGCAAGCCTTCCACGCCCTCAGCCAGCAGTTGTACGCGCAGGGGCAAACCCCGCCGCAAAGCGGACCGCAGGCAAGCGGCCCCGCCACCCCGCCTTCTGGGGATGGCGATGTCATTGATGGCGAAGTGCGCGAAGCCTGACCCACAGTTTCCTCCAACGAGCGGACTCGGAGAGTCCGCTCGTTTTGATTTATAATCCCTGCATGTCCACATCCAAGCGCGTCATCATGGCGGCTGCCGCCTTATTGGCCCTGCTGGCGGTTGCCCTTCTCCTGCCGCCCGTCCGCACACGTCTGACCTGGCGGCTGGAAGACTTAAATGCCCGCCTCTTTAGACTTCTCAATCCCCCCGAACAGGTGACCTTCAAGCCCGGTCAGGATACGCAGCCTCAGACCGTGATGACCGCCACCCTCGAAGCGGTTCAGACCACGCCTTTGCCTGCTCCTGCAACCCAGCCAACTGCCGGCCCGACGTGGACTCCCACCGTCACCCCCACGCCTCTTCCGGCAATGGTGAACCTGACCGGCTTTCGATATGAATCGCAGCGCGGCGGTTACAACTACTGCGGGCCGGCCAATTTCTCGATGGCATTGAATTTTTGGGGCTGGAAGGGGAACCGCAACACGATCGTCAAGGCGCTCATGCCTGGCAACCTGGATGCCAAAGACCAGCCCGTCAACCTGGATAAGAACGTCATGCCGTATGAATTGCAGGAGTATGTGCGGGATAACGTGCCGGAGTTGAAGGTAATCATCCGCATGGGCGGCGATGTTGATCTGCTTAAACGTCTGCTGGCGGCAGGCTTCCCCGCCGTCGTCGAAAAAGGCTACTATGAAACCGATTACACCGGCAAACTGGGCTGGATGGGACACTACCAGTTTGTAACCGGCTATGATGAGTCCCAGGGCGCCTTGATTGTCCAGGACACCTACAATGATGGCCCCGACTTTCGCATTGGCTATGATGAATTTACGCAAGGCTGGAGAGCCTTCAATTACCTCTTCTTGCTTGTGTACCCGCCGGAACGCGAAGCCGAGGTCTTTGCCCTGCTGGGCCCCTGGGCAGATGAGTGGTGGGCGGCTCAACACGCGCTGGACCTTGCCCAGGCAGAAGTGGACAACCTGACCGGCGTTGACCAGTTCTTTGCCCAGTTCAACATCGGTTCCAGCCTGGCAAAACTCCAGCGTTATGCCGAAGCCTCCTATGCCTTTGACCGCGCCTTTGTGCTTTACAATGCCCTGCCGGATGATGGCTCGCGTCCCTACCGCATGATGTGGTATCAAACCTGGCCCTACTGGGCCTACTATTACAGCCTTCGCTATTCCGATGTCATCAGCCTGGCCGATACGACCCTGAACGAAACCATTTCCAAACCCGTTTTGGAAGAAAGCCTCTACTGGCGCGGCATGGCGCGTTATGCGCTGGGCGAAATCCAGCCGGCCATTGACGACTTTCGGGCTGCTTTGCGCATCAACCCCGGCTTTGAAGCCGCCCGTTTTGCCTTACAGAACATGGGGGTTGCACCTTAACTTGACCTGTGGTTGCCGACTATGAAAATCCTGCACTTTTCTGATGCCCACATTGACATGTCCAATTATGGCCGCCATGACCCGCAGAGCGGGCTGCCTCTGCGCGTGCTGGATTTCCTGAAAGCCCTGGATACGATTGTCCAGGCGGCCATAGATGAAAAAGTGGACCTGGTGCTCTTTGCCGGCGATGCCTACAAAGACCGTCAGCCGGCGCCCACCTTTCAGCGTGAATGGGGCAAGCGCATCATGCGCCTCTCGCAGGCGCGCATCCCTACCCTGTTGCTGGTGGGCAATCATGACCTCTCTCCTGCCGCCGGACGCGCCCATGCGGTTCAGGAGTTTGATACCTTGCAAGTGCCGTATGTGCGCGTATTGGACAGGCCGCAATTCCTTCAACCGCCCGACTTGTTTGACCTGCCTCTGCAGGTCATTGCTATCCCCTATATTGCTCGCTCCGGCTTGATGGCCGCCCTCGGCCTCAGCGGGGCAGAACCGGAACATGTGTACACGCAGATTGAAGAGCATTTGAGCGAACTGCTCAACGGCTGGCTCGAAGCGGCTGACGCCTCCCTGCCGATAGTTTTGACGGCTCACCTTTCTGTGGAAGGCGCACAGTATGGCAGTGAACGTTCCGTCATGCTGGGATCAGATCTGACCTTATCCGGTTCCCTGGTCAAAGACCCGCGTCTGGATTATGTTGCGCTGGGGCACATCCACAAAGCACAGGATTTAAACCAGGGCGCTCATCCACCGGTCATTTATCCCGGTTCCATCGAACGCGTCGATTTTGGCGAGGCCAGAGATGATAAGTTTTATGTCATTGCTGAAGTGGAGAAACAGCATACCCGCGTCAAGTGGGTAAAACTTCCTGGCCGTCCTTTCATTGACCGCCACGTCACCCTGCATTCTCCGGATGATATTGACGTTGTCCTTTCGTCTGTTTTGCCGCCTCCAGACGAGATAGAGGGGGCCATTGTCCGCCTGACGATTGACTATCCCCGCGAATGGGATGCATTAATTGACGAAACGGCCCTTCGCCGTCAGGCAAGCGGCGCTTTTGAGTTTCATCTGGTGAAACGGCCGCAGAGCGCGGCACGCGTCCGTTTGCCTGCCGATCAAACCGTCAGCAGCCTCTCGCCGCTTGAGTTGTTGGCCCAGTACTGGAGGGCTGCCCAGGTAGAGGAACAAAACGACATCGAAGCCCTGCAAAAACTGGCTCAGGAAATCATCCTCGAAGAGAATCAGGATACCTGATGGGTTTTATCAGGCCATTCTTCCTTTGACTTGCCGATTTTTCTGATGTAAACTACTTTCATTAGCATACTTCTTTCCTTTGCCTGCCGGGTTGGGCTTGTCTTGCCGGCGGGCAGATGGACATCCCACCTTTATGATGAGGTTGACATGAAACAAAAGGCAGGCGGTTACCGTTGGTTTGTTGTGGCAGTGTTCTTTTTCTTCATGCTTCTGCATCAAACCGACAAATTGCTGATCGGCCCGCTCAAGGGTCAGATCAGCGATGATTTCAAAATCACCAATACGCAGTTTGGGGCAGTCATCACCGGAGCATTGATCGTCGGCACGATCCTCTACCCAATTTGGGGTTACCTGTACGACCGATTTGCGCGAGCCAAATTGCTTTCGCTGGCCTCGTTCATCTGGGGCTCAACAACCTGGCTGAGCGCGATTGTCCGCACGTACCCCGCGTTTGTGGCTACGCGTGCTTCCACCGGCATTGACGATTCCTCCTATCCGGGTCTGTACACCCTGATTGCCGATTATTTCGGCCCGCAAATGCGCAGTAAGGTCTATGGCCTGCTGCAACTTAGCCAGCCGATTGGCTATCTGATTGGCATGGTGCTGGCGTTGATGGTGGCCCCTGGTTTGGGCTGGCGCAACATTTTCTACTTCACCGGCGGCATTGGCATTCTGCTGGCGGTGCTTATTTTCTTTGGCGTCAAAGAGATGCCGCGAGGCAAAGCTGAACCGGAATTCGAAGGCATGGCCGAGATGACCCAGTTCCGCTTCTCGTGGGAGCAGGCCAAACAGGTACTGCAAAAGCGCACCATGTGGTTTGTCTTCTTGCAGGGTTTTGCGGGCGTCTTCCCCTGGAATGTGATTACCTATTTCTTTTGTAACTACCTACCGACAACCAAAAGGAGGAAGAAACCTACCGCTGTGTGTCTTTGCGAGGGCGCAGCCCGAAGCAATCTCCAGCATTTGCGGGGAGACTGCCACGCTCGCTGCGCTCGCTCGCAGCGACAGGTAGGTAGTTACTTTCTTTTTCGATTACCTGGCAAAAGAGCGCGGCTACGACGAAGGCGCGATCTTGTTCACGATGGGGCTGGTTGTGCTTATCCTGGCCTCTGGCTATTTTGTGGGCGGGGCATTGGGCGATCTCATGTTCAAACGCACGCCCAAGGGCCGTATTCTTGTCTCCAGCGCGGGCGTATTGCTTGGCGCCATTTTCCTCTTTTTGGCCCTGCAGACGCCTGTTGAGGCGCGCGGTGTCTTCTTCATCCTGATGGCGCTGGCGGCCATCTTTATGCCGTTCTCGTCTCCCAATGTTGTTTCTACCGTTTACGATGTGACCGTGCCGGAGGTGCGTTCCACGGCTCAATCGGTGGAATATTTCATTGAAAACAGCGGCGCAGCCTTTGCTCCCCTTCTGGCGGGCATTATTTCGGATGCTTACAACATGCAAACGGCCATCCTGACCATTTGTATTACCGCCTGGCTTCTGTGTTTTCTGCTCTACATGGGCGCGCTCAAATTTGTGGATGGCGATATCAAAGCCTTGAGGGCAGAAATGAGCAAACGGGCGTCGCAAGAGATCGAAAAGCAAGCCGCCGCCTAATCTCCCCTGAGGCAAAGCGCAATGACCGTTTTTCAACTTAACCTGAGGGACAAAAAGCAAGTTCGAGATTTTTTAAATCTGCCGTTCCGGCTGTATCGTCACAACCCCTGCTGGGTGCCGCCGCTGGAAATGGATATGAAGGCCGCCTTGAATCCCCAAAAGCACCCTTTTTACCGGCATTCCGAAGCGGCTTTTTTCCTGGCATATGCTCCCAGCGGCCTTCCGCTGGGCCGGCTGGCGGTGATCAACAATCGCCGCTATAACGACTATAACAACGACCGGGCGGCTTTCTTTTACTGGTTTGAGTGTGAGGACGATCTCGATTCGGCGCGGGACCTCTTCACGGCCGCCTTTGACTGGGCCCGGGCGCGCGGCCTGACCAAAATGATCGGCCCGAAAGGCTTTACCCCGCTGGATGGCGCCGGCCTGCTCGTAGAAGGCTTTCAATACCGCCCCGCCTTTGGGATGCCCTACACCCTGCCGTATTACCCCCAACTGGTTGAGCATGTTGGCTTTCGTCCGCACCGCGAGACGGTTTCCGGTTACCTGCGCCGGGAGACTGCCCAGTTTCCTGAACGTGTTCACGAATTGGCCGAGCGGGTTGCGGCCCGGCGCGGCCTTCGGGTGCGCACCTTCCGCAAACGCCGCGAACTGCGTGACCTGACTTCCATCATCAAAGAACTGTATAACGCTTCTCTCAGCGGCACGCGCGAGAATTATCCCCTCACCGATGACGACGTCGCCGGAATGGCCAACCTGCTCTTGCTCTTTGCCGATCCGGCGCTGGTTAAACTGGTGATGAAGGATGAACGCGTTGTTGGCTTTTTGCTGGCTTACCCCGATATCTCGGCTGCCATTCAAAAGACAAAAGGCCGCCTCTTTCCTTTCGGCTGGTTGACCTTACTGATTGAGTTGCGCCGCACCGATTGGGTTAACCTGAACGGCATAGGATTGGTTGAAGAGTATCGCGGCCTGGGCGGGACGGCGATTCTGGCCAGCGAAATTGCCAAAAGCCTGGTTGATCATCCCCGTTATCGGGTCGCGGACGTGGTCCAGATTGGAACCGAGAACGAGAACATGCAGCGTGAAATCAAAAACTTTGGTGTGGACTTTTGCAAACGGCACCGGGTTTACATTCGAGAGTTATGAGGAGGTGTTCACATGGTTCAAGTTGTTGCTGATACCACTTGCAGCCTGCCGCGGGAATTGCTGGAAAGCCGCAATATTCCTCTTATCCCCCAGGTTATTATCTTCGGCGAGGAATCGTATCTGGATGATAAGGAACTGGACACACCTACGTTCCTATCCAGACTCAAGTCTGCATCCATCTTGCCAAAGACGGCGGCTCCTCCTGTGCATTTGTATCATCCCATCTACGAGGCCGCCCAGAAGAAAAACGAAAGCGTGGTGGTTGTGGCCCCGTCTGCCAGGGTCAGCGGGACGGTGCGTTCGGCCGAAGTGGCGGCTCAGGATTTTCCCGGCCTGGATGTTCATGTCGTGGATACGCAAACCATTGCCGGCGGGTTGGGAACTTTTGTCTTGCTGGCAGATGAATGGGCCAAACAGGGCGCCGATGCAGCGACGATTGTCCAGCGCCTCAACGACCTGATTCCCCGCCATCGCACCTATTTCCTGGTAGATACGCTTGAATACCTGGCCAAAGGCGGGCGGATTGGCGGCGCAAAGGCCTTGCTGGGCGAACTCCTGCAGGTCAAACCTATCCTGACCATCCGCAATGGTCAGGTGGAACCGTTTGAACAGCAACGCACCAAAAAGCGCGCCCTGGCGCGTCTGGCCGAAATTGTCACCGAACAAAGCGCTCAGGGAGAGGAGTCTCACCTCTGCGTAATGCAGGTTGAAGCCATGGACGCAGCCCAGGAGTTGGCAGCCGCCCTTAAGGCCGGTTTGAACCTCAAAGAAATACCGGTTTACGAATTGCCTCCCGCCATTGTCGTTCATGCCGGGCCGGGCGCGCTGGCCGTAGGTTTCTTTACAAACGCTATGGTATAATTTTCGGGCTATTTTTGTGGTTTATACGAAGGAGAGCACTTTATGTCTGGACACAGCCATTGGGCAACCATCCGCCGCAAAAAAGGCGCGGCGGACGCGAAAAAAGGCGCCATCTTCACCCGCCTGGCGCGCGAGATCGTCATGGCTGCACGCGAAGGCGGCGGCGACCCGGAACTCAATGTTCGCTTGCAATTGGCCATTGACCGCGCCCGTGCCCAAAACATGCCAAAAGAAAATATCGAGCGTGCCATTCGGCGCGGCACCGGCGAGGACAAAGATGCCGCCAGTTTTGAAGAGATTACCCTTGAAGGGTATGGCCCCCACGGCTCGGCGATTATGGTGGATTGCATGACAGATAACCGCAACCGCACGGTTGCCGAACTGCGCCATATCTTCAGCCGCAATGGCGGCAACATGGCCGAAGCCGGGGCCGTAGGCTGGCAATTCGAGCGCAAAGCCTACTTTTCGTTCCCCTCTTCGCAATTGTCATACGACCAGGCCTTTGAACTGGCAATTGAAGCCGGCGCCGATGATGTCTTGGAAGATGGCGAGAACATCGAAATCATTGGGCCGGTGGAAGCCTTTAAGACCATTGGCGACAAATTGCATGCGGCCAAAGTCCAGCCCGAAGAGGCCGGCTTGCGCCTGATTGCCAAACAGGAACTGGAACTGGGCGTTGAGGAAACCCTGCAAGTGCTTCACCTGGTGGAGAAGATTGAAGATTTGGACGATGTGCAAGATGTCTACCACAATCTCAAGATTTCCGAAGAGGCACTGGCAGCCCTTGAGGCGGAATAAACGCCCCAAACAGCACAAAGGAGCCGGCACAAAGGTCACTTTCCCGAAGCCCTTTGTGCCGCTTTGTTTTTGAGTGCAGACATGACTCTGGCAATTGGCATTGATCCTGGCACGGCCTCTACCGGTTTTGGACTGGTTCGCAGCAAGCCAGATGGCTCGCTGGAGGTGATCACCTATGGCGTCTGGAGCACGCCTAAAGAGATGACCGCCCCGGCCCGCTTAGCCTTGCTCTATGATCAATTACAGCAAACCATCCGGCAGTATCGGCCAGAGACTGCGGCGGTGGAAAAACTGTTTTTCCAGCGTAATATCAGCACAGCCATTGCAGTGGGGCAGGCGCGCGGCGTGGCCTTGTTGGCGCTTTCCCAGGCCGGCGTTGAAGTTTTTGAATACACCCCCAATGAAGTCAAGCAAGCGGTAGCCGGTTATGGCTCGGCAGAGAAACGCCAGGTGCAGGAAATGGTACGTGTCTTGCTGGCCCTGCCGGAAATCCCCCGTCCAGACGATGCTGCCGATGCCCTGGCCGTGGCAATTACCCACTTGAACACAAGAAGGTATGTATGATTGCTACCTTGCGCGGTGAAATTACTCAAATTGAAGACAATGCCATTGTCCTGGAAATCGGCGGCGTGGGGCTGCGTGTCTTTGTCCCGCGCGCCCTGCGCGAACGTTTGAAAGCAGGGGAAGCGGCCCTGCTCTACACCCACCTGGTGGTGCGCGAAGATGCCCTGACGTTGTATGGATTCGAGACGCAGGCAGAGCGCGACCTCTTCACCCTCCTGCTTGGCGTGGACGGGGTCGGCCCGCGGATGGCGCTCTCGGTTCTCTCTACCCTCAGCCTGGATTCTATCCAGCGGGCGGTCTTCTCTGAGGAGATTGACCTGCTAAGCCGCGTGCCGGGTGTGGGTAAAAAGACGGCCCAAAAGATTGTCCTTTATCTGCAGGACCGCCTGAAGCCGTTGAGCGGCCTGGAGAAAGTAGCGGCCATGTCGGATGTGGATAGCGAAGTCCTGGCGGCGCTGACGGCACTTGGCTATTCGGTGGTTGAAGCGCAGACCGCCATCCAGTCCATCCCCAGGGATGCCCCAGAAGATGTAGAAGAACGTTTGCGTTTGGCGTTAGGATACTTCCAGTAAATTCAACCGGAATTGGGTTTGCCGGTTGTGCGATTTTGTGGAATAATAAGCCCTGCCGCGCGCATCCCGCGTGTGAACGCGACGGCAGAATCCACATAATGTTGAAGGCTTGTCCGGATCGGTGGAGCCAGCCAGGGGGAGGAGTGACCCGCCGTGTCCGGCTCGGCCCCTACCTTTTGGAGGGTACCTTGTCTACGATTTCACCTGTCTCTATGCCTGTGCGCAAGAAAGTCACCACGCTTGCCCTGCGTGAGAAAAAAACGCGCCGCGAGATCATCACCATGCTCACGGCCTACGATTATCCTACGGCGCTGGCGCTAGACCAGAGCGGCGTAGATGCCATTCTGGTTGGCGATTCGCTTGGCATGGTGGTGCTGGGGTATGAAAATACCCTGCCGGTTACTATGGAAGAAATGCTCCATCACTGTCGTGCTGTGGCACGCGGTGCCAGGCATGCCTTGCTGATCGGCGATATGCCGTTCATGTCCTATCAGGTTTCGGTGGAAGAGGCCGTCCGGAATGCCGGGCGCTTCCTGCAGCAGGGCGGCATGGATGCCGTCAAATTGGAGGGCGGACGCGAACGGCTGGAAACAGTGCGCGCCATCGTTGCTGCCGGCATTCCGGTCATGGGCCATCTCGGCCTGACGCCGCAATCGGTGCATGCTTTGGGCGGTTTCCGCCCACAGGGCCGGAACGCCGCGGCTGCCAGGCGTTTGCTGGAGGACGCCCTTTTGCTCGAGGAAGCCGGCATCTTTAGCCTGGTGCTTGAATCGGTTCCCGCCCGTCTGGCCGAGTTGATTTCCCGGCGGCTTGCCGTGCCAACCATTGGGATTGGCGCCGGCCCCGGCTGTGACGGCCAGGTGCTGGTCACCCACGATTTGCTTGGCCTGTTTGACCGTTTTACCCCCAGGTTTGTCAAAAAATATGCCGACCTGCATGCCGAAATGCAACGCGCGTTTCATGCGTTCATCGCCGAGGTCCAATCTCAGACTTTCCCCGGCCCGGAACATTCAGTAGAAATGACCGAGGACGAGTGGCAGCAGTTTTTGAAGGACACAGAGTGAAGGGATGTGCGCAGAAATTCGCCCTCAGATTCTCATTGTCGGCACCGGTGCGCTGGCTACGCTTTTTGCCTCCCGGCTGAGTGCAGCCGGCGTAAAGGTGGGGATGTTGGGCACCTGGCCGGCCGGCTTAGAGGCCTTGCAGCGTGATGGAGCACGTCTGCTTGGCCCGGATGGCGTTGAAAACATCTTTCATGTGCATGCCGGCGCAGAACCGGCCGATTTTCGCGGCGTACACCTGGCCCTGGTGTTGGTCAAGGCCTGGCAGACCGAACGCGCTGCAATGCAGTTGACGCGTTGCCTGGCGGCGGATGGATTGGCCGTCACCTTGCAAAACGGCCTTGGCAACTATGAGATTCTTGCCCGGACCCTTGGCCTGCGGCGCGCGGCGTTAGGGGTAACCACCACCGGAGCGACTTTGCTTGGTCCCGGTTTGGTGCGGCCCGGCGGAGAGGGCGTCGTTTCGCTTCAGCCTCACCCCCGCATGGATGCTCTGGTAAGCCTGTTGCAGCAGGCCGGTTTTAACGTTCAGGTTGCAGAAGACGCGCGTGCTTTGGTCTGGGGCAAGGTGATTATCAATGCGGCCATTAATCCTGTGACGGCACTGTTGCGGGTGCCAAACGGAGCGCTTTTAGAGCGCCCGGATGCGCGCTGGCTGATGTCGCGGCTGGCAAGCGAAGCAGCCGCTGTAGCAAATGCGGAGGGCATTCACCTGCCTTATAAGGACCCGGTGGCTGCGGCGCGGGATGTGGCGCGCCGTACGGCTGCCAACTATTCGTCCATGCTTCAGGATGTGCGCCGGGGCGCGCCGACCGAAATAGACGCCATCTGTGGCGCAGTAGTGCGGACAGGACAGGCGCATGGCATCGCCTCTCCTGTCAATCAGGTCTGCTGGCATCTGGTCAGGGCTTTGTCCTCAAACTAATCAATGGTAAGATTCTGAATGACTTGGCGTCAGTCTGCAATGGGTTGTCTTGCCGTTGACAGGTAAGAACATCTCTCCGGCTGATATTTTTGCGGGAGATGTAAGACGCAAAACTGCAAGGATCTTGGAGGCTGTTTATGCACATACGGCCGGTAATCTGGCTGCTGTTTCTTTCTTTGTTTTTGCTTTGCTTTGTCCCTGCCGCCGCTCAAACTGACATCACACTGGAGACTTTGTCGGTGGATCTTTTGCCGGAATATGATGACCCGGATATGTTGGTTATTGAAAAATTCCGCCTGCCGCCGGACAGTACCTTGCCAGTGGATATGACCTTCCGCCTGCCAGCCGTGGCGCGTGTGAATGCTATAGCCTATGAACAAAACGGCGGCCTCTTCTATGTGCCCTCGGCGCGTCTGTCGATTGAGGATGGATTGCAGATAGCAACTTTTCGAGTGGAATATCCGCTTGAATATCGTATTGAGTATTACATGCCTTTGGAACGCAGCGGCTCAACGCGAAAATTCACCTACCAGTGGACAGGGGATTATGCACTCAAGCGCCTTGCCGTCAACTTAACCCTTCCGCCGGATGCTACGAAAATATTTACAACGCCGGCTTTGGCAGGCAAGGCGTATACGTTGAGCGGCGAGTTTCCGGCTTTATCGGCCGGGCAGACGTTTACGCTTGCTATCCAGTATCAGCGTGCTTCAAATGCCGTTCAGACCTACAAACAGCCGGTTGAGCCAGCCCAGCCGTTGAATAGCAATCCTGTCTGGACCGAGCAGATGCTGGCATTCTGGCCCTGGATCCTCGGAGTGGTAGGAATAACATTGATTGTCGGTGGAGGCCTGTATTACTGGTTTGCCGGGCGCGGCAAAAAAGCGGAACCCCGCAAACGTTATGCTGTTGATAAAGCCACAATCCATTGCCACCAATGCGGACAGCGCGCACAGCCCGGAGACCGTTTTTGCCGGACGTGCGGCACACGTCTGCGGCAGAAGGAATGAGGAACGGCTAATTGTAGAAAAAGGGGGGCGGGCGTCTATACCCGGCAAGTTTTGTATCCTGAGCGGATGGCTGGCAAGCCGTCCGCTTTTGCATTAACAAGGTACCGCCGAGAGGCGAAGAGCGCAGAGTTCTGCTGTTCCTTGTGTGCAGGGGATACTTTGGGGCAGGGCAGGCAAATACAAAGCGCCGGCAATTCTCAATGTATGAAATGCAAATAAACGTCCCGAAGGTTTTTAGATGAAAATTCGGTGCTTTTTGGCAACCTTCGGGACGTTTTTTAGCCATACTGAGAACTGCTGACAAAGCGCTTATGGGCTTGACATGAGGTAGAATGAAAGTATAATAAACGAACGAACGTTCGTTTGTGGAGATGCCTTGTGTCTATTCCATCAACTGTCAGAGGCGAGCGCACTCGCCGGGCAATCTTGGATGCTGCTCATCACCTGTTTTTAGAGCAGGGTTACAATGCTACTTCGATGCGACAGATTGCCAGAGCGGCTGGTCTGGCCTTGGGAGGAATCTACAACCACTTTGACAGCAAGCAAGCCATTTTTCGGGAAATCATCCTCGAAAACCATCCCTATCGGCAAGTCCTCCCTCTTATCATGGCTTCTCCCGGCGATACCATTGAAAGTTTCGTTCGCAACGCCGCACAGGCAATGGTAGCAGAATTGGGACGAAGACCCGATTTTGTCAAACTGATCTTCATTGAAATGGTGGAGTTTCAGGGCAGAAATCTGGCCAGCCTTGTTCCTGAGATCTTGTCGCAAGTTTTGCCGCTGGTGCAGCGTTTTGCTGCCATGCGCGCTGACCTTCGCAATATTCCCCCTCCGGTTTTGTTCCGGGCTTTTTTGGGGATGTTCTTCTCATTTTACATGACCGAATATCTGTTGACCAACGTGGAAATCCCCGGCCTGCGCGAGAATGCTTTTGACCACTTTATTGAGATTTTCCTGCACGGCATTTTGAAGGAGGGCGCATGAACCCCCGTCTGAAAGCCATTATTCGTAAGGAATTCATTCAAATCCTGCGCGACCCGCGCACCTTGATCCTGATTTTGATTATTCCCATCATGCAACTCGTCCTGCTTGGCTATGCTGCCACCAACGATGTGCGCAATATCCCCTTAGCCGTCTGGGACCAGGCGCGCAATGCCGATTCGCGCGCTTTGCTGGATGCTTACCGCGCCGCTGACTATTTCCGCCTGTCCTATGATGTCGGCTCGGAGGCGGAATTGCGTCGACTCATTGAAAGCGGCAAAGCCCGTGTGGGCCTCATCATCCCGGCTGATTACAGTGTGCGTTTGCAAGAGGGCAAGGCGCAAGTTGCCTTTGTGTTGGACGGATCGGATCCAACTGTGGCCTCAACTGCATTGTCAGCCTCCCGTCTCATCGGTCAGGCTTATGCCACCAAAATCATGGAAGGGCGTCTGGCGCGCCTGGGAAACACGATTTCTATCCAGCCGCCGGTTGAAGTGCGCACCCAGGTTTGGTACAACCCCGACATGGTCAGCGCGTATTACATGATTCCCGGCGTGATCGGCATGATTCTGTACGCCATCACCTCCATTCTGACGGCAACGACCATTGTCCGGGAACGCGAGCGCGGCACCATTGAGCAATTGATTGTTACGCCTATCCGTCCCTGGGAATTGGTTGTCGGCAAACTCTTGCCGTATGCAGTCCTGGGCTTTCTGAATACGCTTGAGGTGCTGGCTCTGGGCAATTTGTGGTTTGGAATGCCCGTGCGCGGCGACCTGGGTCTCATTTTGGGCGTATCTGCCTTGCTGGTTCTTTCGGGGCTGGGCGTTGGCTTGTTTGGCTCGACCATTGCCAATACGCAACAAGAGGCCATGCTAACGGTCTGGATGACGCTCTTGCCCGCCATTTTCCTTTCCGGTTTCTTTTTCCCGATTGAGTCCATGCCGCAGGTGTTGCAATGGGTTTCGAGACTCATTCCCTTGCGCTATTACCTGGTGATCTTGCGCGCCCTTTTACTCAAAGGCGTAGGACTTGAGGCCTTCCAAATGGAAGTGTTTGCCCTGGCTGCCTTTGGGGTGCTCATCATGGGCGCGGCAGCCCTGCGCTTCCGCAAGCGGCTCGATTAATCTTTTGCAACAGGAGGACGCCATGCTGAACAAAATTCGTCAGACTGCAAAAGAACACCGCCCGCCAGCCTCTTTATTTTTACTTCTCTTGATTGTACTGGCCGTTTCTGCCTGGCTGATTATTCGCAACCGGAGTGACCAAAATAACGTCTTGAAGGCTTCTGGCACGGTTGAAGCGACAACGGTGAAGATTGCCCCAGAGATGGCAGGGCGGGTAAAAGAAGTGCTGGTGGAGCAGGGGCAAACTGTAGAGACAGGTCAGTTGCTTCTTCGCCTGGATGACAGCCTGCTCAGCGCCCAACGCGCCGCGGCTGCGGCCGGGGTGGAAACAGCCCGTTCTGCCGCTCAGACTGCCCAGGCTGCCTATGAGTCGGCACAGGCGCAATATGAGATTGCTCTCAACGCCGCCCGCCTTGCAGATGCCTCCATGCGCATTGCCGACTGGGTCGGTAAACGCCCGGATTATTTTGAACAGCCAACATGGTACTTTACCCGCCAGGAGCAGATTGCCGCGGCCCAGGCAGAGATCGCGGCGGCAGAAGACGAGGTTAATGAAGCACAAACCGCATTGAATCAAGTCCTGCAGAAAGCAGGCGGTTCCGATTTCTTGACTGCCGAAAAGCGGCTGGCCGAGGCCCGCATTGCCTACCTGGTAGCCAAAGAAGTCAACGCGCGGGCGCAATTGAGTGAACAGCAAGTCTCGCCTGAAGAAATCCCTGCTCATTGTCCCCCCTGGGTGGACTGTTACCGTGCGAAAATCGGAATCGCAAAAACGGTTTCAGGTCAGGATCAAGACCTGCTGGACGCTTCTCAGAAAGCCTATGATGCTGCGAAAGTTGAACTGGAAGAAGCCCAAAAAGCCTACGATGATCTGCTCACAACGCAGATGGCCAGAGAGGTGCTGGCCGCGCGGGCGCAACTTGTGCTGGCCAAAGAACGCCTGGAAGTGGCCCGCGATCGCTTGAGCATGTTACAAACCGGCGAAGATTCGCCGCAGGTGGCGGCCGCGGCCAGGAATGTGGAGCAGGCCAAAGCCGCTATGCTCCAGGCCCAAGACGCCGTCCGGCAGGCCGAAGCCAATCTGGCGTTGGTGGACGTCCAGATGAAAAAACTCGAAATCTTTGCCCCTGCCGAGGGCGTCATCTTGAACCGTTATGTAGAAGCAGGAGAGTTTGTCCAGCCCGGCGCTATCGTCATCGAGTTAACCCGCCTTGAGAACCTGACCATCACCGTCTATGTGCCGGAAGACCGCTATGGACAAATCCGCCTGGGGCAGAGAGCAAGCGTTACGGTCGATTCTTTCCCGGGCGAGGCATTTGAGGCCACCGTGATTTATATCTCTGACCGGGCCGAGTTCACGCCGCGCAACGTCCAGACGGTGGAAGGGCGCAGCACAACCGTGTATGCCGTCAAACTGCGGCTGGATGACCCCGCCGGTAAACTCAAACCGGGCATGCCGGCCGATGTGATCTTTCAGCCATAAGGTTTGCTACTTTTTGATAAGCCTCTTCTGGATTAGACCGACATGACTCAGCCGCTGGCAAAAGCACTGCATTTACGCAAAACCTTTGGTCAGACCCTTGCCGTAGATGACCTCTCGCTGGAGGTCGCCGCCGGTGAAATTTATGGCCTGGTAGGCGCAGACGGGGCCGGCAAGACAACTACCATCCGCCTGCTGGTTGGTGCATTGCGTCCTGATTCTGGTCAAATCGAGATCTGCGGCTATGATCTAAAGAGGCAAGTGGAGCAGGCGCGGGCGCACATTGGCTATCTTTCGCAGCGTTTCTCTTTGTATGAGGACTTGACCGTGCTGGAAAATATCCGCTTTTTTGCGGAGGTACGCGGTCTTTCGGCTGAAGAGTGGCGGCCGCGTAGTTTGGAGATTCTTGAATTCGTTGGCCTGGAGCAGTTTACAGAACGCCGCGCCGGGCAGCTTTCCGGCGGGATGAAGCAGAAACTGGGGCTGGCGATTGCTTTGGTAACGCGTCCGCGCCTGCTGCTGCTGGACGAACCTACCACAGGCGTTGATCCCGCCACGCGGCAGGACTTCTGGCAGTTGATTATTCGGCTGGTTTCAGATCCCCCCAAGGGGGCGGGCGAGGGGGTTGCGGTAATCATTTCCACCCCTTACATGGACGAAGCCGCTCGCTGCCATCGGCTCGGATTTATGCGTAGCGGCCGGTTTTTGATGGAGGGTACGCCCGGCGAACTACGCTCAGCCTTGAAAGAACGCATCCTCGAACTTCGCGGCGAGCCGCTGACGATTCTGCGTCAAGCCGCGGAAGAGGATGTTGATGTGGAAGAGGCGCATGCCTTTGGCGACCGTCTGCATTTGCGCGTTCGACCGGGCGCTGCCCCGGCTGTAATCGCCCGACTGCCGGATCACATCCGCGCCCGGGGAGGGCGCGTGGACGATTTGCGTCTGATCCCGCCTGGGCTGGAGGATGTCTTTATCGCCTTATCGAAGAGCGAAGATTAAGGAGCCGCTGACATGCGCGCCAGACTGAACTTGCCCCCTGCCCACACACAAGCCTTGAAACGGCTGATGGAACGCATTCCGCCGGACCGGTTTTGCTGGGTGTTGACCGGCTCGGCCGGTTTGCGCCTGCAGGGCGTGGACCTGGAAGTTCACGACTTGGACCTTCAGACCGATGAAGCCAGCATTTACGTCATTGAGCAACGCCTATCCTCTTTCATGCAGGTGCCTGTCCACCTGTGGCAATCGCCGAACATGGAATCGCTGGCCGGCAAGGCAGTAATCGAGGGGATTCAAGTTGAACTTTTGGCAAATCTGCTGCACAAAAGGCCGGATGACTCACTGGTTTCATTTACCGACTTTTCGCGTCGGGTCTGGGTGGAGTGGGATGGTTTGCAGGTGCCTGTTTTTCCACTGGAAGACGAAGCCCGCGCTTATGAGGCCATGGGACGCGCGCACAAAGCCGCTTTGATACGCGAGACCATCGAGAAATTTGCTATGGGAAAGTCAAATGCCTGAGCCTGTTGTCGTCGTCGAAAACCTGACTCGCAAATTCGGCGATTTTGTCGCTGTAGATCATATCTCCTTTACGGTGCAGCCGGGGGAAATTGTGGGTTATTTGGGCCCGAATGGCTCTGGTAAGACCACTACCATCCGCATGCTTTTAGGGCTGCTCAAACCGACCGCCGGCCATGCACTTGTGCTGGGTTTTGATTCATTCCGTCAATCAGAGCAAGTGCGCGCCCGTTGCGGTTATATGTCGCAAAAATTTGCCCTCTATGATGACCTGACAGTCATCGAGAATCTGACGTTTTACGGCGGTGTGTATGGGGTGACTGATAAAACGCTCATCGCCGAGACTCTGGCCCGGGTTGGCCTCAGCAGGCATGAGCGGGAGATGACCCGCTCGCTCTCTGCCGGATGGCGTCAGCGTTTGGCCCTGTCCATTGCCCTGGTCCACCGCCCAAAGTTGTTGTTTCTCGATGAGCCAACCTCCGGCGTAGACCCAACCGCGCGGCGCAAATTCTGGGACTTGATCTATGGCCTGGCCGCGGAAGGCGTGACCGTGCTGGTGACCACCCATTACATGGACGAGGCCGAATACTGCGAACGGGTGGGTATCATGCGTGATGGCAAATTGCTGGCTTTAGATCAACCGGCGCGCCTGAAGCAGGAGACGATTTCCGGCGAGGTGTGGGAGGTCCATGCGCAGCCGCTGGAGCGGGCATTGCAGGCGCTGGAACGGGCGGAGGGGGTGGCCCATGTCGGTTTGGCCGGCGATCATCTACGGGTGGTAGTGCAACACCCGCAGGCAGAAGCCGCTTTGCGTTGGGCCTTGCAGGCGGCAGGGGTGACGGTGGCCTTGTTAACGCCCGGGGAAGCAACGCTGGAAGATGTGTTTCTGGCGCTTGCCAGAAATTGATCCGGCATTTTCTCGTTTATCGTGCATGTCCTGTCTATCCTGTTTGACAGGACATGCAATTACTAAAATCTGTGGAAATCTGTGCTAATCTGTGGCAAAAAAACGCCGCGCTTAACTTTTAACTGCGAGGCTGCCTTGTGAGCCGTCTGGCAGGCGGTATAATCTGGGGGCGTTCCTTACACACTGGCGATCTATGTCTCTTATCACCGTCACCAACCTGTCTAAATCTTTCGGCGCGGCCGACGTCTTTTCCGGCGTTACTTTCAGCCTGGCGCGTGGCGCGCGCCTGGCGTTGGTCGGCGCCAATGGCGTGGGGAAAACCACCGTCCTGCGCATTCTGATCGGCCTGGATGAACCCTCGTCTGGCACGCTGCATCGCGCCCGCTCGATCCGCATTGGCTACCTGCCGCAAGAGGCCGATTTTGAGATGAAAGGCACGCTTTGGGAGGCTTGCCTGGAGGTCTTTGCCCCGCTGCTGAAACAGCAGGAAGAATTGCACCGTCTCGAAACTTTAATGGCTGATACGACTTTGCAGGAAGAGATCCTGGCTCGGTATGGAAAGTTGCAGCAGGAGTTTGAGGCGCGCGGCGGCTATACCTATCCAACGCGCATTCGGCAGGTGCTGAGCGGGCTGGGATTTTCATCTGCAGACGAGCAGATGCCGGTGGAACATCTCTCCGGCGGACAGCGGACACGCGCTTACCTGGCCCGGCTCCTTCTCTCGGACCCCGATTTGCTTCTGCTCGACGAGCCGACCAATCACCTGGACGTGGCCGCGATTGAATGGCTGGAAGGGTACCTCAGTCAGTGGGGGGGCGCGGCGTTGATCGTTTCACACGACCGCTACTTCCTCGACCGGGTGGCAACCGGCATTATTGAAATGACTCCCGCCGGTACTGAATATTACCCCGGCAATTACAGCGCCTACTTAAACGAGCGGCAGGCACGCTGGGAACGCCGCCGCGAAGTCTTTGAGGCCGAGAAGGAAAAACTGCTGGCCGAGGCATTGTACATCAAAAAGTACATTGCCGGTCAGAACGTGTCACAGGCGCGCGGCCGCCTGCGCCGCCTGAGCCGCATTGTCCAGGCTGTTGAGCAGATTGGCCTGGAGGCGGTGCTGAACAAAAAATGGATTGAAGTCAGCGAGGATGTCAGCATTACCGTCAGCGACCTGAGTGCCGAAGAAGCCGAGCGTCGTGTGCGCGCCTTGCGCTTTGTGGACCCGCGTCCACCGCGTTTGCATTTGCAAATCCGTTCCGAACAACGGTCAGGAGAACTGGTTATCCGCACCTATGGCTTGCAGGTGGGTTACCCCGGCCGCAAACTCTTTGACGCGCCCGATATTGTCTTACAGCGGGGGGAGTGTGCGGCTCTAATCGGCCCAAATGGCGCCGGCAAGACCACTTTCCTGAAAACGATTCTTGGCCAGTTGCCACCGTTGTCCGGGGAAGTTCACCTGGGCGCTTCGCTCAAAATCGGCTATTTTGCACAGGCGCATGAAGGGCTAAACCCGGAAAACACGCTCTTGCAGGAAATAGATGCCCTCATGCCTCACTGGCTGCCGGGGCAGATTCGCGATTATCTCGGCAAATATCTGTTTTCTGGCGATGACGTGTATAAGAAAGTGGGTATGCTCTCTGGTGGCGAACGCGGCCGCCTGGCTCTGGCCAAACTGGCATTGCAGGACACCAACCTGCTTCTCCTGGATGAACCTACCAATCATCTGGATATCCCCTCGCAGGAGGTGCTGGAAGCGGTGCTGGAAGCCTATCCCGGCACGATTCTGCTGGTTACCCATGACCGCTATCTGGTGGATGCCCTTGCGACTCAAATTTGGGAGATTGAGCCAGATGAAAGCAAACTGACGGTCTTTCTGGGGACGTACAGCCAGATGCGCGAAGAACGTGAGCGGCAGGCTGCGCGGGAGGCCGCCCTCCATTCGCAGCAAAGCGCAGGGACCGCTACCGGGAAACCTCGCCGACCGGACCGTTCGGACGCCGCCAGGCAGGAACGTCGCCGCATTGCCCAGATTCAGGAACTTGAGAACCAGATTGCCGGGCTGGAGGCCAAACTGGCCGAAATCGGCTTTTTGCTGGAACACCCGCCTGCCGACCCTGCGAAAGTGGCCCGTTTGGGACAGGATTATGCGCGCATTCAACGAGAAATGGACGAAAAGTTGGCTGCCTGGGAGAAGTTGAGTGCGTGATGATCGATCCGTCTGACATCACCTGTGAGTTTTATCGTGCCTCTGGCCCCGGCGGACAAAATGTCAACAAGGTTGCTACAGCCGTGCGTTTGCGTTTTGACCTGGGCAAATCATCCCTGCCGGTAGACGTTAAAGCCCGTCTGGCGCGCCTGGCCGGCAAACGTCTGACCGACGAGGGGATGATCATCATAGAGGCTCAGCGTTTTCGCACGCAAGAACGTAATCTACAAGATGCCCTTGAGCGGCTGGAAGCATTGGTGCGCCATGCTTCTGTGCCGCCAAAGTCACGACGTGCAACCCGCCCCACCCTGGCATCTGTCCAACGGCGCTTGCAAGCCAAGAAGCGCCAGAGTTTAAGGAAGCAGAACCGCCAGCGGTTTTGGCAGGAATGATTATTTCCTTTCTCTGACCGAACAAGATCGGCCGCATTCGGGTGCAGGGCAGCCCGTGATGCTCCTGAAAATGGGCCGTTACCAATCAGAACAGACGCTATAATTACATCCAATGGCTGCTATTACACTCCCAGCCCGTTCGGCCCAAGCCGGCAGAATACGTCCGCTCAACCCTTTGAGCGATTCAGCCGCAGTTACAGACTTGATTCGTCTCTGTTTTCGCCTTACAGGGGAACAGGAAAACCGGCATACGACCGCCTTCTCCCGCCTGAGCGATCTTACTGCCCGCATTCCCCGCCTGGGTGAGATGGCTTCCATGCCGCGTACGGGGTTTGTCTGGGAACAGAATGGTGAAATTGTCGGCAATGTCAGCCTGATCCCTTTTTATCAACGTCATCAGCGCATTTACCTGATTGCCAATGTCGCCACGCATCCCGCTTATCGCCGGCGCGGCATCGGCCGCGCCCTGACCGAGCATGCATTGAACTATGCCCGTGCGCGCAAGGCAGAAGCCGTCTGGCTGCAGGTGCGGGATGATAATCCAACCGCCATTCGCATTTATACCGACCTGGGTTTTGTCGAACGCGACCGCCGTACCAGTTGGCTTTCTTCTCAGTCGCACGATGTCACCTTAGTCCAGCCTTCTTATCATTTCAGGCCCCGATTGGCTTCCGACTGGCCCCGGCAGAAAGCCTGGTTACGGTCCATCTACCCGGACGAAGAGGCCTGGTACCGCCGTCTGGATTGGAACCTGTTTGCCCCAGGTCTGCGTTACTGGTTGCGGCGCTTCTTGATGGATTTTGAAGTCCGCCACTGGAGTGTGGAAAAAGACGGCGCAGTACAGGCTATCCTCTCCTGGGTGCTCGTTTCGAACGTGCTTTGGCTGGCCCTGCCGCCCCAGACCGATCAGCCCGCTCTGACATTTCTCCTGCAACGTGTGCGGCAAACCCTTGCCCACTATCGCCCCCTTTCATTAGACCTGCCTGCAGGATTGGGAGACGAGGCTTTGCGTCTGGCCGGCTTCGAACCACAACGCACCTTGCTCTGGATGCGCGCCCCAGGTGCAACCAGTTAGGCCAGCGTGCGTATTATCTATCAGCAATTCCCTGCCAAAAGGAGTCTCTCATGAGCAAATTTCTCTTGCGTTTAGTGATTAATGCTGTTGCCCTGTATTCTGCTGTCTACCTTGTGGATGGGATACGCCTGCAGAACAACAGTTGGCTGGCCATTCTTATTTTGGCCCTCATTTTTGGCCTGGTCAATGCCTTGTTGCGGCCTTTGCTCAAGGTGCTCACCTGCCCGCTGATCCTGTTGACGCTTGGCCTGTTCACGCTGGTGCTTAACACCTTCCTCTTCTACCTTACCGGCCAAATCGGACAGGCATTCGGGGTCGGTTTTACCGTAGATGGCTTCTGGCCGGCTTTTTGGGGCGCGTTGATTGTCAGCGTGGTGAGCGTGATCCTCAGCCTGATTCTCAAGGACGAACTCAAAGGACGCAGATAGTTTGCTCACGGAAAGCCGGTT
>JAIOAQ010000038.1 GCA_019873735.1 Chloroflexota bacterium | reverse complement strand
TCCACCGCCTCTGAACGCCGATCCCCCCTTCTGGCTTGGACCCGTCACAGCCTTTACCTGCTGAGCGCATTTCTGCTGACCATCGGTCTCATCATTTACATCTGGTGGCCGCTGGCCCAAGAATACCTGGCCTATATTGACTGGAAAGGCCCCTGGTGGCTATATTTCGACTGGCTGCTGATTGGCATTTTCCTGGTCATGTCCCTGCTCATTATGGCAGGCGCCGATTTGCGCAGAGACACATGGATCATCCTGGTTGGCACGTTTGGCGGCTTGACCATTGAAGCCTGGGGCACCCAAACCAACCTGTGGTTCTACTACACTGCCGAGCGCCCTCCGCTTTGGATTATCCCTGCCTGGCCGATTGCCGCCCTCTCGATTGACCGTTTGACTCATCTTTTAGACCGCATCATCCCCTCAGCCGAATCTGCCCCCATGCTCAAGCCCCTCTACTGGCTGATTTTCGGTTCCTTCTACGCCCTGATGCTGGTCTTTGTTTCCCCGACATTTTCCAGGCCCTACACCTTGCTTGCAGCGGCCCTGTGCGCCATTTTAATTCTAACGCCTCCTGACCAGCGCCTGGCTCTCCTGACCTTTGCGGCCGGCAGCGGACTGGGCTATTTCCTGGAACGCTGGGGCACCACGCGCCAGTGTTGGACCTATTACACCTACCAGACACCTCCCCTCTTCGCCATCCTGGCGCATGGCATGGCCGCAGTCGCCTTCTGGCGCGCCATCCTGCTCATAAAGCAAACGTTGAACCGGATTCGCACTCGCGGCTGAGACTGCTCAACCACGCCTCCGCCTGATTCGGCGTGCGCAAATGGATCACCCGCAAGTGGGCATATTCAGGCTGACACAGCAGGCGGGAATATTCGCGTTTACGGCGCCAATACGTTTTGAACAGCCAGCGAAACAGCGATTCATCCGACCAGAGTTTGAGGTGCCACCAAAAAGTCTCGCGGTTGCCGTTCCACAATTCCTGCTGCCGCATGGCGCGGCGAACGGTGCGGGTAAACAGCCGCCAAAAGACCAGCGGGAAAGCATAATCCAGCCAGACGGCAACTTCTGCACGCTGCCAGAGGAGATGGCGGACAATGTGGTAGTTGCCATCTGCCACCCAACGCGAGGCGCGCGTAGCCGCGTCAACCCGGCGGCAGAAGACCTCGTCAGGCGCTTCCTGCCAGTTTTTTTCCCAATGCAGCGCATCCAGTTCAATAAACGTCAGATCCAGTTTCCGCGCCAGTCGTTTGGCCAGCGTCGATTTACCGGCGCCGGTCACACCGATGACCACATAGCGGGATGCAGGACAATTCATCGTTTACGCTCCTCTTCGCAATAAGAACCCATCCGAAAATTCCCTAACGCCACACCTCCACGGCAGGCAGTGCCAGGGAGCGGCACGACAACCTTGCAGGAAAAGGGGAAACATTATATCAAGGAAGGGTGATGACCGGCATCCTCTTCCAAGCCTTTTTTATGATAGCATTACAGCAACAACTCCCACTTGCTTGAAGAGGCAACCATGTTTGACCTACCCGATTCCGAAATCCTTCCCCTCTCCCATCAGCACGTGTTCTGGACCTGGTCGGCGCAAGCCAAAGTGGCCCCCATCGCCGTCAAACGCGCTCAAGGGGTCTATTTCTGGGATATAGATGACAAGCGTTACCTGGACTTCAACTCAATGACCATGTGTGTCAACATCGGTCACGGTAATGAGCGCGTCATCCGCGCCATGCAGGAACAGGCAGCCGAATTGCCCTATGCTGCGCCCGGCATGACCACCAAAATCCGGGCACTGGCCAGCAAAATGGTAGCAGAAGTCACCCCCGACGGACAATTGAGCAAGATTCTTTTTACCCTTGGCGGAGCGGACGCCAACGAGAACGCCGTCAAACTGGCGCGCGGCTATACTGGCCGCACCAAAATCCTGACCCGTTACCGTTCCTACCACGGCGCAACTGCCGGAGCAATGGCTCTCACCGGCGACCCGCGCCGGCAAATGTGGGAACCGGCAGGCGTCATGCCCGGCGTTGTACACTTTCTGGACCCGTACCGCTATCGCTCCACCTTCCACCGCACCAACCCGAATATCTCCGAGGCCGATTTCACACAGGACTACCTCAATCACCTTGAGGAAATCATTCAGTACGAAGGGCCAGAGACCATTGCTGCAATTCTGATGGAATCGGTCACCGGCACCAATGGCATTCTCATCCCGCCCGAAGGCTATATGCAAGGAGTGCGCGCCTTGTGTGATAAATACGGCATTGTAATGATTGCCGATGAGGTGATGAGCGGCTTCGGCCGCACCGGCAAATGGTTTGCCATCGAACACTGGGACGTTGTTCCCGACATCATCACCATGGCCAAGGGGCTGACCAGCGCCTATGCGCCGTTGGGCGCGGTAGCCATGAAGCCGCAGATTGCAGCCGCCTTTGACGAGCGCGTGTATGAGGGCGGTCTGACTTACACCTCACACCCCATCTCGCTTGCGGCAGCAGTGGCCAATATACAGGTGATGAAGGACGAGAAAATCGTGGAACACGCCGCAGCCATGGGCCCGGTCCTGAACCGCATGTTGAAAGATTTGGGCGAATCGCATCCATCCGTCGGTGAGATCCGCAGCATCGGGCTGTTCGGCATCCTTGAACTGGTTAAAGACCGCAGAACCAAAGAACCTCTGACGCCGTGGAATGGTTCCAGCCCGGCAATGGCCGCTTTCCGAAAGTATTGCCTCGAACATGGCCTGTTTCTATATACACATTGGCACACAGTGCTTATTATTCCGCCCCTGATCATTACCGAAGAGCAACTGCAGGAAGGCATGGAGGTGCTCGACAAAGCCCTGGAAATTACAGATAAAGCGTAACCGCCTCGCTCATCTGCAGATACCAGACTTCTTGCAAAGGCGATTTTTAGCCACAGATTGTAACGACTACCCTCCCGCAGGTTTTGACGCAATATCCACACCAGAAGACGTCTCCGTGATTGCCGGCATTGTTTGCCTGTGCCGTTCCAACCTGCGGGAGGGTTAAGGGCAGGCAATTACCACAGATTTCAAAGGTGGCTCTACTGCAAAAAGGGCGTTTCTAACGCAAGGGCGCAAAGCCGCCAAGATTTTTAAAGGTCTATTTCTTTTTTATGCATAATCCGAAACCGAAAAACAAAGATTTTGCATTGGAAATTGCACTTTCTTTGCGGCTTGGCGGCTTGGCGTTGAGATTTTCCGTTTTTGCAGTGGAGTCACAGGTTGGCACAGATTTTTAAGCCCAATCTGTGGCAAAGAATTCGATGGCAAATTTTCATATACAGACTGATGCAAGAGGTCTGTATAAAATCACTTTTCCTGGCTGATATCTTGCACGTATTGAATTGCCCCTCTGCATGCGGGTTCCAAATTGGCCGAGACCTTTTCCCAGGTTAAAGGCAGAGATTGGCTTTCCATGGTCTGTTGAATCGCCCGGTAGAGGCAGGCCGGCCCGGCATTGTAATTTGCCAGGGTAAACTTCCACAAATCCACATACTCGGCGGCTTCACCGGGGGCCAGGCCCGAGGCATTCAAGATAACCTGGCCAGTCTGTTCGCAGTTGGCCAGCAAGGTCTGGGCGAACATTTCCACACTGACATCGGCAGACGACATGTCCAGGCCTAACGGACACTCGGCGCAAAAAGCATTGGCGTTGTTGAGCAAAGCAAGGCGTAACAGGCGCTTATCTTCTTCATCCAGGCGCAGATAACCGCGTGCACAGTATTCTTTTGTAAACACCAGCGGACAAAACGATTTGTAGAAGGACGGATTCCACAACAGGGCTGTTTCGGCGCCATCCTCGGTCAACTGTCCCAAGCCGAATTCATTGGTGTTGACAAGCACCGAAGGCCAAAACTGGCTCTCACGCGCAAATAAGTTTTTGAGCAAGCGAGCCGGAACGCCAGTCTCCTGTGCCGTTTCGAGAATCAGGCGGTCAAAGCGGTTCTGCCACTCAAGCACCAATGGCCGTGCCGTTTCCAGGCCGCAGGCATCCACGCCGCCGTTTGGCAGCAAGCCCCGACGAGGGCATTGGGCAGTGTCCACCATCCCTTGTTTGATTAACTGGGCCGCCAGATAGGCATAAGGGCGGCTAGACTGCAACCCCTCAACCGTTCGGGGAGTGGTCAGCCATGCCGGGGGACCGCCTGGCGGCGGAAAAACATCCCAGGTTTCCGCGCAACTGGCCTTAGGCCCACCCACCCATTGCGTACTCCTGACATCCACATACCATGACGGTTCTTCGGGGTTGTTATAGTCCGAAGGTAGAACGCGTACCTGAGCCGTGAAAACCTGACTGCTGTCTCCATAACTGGAATAGGCCCAAAATTCTACCGGGATACCGTTTTTGCCCGTTTCTGGCAGGTCGAGTTTGCAATCTGGCCCGCACGAAAAGGCTTTGCCATTCAGGCCGCCCTCAATAGCGATGATTTGTTCATTCGGCAGCGGCTCAAAACCGGTCAATACCAGTTTGGGCCGGTCTTCACAAAAGGCGGTGTTGGCTTCGGTGAGGTAGACGCAGTTTTCGAGAGAGAGTTTAACTTCGGGGGGAGGGAGAGCAACCGGGATTTCTTTCTTGCGCGCATGGGTGCCGGCCAGGAAGATGTAGTATCCATCGCACTGCGCCGGGTTTTCTTTGAGAATATCTTGCGGGCAAGGGGCCTGAACCGCCCAGGTATCGGCCACCTCTTCATCGCATTCGGTATAGACCTCATCTAAGGTAGGCTGTCCTTCATGAGGCACCGCAATGCGGCAGGCGATCTTATCTTTGCGCCACTCCACCAGCCACCAAATATATTCTGTATATTCAATCACCACTGAGGTATAGCGATCGGGGCCAGGAGGCGGCGCGGCAACAGCACGCAGGATTGGGGTCCGAATCTGACTCGTTGAACCCAGCGTGAGCAAAACAAGAAGTGAGGCCAAAAACAACCAGCCAGAAAAGCGGCGAGACCGCATATTCATCCTAAACAAAGAAGCCCGCTCACATTATAGCGGACTTCTTGGCGTTTGGAAACTACTATTCCTTATCCAGGTCTTTTAGCAGGCTTTGCTCCCGCGTGAGATTGCGCCAGCGTAGGTAGAGACTGAGGAGATACAGGCCAAAGACCACAAAAAAGACAGCGTATCCGGCCAACATGTAAGTAGAAGTATCGGGAGTCATGGGCGCTCCTATTGGATTACTCTTAATTTGAGGTCTTCAACTTCCTGTTGAAAACGTCCAAGGCGGACGCGGTTCCACAAAAGGTCAATAAAAATAATCGTAAAGGCAAAAATGGCAAAGAAGAAGGCGGTTTGCATGGGGCTGCTCATATTGAAGCCGCCCTGTGCTGCGGCGCTGGGTGTGCCGATGACTACCGGGTGAATGGTGCGGTACAGGCGAATCACCATGAAGGTAATCGGCACACTGACCGCGCCAACCAGAGCATAGATTGCGCCAAAACGCGCGCGGCGCTCAGGGTCTTCAACCCCCTGGCGCAGCATGAAGTAAGCCAGGTAAATGAGTTCGGTGACAGCCGCCGTAGTCAGGCGCGGATCCCATGTCCACCAGGTATTCCAGATGGGGCGTGCCCAGATGGAGCCGAGGACGATGGCAATGAAAAAGAAAACCAGGCTGATTTCAACGGCTGCAACTTCAACAATATCCCATTTCAGCCGCTGGGTGCGCAGGTACACTATGCCGGTAACGCCTGCAACAATGAAGCCCAACATGCCTATCCAGGCAGTGGCCACATGGAAATAAAAGACCCGCTGTACCTGTCCCATGCTCGCCTCGGTAGGCGCATAGATAAGCGCCATATAGGCAGCCGCGATGAGAAGCGCGAGAGAGATGAGATCCAAGACTTTTAAGAGGGGAGGCTTCGTGGACATAAACACTCCTGATGCGTTTTATTCTTCAACAAGATAGTCGAAAAACATGAAGGCCAAGGCAATAAAGATGATGTCGTAAGCAATTAAGAAGTTCAGCCAGGGCAGAATGGCAGAGAGATCGGGCGCTTTTTCCAAAAAGCCGCTACTGGCCTTGACCGAAGCAATCAATACGGGCAACGTAATCGGAAAGAGCAGGATGGGCAGGAGAACATCGCGCGTGCGTGTCTGCACGGCCATCGTTGCCAATAATGTGCCAATCGCGGTGTAGCCTACCGAGCCAAGCAAAATCACCAGCAGTAAACCGGGGCGAAAAACATTGATGCCATAGAACAGCGCATAAAGCGGCAAGATAATAGCAGCCATGATCAGGATAAAGGTCAGGTTGCCGACAGCCTTGCCAAAATAAATGGCCGATCTCTCTACCGGCGCCAGCAACAGACCGTCTAAGCAGCCGCGATCTTTTTCCATCGCCATTGAGCGGTTGAGGCCCAATGTCCCGGCAAAGGTAAACGTAACCCAGAGGACTCCCGCCGTCACTTCGGAGCGGACGCTGGGCGCCAGTTCTAACGCAAAGTTGAAGATAAAGATGACCAACAGGGCAAAGACCAACATGGCCGAGAGCAATTCGCGGGAACGCATCTCGGCGGTCAGGTCTTTCCAGACAACTGCAAAAAGGGTTTGAACGAAGCCCGGCTGTGGCCGCTGGGCAGGTGCAGTTTTCCCGCTTTTTAACCTTGGTTCCATGGTCAACCTGCCAGTGCCTTTTTGTAGAAATCTAACAAGTTGCCGCCCAATTCTCCCCGCCGGGCAGAGGCGGAGATGACGCCGCGCGCAAGGATATCGAAACGCGTGGCCAGGCTTTCTGTGCGCGCCAGGTCGTGAGAAGTCATTACGATTGTCCTGCCCTGGGCGCTAATTTTCGCCAATAAGTCATCCAGCATGAGCGCCGCATCCTGGTCTAAGCCGGTATAGGGTTCATCAAAGAGCAGGATATCCGGATCATGCAGGATGGCCCGTCCCAGAGAGAGGCGCTGCTGCATCCCCCGCGAGAAGGTACGCACCGGCTCGCGACGATGCACTCTCAAGCCGGTCAGATCAAGCACTTCTGCAATTCGGGCTTCCGGCTTTCTCAGGCCATACATGCGGGCATAAAAGCGCAGGTTGTCTTCGGCGCTCAGGTCGCCATAGAGCAAAGGCTGATGAGAAACAAAGCCCAGGCGGGCGCGCACCTGTGCGGCCTGGTGGGGTAAGGAATAACCGGCAAGGCGGACCTCGCCCAAAGAGGGCCGCGAGAGTGAAGCAAGAATCCGCAGGAAGGTGGTCTTGCCGGCGCCGTTGGAACCCAGCAAAGCCACAAACTCGCCGCGCTCAACGTGAAAGTCAATGCCGCGCAGGACGGTCTTTGTGCCAAAACGCTTGACAAGTTTACGGGCGTAAATCATTTATCCAGCAGTCGATCTTTAAGCAAAGACTTGAGTTCGGCGCGGCGCGTCTGATAGGATTCTTCGCCCAGTTTTCCGGCTTTGTACAGGTCGTCTAAAGCAATAATAGCATCCATCAAACTGTCCGCATCCAAAGGCGCGGGCTGAGTCTCAAGCACAGGCCGGGAACGTTCACGCCAAAACAGATAGAGGCCGGCAAAAATGAGCAGCAGGCCGAGGAGGGCCAGTATCAGCAATAAGGTTTGCTGGCCGGCGGGATTTGCTGCTGCGCCCGTTCGAGGTTTGCCAGAGACGGTGAAGGTGAGCATAGCCCCGGCCGGCAGAGGCTGAGTGCTGTAGATCGTCACGCTGGTATCTTGAAATTGACGCGTCTCCCCGCGTTGCAGCAAATCGCCCTCGACCTTCATGCCTTCGGGCGCCATGACCATCGCCGAGACAACCGGCAGGCTGGTGAAGCGGGAAAGTTCGATCGAGCGGGTGTAGGGCAGATCATAAGCAAAGGCAATCTGAAAGGCGCCCATCCCCGGCTTGATGGGAGCAAGGTCGCCGAAGCCATTGGCTGTGCGGACGTAACGCCCATCGCCCAGTTGACCATCTTCCAATTGCAGGTTGGAGGCTGCTTCAGGCAGGTTAAAGGACAAAACCGGCTCTCCGGCCGCGGCCGAGGTCACCACGCGGTTTTCGGGGTTAGAGATTACCCACAGTTCAATCACCTGTACCAGGCCGGGGGTCTCAAAGTTCAAAAAGATGTGCCAGCGGTCCACAGAAAGAGCAGATGTATCTGTTGTGGTTTCATAAAGCGTAATCGGCAGGGTAATGCTGGATTGGTCGTCTCTGGCGTAGGCCAGGGCGGAGGTGTACTCAACGCCGCCATATTCTACAACCGCAATAAACACCCGATTGAGGGCCATAGGAACGTTGGAAAAGGCGAAGGTGCCATCTTCGGCTACGGTTGTTTCGATGTTTACCACTTCGCTCAGCCTGCCGGAGGCATCCTGGTCAAAGCCATGCAGGGTGATGATCAACGCAGGGGGAAGATCGCCGCCAGAGCCGTTGACAACTGTGCCGCTCACCATACCGGCAGGCACGAGACCGGTCTCTGCCTCGGGCGTGGAGACGGCTGGGGTCTCGGCAGGCAGGCCAGAGGTCGCCGCAGGAGCCGCCGCCTGCGCCGAGGGAGGCGCGGCGAAGGAAAGTGTCCGCAGGTAAGCCGTCATCATCCACAATTCAGACTCGCTCAATTGATTCCCCAGCGCGGGCAGACCATCGCCGCCCTGCTTTAGCCACTCCATCATAGCAGCCTGACTGAGAGAAGCCATGCGCGCCTGTTCACGAAAGAGGGACTCTGGACAGGCGGGACAATTGGCCTCAAAGAGCAGCCGGCCTGCTTCCACATCTTCTGGCGGCAGGCTGAGAGTCAATGCATAAGCAACAACGTCCCAACGCTGCTGATCGGTGAGGCTGGCAAAGGGCGGCATCAGTTTTTCCATGCGCCCGCGAGTGACCACGGCGTACCAATCGGCGGGGACTGCCAGGCGGGCAACTTCGGGCAGGCCAAAGGCAGTGACGGGAACGGGCAACTGCAACCCTTGTGGCCCGTCTCCCATGCCGGTCGCGCCGTGACAGGGGGCGCACTTCTCGGTGTAGATGGCTGCGCCACGCCTTGGGTCGGGCGGAGCAGGCGGGTAGGAGGGCCCCAGCGTGGGTTCTGGGGTAGGCGAGGCGTAACCTGGCGGAGGGGTCAGGTCTTCAGCCAGTGTCAGGTTACAGGCGGTCAATGCCAGTGTGAACAGAGCAAGCAGAACAAAATGGATAAATTTCATAACGGGGTGAGCGCCTATCGAAGAGTTTTGCCACAATAGGGACAAAATCGGTCTGAAGCCATGATCGGTTTGCCGCAGGCCGGACAGAATCCGCCGGAGCGGGCTTTGCGTGCCGAGCGTCGGGCGGCAATCAAAGTTTCAATTTCATCATCGCTCATGGCGTCAGGCTGCTCGGCAGGGACAGGCTGCGGCATCTCCATTTTCTGCTCTGGAGAGGAAGAGAGTGTGTCCAAGCGCCGCAGGATGGCCGCGCCTTGTTTCAGCAAGGCGGAGCGTTGAAGAGGATATTCGTCTGCCGGGACCTTACCCAGGGCATAGTCAAAGTCCAGTTCCTCCAGGGCTTCCAGCACGCGCTCGCGCTCGGCCAGGAGGGAGGAAACCTCATGGTCGTCCGCCAAAATGCGGGCATGGCCCTGCCGCATGAGCGGACGCGTCACAAACCAGGCGACAACCGTCAACAAGGCCAGCAAAAGCAGGAAAGTGGTGATTTGCATGCTTCACTCCGCCAGCAAGCGATCAATGAGGGCCTGAATTTGAGAAACCGAAGCGAAGGGGCCAATCTGAATGTGTTTGATGGTCCCATCGCGTCCGATAAAGTACGTTTCCGGCACGCCAAGGTTGCGATTGTACAGTTGCGAGATGCGCGTTCCCAGATCGGGCCCGTTGGGGTAGGTGATTCCAAAACGTTTCAAGAAGGCTTTAGACTTGGGTTCTGTGTCGGTCCAGGCGATGCCCAGGAAGACCACCTCCCCCGCCGGCTGATACAGACGCCAGGCTGCTTCCAGGGTTGCGGCCTCCTGCTCGCAGGGTTTACACCACGAGGCCCAGAAATTAATCACCACCACCTTACCGCGCAAATCGGACAATTTCAGGCTTGAAGCCCCGTCCAAAGTGTACCCGTCAAAAAGGGTCAAACTGAAATCCGGCGCAAGACTGCCAACTGACACCATAGGCCGCTGAGCCCTGATTAAGCCCAGTCCCACCAATACAAGCAGGCCGGTAATTGAAAGCCAGATGAGGATTTGCGCCCAAAGCGGCACACCTTGTTTTTGTTGCTGCACACTCATACCATCTCCGACTCAGCGGCGTTTTTGCAGTTCTTCTGCCAAACGCTGAATGTATTCATCCGATTCGGCTGAATCCGCCGGCGGCTCCGACTCCCCCGTGCCGGCTTCCGTGACACCGGGCTTAACCCAGTCCCGCAGCGCGCGCACCAGCACAAAGGCACCCAAAGCAATCAGCACAGGCGGTACAAGATAGGCCAACCAGTTGAATCCCTGACGTGGCGGCTCGGCCAGGACGCGCGCCCCGTAGTAATCCACAAAATACTGCTTGATTTCTGCGTCGGTTTTTCCTTCGGCCAGCATGAGACGGATCTGCTCGCGCCATTCCGCGCAGGCCTGCGTTGGGCAGACATCCAGGGGCGTGTTCTCGCACACCGGGCAGTACAACTCTCTGGCAATGCGGTTGACATCATCATCCGAGGGCGTGGAACCCTGCGCCGATGCCCCGGCAGGCCAAAAGAAGGCAAAGACGGCAATCAGAGCGCCAATCAAAAAGAAGTGACGTTTCACTGTTCAGCACTCCTTTCACGTTCAGGCCAGGCAGCAATCAAAATCCCCGCCAAAAAGATCAGGCTTCCCAGCCAGAGCCAATTGACCAGGGGGTTAACATAGACCTTAAAGGTCGCGCCGCTGGAAGAGGCCGGTTTCCAGTCCACCAGCAAGACATACAAGTCATCGCGCAGGGTGGGGCGCTGCCCAGGAATGGTCATGTTTTGCTGAGCCTCCGGGTAATAGTCAATGCGCGGGTAGAGTTGCCCAAGGTAACGCTCACCCTGATAGACGTCCACCACCGCGCGCGTCACCTCCCGCGAATCGGGGCCGGGGAAACGTGCAATGTCCCTGTACTCTAAGCGGTAACCGCCGAGCACAAGCGATTGTTGCAGCGCCAGCGTCCCTTGTGTCTCCCGCTGAAAGAGTTCAATCCCGAGGATTCCAACGGCCATCAGCATCATACTGATATGAATCACATAGCCGCCATAGCGCCGCCGGTTGCGCCCAAAGAGATTCCAAAAAGCAAGCAAGATATTCTCAGCATGGGCTTTTGTGCGGGCGCGCGCAGCACGCCAGAACTCGTAGAACGTCACAAACAACACCAGCGCGATCAGGAAGAAGCCGATCAGCGCAATGGGGTGGCGGGTATAGGTAAAAAAGAGCACCGCGGTCACAAAGAGGGCAGCCAGAGCAGGTTTCCACAGTGCGCGTCCAATCGTGCGTGCACTGGCAGTACCCCAGGCCGAAAGCGGCGCGGCACCCATCAACAACATCAGGGCAGCAAAGAGCGGGGCAGTTGCCCTCTCATAAAAGGGCGGGCCGACTGTCACTTTCTGATTGGTAAACAACTCGGAGAGCAGCGGGAAAAGGACACCCCAAAAACAAACCACCAACACGCTCATGAAAAGCAAATTGTTGAACAGGAAAAGCGCTTCGCGTGAGAACAGAGATTTGATCTCCACATCTGCCTTCAGGCTCCCCCAACGGTAAATCAACAGACCCACAGAGAAGAATGAGGTCAGGGCAATAAACCCGAAAAACATGGGGCCAATGGCGCTTTGGGCAAAAGCATGAACAGAAGAGAGCACACCCGAACGGGTGAGGAAGGTGCCAAATATGACCAGGGCATAGGTCAGAATAATCAGCAGCATGTTCCATTGCTTGAACATGCCTCGTTTTTCCTGGATCATCACCGAGTGTAAAAAGGCCGTTCCGGTCAACCAGGGCATAAAAGCGGCAATCTCTACCGGGTCCCAGGCCCAGTACCCGCCCCAGCCGAGGACATCGTATGCCCAGCGCCCGCCAAGCACCAGCCCAAGCGAGAGAAAAAGCCAGGCCCACAGAGTCCAGCGCCGCGTCAGGCGAATCCAACGGTCATCGCTGCGATTGGTAATCAGCGCGGCCATGGCAAAAGCATAGGGAATGACAAAAGAGACGAAGCCCAAATACAGCATCGGCGGGTGGATCACCATCCCCGGATGCCGCAAGAGCGGATTCAGACCACGCCCGTCAGACGGAATGAAAGGCAAGGTATTGGCCGGTTGGAATACGGCCCGCAACACATTCCCGCCGGCTGTTTGCCAGTAACGCAAAAAAGGATTCTCAAAAAAGACAATCAGGCTGAGGAAAAAAGCCAGCGTGAACGCCGCCACCACCAACACCCAGGGCAAAAGTTCGCGGTCGCGTTCCCATTTGCGCAAAGCCACCAGCGAAGTGAAAGCCGACATCAGCCAGGCCCAGAAGACGAGCGAGCCGGCCTGGCCACCCCACAACGCCGTTGCCTTGAGGTAGGCAGGCATGCTGCGACTGGTCACCTCATAGACAAAAGAAACCTGATAGGCATTGTTGACCAGGAGATAGATCAGCGCCAACGCCGAGAGCGTAAGCAACGGCCAGGTCAGCAGCATGGCCCGGCGGGCGCTTTCCACAACCGCTTCTGAACGTTTCCACTCCCCATACAGCGCGGCTGTAAAACTGTACAGTGTCAGAAAAAAGGTTAAGACCAGGACGCCAAAGCCGAGTTCAGCCAGCATAAAGATTCCTTTTGTAAAAGCATTCAGGGCAAAGTAGAAGGTCAGCCGGCCTGTTCTGGCACCGCTTCTTCATAGCGGGTCGGGCACTTGAGCAGAAGTTCCTCGGCGTGGAAGACGCCCTCTGCATCCAGCCTGCCGGTCATGATAGCCTGGGCTTCATTCTTTAACAAGTCGGGTTTGACGCCATTGTAAATCACCTTAAGCCGGCTGCGCGTCGGGTCGGTGACTGCCTGATGCAAGACCTCAGCCAGGCCGCCCTGCGCCTCGATTTCCTTATTATCGCCGGTCACGTGCGCCACTTCAAAAGTCAGCGTCAGAGTCTGCGGGTCATATTGAATGCTGTCTCCAATCACCGCGCCGGAAACGCGCAACGTTTTGCCAAGTGCGTTCTCGCCCTGCGCGCGCACTTCATCTACTGTCATGAAATACTCTGCACTGGCTTGCGTGGATGAGACAATCAGGTAAACCACCGCTGCCAGGATCAACAGTCCACCCAGAATAAATTTCGGACGCATTTTTATCTCCTCGTAGCAAACGAATAAAGCAAGAAAAATTTTACATTCCACACATTAATCCAGAGTGAGAGAGTCTGGATTACAGAAAAACGCCCCTGACTCGGCTGCAAGAAGGCATGAACGCCGCCCGACCTGTCATCCTTTTGCTGCCAACCCCAATAATTTCGTGTACAATCAACCCATGCCCAACGCGGCCGCCATCATCCGCACCCGCAGCAAGCGCCGGCTCGAAAACCGGCGGCGGGCCGACTCACGCCTGCAGCGCGGCTTTTTTGTGCTGGGGGTCATCCTTTCGCTGCTGCTGGCGCTCTCCTTGCTTGGCGCGGCCCTGGCTTATGCCTGGTTAACCGGCGACTTGCCTTCCATTGAGGCACTTCCCATCCTGCTTGAGCCGCCCGACGGGCAACTGCTCCAGCCCACGCGCATTTACGACCGAAGCGGTCAACACCTGCTCTATGTCCTTGCGCCGGAGGACAGGCCGCGCGGCTATTTGCCGCTTGATCCACAAAGTCCGCGTCACCTGCCGGAGCATCTGGCGCAGGCGGTCATCATCATGGCCGATCCCAATTTCTGGTCACATCCGGGCTATGTCCTCGAAGGCTGGCAAAACCCCAATCTCCACCCCACACTGGCGCAGCGCCTGGCCGCCGACCTGCTGCTATGGGACGAGCCGCCAACCCTGCGGCGCGCCCTGCGCGAACGTTTGCTGGCCGCACAAATCACCACACACTATGGCCGGGAAAGAGTGCTCGAATGGTACCTAAACAGCGCCCACTACGGCCGTTATGCCTATGGCGCTGAAGCCGCCGCCCAACTCTACCTGGGCAAATCGGCCGCCGATTTGAGCCTGTCTGAGGCGGCGCTACTGGCAGCCGCGGCCCACGCCCCGGCGCTCAACCCGCTCGATGCGCCGCAAGCCGCCATCCAGCGCCAGCGCGAAATTTTGCGCGTTCTACAAATGACAGGACAGATTTCAGAGGCCGATGCAGCGCAAGCCCTGAACGAGACTCTTTCCCTGCACGCAACGGCGCCGGTTCCCTCCGACCCCGCGCCTGCGTTTTTCAACCTGGTCTTTTCCCAACTCGGACAGCATTTCCCGCGCGCCCGTCTGGAGCGCGGCGGGCTGAACATCTTCACCACGCTGGATTATGACCTGCAAATGCAGGCCGCCTGCGCCGTTCAAACCCAGGCCCGCCGCCTGGCAGGAGACCTGACAGAACAACCCGCCGCAGATGGGCGCCCGTGCGAGGCGGCGCGTCTCCTGCCCGCGCTACCGCCCGGCCTGAGCGTGCCAGAGGCTTCGCTCAGTGCGGTGGTGATAGACCCAACCTCAGGGCAAATACTGGCAGCCGTCGGAGAAACGCTGGCAGGGCGCGAATCGGCCTTCCTTTCGGCACATCCGGCCGGTTCCAGCCTGACGCCGTTTATCTACCTTGCCGGTTTCACGCGCGGCCTGAGCCCGGCCTCGCTGAGTTGGGATGTGCCGGGCATTGCCGGGAACGTGAAAAACTTCGATGGTCAGTATCATGGTCCGGTGCGGTTGAGAATCGCCCTGGCCAATGATTATCTGGTTCCGGCCGCGCAGGTTCAGGGTCAGATGGGAAACGAAATTGTCCAGCGCACCGCCGCTTCCTTTGGCCTGCCGGTCCGTCTGGAAGACAATCTGCTCGACGGGAAGGTACAAATCACCCTCCTGCAGGCTGCCGGAGCCTATAGCGCATTTGCGAATAACGGTCTGCTTGTGGGTCAGCCGATCGGTGAGGAGAAACTGCAGCCGGCAACCGTGCTAAAAGTGGAGGATGTACATCACGCCCTGTGGCTGGACTGGCGCCGGCCACAAACGCAGTCGGTTGTGACCCAGCCGCTGGCTTATCTGATGAACCATGTTCTGAGTGACGAGGCCGCCCGCTGGCCAAGCCTGGGTTACCCCAACCCCTTGGAAATCGGCCGCCCGGCGGCTGCAAAACTCGGGCAAACGGCCGCCGGGGAGGACACCTGGGTGATCGGTTACACGCCACAACGCCTGACGGCAGTCTGGACAGGCACAGCAGCAGGCGCCCCGCCGGTTGTCACTGCCGGCCTGTGGCACGCAGTGATGCAATATGCCAGCCGCGACCTGCCGCCCGAGGGCTGGAAAATGCCTGCAGGGGTGACCACGCTGGCAGTCTGCGACCCGTCTGGTCAATTGCCAACCCGCGATTGTCCTAACGTGGTCACCGAAACATTCCTGAACGGCAATGAGCCGGTGCAGTACGATACGCTTTATCACGCTTATCAAATCAACCGCGAGACCGGCCTTTTGGCGACGGTTTTCACGCCGCCAGAACTCGTTGAAGCACGCGTGTACATGAAGATACCCGCCGAGGCACGCGCCTGGGCAGAGCAGGCAGGTGTGCCTCTGCCGCCGGAAACGTATGACGCGATTCAGCCTCCGCCGGTTAACCCCTCCGTGCAGATTACTGCGCCTGTCATGTTTGCAGACCTGCGCGGAGTCGTGCGCATCAACGGCACCGCCGCTGGCGAAGGCTTCACTTCTTACCGGCTGCTGGCCGGTCAGGGGCTCAATCCAACCGGCTGGGTGCAGATTGGCGAGGAAAGCACTTTGCCGGTGCAGGACGGTCTGCTGGGGACCTGGGACACAAACGGCCTGAACGGACTGTATGCCCTTCAATTACAGGTCGTGCGCAATGACCAGCGCCTGGAAACCGCAGTGATACAGGTAACTGTGGACAACCAACCGCCCCAGGTGCGCGTCACGTACCCACAAGACGGCGCCAGCCTGAAATATGCCGAAAACCGCCAGGTTACCTTTCAGGTAGAGGCTGGCGACAATCTCTCCCTGGCAAAGGTGATGTTCTACCTGGATGGCAAATTGCTCGGCGTACTCGAACAATCACCTTACCTGTGGACATGGTCTTCACAAACCGGGAAGCACAGCCTGCGCGTGGTAGCCTTCGACCGGGCCGGCAATCAGGCCGAACAGGAAGTACAGTTCAATCTTACGCGTTGAGGCAAAGGAGCAAAGAATGTCCTACGATTTCGATATGCTCGTAGATCGCCGGCCATCCAACAGTACAAAATGGCATCGCTATGCGCCAGATGTCCTGCCAATGTGGATCGCCGATATGGACTTTCGTGTGCCGGAGCCGGTGCTGGCAGCATTGCGCCGCGCCATCGAACATGGCATCTTCGGCTATGAGGAAGCCTCGCTTTCTTTGCGGGAGACCGTTGCCATGCGAATGCAGCGTTTGTACAACTGGCATGTCACACCTGAAATGGTGATCGCCGTCCCCGGCCTGGAAAGCGGTTTTAACGCCGCGGCCTGGGCGGTCTGTGCGCCAGAAGAGGGCCTGCTCATCCAGACGCCGGTCTATTATCCTTTTTTGAAAGTACCGCGCAATGTCGGGCTGGTCGGTCAGCCGGCCCGGCTGCAACAGATAAATCATGGTCATACGCTGCATTATGAGGTGGACTGGGAAGCATTTGAATCTGCCATCAACCTGCAGGAAGCGCGCACGCGCATGTTCCTGCTCTGTCACCCGCACAACCCTACCGGCCAGGTTTACAGCCAGAGCGATCTAACCCGCATGGCCGAGATTTGCGCTTCTGAAGACATCATCATCTGTGCCGACGAGATTCACAGTGAACTGTTGCTGGGCGAGACCCGGCATACCCCCATGGCCACGCTCTCTCCTGAAGTGGCCGCTCGCACCATTACCCTGATTGCGCCCAGCAAAACCTTCAATGTCGCCGGTTTGTTCTGCGGCTTTGCCATCATCTCAAACGAATCCCTGCGGCGCCGCTATCAGGCGGCAGTAGAGCGCCTAACGCTGCATGTTAACAGTTTGGGCTTAATTGCGGCAGAGGCAGCCCTTTCCGGTGCATGTGACGAGTGGCTGCAAAATCTACGCGCGTACCTGACCGCCAATCGCGACTTTCTGGTAAATTATGTGCGTGAGCACCTGCCCGGCATACGTACTACGGTCCCCGAGGCAACCTACCTGGCATGGCTGGATTGCAGCGCATTGCTGGAAAACGGGAAAATCAAAGGTTCGCCGCACAAATTCTTTCTCGAAAAAGCCCGCGTCGCCCTCAACGAAGGGGCAGACTTTGGCCCCGGCGGTGAAGGTTTCGTCCGCTTGAATTTCGGCTGTCCGCGCGCCACGCTGACCGAGGCATTGGAGCGCATGTCTGCGGCACTGAGCGAATTGGCATAAATACTTTGCAACAAAACAGGCAAGTCGGGTAACACTCCTCAGGCGGGAAGGGGTTGAAAGCCGTTTGCAAACATGCGGGCAGACCTGATGGGTAGTTGCAAAGTTCCTGACGTTGTGTGCACGGGTATAATTGTTGTAGTGTTAACCGGCATGATTTTTGTGGCTGGAACGAGGTGGCGATGTATACCCTGTCTCCTGATGAAAAGACCGCCCTGGTCATGATTTATACGCACAACAGCCTGTTACGCGGCGAAGCAGTGGTTAAGGAAAGCATCCGCGTCAGTACCTGGCTGCGGACAGATGGCGCCCCAGAATACATTCACCTGCTCAAACCACAGGTATTAACCATTGCAGCCAACGCGGTCAAAACGCAGACCTTTAATGAAATGTACTTTCCTACCGCATTGGCAATTGCCTTTCACCTTGTACCTCCGGCGCACGATCCGCCCGACTATGATCCGACCGAGGCCAACCGTGTCATGCAGCCAGTGGCGTTAATGGTAGGCTCGTTTATCTTTCGCGGCGCAGTTCGTATCTCGGCCAAGACAGATTTGGGGAGCAGCATTGCCACTTCACGCGTTGCCTGGATGTCTATCTACGATGTCAGCATCTCCAGCCCTGTCCTGCCACAAATGGGGGTTTTGCAGGTTCCAATGGTGATTGTGCGCCCATTGCACGTCTCTTTCGCGCTGGAAGAAAACCGACCGACAAACTAAGGCGCGGACTACCAACAAAAAGGCGGATGGGGAGCGCCCATCCGCCGGCTTACCGATAAAGCAAGGAAAGGGTGGAGAACAAGCATCTCAGGCGATGCAGAGCGTCTGAACAAGAGAAACCAAAGGTTTCCTTCAGGCTAAGGGTTCCCGGCCTTTCCTCGATTGTAACTTACCTCCAATGCTTCGATATACACCTCCTTTCATGGTCAAGAAGCGGATACCTGCTATCATCATACAACCAAAAGCAGAGCGGTACATTAAAAGCACCCATCAAATTCGTAATTGAGCGAGTGGCAGTTTTGAGTATCTTGCATCTGCCTAGAGATGGGGTATAATCCAAATTGTCTGACAACTTCCCCTTTCTTGCAAGGAGTAATCCCCCATGTCCACGATTGACCTTACCGTTCACAAAGACCGCCGCGCCCGCGCCGTTCAGCGTGCCCGCGAGCGCAATATCATCATCCCCACCTTTGCCCAGATGAAAGACCCGTCCAAGATCCCGGCCAGGATCAAGGAAGAGTTGCGCGGTATCGGGCTGTGGGATGTCCATCCGCGCAACCTGTTCCGCATCACCTGGAAGAACGAGCCGAAAGCCAGCGGCGGCGGCTTCGGCGGCGTGAACTGGCTGGAACTGCCCCCCGCGCTGACCGGCGTGCCGGCGCGCATCATCGTCCTGGTGGGCAAGTGGTTCCCCACCGGCGCGCACAAGGTCGGGGCGGCGTTCGGCTGTCTCGTCCCGCGGCTGGTCACCGGTCAGTTCGACCCGACCACGCAGAAGGCGGTCTGGCCCTCGACCGGCAATTTTTGCCGCGGCGGCGCCTACGACTCGGCTCTGCTGGCCTGCACCTCCATCGCCATCCTGCCGGAGGGAATGAGCAAGGAACGCTTCGACTGGCTCTCGAAAATCGCCGGCGAGGTGATCAAGACGCCCGGTTCGGAATCGAACGTCAAGGAAATCTTCGATAAGTGCTGGGAATTGCGCAAGTCGGGCGAAGATTTGATGATCTTCAACCAATTCGACGAGTTCGGCAACTACCTGTGGCATTACGAGGTGACCGGCCACGCGATGGAAGAGGTGGTAAAGCAGGCCCTCGGTCCGCGCGGCGTGTACCGGGGCATGGTCTCGGCCACCGGTTCGGCCGGGACGATCGCCAGCGGCGACTACATGAAGCAGGTCTTCCCCGGTTCGGTCATTGTCGCCAGCGAAGCGCTGCAATGCCCCACCCTGCTCGAAAACGGCTTCGGCGCGCACCGCATCGAGGGCATCGGCGACAAGCACGTGCCGTGGATTCACAACGTCAAGAACACGGACATGGTGGTGGCGATTGACGACAACGCCGTGGTCAGCCTGGCGCGTCTGTTCAACGAACCGGCCGGGCGGCGTTACCTGGTCTCGAAGGGCGTGCCGGAGCAGTTGGTGGCCAATCTCGACCTGCTCGGCTTCTCGGGCATTTCCAACGTCCTGTCGGCGATCAAGGCCGCCAAGTACTACGAGATGGGCGAGGACGACATCCTGGTCACGGTGCTGACCGACTCGATGGAACTCTACCAGTCCCGCCTGAAGGAGATGCACGCCGAGTATGGCGAGTACAGCGAGCGCGACGCCGCTGCCGATTACGCCCGCTGGCTGATGCAGCAATCCACCGACAACCTGCTCGAACTGCGTTACGAAGACCGCCGCCGCGTCCACAACCTGAAGTATTTCACCTGGGTCGAGCAGCAGGGCAAGACCTACGAGGAAATCCTGCGCATGTGGAACGAGCGCGATTACTGGGCCGGCGTGCAGCAGCAGGCCGATGAGATCGACGCGCTGATCGAGGAGTTCAATGCGGAAGTGGGGTTAGTCTGAGAGTCTGATAGTTGGTTAGTCTGATCGTCGCTAGGAGAACAGGCCGTCTGCGCATGCGGGCGGCCTGGTTGGTTTTTTTAAAAAGATGGGAGGTATAATTTATCACATGAAAGTAGAAGCAAAATTACTATTAGGAGATTGCCGAGAGAGGCTCAAAGAGTTGCCCGACAATTCAATAGACTTAGTATTCACTTCACCACCTTATGCGGACAGTCGGGCGAACACTTATGGTGGTATTAGGCCAGATGATTATGTAGAGTGGTTTCTACCTATCTCGGCCGAATTGCTGCGCGTTTTGAGGCCCACCGGAACTTTTGTTTTAAATATCAAAGAAAAAGTAGTCAATGGGGAACGTCATACTTATGTGATTGAATTGATTCTCGCGATGCGCAAGCAAGGGTGGCTCTGGACAGAGGAATTTATTTGGCACAAGAAGAATTCTTATCCAGGAAAATGGCCCAATCGTTTTCGGGATTCGTGGGAACGTTTACTGCAATTCAATAAGAGTCGGAAATTTCACATGTATCAGGATGAAGTCATGGTTCCCATGGGAAACTGGGCCGAACGGCGGCTGAAAAAGCTGAGCGAAACGGATTTGACGCGCGACACATCACGGGTAGGAAGCGGTTTTGGGAAGAGGGTGGCCAATTGGATAGGGCGAGACAAAGTCTATCCAACAAATGTGTTGCACTTAGCCACTGAAACAAAGAATCGCAATCATAGCGCAGTCTTCCCTGAAGATTTACCAGAATGGTTTATAAAATTATTCACTCGCCCCGGTGATTGGGTACTTGACCCTTTTATGGGCTCTGGGACGACAGTTCGAGTGGCACAGCAAATGAAACGTAATGCTATTGGCATCGAAATTTTGCCGGAGTATTTCCACTTGGCGCAACAAGGAGTTGTCCCAATTCTTGAGGAACCTCTCCAACTGGCACTTCTAGAGGAAAAGGGTGATTATGAAATCAATTAGCCTGAACGAAGTTACAGCCTTTGTTGAGCAAAATATCGGAAATTTTCATACGAGACGAGCCCAGAGTCTGCAAGCCCTGAAGTTGCCGCAAATTTTGAAACGTAAAAACCCATATCTCTTCAAAGCAAAAAACATCAATGCAGCGCAGGATTTGGTCAAATTACTGCTTGATGCCCATCTTTCATCTCAAGAGGAAACCATCTTTGGCGATTTTTTGGAAGAATTGGCCATCTTCGTCTGCTCGCGCGTCTACGGCGGGCGGAAATCCGCTGCCGAAGGCATTGACCTGGAGTTTGAAAAGGACGGCGTCCTCTACCTCGTCTCGGTCAAATCGGGGCCGAATTGGGGCAACAGTAGTCAAATCAAGCGCATGGTGGACAACTTCAAAAAGGCGCAGCGTATTCTGCGCACCAGCGGAAATCAAAAGCCCGTTGTGGCCATTAACGGCTGCTGTTATGGCAAAGACAACCAACCCGATAAAGGCGATTACCAGAAACTTTGCGGACAGGCCTTCTGGGAATTCATCTCAGGTAATGATCAGTTATACATCGAGATCATCGAGCCGCTTGGTCATCGCGCCAAACAGCACAATGAGGCGTTTCAAACCGAGTATGCTCGCATTCTCAATCTCTTCACGCAGGAATTTCTGCGCGATTTTTGCACAGACGGCCTGATCAACTGGCCGGCGCTGGTCAAATTCAACTCGGCTAGAAATTGACCGAGACATGCTGACTCCCGCCTCCCTCGTCCTCGTCTGCCTGCTGCCCGCGCCGCGCGACCTGGAGATTGCCCGTCTGCTGGGCTGGTACCGCATCCCCCTGCGGACGGCGCCCAAGGTGGTGGCGGTGGATTATCTGGCTTTCTATCAGCCCGGTTCCTTCGGCCCGCGCGGCGGGCGGATTGAATACATCGCCGAAGTGCGCGGTCATGAGTTGACCACCCGCCTCGAACTCCTACGCGACGAACTCGATCATCCGCGGGCGGGCGAGGAGTATTTCAAGATCCAAATCGGATCGCTGGAGCGGCTGCCGCGGCCCATCGTTGCCGACAAGTGGCGGCGGCTGACGTTTCTCTATACCACCGGCGAATACCTGCTCAAGGCCTCCACGCTCAATGATCTGGTCATCCAGAGCGAAGAGCGGCAAAGCCTGTGGCAATCCCTGCGCGAGCGGGCCACAAGCACTTCACACTACCATACCGACCTGCCCGAAGCAGATATTCCTCCCGAAGTGCTGTTGGCGCTTTTGGGTATCAAAGAATCAAAGACGCCCTACGACACTTCGATATTCGATTGAACAATGACCCAAGAAATGCTCTTCATTGCCACTGTCATCGCTGCGCCTCTTGTAATGGTCATCCTGGGGCGCTGGCGCATGGACCTGGCTGCTTTGTTCATAATAGCAACTTTGGGGATTGCCCAATTTGCGGGCCTGGGAATTTTGGGGGAAACGCATGCTCCCCAGCAAGCAGTGTTGGCTATTTCAGGCTTCAGCCAACCGGTGGTCATCACCTTAATCGGCTTGTTCATTCTCACTCAAAGCCTTTCTGCCAACGGACTCACACTCTGGCTAGGTCAGCGACTGGCCGCAGCCAGCGCCAACTCTGAAATGCGCCTGGTTTTCCTCTTCACCTTTGTATCGGCAGCACTTTCCCTTTTGATGAACAATGTGGCGGTGGGCGCCTTACTGCTGCCGAGCGCGATCCAAGCAGCAAAGAAGGCTCATATCCGCCCAAGCAAACTCCTGATTCCGGTTGCTTTTGGCACGGCTCTGGGCGGCATGGCAACCTATTTCACTACCGCCAATATCGCGCTCAGCGACCTGTTGACCACCGCTGACCCGCCGCAGGCCCCACTGGGAATCTTGTCTTTTCTGCCCGTGGGCGGATTGGCCGCTTTATCAGGCATTGCCTATCTGACCTTATTTGGCCGCCGCCTGCTTCCCAACCGTGAACCCGGCCCAGAGCAAATCCTGGCGCGGCGTAGCAGCATGGAACTGGAAACTTTCTACGCACTAGGGGAACGGCTGTGGGAGGCGCGGGTGCTTCCCTCATCGGAATGCTGTGGCAAGACACTCAAACAAGCGCGCATTGGCGAACGCTTTGGATTAGCGATCATTGCGATTTGGCGCGGACGCCGTGCCATCTTTACCCCTGAGGCTGCCGAAATTCTCCAGGCAGACGATGTGCTGCTCCTGGTAGGGCGCGAGGAGCGCGTAAAACAATTGACCGATTTGGGTTTGCAGATTGGCCGCGAGCAACAGGCTATCAGCGCCCTCGATGTCACCTTGTTGGAACTTATCCTAGACCCGCACTCGGCCTATGTGGGCAAAACCCTCAAACAGATGAATTTCCGCCGCAAATACGGATTTACGGTGGTGGCACTCATGCGCCGCGGACGCAGTTACCGCACCGACGTAGGTGACCTGCCGCTCGAACTCGGCGACTCGCTGCTGATGATTGGCCCCCCAGAACGGGTGCGGGACTTACGTCTGAACCCCGATGTGATTATCCTAGAAGCCGAGCCGGCGCTTCAGCCGGTGCCGCGCCGACGCGCGCTGGTCAGTGTGGCCATCTTTTTGGCCGCCATTGGCCTATCTGTGGCGGGGTTGCCAGTCTACCTGTCTGTTTTGTCAGCAGCGGCGCTGACTCTGGCGCTGGGATTGCTGCCTATTCAACAGGTCTATCGTTCGGTGGAATGGCAGGTCATCTTTTTCATCGCCGGCATGTCCGCAGCCTCGCGCGGCATGGTTAACACCGGCCTGGCCGGTTTTGTAGGCCGCAATGCGCTGGAAGTGTTGGGCAGTCACGGCTCGCTTGGGCTGGCAGCGGCCTCCTTTTTGCTTTCTGTTTTGTTGACGCAGATCATGGGCAGTCAGACGGTGGCCTTCATTTTGGGGCCAATTGCCATCAGCGCCGCGCTGCATTTAGGCGCCAATCCGCAAGCCATTGCCGTTGCCACCGCTCTGGGCTGTTCCGCCTCTTTTTTGACGCCGATGGCGCATCCGGTCAATTTGATTATGATGAGCCCCGGCAACTATCGCTTTGGTGATTTTGCGCGCGTTGGAGTAGGCCTGCTGATCGTCGTCTTCCTGGCTATGCTGGGCGGGTTGCTCCTGTTTTGGGATTTGTAGGTGAGACCATGACTACGCTTATCAAAAATGGAACTCTTGTCACTGCATCGGAGACCTTCCAGGCCAACGTCCTCATCGAGGGAGAAAAAATCCTCGAGTTGCTGGCCCCCCAATCCGAAGTCTCGCGGCTTTGGACTGGAGAAGTGATTGATGCCTCCGGCAAACTCATCCTCCCCGGCGGTGTGGACCCACACGTCCACCTCGATCTGCCAATGTTCGGCACCGTCTCCTCCGATGACCACTACACCGGCACAAAAGCCGCGGCTTTCGGCGGAACGACCACCGTCATTGACTTCGTCTCTTTTGATTTTCCCACCTTCCGCCAATCGGTAGATGCCTGGCACGCCAAAGCCGAAAAAGCCGCCGTGGATTACGCCGCCCACATGAACCTGACCCGCTTCGACGAGGCCGTGGCCGCCGAATTGCCCTCCCTGGTGGAGATGGGCATCACTTCGGTTAAAACCTTCACCGCCTACAACAACCGTCTGCGGCTGGACGACGGCAGCATCTTCAAAGCGCTGCGCCTGACCGGCAAAAACGGCATGCTGATGCTGCTCCACGCCGAGAATGGGGATGTGATAGAAATACTGACCACTGAAGCACTGAACACTGGACACTGGCAACCCGAATGGCACGCCAAAACCCGCCCGGCCTGGGGCGCGGTCGAGGCCGCCCTGCGCGCCTTTGCCCTGGCAGCCACCGCCGACGCGCCGCTCTACCTCGTCCACATGAACACCGCTGGCGAGGCCGATATGCTCCAGTATACCCGTCAGCGCGGCCTGAAGGTGATGGGCGAAACCTGCCCGCAATACCTGTTCTTCACCGAAGACGATCTGCGCCGCCCGGATGGCGCCAAGTGGATTTGCTCCCCGCCCATGCGCACCGCCGCCGATAACGCCCGCCTCTGGCAGGCCCTGAGCGAAGACATCATTCAGACCGTCGGCACGGATCACTGCCCCTTCTTCTTCGACGGGACAAAGCCAATCCGCTACGAGGGACAGGAGATCGCCATCCCCGGCAAAGAACTGGGGCGGGACGACTTCACCAAAATCCCGAACGGCCTGCCGGGCGTCCAGGACCGGCTGCCGGTTCTGTGGACGACCGGCGTCGGGTCTGGCAAGATTACGGCGCAACAGTTCGTGGCGCTGACCTCCACCAACCCGGCCAAAATCTTCGGCATGTACCCGAGCAAGGGCGCCCTGCTGCCCGGTTCCGATGCCGACCTAGTCATCTGGGACCCACAAAAGAAAGTGCGCTACGGCGTGGCAATGTCACACCAGCGCACCGACTACAACCTGTACGAGGGCTGGGAATTAACCGGCTATCCGGAAAAGGTCTTCCTGCGCGGCAAATTGATTGTGGATGGGGAGCAGTGGCTGGGCCGGGCGGGGGAGGGCCGTTTCATCAAGAGAAGTGAAACGGCGTTCTTGTAGGCCGGACATCCAATCAAGGCTTGCAATACTTCGCCTGCGCCGCGCTCCAAAAACGTTCCCCCCGCCGTTCGACAGCCTGCACCTGACCCGTTGCCAGCAGGGATTGCAACGTCTTTTCCGACTGACCCGGCAGCCATTTCTCAAGCGCAGCCAGCAGGTCACGTTCACGCATCGGATGACGGGTCAGGATGGCAAGCAGGGAGTCGAGGACGTTATGTCCCAAAGATAAATCAAAAATCCCGCTCACTTCTGAAATGATGCGGGTGCGCTGACCCAAGATGAATTGGGCGCGCCGGACGGTATCTGCATCCGGCGGTTCAACCCAGGCCTCGGCCGGCGGACGAGTAGGCAGGAGCAGGTGAATCTCGTCGGGGCAAATGTCCTCCAGCGATGCCGCAAGCGCTTGCAAGTCGTATACGTCATCATTCAATCCCTTGACCAACATCACTTCGATCCATAACTTCCCGCCGTAGTCGGCGCGAAAGGCTTTCAGGCCGCCGATGAGCCTCTCCAGCGTCAGGGAGCGGTGCGGGCGGTTAATTTTGCGGTACAGGCGCTCATCGGCAGCGTCGAGCGAAGGCAGCACGGCATCAGCGGCAAGAAGTTCCTGTCGCACCTCAGGCAAATACAAGAGCGAACCATTGGTGATGACCGCCACCGGCAGGTCCGTCTCCTGCTTGACGGCCTCGATCAGCCAGCCCAGCCCGCTGTGCAGGCAGGTTTCGCCGGAGCCGACAAAGGTGATCCAATCAATTTCGCCAGGCGGATGCGCCGCCAGCGCTTCTTTGACCTGTCCCATAATCTCGGCGCGCGGAACGTACTCGCGCCGTTCCAGCGCAAACGGCGAAGTGCGCCCCAACTGGCAGTAAACGCAGTTCCAGTTGCAGGTTTTGAAGGGGACGGGGTCAATGCCCAACGATTGACCCAGTCGCCGCGAAGGGACGGGGCCGAAGACGTATTTCATCCGTGTCCGTGTGCCACGCTTTCATCGCACGGCGCGTGGCGATTAGTGCAATTTTTCTGGATGGTCAACGATGCTTCCCGCCAGATAAGCGGATACAGCCTGGTCAATTTCGCGGATGTCGGTGATGATAGGCTGGATGCCGCGTGCTGTGAGAGCGTTGTATGCCCCCGTGCCCATGCCGCGCACCAAAATAACCTGGCAGTTAGCGATGGGGTCAATCATCGAGCCATGGTCGTGGTCATGATGGCCGCCGCCGTGGTGCGGGTCATGATGGTTGGGGTGATGATGCGCCGGTTTGGGGACGATTTTCCGTTCGACAATCTGTCCGCCTTCTACAGTGAAAATGGCGTAATAAGCAGCCCGCCCAAAATGCTGGGAAATGGTTTGTTGGTCATCGGTGATGACTGCGATTTTCATCAATTTCTCCTCTGCTTTTATTGTTTGGTATCTAACCGTTCGGTCAGTTTCTCGATGGCGGCTTGCAGATTGGCGAGTTGGGTCTCGAGCCAGGAAGACCCCTCGGTGGTGCTAACGCCGCCCAGGCCGCGCCCAAAGCCGCGACCGGCGCCGCGTCCGCGTCCACGCCCGAACCCGCGTCCGGTCCCGCCCTGACCGGCGCAGTTGCCTTGTCCGCGTCCGCTGCGGGGTCCCTGTCCTTGCGGTCCAGTTCCATCTCTGTATGGCATTTTGTTCTCCTTTCGTATACCTTGTCGGTTAATTTTTCTTAACGGCATCGTAGGCCTTCTCAAGCG
>JAIOAQ010000037.1 GCA_019873735.1 Chloroflexota bacterium | reverse complement strand
AAGATGCCAAGGCTCAAAGAAGTGAGAGTCCCAACAAAATCTTTAAAAAATCTTGGCGACTTTGCGGCTTTGCGTTAGAAATGCCCTTTTGCAGTAGATTTAAATTTTAACCCAATTGCCGTTTTTGGATTCGGCCGGCTGTGGTTTTCTAACACGCCTCTTATGCGCGCTGTACCTGCCCATGCTATAATCCGCTCGAAAGGGTAGTTTATGCTGCAATCTTTTGTGAAACTTTTTGGGGGCGACCCCAATAAAAAAGAAATTGAAAAACTGGCTCTGGTTGTGGAGCAGATCAACGCCCTTGAGGCTCAGTTTGAGGCCTTGAGCGATGAGGCCTTGCTTCATAAAACAGAAGAGTTTAGGGCGCATCTTGCGGCGGCAACAGCCGGTATTGAAAGCGATGAAGCGCGCTTTAAGGCCGAGCAGGCGGCGCTGGATGAAATCCTGCCGCAAGCCTTTGCGGCCGTGCGCGAAGCCTCCAAGCGGACTCTGGGTTTGCGCCATTACGATGTGCAGTTGATCGGCGGAATCGTCTTGCACCGCGGTCAGATTGCCGAGATGAAAACCGGCGAAGGGAAGACGCTGGTGGCTACGCTGCCGCTGTACTTGAATGCCCTGACCGGCCGCGGCGTGCATTTGGTGACGGTCAACGACTACCTGGCCCGCCGCGATGCGCGTTGGATGGGCGCCATCTACCATGCTCTGGGGATGAGTGTGGGGATTTTGCAGATGGCGGCGGTGACCGAAAACGGCAAGAAGGCCTTTCTCTATGATCCTCAGCGCCAGTCGCCGCATGAAGACCAGCATCAATTGCGCATGGTGCCGCGGCGTGAGGCGTATGCGGCCGATATTACCTATGGGACGAACTCTGAGTTCGGCTTCGATTACCTGCGCGACAACATGACCATGAGCCTTGAGGACCGTGTCCAGCGCGGCCACCATTACGTCATCGTGGACGAGGTGGACAATGTGCTGATTGACGAGGCGCGTACGCCGCTTATCATCTCCGGACCGGCTTCTGGGGATTTAGAATGGTATACGCGCATGGCCCAGGTGGTCAAGCAGGTGCGCCCGGAAGATGTGGAAATCAGCGAGAAGGATCGTTCGGTCACGTTGACCGAGGTCGGCGAGGCGCATGTGGAGCAGATTCTCGGTCAGCCGCTGCGCGACCCTGACCGGCCCGAAGACCTGACTCCGGAGCAGGCGCGGCTCTATGGCTACCTGGAACAGGCCCTGCGCGCTCAGTTCTTGTTCAAGCGCAACAAGGATTATCTTGTGCAGGGCGGCAAAGTCATCATTATTGATGAGTTTACCGGACGTTTGATGCCGGGCCGCCGCTGGAGCGACGGTCTGCATCAGGCTGTGGAGGCGAAAGAAGGCGTCCGGGTGGAGCCGGAAAACGTCACCTATGCCACCATTACCATCCAGAATTACTTCCGCATGTATAAGAAACTTGCCGGCATGACCGGCACAGCGCTGACAGAGGCGGAAGAATTCAGCAAAATCTATAACCTCGAAGTCCTGCCCATCCCCACCAACCTGGAGTATATTGCCTCGCGCCCCAATTCGCCGTTGATTGAGGTCAAGGCAAAAGACGAAGAAGGCTATGAGTATGCCTACTTTACCCGGCGGGAAGATGGCGACGGCGGGGCGCCGCTCTACTATCGGCGCAAAGATTATCCCGATGTCATCTTCCGCACACAGGAGGCCAAACTGCGCGCCATTGTGCGCGAGATTATCCGCTATCATGTGCTGGGACGTCCTCTTCTGGTTGGCACCACCTCGGTGGAAAGTTCCGAACACCTCTCCAACCGCCTGCGTGCCGAGCCGGTGCGCCGCTTATTGCAGACTTTGCTTTTGCGCCGCCTGTGGATGGATCAACACGGCTATGAAGAGGATGGGCGGCTCATTCCAGAACTCAAGCCGCTGTCTGCGCCTTTGGAGAGCCTCGAACCCTCGGCACTGCGCCAGTTTGCCAAACCGCTGGGTTTGACCTCCATCAACCCCGAGGACGCCGAAAACCTGCCGATTATTCTCGAAATCCTGCGGCTGGACGAGAGCAGCCTGCCCCGCCTGAAAGCCGTTTTGCAGGGCGGCATCCCTCATCAGGTCTTGAATGCCCGCAAGCATACCGAAGAGTCGCAAATCATTGCCGGGGCGGGCGCTTTTGGCGCCGTGACCATTGCCACCAATATGGCCGGCCGCGGCGTGGATATTAAACTGGGCGGCGAACTGGCCGAAGAAGTCATTGCTGCCGTCCACCGCGTTTTGCGCCGCGCCGGTTATGCCGACCCGTACGACATGAGCCTCGAAGAGCGCCGTCAGGCTATCCAGCAGATTGACCCGGCTCTGTACGGCATTTATGAGGGCGAAGTCAAGTTCTTCTTGAAATATTTTGAAGACATGGAGCATGTCAAGGCCCTGGGCGGCCTGCATGTCATCGGCTCAGAACGCCACGAAGCCCGCCGAATTGACAATCAATTGCGCGGCCGCGCCGCCCGCCAGGGCGACCCCGGCTCGTCCCGTTTTTACATCTCCCTTGAAGATGATTTGATGCGCATCTTTGGCGGCGAACAGGTGGGCAACATCATGCAGCGTTTGCAGGTGGATGACAACCTGCCTCTTGAAAACCGCCTGGTGGCCAATCTGATCGAACAGTCGCAGCACCGGGTTGAGGGGGCCAACTTTGATGTCCGCAAGCACCTGCTTGAGTATGATGACGTGCTCAACAAACAGCGCGCGCAAATCTACGCTCAGCGCGACCGCGTTTTTACCAAAGAAGACTTGAGCGAAGATATCACCGAGATGGTGCGCGCCGAGGTGGAGCGCCGTGTCCCCGAGGCCCTGGCCGACGAAGAAGGCCCCTGGAAATTGCTGGCCTGGCTGGATGGTGTTCAACCCACCCTGGCAGCGGGCGAAGACCTGTTCCCATCTTACACCCAGCGCCTGTTACTGGCCGAACTGGCCGAAGCCAAAACCGGTTTCCGCCAGGCGATGGCCGGCCTCCTCTCGCGCGCAGTGCAGTATGAGCATGAACACCTGCGCCATGCTCTCGACAGCCTGATTGACCGTACCACCGACACCCTGGAAACGCAACTGGCAGAACGGCTGGAGACGCTGGAGACCTTTCTCGAAGCCCAAGGCGACGCCGAAGAAAAGCGCCGCGCCCAGGAATTGCTGGATGAACTTTCGGGCCTCTTGCGCTTGCCGCTGCGCCTGAACAACGAGCAGATGCGCCTGCTGGCCAATGACCCAGAAGCCTTGCGAGATGAACTCAGCAATCAGGTGCGCCTGCAGATGGCGCAAATCAGCGCCACCCGCCTGATAGGAGCCATCGAACACCGCCTGGGCGAAAGCCTCAACCTCGACAAGACCGCTTTCACCCGCCTGGAGTGGGACGGCCTTTCGGCCTACCTGCGCGATGTCACCTTTTCACTGCTGGAACGTCAGCGCGAGCGCCTGGTAGGTGAAAACGGCCAGATCCTGCGGGACCTGGATCTGTTCCTGCAACGCGAGCCGGCCGTAGCCGAGTCTGAAACGGGACGTCTGCGCCTGCTCATCAGCCTGATGCAGGGCGTTCGCACCGCCTTCGACCCAAAGACTCATCGTCAGGTGCGTCAGGTGTACACGCGCTTTCAGCCCGTCTTCCTGGCTGCCCGCCGCCTGGAAAGGATGGATGCCAGAGCGTTGACCGGCGACATCCTGAACCATTTGGAAGAGGCGCGCCAGGCTTTGCAGCGCGCCTGGGGCGAAAGTGAATTTGCCCGCCTGGGACAGAATGCGGTTCGCCTGGCCGACTTTGGGCCGGCTGCCGCTATTTTGGCCTCTGACCGGGCCGCGGCCTCTCCCGCCGCGTTGACAGAGCCGGAGCGTCAGGCATTGATTGCCGAACTGGGCCGCCGCGCCCTCAACGACCGGCACCGCGCCCTCTTGCTGGGCGCCATCTCTGAACTTTGGGTGGATTACCTGACCCGCGTGGAAGCCTTACGCGTCTCCATTGGTCTGGAGGCTTATGCTCAGCGCGACCCGCTGGTACAATATAAGAGCAAGGCCTCTGAGATGTTTCAGGATCTGCTGGTTGAAATCCGCGCCCTGGTGACCAGCCGCGTTTTTGCCTATCAGCCGCGCGCCTATACCATCACGGTTATGGATAGCGCCGAGGCGCCTCCTGAAAGCCCATCACCCAGGCCGGCCGAGCAGACTCGCGGACAGACTGGCGGCAAGAAAAAACGTAAACGACATTGAATCCTGTGAGTTCAAACGCCCGCACCTCACCGCTCAATATCTATCGTATTCTGCCAAAAGTGGAATTACATCGCCACCTGGAGGGCTCTTTGCGGCTGTCCACCATGCTGGAAATTGCCCGCGCCCACGGCGTAACCGTCCCGGCCAGCATTTTGCGCTTGAGCGGAATGGTGCAGGTGCAGGACGCCGATCCGCTGACCTTCCATAATTTCCTTGAAAAATTCAAGACCTTGCGCCTGTTCTACCGCTCGCCGGAGGTGATTCACCGCATCACGCGCGAGGCGATCGAAGATGCCGCCCGTGATCATGTGCGCTACCTGGAGTTGCGCTTTACACCGGTAGCCCTCAGCCGGGCAGAGGGGTTTCCGCTGGCAGATGTGGTGGACTGGGTGTGCAAGAGCGCCCGCGAGGCGGCTCAAGAGTTTGGCGTGCAGGTGCGTTTGATTGCCTCCGTCAACCGGCACGAGAGCCTGGAACTGGCCGAACAGGTGGCCTGGATTGCGGCCGGACGGGTGGAATGCGGCCTGGTCGGTTTAGACCTGGCCGGCGCCGAAGCCGATTTTCCTGCCCAGCCCTTTTTGGGCATTTTTCGCGAAGCCAAACAATCGGGTCTACATTTGACCGTGCACGCAGGAGAGTGGGGCGGGGCCGAAAACGTGCGCCAGGCCATAGAAGACTTTGGCGTGGACCGCGTCGGTCACGGCGTGCGCGTGATGGAAGACCCAGGCGTGGTGTCGCTGGCGCGTGAGCGCGGCACGCCGTTTGAGGTTTGTATTACCAGCAACTATCAATCGGGCGTCACGCCTGCATTGACGGCCCATCCCTTTCCGGCCATGCTGGCAGCCGGCTTGAATGTCACCTTAAACACCGATGACCCTTCGGTTTCGCGCATTACCCTGAGCGATGAATTCCGCCTGGCGGCGGAAGATATTGGCCTGCCTTTGGACGTGCTTAAGGGGCGCATCCTGGCCGCGGCCCAGGCGGCCTTCCTGCCGCCCGACGAAAAAGAAAAACTTGTCAAACAATTGCAAAAGGAATTACAATAACATCCCGAGATCTGCCTGAGGACAGCAAAGGCGCACCTTTGTGTCTTTTGTGCCGGCCATGACGTGTGTTGGCGCAAATTGCACAGAGGTGTTTTCGTCAACGGAATATTACTTGGAGGTGTATCGGTATGAAAGATTTTTTCAACGCTCGCGATTTCCTGAACATCCACGGAAAGCAATATGTCATTTATCGCCTTAGCGCGCTTGAAAAAGCCGGCCTGACCGACCTCAAGCGTCTGCCGTTTTCTATCCGCATCCTGCTCGAGTCGGCTTTGCGGCAATGCAACGGGCAGGAAATTACTCCGGAGGATGTCCAACACATTGCCGGCTGGACGCCGGTTTCTGGCGAGGCAGGCAGCCGCCCCGGCATTCCTTTTCTGCCTGCCCGTGTTGTGATGCAGGACTTTACCGGCGTTCCTGCCATTGTTGACTTGGCTGCCATGCGCGCTGCAGTTGCCCGCTTAGGCGGCGACCCCAAACGCATTAATCCTCTCGTGCCGGTGGATTTGGTGATTGACCACTCCGTACAGGTGGACTTCTTTGCCAATAGCGATGCTCTGCAGCGCAATGCAGAACTTGAATTCCAGCGCAACCGCGAGCGTTATGAGTTTCTCAAATGGGGGCAAAAGGCCTTCTCTAATTTCCGCGTTGTCCCGCCCATGACCGGTATTGTGCATCAGGTGAATCTGGAATACCTGGCAAGCGTGGTAATGGTGAAGCAAGATGCAGAGGTTTTGGCCTTCCCCGATACGCTGGTTGGCACCGATTCCCATACGACCATGATCAACGCCCTGGGCGTGCTCGGCTGGGGCGTGGGCGGCATTGAGGCCGAAGCCGTCATGCTTGGCCAGCCCATGGATATGCTTCTCCCCGATGTGGTTGGCTTCAAACTGTACGGCAAACTGCGGGAGGGTGTCACGGCCACCGACCTGGTGCTGACCGTGACCCAAATGCTGCGGCAGAAAGGCGTTGTGGATAAGTTCGTTGAGTTCTATGGCCCCGGCCTGGACAGCATGTCTTTGCCCGACCGGGCAACGATCGCCAACATGGCCCCCGAATACGGCGCGACCATTGGCTTCTTCCCGGTGGACGATGAGACGCTGCGTTACCTGCGCCTGACCGGCCGTTCGCAAGAACAGGTGGATCTGGTGGAAGCCTATTTGCGGGAGCAGGGTCTGTTCCGGGATGCCTCCGCGCCTGAGCCGGAGTTCACGGACCGGCTCGAACTTGACCTTGAGTCGGTTGTCCCCTCTCTTGCCGGCCCCAAGCGTCCGCAGGACCGTGTCCCGCTGTCTGAGATGAAGTCGGCTTTTCGGCAGGCTTTGAGCGCGCCGGTCAAAGCGCGTGGATATGAGTTAACGCCTGAGGCAATCGGCAAGCAGGCTCGGGTGGGTACGAACGGGGGTTCGTATAATATCTCGCATGGTGCGGTGGTGATTGCAGCCATCACCTCCTGTACCAATACATCCAACCCCTCCGTGCTGGTTGCTGCCGGCCTGGTTGCCAAAAAGGCGGTTGAAAAAGGGCTGACGGTCAAGCCGCATGTCAAGACCAGCCTGGCTCCCGGTTCGCGTGTAGTGACCGACTATCTAAAGAAGGCCGGTTTGCTGGAACCGCTGGCAAAACTGGGCTTCAATGTAGTGGCCTATGGCTGTACAACCTGTATTGGTAATTCTGGCCCACTTCCGAATGAGGTTGCGCGGGCTATTTCTGAGGCCGACCTGGTGGCTGCGGCGGTTATCTCTGGCAACCGTAACTTTGAGGGTCGTGTCCATCCGCTGGTGCGGGCCAACTATCTGGCTTCGCCGCCGTTGGTGGTAGCCTACGCTCTGGCCGGGACGGTGGATATTGATCTGGCAAGCGAGCCGCTGGGCGTGGACAAGGACGGGCAGGCCGTTTATCTCAAGGATTTGTGGCCAACCGCTCAGGAGGTTGCCGATACAATTGCCGCCAGCCTGGAGACGGCCATGTTCTGCCAACGCTATGCGGATGTTTTTGAAGGTTCTGAGATGTGGAAGGGCATTCAGGTTGCAGCGGGGGAACTGTTTCAATGGGATGAGACTTCCACCTATATTCATCACCCTCCATATTTTCAGCAAATGACGTTGGAAGTGCCTGCAGTGCAAGAAATTCGCGGGGCGCGTGTTTTATGCATGTTTGGCGATTCGATCACTACCGATCACATTTCTCCGGCAGGGAGCATTGCCGCCGACAGCCCGGCGGGAAAATATTTGCGGGAACGCGGTGTGCAGCCGCGCGATTTTAACCAGTATGGCACGCGGCGCGGCAACGATTTGGTGATGGCGCGTGGCACGTTTGCCAATATCCGCCTGAAGAATCTGCTGGTGGCACCCAAAGAAGGCAATTGGACGAAATATTTTGCAGATGCCGGGCAACAGGATGCTCAGGAAATGCCCATCTTTGATGCGGCCATGAAGTACAAGGAAACGGGCATTCCGGTCATCATCATAGCAGGCAAAGAATATGGGACCGGTTCCAGCCGCGATTGGGCCGCCAAAGGGCCGCTGCTGCAGGGCGTGCGGGCGGTGATTGCCGAGTCGTTTGAGCGCATCCATCGTTCCAATCTGGTAGGCATGGGCATTCTGCCGCTCAAATTCATGGATGGTCAGAATGCCGAATCGTTGGGCCTGGCAGGCGATGAAGTCTATGATATCGAAGGTTTAAGCGATGAGATGGCTCCGCAAAGCGTGTTAACCGTCAGGGCAACCAAAGCAGATGGCAAGGTGATTGAATTTCGAGTGCGTGCCTTGCTCAATACGCCAGTAGAAGTCAACTATTATCGCAATGGTGGCATTTTGCACACTGTGCTGAGAAATTTGCTTAAAGCGTGAAAGCATAAGAGGAGTTTACTAATAGTCGTTTTACCGCCGAGACGCAGAGTGCACAGAGAATTTATAGTAGAACTCTGCGCTCTCGGCATCTCCGCGGTGATCTTTTGCAGTCAAGTCGTAGGATGATCTTCCGGTCAATTCCAATAACCCTCCCGCAGGTTAGAACGGGGCTGGCAAACGATGCTGGCGATTGTGGATGCGTCTTCTGCTTTGGAGACGGCCCCAAAATCTGCGGGAGGTTAGGCTATTGCGTTTGGATTAGGAGTTGCTGACTCTCTCAAAAATTCCTTGACCTTCCCTTATTTTCCGAGTAGAATACATGCCGCAAATGCCCCTTTAGCTCAGTGGATTAGAGCGTTTGGTTGCGGACCAAAAGGCCGCGTGTTCGAGTCGCGCAAGGGGCGCCATGGAGAGCGGGAGTTCCCGCTCTTTTTGTTAGCACGGAGGGAAGATGTCAAAACGTCAGATTTTACTTACCAATGATGACGGCATTCGTTCGCCAGGCTTATGGGCCGCGGCGCAGGCTCTTTCTGCATTGGGATTCGTGACCGTTGCCGCGCCGCTTGAGCAGTCTTCTGGTATGGGACGTAGCCTTCCGGTAGAGACAGATGGGATCATCCGCGAAGTGAAGGTGCAGGTCAACGGTCAGGAATGGAGCGCTTATGCGGTTGGCGGCAGTCCGGCCCAGGCCGTTCAACACGCAGTCCTGGAAATCATGCCACAGCGCCCAGACCTGGTGGTTTCGGGCATCAACTATGGCGAAAATGTCGGAACGGGCATTACCATCTCCGGTACGGTCGGCGCCGCCATGGAAGCAGCCTCCATGGAAATCCCGGCGCTGGCAGTTTCTTTGGAGACTGCTCAGGAACATCACCGTTCCTATTCAATGGAAGTGGATTTTTCGGCGGCCGCCTTTTTTACGGCCTACTTTGCCCGTCTCTTATTGGAGAAACGTTTCCCCCATGATGTAGATTTGCTCAAAGTAGATGTGCCGAACACGGCGACGCAGCAGACCCCCTGGCAAGTGACGCGGCTCTCGCGCCAGCGTTACTACGAGCCGGTTGCCCCGCAGCGTTCGTCCTGGGATGTGCCCGGCAAAGTGGGGTATTGCAATGGTGTCAGCCTGGTCAATGAGCCGTCTGACACAGATGTCTATGTACTGCAAAAACGACGCCAGGTTTCGGTAACTCCCATCAGCCTGGATATGACCGCCCGTGTAGATTTCCGCGAACTGGAACGTTTATTGCGCGATGGGTGAGCCGAATCTGGGCTCAGACAGGCGAGGGGGATGAATTTCCTGTTTGATGTATGACGAATGCACTGTGCTTTTGTGAAAACTATCACATTTCCCTCCCCCGCTGAACATCTTGTGATATACTTGCGCCGCTACTTAAAAAAGAAGTAGAAATGTCTCAAATCAGGGAGACCAACACGATGCTACTTGAATATATAGCCATTGGTGTACTGCTTTTTTTGGCAACAGCCGTAGCGGCAATTGCTATTTTCCTGGGGGAATTGTTCGGTCCGAAGCGCAAGAGTGACAAAAAGGCACAGCCTTATGAATCGGGTATGTTGCCAATTGGTCCGGGCACACGGCGAATGCCTGTGCGCTTCTACTTGATTGCAGTCCTGTTCATCCTGTTTGATATTGAAATCGTCTTCTTTCTGCCGTGGGCGGTGGTCTTTCGGCAACTCGGCCTGTTTGGGTTGATCGAGATGATCATCTTCATCGGCATTTTACTGGTAGGTTACATTTATGCCTGGAAGAAAGGAGCCCTGGAATGGGAGTAGAACAAAAACTCGGCAACCTGGGTGTGGTTACGACGACGCTGGAGCAGGCGGTTAACTGGAGCCGCACCAAAGCCATGTGGCCGATGCTCTTTGGCCTGGCCTGCTGTGCAATTGAGATGATGTCTGCCCAGGCAGCGCATTATGATATGAGCCGTTTCGGCATGGAACTGATGCGCCCTAGCCCGCGTCAGTCGGATTTGATGATTGTGGCCGGGCGCGTGACGCGGAAAATGGCTCCCGTCTTACGCCGCCTGTATGACCAGATGCCTGAACCCAAATGGGTGATTTCAATGGGGGACTGCGCCTCCTGCGGCGGTGTTTTCAACAACTATGCTATTGTCGCCGGCGTGGATGAAGTGGTGCCGGTGGATGTCTACGTGGCCGGCTGCCCTCCGCGCCCAGAAGGGCTGATTCACGGCATTGTCACCCTGCATGAAAAAGTTACCGCCGAGAAAATGCGTGACTGGGCCAAGAAACAGGGGTAGGTATGGACAAAAAACTTCAATCCATCCTGGATGCTTTACAGACAGAGTTCTCCGCCAGCGTTGAAGAGTTCCGCGGCGAACCACAGGTGACTCTCGCGGCAGAGCAAATTGTCCCGGCCCTGACCCGGCTGCGCGATAAGTATCACTTTGAGCAATTAATCACTTTGACAGCGGTAGACTACTGGCCCGAAGAAAACCCGCGTTTTCACGTCATCTACCTTTTGCGCTCCTATGCGCAGCATCTTACCTTGTTGCTGCGTGTCCCGGTCTCAGGCATCAACCCTGCCGTCCCCACCGTGAGCGGCATATATGCCAATGCCAACTGGCGCGAGCGCGAGTTGTGGGATATGTTTGGCATCAAGGCCGAAGGTCATCCCGATTTGCGCCGCATTCTGATGCCGGCCGATTGGGAGGGTCACCCGCTGCGCAAAGATTATCCTCTTGGTTACGAAGAGCCGCAGTTCACCTTCAATTTTGAAGAGATTGACCTGCGCAAGCCATATGCCAGAGAGTAATGGCAGGGAGTACAGCAATGGCCCAAATCGAAGAAGTGACTGTCGAACAACTCAAGCATCTGGTCTCTGAACGTGCTATTGAAGGCGAGACCATGCTGCTCAATATGGGTCCGCAGCACCCGTCCACGCATGGCGTGCTGCGCATCCTCCTGGAACTGGACGGCGAGATTGTGGTCAACTGCGTGCCAGACATTGGTTTCCTGCATACCGGCGTCGAAAAGAACATGGAGGCCAAAACCTACCAGAAGGCCGAGGTCATGTCAGACCGGCTGGATTACCTCGATACCGTTGGCAATAACCTGGCTTACTGTCTGGCGGTGGAAAAACTGGTGGATTTGGATGTGCCGGTGCGGGCGCAGGCGATTCGCGTGATTTTGGCCGAACTTCAACGCATTGCCTCGCACCTGGTCTGGTTGGGAACTGCCGGCCTGGACCTGGGGGCAATGTCCATGTTCCTGTACTGCTTCCGCGAGCGCGAATACATCCTCGATATCCTGGAACTGGTCTCCGGCCAGCGCATGATGACCACCTACATTCGTCCGGGCGGATTGTGGCGGGATGTGCCGGTTGAGTTTGAGTCGGCTGTGCGCGCTTTTCTGAAGATGATGCCGAAGCGGATTGACGAATATGAGGCCCTGTTAACCCGCAACCCGATCATGCTTGACCGTGTGTTGGGAATCAGCACCCTTTCAAAAGAAACTGCCCTGCAGTATGGCGTTACCGGCCCGCTTTTGCGTGCTTCAGGCATGAAATGGGATTTGCGCAAAGAACATCCCTACTGCGGTTATGAGCAGTATGACTTTGAAGTCCCCATGCGCGAGGAAGGCGATGTGTACGCCCGCTACCTCGTGCGCATTCAGGAAATGCGCGAATCGCTCAAAATCATTGAGCAGGCGTTGAACAAATTGCCATACGGGCCGGTGCGCAGTGACAATCGCAAGTTTGTCCCGCCGCCGCGTTCAGAGATTGGGGTCAGCATGGAGGCCCTCATCCACCATTTCAAATTGTGGACCGAGGGATTTGATGCCCCCAAAGGCAGTGTCTATGTGGCCATCGAATCGCCGCGTGGCGAATTAGGAGTCTATTTGGAAGGCGATGGCGGCCCGAAACCCTATCGTGTCCATTGGCGCACCCCCTCTTTTGATAACCTGCAAGTCTTGCCGGTGCTGGCCAAAGGCCTGTTTGTTGCAGACCTGGTGGCGCTCATCGGCTCGATTGACATTGTGCTGGGAGATATTGACCGATGAGCCTGGCAGAAAAATATCCCGAAGAAATCAAGCGAATTCTGGCGAAGTATCCGCCAGAACACAAACGCTCTGCTCTGATGCCATTGCTGTACCTGGCTCAGCGCGAGAAGGGCTATGTTGATAACCACGCCATGAACGAAATCGCCGAGATGCTCGAAATCACCCCGACCGAAGTGGCGGCGATGATCGGTTTCTACACCCTTTATCATGGCGAACCAGCCGGGAAACTACGCATTCAGGTCTGCGTGGATTTGCCCTGTGCCTTGCGCGGCGCCGACAAATTCCTGGCCGATCTTTGCGCCAATTTGGGCATCGAGCCGGGCGGCACAACGGCTGATGGCCTGGTCACGGTTGAACCGGTCATGTGCCTGGCAGCCTGCGACAAGGCACCCGTTTTCCAAACACAAGGCCCAGATGGAATTGCCTACCACGAGAACATGACCGTAGAGAAAACCATGCAACTGGTCGAAGCCCTGCGCGAGTCCGGCAAGGAGGTGAAATAATGGCCCATATCCTCCTGCGCCATCGGGACATTCCCGATATCAGTAACCTTGAAGTGTACAAGAAAAACGGCGGTTTTGAAGCCTTCAAAAAAGCCGTAACCAAAATGGATCCCGGCGACGTGACGCAAGTGGTCAAAGACTCGGGACTGCGCGGACGCGGCGGAGCAGGCTTCCCAACCGGCATGAAATGGCTCTTTATGGACCGCGACAACTGGCCGCATTATGTGGTGGCCAATGCCGACGAGTCTGAGCCTGGCACTTTCAAAGACCGTGAAATCATGGAAAACAACCCCTTCCAGTTCCTGGAAGGCGTGGCCATTGCCTCCTATGCGGTCGGCGCTCATGCTGCTTATATCTACCTGCGCGGTGAGTTCTGGCCGGTGGCTGCCTGGCTGGATGAGAAAATCGCAGAGATGGAAAAGGCCGGCTACCTGGGTGAAAAACTCTTTGGCACCAATTACTCCTTGCGTATCTATACCCACCTTGGAGCCGGCGCCTACATCTGCGGTGAGGAGACTGCCTTGCTCGAATCGCTCGAAGGCAAACGCGGTCAGCCGCGTCTGCGGCCTCCCTTCCCTCCGGCTTATGGCCTGTATGGCAAGCCAACCGTGGTCAACAACGTCGAAACCCTCACCAACGTCCCGCTCATCATTGCCAATGGCGCCGATTGGTACAAGTCCATGGGGACTGCCGACAGCGCCGGGGTCAAGATTTTCAGCCTTTCGGGCCGCGTCAAGAAACCTGGCAACTACGAATTGCCTTTTGGCACCACCTTCCGCCAGTTAATTTATGAGTACGGCGGCGGAATCATTGACGACCGCCCGGTCAAGGCCATTATGGCAGCCGGGGCATCATCCTCAATTATCAAGGTGGATGATCAGGCCCTTGACACCCCCATGGATTATGCCTCCGTCCGCACGCTCGGCGCGGACCTCGGGTCTGCTTCTGTCATCGTCATTGACGACACCGTCTCCATGGATTGGCTGCTGAACAAGACCATCCATTTCTTCAAACACGAGTCCTGTGGGAAGTGCACACCTTGCCGTGAGGGCAACTACTGGATGCTGCACCTGATTGAGCGCATTCACGGCGGAACCGGCTCGGCGGAAGACGTTGAACTGTTGAAAAGCGTTGCCAAACAAATTCAGGGCAAGTGCTTATGCGCTTTAGGAGAGTTTTCTACCATGGCGGTTGTTTCAGCCATTGAGCGCTTCCCTGAAGATTTCAAGAAAGCAGTGCATTCGTAGCCCGGCTGCGAATGGCGTATCGGAGCGAATATGACGGAACTAGTCACGCTAAGCATTGATGGCAAACAAGTCACCGTGCCGAAAGGCACGCTGGTTGTGGACGCGGCCAAGCAGGCCGGCATTGACATTCCGGTTTTCTGCTACCATCCCAAGATGGAACCGGCCGGCATGTGCCGCATGTGCCTGGTAGAACTTGGCCGCCCCATGATCGATCGTGCGACCGGCCAACCGGTGCTGGAGAACGGTCAACCCAAGATTCAGTGGGCGCCCAAGTTAGAAACCGCCTGCACCAACGTGGTCTCTGATGGAATGGTTGTCCTGACACGCTCAGAGAAAGCCAGGGCCGGGCAGCAGGAGATTCTGGAATTCCTGCTCACCTCGCATCCGCTCGATTGCCCGGTCTGTGATAAGGGCGGCGAGTGCCCGCTGCAGAATCTGACGCTGGATTACGGCCCCGGCAAGAGCCGCTTCCTGTACAACGAAAAGCATCATGCCGAGAAGCACGTCCCCCTGGGAGAACTCATCTGGCTGGACCGCGAACGCTGTATCCAATGCGGGCGCTGCGTGCGCTTCCAGCGCCTGGTGGCGGGCGAACCGGTGCTGGCATTTGATGAGCGCGGCCGCGATACCGAAATTATCACCAATTCCGAGCCGGCCTTTGACTCGATCTTCTCCGGAAATACGACCGACATCTGCCCGGTTGGCGCACTCACCACCGCAGACTTTCGCTTTGGAGCGCGCCCCTGGGAACTTAAATCGGCTGCCTCGCTCTGCGCACAGTGTCCGGTGGGCTGCAACATTACCTTCAATACCCGTCGTGAAGCCAAATCCGGCGGCCGCGTGGTTATCAAGCGCGTCATGCCGCGCCAGAACGAAGAAGTCAACGAAATCTGGATCTGCGACAAAGGCCGCTTCGCCTATCACTTCACCGAAAGCGAAGCGCGCTTGCGCCAGCCGCTCATCCGCCGCAATGGTCAACTGCAGCCTGCCTCTTGGGAAGAGGCGCTTGACCTGGCGGCGGCAAAGTTGAAAGCCGCCGGCAAAGATGCGCTCATCCTGGCAGGTGGACGGCTTTCTAACGAAGACCTCTTTAACCTTAAGAAACTGGCCGATGGATTGGGCGCGCAGAGCGTGCTTTACACCCACGTTGGCGGCGGCGACCTTGTAACACAGATTGGCCTTGCCTCTGGCACAAACCTCGCCGATTTGGGCAAAGGCGATACGATTCTGGTCGCGGCTTGCGATTTGTATGAAGAGGCGCCCATTTGGTGGCTGCGTGTCAAGCAGGCTGCCGACCGCGGCGCGACACTGATTGTCGTCAATGCCCGCGCCACCCGCCTGGATAAACATGCCGGTTACGTTGTACGCTATGCTCCTGGTGACGAGACGGTTACCTTACAGGGATTGCTCAAACAGGACAAGATCGGCGCAGCCATTCGCGAAGCCGGCAACCTGCTGGTATTCTATGCCGCAGACGGCTTGGATCTGAACGGCTCAACCTCTGTCGCCGCGGCCTGCGCCAACCTGCTGATTGAAACCGGTCACTTTGGCCGGCCCAACAACGGTTTAATCGGCGTCTGGCCGCACGCCAATGATCAGGGGGCATGGGAAATAGGCTTCCGCCCCGAAGCAGATTTGGCGGCCGCCCTGAAAGGCAAGACGGTCTATATTGCCGCAGCCGACCCCGCAGGCGACGATCCGCGGCTGGCGAAAGCCTTGCAAGACGCCGGCACGGTCATTGTCCAGGAACTCTTCCAAACCGCTACGGCCAGTCTCGCCGAAGTGGTGCTGCCTGCTGCGGCTTACACCGAGCGCGAAGGGACGTTTACCTCGGGCGAGCGGCGGGTTCAACGTTACTATCCGGCTGTCCCCCGCTGGGCTGAGACAAAGGCCGATTATGTCATTACTGCCGAGATTGGCCAACGGCTCGGCCTGGACCTGGAGGCTGGCGCGCCGGCCCTGGTCTTTAACCGGCTGACGGCAGAGATCACAGCCTTTGCCGGGCTTTCCTACCGCAAACTGGCCGAGGTCCGGCCGCAATGGCCGATTGTGGGCCGCGCGGACCTGTATTACGGCGGCACGACCTACGAGAACAAGCAAGGCCTGGGCGTTCACCTGGCGGCGGCCGCCTCTGCCGGAGAATCGCCGCACCTGCCTGAGGTCCGAAAAGGAAGCGGCCCTCGTCCTCAGGAAGATGCCTTGCTGGCCGTTCCCGTCACCAAACTGTACGACTTGGGCGTGACGGTGCGTTCCTCGGTTTTACTAGAGGCGCGCATTGGCCTGCCGGCGATTACCATCCATCCCTTAACTGCGGAAAAGATGGGCTTGAAGGCCGGTGAGAAGGCCATGATTGGGCTGGGCGGCCATGAAAACGAAGTGCTTGTAAAGTTGGACGAGACAATTCCGGCAGGCGTGGCGCTTGTGCCGCGCAGCATGGGCCTGCCGGTCTCTGCGCCAGCGCCGCTGAGCGTTGGTAAGGCCAAATAAAGGTGAGGACTACGTTATGGATGCTGCCTTGATTTGGGAATGGGTGATCAAAGCCCTGTTTCTGATTTTCTTTCTCTTGGGCGGGTTTGCGTACCTGACCTGGTACGAACGCAAGGCGCTGGCGCGTATTCAGGTGCGTTATGGCCCAAACCGCGCCGGTCCTTATGGCCTGCTCCAGCCCATTGCAGATGCGGTGAAGTTGATCTTCAAGGAAGAGTTGACCCCCAGCATGGCCGACAAGGTGATCTTCATTTTGGCCCCCATTGTGACGGTGGTGCCGGTGATGCTGATGGCGGCAACGGTGCCGTGGGGACCGCCAATACAATTGTTTGGGCGCACGATTAACATGAGCGTTGCAGATTTGAACGTGGGCGTGCTTTACATTACATCAATCGCCTCGATTGCAGTTTATGGGATCGTGCTGGCAGGCTGGTCATCGAACAACAAGTATGCGATTTTAGGCGGTTTGCGGGCTTCGGCGCAGATGGTCAGTTACGAGTTGGCGTTGGGGCTGGCCTTTGTGTTGCCCATCCTGCTGGCCGGTTCGATGCGGCTGATGGATATCGTCACCAAGCAGGCTGAGATGGGTTGGTTCGTCCTGATTCAGCCGGTGGGGGCGCTCATCTTCCTGATTGCCACGCTGGCAGAAATCGGCCGTGCGCCTTTTGATATGCCGGATGCGGAACAGGAACTGTCCTCCAGTTATCACTCGGAGTATTCGGGCATGAAATTCGCGCTGTTTTTCATGGCCGAGTATGAGAAGATGATCGTTATTTGTGCCATTGCGGCGACGTTGTTCTTTGGCGGTTTTCTTGGGCCGGGGGTGGATAAGTGGCCCTGGCTGGGACCGATTTACCTGCTGGCAAAAATCATCGTTCTGCTCTTCTTGATGATTTGGGTCCGGGCGACTTTCCCGCGCATTCGCTACGACCGCCTGATGGCACTGGGTTGGAAGGTGTTGTTGCCCACGGCGTTGGGACTGGTATTTGTCACGGCGCTCGGCATTTTATTGGCAGAAGCCGTCAATCCGGCCATGCTTTGGATTATCCCATTGCTTTCTTTGGTGGCGGGTGTCCTGGCGGTTGGCGTGATTGAGCGTGCTTTGAGGAGGAAAGAATATGCGCGTCGTTGAACCTGTTGTTGAGTTGGCGCGTGGCCTGGCGACGACGCTCCGGATGATATTCGGCGAGAAGCCGGTGACGGTGCAATACCCGGAGGAAAAGCGTCCGGTGCGGCCGCGCTTCCGCGGGCGTCATGTGCTGAAACGTTATGATAATGGCCTGGAAAAGTGCATTGGCTGTGCTTTGTGCGCCGCGGCTTGCCCTGCCGATGCCATTTTTGTTGAGGCCTCTGAAAACACCGATGAGGCGCGTTATTCGCCCGGCGACCGCTATGCCAGCACGTATGAAATCAACATGTTGCGCTGTATCTTTTGCGGCTTCTGTGAGGATGCCTGTCCAACCGAAGCAATTGTGCTGGGTGACAATTATGAGTTGTCCTTTACCAGCCGGCGGGAGGCTATCTACCCGAAGGAAATGCTGATTGAGCCTGTGCCGCCGGGTGGGCAGCCGACTCCCCAGAAGACGCCGCCGGGCGTTTTTACCCGCTCGGTGCCCGAAATGAAAGATTCGCAAGACTGAGAGCCTGCTATGAGTATAGACTTGATTCTCTTCCTTGTGTTGGCCCTGGTGGCGGTGGCAACTGCATTGGGAATGTTGTTCAGCCGCAATGCGGTTTACTCGGCCCTCTTTCTGGTGCTGAACTTTGCCACGGTGGCCGTGTTTTACGTGCTGTTGAGCGCGCCTTTCATTGCCCTGACCCAGATTACGGTCTATGCCGGGGCCATAATGGTGCTGTTTCTGTTTGTCATCATGCTGTTGGGGGCCGAGCGTTTGCCTGCCTCGCCAGCCCTCCCGTGGCAGCGGCCTTTGGCCATTTTCCTGGCGTTGGTGTTGATTGCCGAAACGGGCTATCTCCTTCTCTTCCGTCAGGCGGTAACTGCAACCGTCTCTTTGCCGCAGACGGATGTTTTTGGCTCTCCTTCCCAGGTTGGGACGGCGCTTTTCAATCAATACCTGCTTCCTTTTGAAGTCACGTCGGTTTTGCTTTTATCGGCCATGGTGGGCGTGATTGTGCTGACTGTGCGAAAGAAAGGAGAACGGGAATGATGGCCGGCACCTTGCCTATCTCCTATTATCTGGGCCTTTCGGCTTTGCTCTTTACCCTTGGCGTGCTGGGCGTCTTGATTCGCCGTAACGCGCTTGTCATCTTCATGTCTGTTGAGTTGATGCTGAATGCCGGCAACCTGGCTTTTGTGGCCTTTGCCCGTATGTATGATATGCTCAACGGGCAAATCTTTGTCTTCTTTGTCATGGCTGTGGCTGCGGCAGAGGTGGCTGTTGGACTGGCTTTGATCGTTGCCATCTTCAAAACCAAACGCAGCATTGACGTTGACCAGATGAACAGCCTGAAAGGGTGAAAATATGCACCTGAGTGAAACAACCACTACCGGCTTTTTCTACCTGGCCCCCTGGATTGTCTTTTTTCCGGTTATTGGCTTGCTGATTAATGCCTTTTTGGGCAAACGTTTCCCCGAAAAGGTGATCGGCTGGCTGGCCAGCATGGCCTCGGCGGGTTCCTTTGTGATTTCTGTCCTTTTAGCCTACTCGTTATGGGCCAGCGGCGGACACGCTCAATCGGTTTATGTGGCGCCCTGGATTCACATCGGCAACCTGGCTTTGGATTGGACCTTCCGGGTGGACACCCTCTCGGTGACGATGATGCTGGTCGTCTCTGGCGTTGGCACCCTCATTCATATCTACGCCATTGGGTACATGCACGAAGATGTGCGCTTCAAGCATGATGTTGGGCGTTACCGCCGCTTCTTTGTCTTCCTGAACCTGTTCATTGCTGCCATGATGATTCTGGTGGGCGGCGATTCGTACCTGATGCTGTTCGTCGGCTGGGAAGGGGTGGGCCTTTGCTCCTTCCTGCTGATCGGCTTCTGGTACGACATGGACACGCTTGGCCGCTCCTCCTGGGCCAACTCGAATGCGGCAAAAAAGGCCTTTGTCACCAACCGCATTGGCGATTTCGGTTTTCTCATCGCTGGTTTCCTGATGTTTTGGTACATTGGCTCTGTGCAATTCGATGAAGTCTTTGCTATGGCGCCTGGGCTGCAGTCGGGGGTCATTGTGGCCATTACGCTCTTTATGCTCATCGGCGTGACCGGCAAGTCGGCGCAGATTCCGCTCTATGTCTGGCTGCCAGATGCTATGGCCGGCCCTACCCCCGTCTCGGCGCTGATTCATGCGGCTACCATGGTTACGGCTGGCGTTTATCTCATTGCCCGTTCGGCGCCGCTCTACACCCTTGTGCCGGAAGCCCAGTTTATTGTGGCCATGACCGGCGCGGTGACGGCGCTCTTTGCCGCCACGATCGCCGTCGGGCAGTATGACATCAAGAAAGTGCTGGCCTACTCGACCATCTCGCAACTCGGCTTCATGGTTGCGGCGGTGGGCATGGGCGCCTTTGTGGCCGGCATGTTCCATCTCGTTACGCATGCTTTCTTCAAGGCACTGCTCTTCCTTTCGGCCGGCTCGGTCATCCTCGGTTTGGAACGCGGCCATCATCACCTTGCTAAACACGAAGCGCACGAAGGCCATCACGAAGGACACGAAGAAGTTTTTGATCCCGGCGACATGCGCAATATGGGCGGGCTGCGCAAGACCATGCCGGTTACCTTCTGGCTCTATATCATTGGCACGCTGGCGCTGGCGGGTATCTTCCCCTTTGCCGGTTTCTGGTCAAAAGACGAAATCCTGGCCGATGCTTTCAAGGAGGGCTATACAGCCGTGTACTGGCTGTTGACCATTGCCGCCTTCTTCACAGCCTTTTACATGGGACGCCAAATCTGGATGGTCTTCTTCGGCAAACCACGCCACGAGGCTGCGGCACATGCAGAAGAAAGCCCGCTCATTATGACGGCGCCGCTGATGGTGCTGGCGTTCCTGTCCATTGTCGGTGGTGCGCTCAATCTGCCCGGTTTGCACACTTTGACGCTCTGGCTGGAACACACCCTGGAAGTTCATGCGGGCGAATTTGTCCTCAGCGTGGCGCTCATCTCTACGGCCCTGGCCCTGTTGGCCATTCTGATTTCCTGGCTGATTTATGGGCGCAAGCCGCTTGAGGCGGGTCAGCCCGACCCGCTCAAGAGGCCGCTTGGCTTCCTCTTTACCGGCATGGAAAACAAATGGTTTGTGGACGAAGGCTACTGGGCCGTCTTTGTCAATCGCTACGTGGACCTGGCCCGCTTTTTGGCGGATGTGGTTGACTGGCGTTTCTGGCATGACTGGTTCCATGAAAAAGTTATTGCCGGCACCTATAACTGGTTGAGTCACATTTTCCTGAATCGTTATGCAGACCAGAAAGGCATTGATGCCTTCTTCAACGGCCTGGGTGAGATCACCCGAAAACTGTCGGCTGCCACGCGGCGGGTCCAGAACGGATTCGTGCGCAGTTATGCCCTGGCGGTTTTGCTGGGTGTTGTTTCCATCCTGGGCTACTTAATCCTGAAATAAAGAGGTCGGACTATGAACTTTTTATTCGAACCCCTGACCCTGGTCACATTCTTCCCGCTGGTGGGCGTCCTTGTTTTGTTGTTCCTGCCCGCCGAGAAGAAGAACCTGTTACGCTGGACGGCGCTGGTCACCTCCTTAATCACTTTTGGCATTTCGCTTTGGCTGCTTTCTCAGTTTGAGGCCTCTAATCCAGACCTGCAACTGGTTGCCCGCTACGACTGGATTAAGGTCGCCGGCTGGGACATCCGCTATTACCTTGGCGTTGACGGCCTGAGCATCTTGCTCCTGCTGTTGACCACTTTCCTGACTCCTATCTCCATCCTTTCCACCTGGACGGCGGTTGAGGAGCGCGTCAAGGATTTCATGCTCTTCTTCCTGCTGTTGGAAGTGGGCATGAACGGTGTCTTCCTGGCGCAGGATTTGTTCCTGTTCTACATTTTCTGGGAATTTACCCTCGTGCCGATGTACTTCCTGATCGGCATCTGGGGCGGGCCGCGCCGCATCTACGCCGCCATCAAGTTCTTCCTCTACACAATGGCCGGCTCCATCCTGATGTTGTTGGCCATCCTGTGGCTGGGCATCAATCAGGGCACTTTCTCGGTGCCGGAGTTGATCAAGGCGGGCGGCATCCCTGCGGACTTGCAATTGTGGCTCTTCCTGGCCTTTGCGGCTGCCTTCGCCATCAAGGTCCCGATGTGGCCGCTGCACTCCTGGCTGCCCGATGCGCATGTGGAAGCGCCGACCGCCGGTTCGGTCATCCTGGCAGGCGTCCTGCTGAAGATGGGTACCTACGGTTTCCTGCGCTTCAACCTGCCGCTTTTCCCTGAAGCGGCTGTCCGCGCGGCTCCGTGGATGGCTTTGCTGGCAACCATTGGCATCATCTACGGTGCGGCGGTCTCTTATGCCCAGGCAGATGTCAAGAAACTGGTTGCCTACTCCTCGGTCAGCCACCTCGGCTTTGTCATGCTCGGTCTGTTCGCCCTTAACCCGCAGGGCATCCAGGGCGCTATCTTGCAGATGGTCAACCACGGTCTGAGCACTGGCGCCTTGTTCCTCCTGGTTGGCATGATCTACGAGCAGACCCACACGCGCGAGATTAAGGTCTACGGCGGCCTGTGGAAGATCACGCCCATTTTCGGCACCATCATGCTGATTGTCTCACTCTCCTCAATGGGTCTGCCCGGCCTGAATGGCTTTGTCGGTGAGTTCACCATCCTGCTTGGCGCCTTTGGCTCCAAAGCCATTGGCTCGCCCTGGTATGCCGGCCTTTCTGCCCTGGGCGTTATCATGGCCGCTGTTTACATCCTGTATATGTTCCAGAAGATGTTCCTTGGCCCTGAAGGCTCGATTGTGGAAGAAGTCAAAAAACATGGTCATGCTCTGCGCGACCTGAACTGGCGCGAGATTGTCACCGTCTTGCCCCTGCTGATTTTCATCTTCTGGATTGGCCTGTACCCCAAGCCGTTCTTTGACCTGATGGCCCCGGCAGTTACCAAACTGTTGTCCGGTTTGCCTTTGCCGTAAACGCCTACCGTCAGCCCATCCTCCCCTCGAGAGAGGAGGGGGCAGGAGTTGTTATGACACAACTTGACTTTATTACCGTCCTTCCCATTGCATTTCTGACCTTTTGGGTCTGTGCTTTGCTGTTGGCCGACCTCTTTATTAAGCGTAAGGGCCTTACTGCTGTGCTGGCGGCTGTTGGTCTGGCCATTACCCTTGGTCTGACCTTGATGCAGGTTGGCCGCTCTGCTTTGGGCTTCAATGGCATGCTCGTTCTGGATGGTTTCTCCATTTTTGTCCAGACATTGCTTTTGCTTAGCGGACTGCTTGGCATTGCTCTGGCTTATGGCTACATCCGGCGCATGAAAATTGAGCGCGGCGAATATTACGGTCTGCTGTTGTTCAGCATCATCGGTATGATGCTTATGGCCCAGGCTGCGGATCTGATCATGGTCTTTCTGGCCCTTGAGACGCTTTCTATCCCGCTCTATGTGCTGGCTGCCTTCGCCCGTCCCAACCCGGATTCGGAAGAATCCGGCCTCAAGTATTTCTTGCTGGGTGCGTTTGCAGGCGGCTTTGTTCTCTACGGGATTGCTCTGATTTACGGAGCAACCGGCAGCACCCAACTTGCCCAGATCATCTCTGTTGTCAATTTATCAGGCGGTTTTGAGGGCATCTACAATCCTACCCTGATGCTGATAGGGGCGGCTCTTGTCCTGGTTGGACTTGGCTTCAAGGTGGCGGCAGTGCCTTTCCACATGTGGACTCCTGATGTCTATCAGGGCGCTCCCACTGCGGTGACGGCTTTCATGGCTGCAGGAGCCAAAATTGCCGGCTTTGCTGCGCTGTTGCGAGTTTTTGCCCTCGCATTTCCCACCCTGTCTGCCGACTTGTCGCCGGTGTTGTGGGTCATTTCGGCCTTGACCATGTTCGGCGGCAACTTGATCGCCATTTCGCAGACCAATATCAAACGCATGCTGGCTTATTCCAGTATTGCCCATGCCGGTTATATCCTGATGGCCTTTGTTCCTTTTGGTGACCCCAAGGTGTTGCCGGTTTCGGTTGCAGCCGGCCTGTTTTACCTGGTGGCTTATACCCTGACCAATTTTGGCACCTGGGGCGTAGTCATTGCTCTGGAGAAGGCCGAAGGCAAGGGGCTGGAAATCAGTGACTATGCTGGCCTGGGACGTAAATACCCTGCCCTGGCGGCTGCTATGACCGTTTTCATGCTTTCGCTCACCGGTATGCCGCCCACGCTTGGCCTGGTAGGAAAGTTCTATCTGTTCCGCGCCGTGCTGGAAGGCGGCTATGTCTGGCTGGCGGTCATTGGCGTGATTACGTCGCTTATCTCTGCTTACTACTATTTGCGAGTCGTCGTCACTATGTATATGCACGAAGGGGAAGCGCAGACGGAGCGTGAATTCTGGCTGGGGCTGACCACGCTGGGCGCCGCTGTCTTGACCGTTCTCATCAGCCTTACGCCGCAATGGTTGTTTATCCTGGCAAAGGATGCGGTTTTGATGTTGTTCTAGTCGGATGTATGTTCTCCTCTTGAAGGAGATGACAAACAGGTTAAGCGCCAGGCCGCAGGGTGGTGATGAACCGCCCTGCGGCTTTTAACCCTCCTGCAGGTTAGAAGGGGGCTGGCAGCCAATTTCAGCACTCGCGAAGACGTTTTGTGGTTTGTGCCAAAACCTGCGGGAGGGTAGATATCTACGAGAATGGACCAATAGGAAACTCTGCGCTCTCGGCGTCTCTGCGGTGATTTTTTGCAGCGAAGTCATCATTTGCGGCAAATTGCTTTCCCCACCGCGCTGGAGCAAGACGGCCTGAATTTGCTTGCTCCTCAAAGATTCTTGTTATAATGCCCCCGCGCTAACTTGAGAAGTATTTGAGAAGAGGTAAACCCTTATGGCCTTTGATCATTACGGACGAAAAATCCATTACCTGCGCATCAGCCTGACCGACCATTGCAACCTGCGTTGTGTTTACTGCATGCCGGAAGATATTGTTTTCCGGCCCAATGCAGAGTTGATGCAAGATGATGAAATCTTGCTTTTTGCCCGCCTTTTTGCCAGTTTGGGCTTTGACAAGATTCGCCTGACCGGCGGCGAACCGACCATCCGCGCCCATGTGGTGGATTTGGTGCGCGGCATTGTGCAAACGCCCGGCATCCGCACGGTGACGATGACGACCAACGGCCTGTTGCTGGCAAAACTGGCGCGTCCGCTGGCCGAAGCCGGCTTGAAGCGTGTCAACATCAGTATGGATACGCTGGATGCTGAAAAATTTCGCCGCCTGACGCGCTGGGGCAGCCTGGAGAATGTTTGGGAAGGCATCTACGCTGCCGAAGCGGCCGGCCTGACTCCGATTAAGATCAACGCCGTAGTTGCCGCCGACTACAACCGCGAGGATGTCGCCAACCTGGCGCGTTTGACGCTGGAACATCCCTGGCAGGTGCGGTTTATTGAGTTGATGCCTTTTTCTGGCCCAACCGCTTTTCAGACGGGGCAAATGGTCACCGCTGCGGAAATTCAGGCGGGTGTGGAATCCATCCTCGGTCCGCTGGAGCCGGTCAACGGCGGCGAACTGGACGGGGAGGCGCGCCTTTATCGTCTTCCCGGCGCATTGGGTGATGTGGGCTTCATTGCCTCTGTCTCCCAGCCTTTTTGCGTGGCCTGCACGCGCGCCCGGCTGACGGCGGATGGACGCTTGCGTCTTTGCCTGCTGCGTGAAAAAGAGGTGGACCTGCTTACCCCTCTGCGTTCCGGCGCTTCGCTGGAAGATTTGCGCCGCCTGATTCTGGATGGCATTTGGGAAAAGCCTTGGGGACATGCCCTGGCCGATGGCGTCATTCCACTCAATCGCGCAATGAGCGAGATCGGCGGCTAAATGACCGGGGACTGCCTGCGTGCCATTGTCTTTGACCTGGACGGGACTCTGCGTCTCAACCTCCCCTCTGGCGGGGAGGTTTTTAGTGACTATGTCGCTGCTTTGGGGGTACCCGTTTCCGGTGAAGACCGCGAGCGCGCGGCCCGCTGGGAGCATTATTACTGGGCTTCTTCGCGTCCTTTGCGTGAAGATCTGGAACGGTTTGCAGATGACGATGAGGCCTTTTGGAACAATTACACCTATCGTCGGCTGTTGGTTTTGTGCGGGTCGCCTACGCTGGCCAGGGCCTTGGCTCCTGCAGTCGGCCAATACATGCGCACGTCTTATCAACCAAAGTCCGTTGTGCCGCCTGGACTTTATCCAGCCTTGACCAGACTCCGGGAAATGGGATTCAGCCTTGGGGTTGTTTCGAACCGCAAACATCCCTATTGCAACGAACTGGAAGCGCTTGGCCTGATAGAGTTTTTCCCTTATGTCCTTGCCGCAGGAGAAGTGGACCTTTGGAAACCCGATCCGGCTCTCTTTCAACATGCGGCCAGGCAGTTGGGCGTCAGGCCGCAGCAGGTTCTGTATGTGGGCGATAATTATTTTGCCGATGTACTCGGGGCGCGTCGGGCCGGTTGGCATACGGTGCTGTTTGACCCGCAACGTTTGTTTCATGAGCCGGGCTGCCCGGTGATTACCTCATTTGATGAGTTGCCTGAACAAATCGAAAGGACGAATCCATGTGGGAACAACGTGTAATGCGTACGGCGCGTGTGCGCAATGACCAGAAGATTGGCCGCCTGGCCGGGCTTTTGACGGCCATTGCCGAGGCGGGCGGCAGCGTGGGCAGCATTCAGATGCTTACCGAGACTTCTCAATTCGTGGTGCGTGATATCGCCATTTACACTGAGAACGCCGAGCAGATGGAACGTGTGCTGGAGGCTATTCGCTCTAATCCCGGCACCCGTCTGATGGCCGTGCGCGATGAAGTGCTCGAATTGCACGAAAAAGGCAAGATTGCCATCCGTTCGCGCTTTCCCATCGATTCGCTGTCGGTTCTGCGGCGGGTTTACACACCCGGCGTGGCAGAAGTCTGCCTGAAAATTGCCAAAGATCCTTCCCTGGCGCGCTTATACACCAGCACATCGCACCTGGTGGCCATTGTCACCGACGGCACCGCAGTGCTTGGACTGGGTGATATTGGGGCTCTGGCCGGTATGCCGGTGATGGAAGGCAAGGCCATGCTGATGGAAACGCTGGTTGGGCTTTCGGGCGTGCCGATTTTGCTGGATACCAAAGACCCGGATGAGATTGTATCTACGGTGCGCAACATTGCCCCCACCTTCGCTGCCATTCAATTGGAGGACATTTCTGCCCCGCGTTGTTTTGAAATTGAGGCCCGCCTCCAGGCCCTGCTGGATATTCCCGTGATGCACGATGACCAGCACGGTACGGCTGTGGTCACAACGGCTGCTTTACTTGTGGCGACCCGCCAGGCAGGCCTTGATTTGGGTCAGGCTGTCATCGGTCAGATCGGGCTGGGGGCAGCCGGCAATGCCACCGCGCACATGCTGATGCGGCTGACCGGTAATGCCGTGCTGGGTGCGGATTTGAGCGAAGATGCATTGAGGCGTCACGAAGCCAATGGCGGGCGGCGTTCTACGCTGAAGGAAATCATGGCCGAAGCCGATATTGTGGTTGCAACCACCGGGGCGCCCGGCCTGATTAAACCCGAAATGGTACGCAAAGGACAGGTCATCTTGGCGCTCTCGAATCCCAATCCGGAAATCGAGCCGGATGTAGCCCTGGCCGCTGGAGCGGCCTTTGCCGCGGATGGCAAGTCGGTTAACAATGTGCTGGGATTTCCGGGCATCTTCCGCGGCGCAGTAGATACGTATGCCCGCCGTATTACCCATGAAATGCTGGTTGCGGCTGC
>JAIOAQ010000036.1 GCA_019873735.1 Chloroflexota bacterium | reverse complement strand
TTCGCCCCGAGGCCGATTTCACGGATTCTTTCGAAGACCTGCTGGAAGTTAATCGCCATAGAACATTTGAACGAATTTTACAGGCAAAGGGCAGAAACGACAAGGCGGGAACTTTTTTGCGCCATCTGGCGTCTTGTTTTTTGTTATACCACTTTCTATAAGGAGTTTCGTATGCGTTCCAAATCTTTGTTTGTAATCGTTGTTTTGCTGCTGGTCGGGTTGTTAAGCGCCTGTGCTCCGGCCGGGCCGACGGCCGTCTACACGCAGCCCACGCCGCGTACGTTGACCGTCAATGGCGCGGGGACGACCACACTCACGCCCGACATCGCCTATATTTACATCGGCGTCCACACGGAGGGCAAAACAGCCGCCGAGGCAGTAGCCGAAAACACGGCCAATACCAGCCGCCTTGTGGATGCGCTGGTGAAATTCGGCGTGGAGCGAAAAGATATCAGCACCTCCAACTTTAGCATCTGGCCCAATCAGCAATATGATCCCCAGACCGGTCAGCAGATCGGCACGAACTATGTGGTGGACAATTCGGTTTACGTGAAAGTGCGTCAACTGGACAAACTGGGCGAATTGCTGGATACTGCCATTCAGGCCGGCGCCAATACCATCAACAGCATTCAATTCGATGTGGCCGATAAAAGCAAAGCGCTCAGCGAGGCCCGCGCCGATGCGGTCAAAAATGCCAAAGCGCAGGCCGAAGAACTGGCGCAGGCAGTGGGCGTAAAACTGGGAGAGGTGCAATCCATCTCGTTCTACGACAGCATGCCCTACCCGGTCATGGATGCTTATGCCAAGGGCATAGGGGGCGGCGGCATGGCGGCAGAGGCTTCTGTCCCAATTGAACCGGGGCAGTTAACCATCACCGTGACGGTGACCATCGCCTACGAGATCAAGTAGTTTTTCGCTCAACTACCTGACCTCCCGCAGGTTTTGGCGCAAGACGCCTTCGCAAGGGCTGGCATTGGCTGCCAGCCCTTTTCTCACCTGGGGGAGGGTTAAGGGTGGGCAATTCCCTTGGGGATGTTTTGTTTTCCGGCGCGGGTATAATCTCTCTATCCCAACATTTTGTATGAGGAGATCAACATGCTCAAAGTCGGTTACATCGGCCTGGGACTGATGGGCAAATCCATCGCCCGCAACATCCTCAAGGCGGGTTTCCCGCTTGTCGTCCACAACCGCAGCCGCGCCGCGGTGGACGAACTCACTGCCGAGGGGGCCAGCCCCGCTTCTTCGCCTGCCGAAGTCGCCCGCCAGGTGGACGTGGTCTTCACCAATCTGCCCGACACGCCCGATGTGGAGAAAGTGGTGCTGGGTGCAGACGGCATCCTCGACGGGGCGCACCCCGGCCTGATCTGGGTGGACAATTCCACCATCCGGCCCGCGGCGGCGCGGACCCTCAGCCTGCGCCTGGCCGAACGCGGCGTCCTCGCCCTTGACGCGCCCGTCTCCGGCGGCGACATTGGCGCCCGCGACGGCACGCTGACCATCATGGTCGGCGGCCCGGCCGAGGCGCTTGAAAAGGTCATGCCGGTCTTTATGGCGATGGGCAAGAAAGTCACCCACGTGGGCGAGGCGGGAGCCGGCCAGGTGGCCAAAGCCGCCAATCAGATCATGGTCGCGGCGCAGATGGTGGCCATGGGCGAACTGCTCATCTTCGCCCAAAAGGCCGGCGTGGACCCGCAGCGGGTGGTGGAGGCCATCAAGAGCGGCGCGGCCCAGTGCTGGACGCTGGACGTCAAGCCGCCGCGTCTCTTCGCCGGCAACCGCGCCCCCGGCTTCAAGGCCTACATGCAGGCCAAAGACCTGAACATCATCCTGGAGACCGCCCGCGAGTACGGCATCCCGCTCCCCTCGGCGGCGGTGGACGCCCAGTTATACAACGCCATGCTCCAGAACGGCATGGGCGAACTGGATAACTCGGCGGTGATTGGCATCATCGAGGAACTGGCAGGGGAGCGATTAAACACGAAGGACTCAAAGGACACGGAGTAGCACAAAGAAAGCGATTGTCCACCCTCCCGCAGGTTTTGGCAGAATGTCCAAACCGCTCGTTCTAACCTGCGGGAGGGTTGAAAAATGCAGAATCCCTTTGTGCTCCTTTGTGACCCCTGGTGACCTTTGTGTTGAAAGCGAGAATCATGCGCACAATACACTCTCCCTGGCCTTCTATCCGCGATTACGCCCTGATTGGCGCCGGGGCATTGGTGCAGGCAATCGGCCTGCGCCTCTTTCTCGTCCCGGCGAATCTGGTTTCGGGCGGGATAAGCGGCATCTCACAATTGATCAATCACTATACCGGCTGGCCCATCGGCCTGATGGTCTTTCTCGGCAATCTGCCGCTATTCCTGCTGGGCTGGCGTTTTCTGGGAGGCCGGCGTTTTGTTACTCGCACGGCGGTTGCCATCCTGCTGTACTCGTTTTTTGTCGATTTTTCGGCCCGCTTTCTCCCCCCTCACGGCCTGACCGATGACCTGGTGCTCAACTCGCTTTATGGCGCGGTGGTCAGCGGCATCGGCTATGGATTAGTCTATCGCGGCCAGGGAACCAGCGGCGGGTCCGACATCCTGGCGCGCATCCTCCATCACTGGCGCAACGTGCCGATGACCCAGAGTTACCTGCTGGTGGATACAGCCGTCATCCTCTCGGCCGGCTTCGTCTTTGGATGGAAAGAGGCGCTCTACGCCCTGGTAACCCTGTATGTCAGCGGGCTGGTTGTAGACAGCACACTGGAAGGCGCCGGCACAGTGCGGACGGCGCTCATTATCACCGACAAAGCGGAGGAGGTGGCGCAGCAAATAATGGAACGACTCGACCGCGGCGTGACCATCCTGCCTGCCCGCGGCGCTTACAGCGGCGAGGCGCGCCCCATTCTCTACTGTGTCGTAACGCGGGCCGAAGTTCAAAAACTCAAGACCCTTGTCCACGAGGCCGATGCGCGCGCCTTTATGGTCGTCGGTTCGGCACATGAAGCGCTAGGAGAGGGTTTTCAGCCCCTCAAGAAGGTCTAACGGCGATTGTTATATAATATTTTGAAATGGACGCCTCTTTCCCTTATCTGCCTGGGGTTCCCCCGCGCCATACTGGGCCGCTGGGACGTTTCCTGCCGCTGCTGGAAGATGGTTGCATTGCCCTCTGGCTGGAAAGTCGCGTCCCCTCCGGCGCGTGGATATTAGAGCCGTTTGGCTTCTCGCCGCGCCCGGCAATAGAAGCAGCACGCGCCGGCTACCGCGTCCTGGTGGCCGCCAACAATCCGGTGACGCGCTTTGTGCTTGAATGCCATGCCGAAGCATTGCCGCAATCAGAACTCAAGGCAGCCCTGGCCGACCTGGCCGCTTCACGCAAGGGAGATGAACGGCTTGAAACACACATTCAATCGCTGTACCTGACCCAGTGCTCCAATTGTGGACATACCCTGCCGGCGCATGCCTTCTTGTGGCGCAAAGGCGCTGAGGCGCCCTACGCTCGCGTTTACACCTGCCCGGCTTGCGGAGAAAGCGGTGAACGCCTGGCAAGCCCGGCCGATGCGGAGCGCGCCGCCCGCGCCGCCGAGACGGCCAAACTGCACCGCGCCCGCGTCCTTGAACGGATTGCCCCGCTGGATGACCCGGACCGCGAATACGCCGAGGAGGCTCTTCGTCATTACCTGCCGCGTCCGCTTTATGTCCTGGCCACGCTCATCAACCGGCTGGATAGCCTTGAACTCACCCCCTTGCGGCGGCGCGCGCTGCAGGCGCTTCTGCTTTCTGCCTGCGACGCCGGCAATGACCTGTGGCCGCACCCCATTGAACGCCCGCGTCCACGCCAACTGACCACCCCGCCCCAGTTCCGCGAGCAGAACCTGTGGCTGGCGCTTGAAGAAGCACTGGAACAGTGGGCAGGTGATGCCCGGCCAATCGAGATCACCCGCTGGCCACAGGTCCCAGGCGAGGCGGGCATCTGCATCTTCGATGGCCGCCTGAAGGACCTGAGCACCCGGCTCAATTCCCTTCCTTTGCGCGCCGCAGTCACCGCCATTCCGCGCCCCAATCAGGCCTTCTGGACCCTCTCGGCGTTGTGGGCCGGATGGTTGTGGGGGAAAGAGGCGGCTGCCCCCTTCAAAAGCGTCCTGCGCCGCCGCCGCTACGACTGGGAATGGCATGCCGAAGCCTTACACGCCGCCTGGGGTCACCTTTTCCGGTTGCTGGAGGCAAACACCCCCTTCTTCGGCCTGCTGTCTGAAGCCGAACCGCCCTTCCTGACCGCCGCCCTGACAGCCGCCGACCTGGCCGGATTTGACCTGCAGACGCTGGCCCTGCGGACGGCAGAAGACCCGCTTCAAATCGGCTGGACGCGCCGTCCAGAGGCGGCACGCGCCGGTTCTCCCGCTGACCCGAGGCTGGTCAGCACAGCCCTGCAGCAATACCTGCGGGACAGAGGCGAGGCCGTCTCCTACCTGCACCTGCACGCTGCCGGCCTGATTGCCTTAGCAGAGAATGCCTGTCTCAGCCGCGGCGGACAAAGCCTGGGCACACTGCTTTCAGAAGCCGCAGCGGCCATTCAATCTGCCCTGCGGAACGACACAGCCCTGACGCACTACGAGGCAGGCGGGCATCATAGCCTGGAGTCCGGGCTGTGGGGACTGTCCATCGGACAGGAGCAGGCTGAGCCGTTGCCCGACCGGGTAGAAAGAGAACTCGTTCGCTTTTTGTTACGCCAACCCGACAGGCTGTTCGTCGAAATCGAACGTGAACTTTATCCCCTCTTCCCCTGCCTGCTGACTCCCTCCCGCGCCATGATCCAGGCAGTGCTGGATTCGTATGCCTTAGAAGTGGATGGCCGCTGGCGGCTGCGTCCGGAAGATGCTCCTGCCGCGCGCCGTACCGAATTGCGTCAGATAGCCGCTTTGCTGGAGCAAATGGGGAGTCGTCTGGCCTACCTGACCGGCCGCCCCGAAACAAACGTCATTTTGTGGCAGGACGATGGGCAGACAAGATATGCCTTCCATGTTACGGCTTCGGCCATTGTGGGGCATTTCTTTACGCGCAATCTGTACCCGCGCGAACAATGCCTGCTGGTTTTGCCGGGTGGACGCGCCGGGCTGCTGGCCTACAAACTGCGGCGCGACCCGATTTTGCGTCAGTCCTCTGCCGGATGGCGCTTTGTCAAGTTCCGCCTGTTGCGCGCTCTGGCCGAGGCGCCGCTGCTCAGCCGCGAGACATGGGAGGAGCAAATCCACTCCGACCCGATTGAGCACACACCAGCGCAGATGCTCATGTTTTGAGTACCTGCCGGTCAATCCCTTTTCAGGCAGGCGCGCACATTTTCCGGTAAAATCAAAACATGGTAACACGTCTGTCCTTAAACGATGGAATCGTCTATCTGCGCCCGTTTGTCTATGGCGATGCAGACCCTATGTATGCGGCGGTGGCCGAGTCGCTGGCAGACTTGCAGCCCTGGCTATCGTGGGCTAAAAGCGACTTCAGCAGCCGCGATGCCCGCCAGTGGGTTCAATCGGCCATTGCCCAATGGGATGCCGGAACCTACTATGGCTTTGTGATTGTCGATCCAGAGACAGACCTGTTCATCGGCTCATGCAGCCTTGGGCACATCAACCAACTTTATCGTTTCTGCAATCTTGGCTATTGGGTGCGAACGTCGTACCGCGGGCAGGGCATTGCCCCGCGCGCCGTACGGCTGACAGCGCGCTTTGCTCTTCGACATTTGGGGTTGACACGCGTGGAAGTCGTCATTGGCGTCGGCAATGCTGCCAGCCAGCGGGTAGCCGAAAAAGCAGGCGCACATTATGAGGGCATCCTTCGCAACCGCATGGTTGTGGGCGAAAAAGTCTTCGATGCTGCCATGTATTCGTTCGTCCCAGAAGATTTCGGGATTGAAGCATAAGGGCTTCGGCGTAGAGAAAGTTCACTGCCTGTCCATCCTGTTCAAAAGGGCAGGCGGTTATCCTGCAGACATAAATTCACTTCTTAAGGAATATCCCCTTAGATGAAAAACGCTCCTTACTCTATCTTGTTTCTCGGCAAAGCCGAAGACTCTTATTGCGCCCGCGCCCTGGAGTTCTGTCAGGCCAACTTCCAACAGGTGACGTATTGCCTGGGCAAGTGGGGCGATCCCCTGCCAGATGAGATTCGCGCCTGGGAGGGGGATTACATCATCTCCTACCTGTCGCGCTGGGTTGTCCCAGAAGACCTGCTCAAGCGGGCACGCCGGGCCGCGATCAACTTTCACCCCGCCTCGCCCGAATACCCCGGTATTGGCTGCAACAACTTTGCCCTCTACGAAAACGCCAAGGAATATGGCGTCACCTGCCATCACATGGCCGCCAGGGTAGATACAGGGGAGATTATCGCCGTGCGCCGCTTCCCCATTTACCCGGAAGATGGCGTGGCCGAATTGCTCGAACGCACCTATGAACATCAAATTGCCCTGTTCCTCGAAATTGTCGGCGGGCTGGCCGCAGGCAAAGGCCTGCCGGCTTCAGAAGAGAAGTGGACTCGTCCGCCTTTCACACGCACGCAATTCAATGAGTTGTTTCGCATCACAGCAGAGATGAGCCGGGAAGAAATCGCCCGCCGCGTGCGCGCAGTCAGTTATCGAGAGTGGCAGCCTTACATTGAGTTGCACGGCTTTCGCTTTGAGTACAAGCCGCCACAAGCGCGCTGAAGCGTGACATCCGGCCGCGCACAAATCCACCGGCCTGACAAGACAACTGCCCTCGCCGCCCGAATCTGTGACGGTCAACAGGAAACAGGATGAATACGGTTTCTTGCTCATTGCAATCGTTTATCCTGCCTATCCTGTCCATCCTGTTCAAAAAGACAGGTGGAAAAAACACCACGGATTGGAATCCAAAATCCGTCAAATCTGTGCTACACTGACATCGGGCAATCAGGCTATACTCACTTAGAGGTGCAAAGATGCCAAAATTCACCCGCCGCGAATTCCTGAGACTCAGCGCACGCCTAGCCGCCGCGCTGACATTGACCCGCTGGTTTCAAATCCGACCTGCCAGCGTTGTGGCGGCATCTGAATTGCCGCATGTCTGCGTTGCCGAAGGTTCAGATGAAGACACCCCGGCACAGATTTTGCAAACGGCGCTAAACGGTTTGGGAGGCATTCAACGTTTCGTCAAACCCGGTCAGGTAGTGGCCATCAAACCCAATGCCACCTGGGCCTACCCTCCGCATACCGCCTCTTCCACCGACCCTGAACTCCTGACGGCCGTCATCCAGGCGGTTAAGGACGCCGGAGCAGGGCGGATTATCGTCATGGATCATTGTTCCATTGAGCCTGGCGCCGACGAGGCCCTGCGCATATCCGGCATCGGGCGGGCAGTCAAAGACGCCGGAGTCGAGTCTATCTTTCCAGATCGTTTCAACGCTCCCAAGTCGGTGTACACGAAAATTGACTTGCCCTACGGGCGCGCCAATCAAAAGATCGGCGTGATTAAGGCCGCGGCAGAGGCCGATGTGCGCATCAACCTGGCCGTAGCCAAAACCCATAATGTGACCAAATTTACCATGTGCCTGAAACACATGATGGGGTTCTTACAACAGCCCGGCCTGCTGCACGCCAACCTTGAGCAAGGAATTGCCGATTTGAGCACCGCCTCGCCCATTCAGGCGCAATTGCACATTCTGGAGGCGATTCGAGTGCGCATTCCCTACGGGAATTATCGGGTCTGCGCCGGACCTGAGACGGATGTCACGCACCCGCATATTGTCGCCCGCCGCAACACAATCGTTGCCGGTGTGGATCCGGTGCTGATTGACGCCTACGGATGTGTGCATTTCTTCAATATTCAGCCGCAAGAACTGACCCATTTGCTGCGGGCTTACGAGAGCGGCTGCGGAGAGATGGACATCGAAGCGGCCCTGACCGATGGACGCCTGCGCCTCTTCAAAGTTGGTGCGCCGCTGCCGGAGCAAACTGCGCCGCCGGCCGATACCGCTGCAGGTGAAACGCCGGAAGCCCCCCTGCCCAAACCGACAGCCGTCTATGCTCCCGGCCCCGAAGCAAACACCGGGCCTGCCCAGCCCGCCGGCCAGGCCAACTGCCAGCCGGCAGAGACCGTTGTCACTGCCAGGCCGGTGCTTAAGACGGCGCTCATCCCGCTGGCGGCGATCATCGGCGGCCTTAGCCTGGCCATTTTAAACCGCATGCGCCGGCGGCTGCCTACAAGCAAAGCGCAAGCAGAGGGAAAAACAACTGCCGATCCAGCCAAAGATACGGAATAGCAAGCATGGCAAAAGAGCGCATCGCGCGGCACGGGAATACGGACAGGCTGGCGCGCCGTCTGGTGCAGATCGGTTTCCTGTTCCTCTTTCTCCTGCCGCTTTTCCCCTTTGTTTACCGTCATGTCGCTTCCCAACCCCTGCCAGATTATGCTTCCTGGCTTCTGCCATGGGACCCTTTGCTGGCCCTGGGGAACATCTTGAAAGGAAATTTCTCGGCCCTGATACTGGGCGCCCCTCTGCTGCTGCTGTCGCTCAGCCTGCTGTTGGGACGTTTCTTCTGCGGCTGGGTTTGTCCTCTGGGAACGATGATTGACCTGGTACACCCCCTGGCCTTCTGGAAAGGCAAAAAGTCAACGCGCCCAAAGCGCCTGTCTGACCGGCGCAACAGCCGCTTTCGTTACTGGCTGCTGGTGCTGATATTAAGCGGCTCGCTGCTCTCCATCAAAGCCTTGGGATGGTTCGACCCGCTGGTGATCTTCAGCCGCGCCGCAACCGCGGCGGTGGTCAATCTACTGGCCAGCCCTCAAACCCTGGAGCGCGGCGGCCTGACTTATTTCTCGCTGCTCTTCCTGGCCATTCTCGGCCTGGAATTGTGGCAGCCGCGCTTTTGGTGCCGCCACATCTGCCCACAGGGAGCCTTGCTCAGCCTGGTGACACGCTTCAGCCTGCTTAACCGGCATGTCAGCACAGCCTGCAGCGGGTGCGAGATGTGTAAACGCGTTTGCCCAATGGATGCCATTCCCGCCGATGCGCATAACACCGATTACACAGACTGTACATTTTGTCTTGAATGCGAGGCGGTCTGCCCAGAAGGGGGAATCCGCTTCGGTTTTGGCCCGCTTGCCCTGGCCAAATGGCAGCCGGCAGCGCAATCGGCCTCGGCCGGCAAAATCGAACGCCGCCAGGGCAGTTATACAGCCGCAAACGGCATTCCCGGCAAAGGCCTGACCCGCCGCCAATTCCTGCAGGGAACAGCAGCCGCGGCAGCCGGATTGGTTCTCATGCCGCTTACCCGCCTTGAACCACGCCGCCTTCCCTTGCGGCCGCCAGGCGCCCTACTCGAAGCCCAATTCCTCGATATGTGCATTGCCTGTCAGGAATGCATTCGGGTTTGCCCCACACACGGTCTGCAAGCAGCCTTTTTACAGTCCGGGCTGAGCGGATTGGGAATGCCGGTGCTGGTGCCGCGCCTGGGAGGCTGTTCGCTGGGGATAAGTTGTACCCACCTTTGCCAGCAGGTTTGTCCGGTAGATGCCATTCTGCCCGTCAACCCCCAGGATTTCAAAATCGGCAGAGCAAAAGTGGACCACACCTTATGCCTGGCCTGGGACCAGGGTGTCAAGTGCCTGGTATGCGTAGAAGCCTGTCAGTACCATGCAGCCATCCCCCATCAGGGCCGGGTAGTGGTAGACGCCAGCAAATGTGTGGGCTGCGGCTTTTGCGAGAGCGGCTGTCCGGTGCCGGGCAGCGCCATCCATGTCTTGCGCGACGATGATTCAGTGATATAGGAGAACGGCGCCATCCTTGCCGACCAGAATGAGGCCCGCCTCTGTGGCCAACGGGCCAACGGCAATCCAGTCGCCGGTATTGAGTTCTCCCAACAGGTTCCCGTCTTGCGGGTCAACCACCAGCAGGCGCGGGTCAGCGCGCATGGCCAGATATAAACGCTTCTTGAAAAAAACAGGCGTTTCCGCAATGGGATGGGGAACAGAAACGCTCCAGAGAAGCGAACCGTCTGCATAACGCAGCGAGGCCAGCATTTGCCCGCTGGAGGCAACAATCACCTGTTCCCCCAAAATCAACGGGCTGGCATAAACGGCATCGGGTGAAGAAAAGCGCCAGTATTCTCCACCCGTCGCGGCCTCCAACGCATAAACCCGGCCATCTCCCGAACCAACAAAGACGCGTCCACCGGCCTGCACAGGGATGCTTTCAACGGCTCCCTGCGTCAGAACGCCATACGCCCAAATCCGTTCTCCTGTCAGAGCGTTGAAGCCGTATAGGCGGCCGTCATTCGCACCAACATACACCGCCTGTTCGCTGACCAGCGGGCTGGCGTGCAAAGGCGCGCCAATGACTGCCTTCCAGACCTGCTCAAAATTATCCCGCCGAAGCACGTAAAGGGTGCCATCATTGGACGGGCAGTAGGCCAGGGTCGGCATCAATGCCGGGGCGGCGTACACAGCCCCCTGGGTGAGATGCCGCCCCAGAGTCCGGCCTGAAGCGGAATCGAAGATCAGGATCGAGCCGTCGGCCGCGCCAATCCAGACCTGTGCTCCATCCGCCGCGGGGGGAGACGTCAGCCCGGCAGGTATTTCGATTTGCCAGAGTATATGGCCGGTACGTTGATCCAGCGCCGCCAGATGCCCGTCGGCATAAGCGACAAAGACTCTGCCTGCCGCGGCAGCCGCTCCCACCGGTTCACCCTGGACGATGCTGGCCAGCCACCCCAAAGTGAGCGAGTGCCCCTCCTGAGGATAGGTGACCAACGCACTCAGGGCTTCCTTGATCGAAGAATCGTTCGGATCCAGGCTGGCAGCCTGCTCCAAAACCTGAGCGGCCGAACGGGCGCGTCCCTGCCGGCTCAGCGCCAGCCCCAAACCTTGCAGCAAGCGGGGATCTTCCGGTTTTGAGACCAATGCCTGCCGGTAGGCAAGCACGGCTTCAGGCAGACGGCCTTCGGACAGAAACTGCTCGGCCTGACGCTCGTATCGGTCCGCGCTGGAAGATGCAGCACACGCCGTCAGCAACAGACAGACCAGCAACAAACCAAGATGCAAACAGGAGAACCGTCTCATTGCTCCGCCAGTTCTAGGACGGTGTGCAGCAACACATTTGCGCCGGCTTCCAGGTCTTCGGGCCGGGAATATTCTTGCGGGCTGTGACTGATCCCGCCGCGGCTGGGGACAAAAATCATCGCAGTGGGGTATTTGCGCGCCATAATCTGGGCATCGTGTCCGGCACCGGAGACCATACGGCGGTAGGAATAGCCCAGCCTCTGCGCCGAGCGGGCAATGATTTCGGTGACCTGGGGGGCAAATTTTTCTGGCCGCGTGTAGGCCAACTGGCGAATCTCAATTTCCACCTGGTCATCCTGCATCAGCCGGGCGGCAAAGGCCCGCAAACGCTGCTCGGCTTCCTGAAGCGCCTCGGCATCGGTGTTGCGCAGGTCAACCGTCAAGGTGGCTTTGCCAGGGATCACGTTGATAATTTCCGGCTCAAAGTGCAGAATGCCGCAGGTGGCGCGTTGATTCCCGCCCAGGTCAAGGGCAATCTGACGCAGATACTGGATGATTCTGGCAGCAGCCAGTCCGGCGTCACGGCGCAGTTCGGTGGGCGTCGTGCCAGCGTGATTGGCCGCCCCGAAGGTGGTCACTTCCAGCCAGTCAATGCCGGTCACATGCTCAACCACGCCGATGGTCACGCCTTCCTGTTCCAACACCGGGCCCTGTTCGACATGCAATTCCACATAGGCGTGCGGACAGAGTGTCCCCGGTGCAAGCGTGCCTGCGTAGCCAATGCGTTGCAGTTCTGCGCCAAACTGACTACCGTCAAAGCCCCTGGCAGCCCAGGCATCTTCGACCGATAAGTCGCCCACAAACGCCAGGCTGCCCAGCATGTCCGGGACGTAACGCGCTCCCTCTTCATTGGTGAATGCAATGGCTGCCAGCGGGCGACGAGTCTGGACGTTATGGTCGGTCAAGGTGTGCAAAACTTCCAGCGCGGCCAGCACGCCGTAAGCGCCGTCATAGCGCCCGCCATTGCGCACCGAATCGAGGTGCGAGCCAAACATCACCGGCGGCAGATCCTCCTGACCCAGGCGCAGGCCGATGATATTGCCCACCTGGTCCACCTGCACCACAAGGCCAAGTTCCTTGAGCCAGGCCAGGAACAAATCACGGCCCTCTTTATCAGCATCCGAAAGCGCCAGGCGCGAGACGCCGCCGTTCTCTTGGGCGCCTTTTTGCGCCAGTTGCTCCAGCCGCCGGTTGAGACGAGACGCGTTGACCTTCAACAAAGAAGCCATAGTTGCTCCTCAAAGAAATTGCCTGCTCTTAACCCTCCCGCAGGTTAGCGCAGGGCTGGCAACCAACGCCGGCAATCGTGGAGGCATCCTCCGGTTTGGACATTGCGCCAACACCCGCTGGAGGGCAGGCAGTTACCTTAAAAAAAGAATTTGCCACGTACTTGCAGGTACGTGGCAAATTGTACTCGAATTTTTACTTCTTCCCTTCCAGCACCCTCTGGCGGGTGTACGGAATCAGCCCGCCGGCGTCAATGATGGCCTGGCGCGCCTTGGGCAGCGGCACGATATCGAACGATTTGCCTTTGGTCTTGTTGATCACCTTGTCGGCGGTGATTTCCAGTTCGTCGCCCTCCTCGGCCTCGATCTCCGGACAGATGACCGTGCGCAGCCCCAGGTTGATCGAGTTTTGCAGGAAGATGCGGGCGAAGTGTTTCGCCACCACCACCAGGTCTGGTCCCTTCAGGCAGGAAGCCGCCTGTTCGCGCGACGAACCGCAGCCGAAGTTCTTGCCCGCCACGATGACGCTGCCGGCGGGAATCTCGCCCTTCTTCAGCCGGGCGTTGAATTCGGTGTGGTCGGCAAACGCGTATTGCGGCGTCTCCGTCGGCAGGACGGTGGCCATGAAGCGGCCGGGGTAGATAATGTCGGTCGAAATGTCATCGCCCAGTTTCAAAACGACGTTTGTCATATCAGCCTCTCTTTTGTTTAACACAAAGGACACACAGGTTGACACAAAGGTCACATATTGTTAAGGAAAAAATCCTTCGTGTACCCTTTGTGATCTTTGTGTTTAGCGATCCCCTCGCGGATCGGTGATCACGCCGGTCAGGGCGCTGGCGGCGGCCACAGCCGGGGAGCAGAGATACACTTCCGAGTTGGGGTTGCCCATGCGGCCCTTGAAGTTGCGGTTCGTGGTCGAGAGCGCCGTCTCGCCGTCGCCGAGCGCGCCCTGATGCACGCCCAGGCACGGCCCGCAGCCGGAATTGGCGACCAGCGCGCCGGCCTCCATCAGCGTGGTGATGTAGCCTTTGGCCATCGCCTCGCGGAAGATGCGCCCCGAGGCCGGGAAGACCAGCATGCGCACACTGCGCGCCACCTTCTTACCCTTCAACATCTTTGCCGCCACCTCGATATCGTCCAGGCGGCCGTTGGTGCAGGAACCGATGACGATTTGCTGAATCGGCTTCCCGGCCACCTCGCCAATCGGCTTGACGTTGTCCACCGTGTGCGGACAGGCGATCTGCGGCTCCAGTTTGGAGACATCAATCTCGATCTCCTGGTCGTAGACCGCGTCGGGGTCGGGACCGAAAACGGCTACCGTTTCGCGGACGCCCGCCACCTCCTTGAGATAGCGCCGCGTCTCGGCGTCCGGCGGGACGATGCCCGAAGTGGCCCCGGCCTCCACCGACATGTTGCAGATCGTCAGCCGGCCGGAGGTGTCCATCTTCTCAATGGCTTCGCCGTGATATTCGATCACCTTGAAGTTCGCGCCCTCAGCAGAGATCTTGCCAATCAGGTACAAAATCAAGTCTTTGGGCAGCACATAGGCGGGGAACTTGCCCTTTGCCACTACCTTGATCGTGCCGGGCACTTCCACATTCAGCACGCTGCCCAGCGCCCAGACGGAAGCCATCTCGGTCGCGCCGATGCCGAAGGCAAATGCCCCCAGCGCGCCGTGGCTGGTGGTGTGGCTGTCGGTGCCGACGACCACATAACCGGGACGCACATAGCCGTTCTCCGGCAAAATCTGGTGACAGATGCCGCCCTCATCGCCGCGGATGTCGTGAAACTTGGTGATGCCCTGCGCGGCGACGAATTCGCGCACCTTCTTTTGATTGGTGGCCGTCTTCGAACTCTCGGCCGGGACGCGGTGATCGAAGATGATGGCAATCTTCGACGGGTCCCACACTTTGGCTTCCAGGCCGGTGCCTTTGTAGATTTCGAGGAACTGATTCAGCACCAGCGCGGCGTTCTCATGCGACATGGCCAGATCCACTTTCGGCTCGACCACGTCTCCCGCCTTGACGGCGGCCTGGCCGGTTGCCCGCGCCAGGATTTTTTCGACCATTGTCATGCCCATACAATCTGCTCCTTTTGTAGCGCAAGTCGTGGACTTGCGTTTGCGCCACTACCGTGACATTAAATGACCTGTTTCTCCCTCAGCGCCTTCACGTCCTCGGCGCTGTAACCCAAACTGCCGAGAATCTCCTCGGTGTGCTGAGAAAGGGTCGGCGGGGGCGTCTCGATTTTGCCCGGCGTCTTCGAAAACTTGGCCGTCAGGTTGAAGAGTTTGATTTTGCCGATGCCCGGCGTCTCTACCTCTTCCAGCACGCGGCGGTGCTGCGCCTGCGGCGAGGTGAGCGCCTCTTCCAAACTGACCACATCGCCGGAGGGGATGCCCCTGGCGTTCAACACCTCCACCCAATGGGCGGTGGTCTCCTGCATCAGTTTGGCTTCCAGCAGCGGGGTCAGCAGGAAGCGGTTGGCCTTGCGGGTGTCGCGCTCCTGGAAGCGCGGATCGGTCTTTAATTCCGAGAGACCGAGCGCATCGGCCAGGTCTTCCCACTGCTGCTGCTGGTTGGCGGCGATATTGATGTAGCCATCCTTGGTCTTGAACATGCCGGAGGGCGCGGCGGTGAAGTTGTCGTTGCCCAGCAGGACGGGCTGCTGCCCGCCGATGAGCAGATTGGCCGCCACCCAGCCCATCAGCGGCATAATCGAATCGAGCAGGGCGATGTCAATGAACTGACCTTCGCCGGTGTGTTCGCGGTAATACAGCGCCGCCATGATGGCAAACGCCGCGTTCAGCCCGCCGACCGTATCGCAGACCGGGAAGCCGCAGCGCAGCGGATTGAGGCGTTCGTCGCCGTTGATGGACATCACGCCCGACAGCCCTTGAATGATCTGATCGTAGGCCGGTTTGAAGGCGTCGGGGCCGGTCTGCCCGAAGCCGGAAATGGCGCAGTAGATGATGCGCGGATTGACCTTGCACATCTCTTCGTAAGAGAAGCCCAGCCGATCCATCACGCCGGGGCGGAAGTTTTCGACAACCACGTCGGCGGTGGCCAGCAGTTTGCGGAAGATTTCCTTGCCTTCCTCGGCTTTCAAATTGAGGGTCATGGATTTCTTGTTGGCGTTCTGGGCCAGGAAACTGGTGCCCATCAGCGCCTTGTTGTATTGGGTCACATTGCCCAGTTTGCGGGCCAGGTCGCCGGCGTCGGGGTTTTCGATTTTGATGACCTCGGCGCCGAGCAGCGCCAGGTGCAGGGTGGCAAACGGCCCGGAGAGGACGTTGGTCAAATCGAGCACACGGATTCCTTCAAGTAACTTCATAAGCCTCCTTCACCGCAAAGGACGCAAGGCTTCAAGATCAAAAACCCGGCTCTCCCATAAAGGGAAATCTTTTTGAACACCAAGGTCACAAAGGTAACGAAGGAAAATCGCCTGTAGAATTTGCGCCTTTTCATCCTTTTGTGCACTTCGTGTCCTTGGTGTTTAGGCTCTTTCCCGCCCATTACGGAAGAGCCAAAAAACTTTGCAGCCCTTCGTGTCCTTTGCGGTTAAATTCTTTGACATGATCGACTCTCGTCTTACAAGGTTTTCAATCCGCCCGGCCGCGAAAATCCACAATCGAACCGGATTTCAGGATAAAGCCGGGCAATTCGCGGTCGAAGAAAGCGCTCACCTGGCGGGCCACATCCAGCAAGACATCCAGGCGGATGTCCTTGCGCAGGCCCATGCGCTGGAAGGTGTGCACCAGGTCTTCGGTGCTGACGTTGCCGGCCGGCAGTTTGGTGAACGGACAGCCTCCCAGCCCGCCAAAGGCCGACTCGAAGTAGGTCACGCCGCTCTTCAGCGCCGCGTAGCAATTCGCCAGCCCCAGCCCGTAGGTGTTGTGGAAGTGACAGGCCAGTTCCACCTGCGGGTCGAGGCGGCGGATCTCGCCAAACAGGTCTTCCACTTGCGCCGGCTGGGCGTGTCCGGCGGTATCGGCTAAACTGATGTTGCGGATGCCGGCCTCCAGGTAAGCCTTGACGATGTTCAGCACTTTCTCTGCCGGGATGGGGCCCTCAAAACCGCAGCCAAAGGCCGACTGCACCGAGGCCTGCACGCGCTTGCCGGCCGCCATCGCCTGTTTCGCCATCGGGATGATGCGCGCCTGCGCCTCGGCAGGCGTCATTCCGGTATTCTTTTGACTGTGAGTCTCGCTGGCCGAGACGCCCATGCAGAACATCTCCACCCCGCAGGCCAGGCCGCGCTCCAGGCCTTTCTCGTTCAGGACAAGCCCGGAGAGGATCACGTTTTCGGGCTTTTTCCCGGCCTGAGCAAAATGCCGGAACAGGGCGTCGGTGTCGGCCATCTGCGGGACTTTCTCCGGGTTGACGAACGAGCCGAGTTGGATGATGTCCACGCCCGAAGCAAGCAGCCCTTCGATCCAGCGAATCTTCTCTTCCAGCGGGACGGCGACCTTCTCTGCCTGCAAGCCGTCGCGCGGGCCGACTTCGTGGATGTAGATTTTGTCCATAGGAATATCTCATGGCGTCATTGCGCGCCCCGACGGCTGATTCGCCGTTCCGCAGGCGCGCAATGACCGTTGCGTTTACAACCTCGCCGCGATGGCCTCGCCCATCTCGATGGTCGAGTTGGAGCCACCCATATCGTAGGTGCGGACCTTGCCCTCGCGGATGACCTCGGCCACGGCCTTTTCCACGGCGGCGGCCTTCTCGGTCTCACCCAGCCAGTCGAGCATCATCTTGGCCGAGAGGATGGTGGCAATCGGATTGACCTTGTACTGACCGGCGTACTTGGGCGCCGAGCCATGGCTGGGTTCGAAGACGCCCAGTTTCAGGCCGATATTGCCGGAGCAGCCGAAGCCCAATCCGCCGACCATTTGCGCCCCCAGGTCGGAGATGATGTCGCCAAACATGTTGGTCGCCACCATCACGTCGTAGTTCTTCGGGTTCTTGAGCAGCCACATGCAGATGGCATCCACATTGGCGTCGTCCATCTCGATGTCGGGATAGTCCTTGTGAACTTCCTTGGCAATGTCGAAGAACATGCCTTCGGTAGCGCGCACCACGTTGGCCTTGTGAATGATGGTCACCTTCTTGCGGCCGTATTTGCGGGCATAGTCGAAGGCGGCGCGGATGATGCGCTCCGAGCCTTTGCGGGTGACGACTTTGCAGGAAATAGCATACTGATCCAGCGGCAGGTCTTTGAAGACGCCGAACGGCTTGGAAAGTTGGCCCAACGTCGTGGCCAGTTCTTGCGGCACCGGGCTGAACTCCACGCCGGCGTACAGGTCTTCGGTGTTCTCGCGGAAGACCACCAGGTCAACATCGTCTTTATAGTTGAGCGGGTTGCCGGGATAGGCCTTGCAAGGGCGCAGGCAGATGTACAGGTCGAACATCTGGCGCATGCGCACGATGGGCGAACGATAGATCAGCCCCTTGCCTTTCAGTTCAGGCACAAGTTCTTCCTCGGCGGCCTTGACCGGCTTCGAGGTGATGGCGCCGAACATGGCCGCGTCCACGGTGTGCAGCAGGTCAATGGTGCGCTGCGGCAGGGCGTCGCCTTCGGTGCGCCAGAACTCCCAGCCGATGTCGCCGTGAATGTATTCGGCATTCAATTTCAGTTTTTCGAGCACGATTTTGGTGGCATCCAGGACGTCCACCCCGATGCCGTCGCCAGGCAGCCAGGCGATTCTATACTTTTTTTCTGTCATACGTCTCTCCTCTCATGGTGAAATACAAAAAATTCGTCTAGCGACCAAGTACTATTGTAGCCTGACGGTAGTTGTTAGACAATGAATAGAATCCATAATTTCAGCAGGAAGATAGTCATTTGGAATAGCGCTTTGTCATATTCCTCCAGAGCCCCACCGACCTGCTCTTATAAGTGATTCCACTGCAAAAACAAAAAATCTCAACGCAAAGCCGCCAGGGCGCAAAGAAAATGCAAAATCTTCATTTGTCTGTTTCTGATTATGCATAAAGAAGAAATAGACTTTAAAAAATCTTGGCGGCTTTGCGCCCTTGCGTTAGAAACGCCCTTTTTGCAGTAGACCCATAAGTGATACTTGCAGTATAGGCAGGATAACGCCCAAGAAACTAACCGCCTATTTCCCTGCCTTACGATACGCCACATAAATATCGGCTTCAATCATCTTTCCGTCAATGTAGTAATGATGCACAAAGTACAGATTCCCGTCTGCATCCACCGAAGGCTCCCCGGCCAGCGAAGAAATAACCTGCTCGGCCGGCTGCCATTCCCCGCCCTTGCTGATTGATCTCCAAATCGCAAAGTTCCTGTAAAACCACAATTCGCTTCCATCGGGGCTGACGGCAGGCCAACCTTCGCTGTCCGCCGTATTGAGTGCCGAGACATTGAGCGGTTCCTGCCATTCTCCTGCCACATTCTTTGATACCCAGATGTCCAGCGCTCCTTTCCCGCCGGGCCTGCTGGAACCGAAGTACAGTTCGCTGCCATCGCTGGTAATATGCAGTTCACCGACTTCATACGCTGGCTTGAAATTGGCAGGCGCCCAATCCTTCCACAAACCGGCCTCATATCTGGCAGTAAACCACTGCAGGCCTGCATACCCTTCGCGGAGCGTGCAAAACCACATCACATCGCCCTGCACGAAAGCACACCCATCCAGCGACAATTTGCCTGGATCCTGCAAAACGACTCTTTGAGGCTTATCCCATTTACCGGCCGTCTTGTGAGAAACGTAAATGCCGGTGACGCCATCCAGAATTTGTTTTTCCGCCGGGACGTTTGCATCTGGCGTAAAGAAGAAATACAGCGTATTGCCATCTGGCGTAATAAACGGCGAGTCTTCCAATCCGGCTGTATTGACGAAGCCTGGAAGCGGAATCGGGGCTTCGTACTCACCACCTAAATCTAAACTGGGCGGGTGCTCATCGTTCTCTGGGGACATTTTGACCGCGCCGGCAGGAATCTTTGATTCTCGTTCGGGCACCTCAACAGGTTGATCCTGCAAGCCGGGTCCCCGGCCTGAAAGGACAGCGCACGCCAGGGTCAGGCTAAGCACAGGCCCCAGCAAAACAAAAGAGATTAATCTACTATTCGTCATGGCTCATCCTGACCAGCGATAGCAAATGCCCCGCAGTCTGGCTGCGGGGCATCTTTTGTCGGCATTTACAACTTCGCGTAACGCTCCACCTGCTGCTCAATGACAGCCAGGCTGTCATCCCAGAATTTTCGGGTACGGATGTCAATGCCAAAACGGGCAGCCAGGTCTGCGGCAGGAGCCTCGCCGGTGCTGGCCAGCAGGTTAATGTAATCCGGGACAAAATCTGCGCCCCGCTGCTGGTAAATGGCATACAGTCCAATCCCAAAGAGCAGACCAAAAGCATAGGGGAAGTTGTAGAACGAAAGGCCGGCCGAGTAGTAATGCGGCTTCCAGGTCCACATATACTTCATGAGGTAACGCTCATCCAGGCCATCGCCATAGGTCGCCCGCTGGGCACCCTCCATAATCTCGCACAACTCGTCAGCAGAAAGTTCAGCCCGGGTACGGCGATCAAAGACCTCTTTCTCAAACAGATAGCGCGAGTAGATGTCCACAATGACCTGGCTGGCATTGTTGAGAATGCCTTCCAGCACAGCCAGTTCTTCTTCGGGGCCGGCAGCCTGCCTGAGCACCGCCTGGTTGACAATGGTCTCGCACAGAATCGAAGCCGTCTCGGCCAGAGTCATGGGGGTATCTTGCTGGAGCATTGTCTTGCCGGCAGCGTAGGCGCATTGGTTGTGAAAAGCATGACCGAGTTCGTGAGCCACCGTCGAGACCTGGTCAAGCGTCCCATCAAAATTGCAAAGGATGCGCGATTCCTTGACGGCCGGCACACCCATGCAAAAGGCGCCGCCACGCTTGCCAGGGCGCATTTCGGCATCAATCCAATCGTGTTCAAAAGCGCGTCGGGCCAGGCTCTCCAGTTCGGGGGAGAATGAACCGAAATTTGCCAGGATGAAGTCGCGCGTCTGCTCCCAGGTAAAGGTCGAAGCAGTCTTCCCTACCGGCGCGAACAGGTCCCACCAGGCGAGTTTCTCCTTGCCCAGTTTCTTTGCCTTGGCCTTGAAGTAGCGGCGGAACATGGGGAAGGAATCGCGCATGGCGGTCAGCATGGCCTCTAATGTCGGGCGGTCAATGCGCGCCATATCAATGGCGGCATGCAAAGCATCTTCGCGCCCGCGGCGGCGGTCGAGGGTGTTGACCGTGCCTTTAATGCCATTCATCGCGGCTGCCAGAGGCTCTTCCACCGTCTTCCAGGCGGCCATCTCGGCTTCATAGGCACGGCGGCGCACATCTTCTTCGGGATGCGAGCGCAAGTTGATGATGGCAGGCATGGGCAGGGCCTCGGTCTTGCCATCCAGTTCAAACTCCCAGGTCAACTGTGAAGTAACGGTACCCTGCAATTTGCTCCAGGCCACAGCGCCATCCAGCATCAGTTCGGCAGCCAGGGCCTCTTCGGCTTCGCTCATCAGGTACTTGCTCTGCCGGGCAGTCTCTTCAAGGAAAAAGGCATGGGCTTTCGCGCGCGGCTCAGCGGCGATGATTTGCGGCAGGAGCGGGGCAATACGCCCAATCCAGGCGCTGGCCTGGACATTCAACTTTTGCAGGCGCACCGCCTCAGTATCAAACTCCGATTCCAGCCGTTTGGCCTGCTTGTTAAACGAATCGGTAGTGACAAAGGAACCGATGTAAGCATTGATGGTCCACGCCAGTTCAGAGACGGCGTTGAAACGGTCAATCAATTCGCCAACCAGCGGGGCCAGAGTCTGTACGCCCTGCTCAACGCCTGCCGGCGCAACCTTTTCGGCAAAGAATTTTTCCAGGCCCTCAATTTGGGCCAGCATATCCTGCCAGTCCTGCTTGAGTTCCTTCGAATCCAGGCCGGGATAAACATTGGACAGGTTCCAGTGGGGGAGTTTTTGGGTCATATCGAGCCTCTATACGAAATGAAATGGTCATGCAGTCTTGCAACAATCTAACGCCCCAAAGGTTCTGTAGCAGCGATCTGTCGCTCCCCAAACCTTTGAGACGTTTCTCGCCATGACAGACAGGACTGATTATACTGCTATAATTCCGACTATGGACACACGAACTGCTGCCATCTTTTCCTTCTCAAACGAGTTCGGTTCATCTCCGGACCTGATCGTGCGCGCCCCCGGACGGGTAAATCTCATCGGAGAGCATACCGACTACAACGACGGCTTTGTCCTGCCGATGGCCATTGACCGCGCCGTTTGGATTGCACTGCGCCCGCGCCCTGACCGCCGGGTACGCGTCCATGCCCTCGAAATGAGAGAGACGGTCGAATTCAGGCTGGATGACCTGCAAAAGGGCAGCGGCTGGGCAGAATATCTGAAAGGCGTGGCCTGGGCCTTGCAGGAGGAAGGATTGCATTTACAAGGCTGGGAGGGCATCCTGAGCGGAGACGTGCCGCGCGGCGCAGGACTGTCCTCTTCCGCTGCGGTGGAGGTGGCTGCAGCGCGCGCTTTCTATGCCCTGAGCGGGCTGGACTGGGAAGCAGGGCGCGCTGCCCGGCTGGCACAGAAAGCAGAGAATCAATGGGTGGGGGTCAACTGCGGCATCATGGATCAGATGGTCAGTGCCGCGGCGGTGGAGGGACACGCGCTGTTTCTGGACTGCCGCACGCTTGACTATGAGCATGTCCCCCTGCCGGCGGGGCTGGCTGTGGTGGTATTGGATACATCCACGCGGCGCGGCCTGGTGGATTCGGCTTACAATGAACGCCGCGCCCAATGTGAGGCAGCGGCGCGCCACTTCGGCGTGAAGGCCCTGCGCGATGTCAGTATGGACAGGTTAGAAGTTGATGGCCAGCATTTGCCGCCTGTAGTGTTGCGCCGGGCGCGGCACATCGTCAGCGAGAATGAGCGTGTGCTGCAGGCCGTGCAGGCCATGCGCGCCGGAGATGCAATACAACTGGGCAAACTATTCAACGCCAGTCATGCCAGTCTACGGGATGATTTTGAAGTCACAAATGAGGCTTTGAACTGGATGGTGGAAATTGCCCAAAGTCAGCCGGGCTGTTACGGGGCACGTATGACCGGAGCCGGATTCGGCGGTTGTGCCGTCGCGTTGGTGGACGAAAAAAGCAGCGGGGAATTTGCGTCTGCTGTGGGGGCAGCCTACAAAGCGCGCTCCGGTTTGGATGCGGCGGTCTATGTCTGCAAACCCAGTGCCGGCGGGTCGGTGGAACAGATCGCCGGCTAAGGCGCCCCTTCTTCGGCAATCGTTACTTCGGCGCTCATGCCCCACAGCAAACCGGCAGGCTGGGATTCGAACGCCAGAATCGCCTGAAAAACCACGTCACTGCCATCTCTGCCGGCGCGCGGTGCAATTCTTACCACCCGCGCCGGAAAGTGCTTATCCAGCGCCTCTACATACACCTGTGCCGTCTGACCAGGGCGAATGCGCGCCACATCGCGCTCGCCCAAGTCGGTGGTCTCAATCTGCAGGTGATCCAGGCTGGCCAGCACAATCACCGTCTGGGCTGCATTGGCCACTTCGCCGGCAGTCTTCGCAATCTCTGTGACCACGCCATCAAAGGGGGCCTGCAACGTCGCCCGGGCAGCAGAAGCCCTGGCGCTTTCCAGAGCAGCCTGGACTGCAGCCAACTGCGCCGCCGCCAGGGCCTTTCGCTCCGGCGGCTCCAACGGCCCGGCAGTAGGGCCTTTCCACGGCTTCTTGAGGAAGACCGGCGGCTGACGGCGCGGGACAAGATAATACTCATATTCAATTTGAGCAGCGCGTAAGGCGGCCTCCGCCTGGGCGACCGCGCTATCCAGCGCAGGCGCTTCCAGCCGGGCCAACACCTGACCAGCCTGCACCCGTTCCCCCGGCCGGACCAACACTTCTTTCACCCGGCCGGAAAGCAAAAAACTCAGTTTGCCCACCTGCGCCGGCACAATGCGCGCCGAAACCACCACCCCATTTGAAAAGGTTGCGGTGGGCGGAGCAACGACCGCCGGGGTTGGCGTCGGCGAGGGCGTACCAGTCAAGGCGCAGGCAGTCAGCAGGCCGATCAGTGCCATCAGATAGAAAAATTTTGCAACAGGAAGCAAGCGCACCGATTTCATCACCTTTTTCACCTGCCAGTTTCAATCCGCACTTCGGCACTCATGCCCCAGCGCAATCCTGCCGGTTGATTGTCCAATGCCAGTGTCACCTTAAAGATGACATCGCCATCCTTCTTCTCGGCGCGCGGCGCCACCCTCACCACGTATCCGCTGAATTCCTGGTCAAGCGCGTCGATGTAAATCACCGCCTTCTGCCCGGGCCGAATGCCGGCCACATTGCGTTCACTCAAGTCAATTGTCTCAATCTCAAAGTGATTCAGATCGGCCAGCATCAGCACGCTCTGACCGGCTGCGGCAAACTCTCCCGTTTTCAGCCTGAGGGCCACCACGCTGCCGGCGCGCGGCGCTGTCAGCGTGGCCTGCGCCTGGGCCAGGCGCGCAACTTCGAGCGCGGCCTGAGCCGCTTCCAGCCGGGCTTCGGCCTGGCGTCGCCGTTCGGGAGGTTTGTTCTCGCGCAGGACGCGATAGTACTCCCAATCCACCTGTGCCGCCTGCAAGGCCGCTTCGGCCTGCTGTACATTGAAGGCCAGATCAGGCAGATCCAGCAGCGCCAGTTCCTGCCCTGCTTCTACCCGCTCTCCCGGGCGGACGGCGACTTCTTTCAAGACGCCGGAAACAGGGAAACTCAGTTCACTCACCCAGGCAGGGACGACCTGAGCAGAGGCAACAACTTCCTGCTGACGGGCTGCCGGCTCAACCGCAGCCGAGACAGGCGTTGACTGCCCCGGCCAAAGCGCCAGCCCGATCGCCAGCAAGGAAAGAATCCATCCTTTTCTCATTGCATCTCGATTCGGCGCAATATCACTCATTGGTCTGGATGCGAACTTCGGCGCTCATGCCCCATAGCAGGCCTTCCGGCTGCTCATCGAGTTCAATGGTCACCTTGAAGACGACATCCCCGCCAACGGTACCGGCCTGCTGGTCAATGGCAATGACTTTGCCGCTTACTTCGCGGTTCAAGGCTTCGATGTACACCGTCGCCGTCTGGCCAACACTCACGCGTGGCACATCGCGCTCGCTCAGGTCTGTCGTTTCGATACGCATGTGGCTCAAATCGCCGACCACGACCACCACCTGGCCCGGCACAACCGTTTCACCGACCGAGGCGTCCACGGCAACCACCGTTCCGGAGATAGGCGTTTTCAGCACGGCCTGCACAAGGTTCGCATTGGCTGCGTCCAAGGCGGCCTGTGCACGCTGCACCTCGGCCAGGGCTTTCTCAATTTGTTCGTTAGGGGTTTTAACCCGTCGCAGGTAATCCACTTGCGCCTGGGCCACTTTCAGATTGGCTTCGGCTTGTTTGACCTGCGCTTCCAGGATGGCGGTATCCAACGTCATCAGAGTCTGGCCAGCCGTTACCTGATCGCCTACCTGCACTTCCACACTCTTGACCATGCCGGTCAGCGCGAAGCCTAAATTGACATGTTCTACCGGCACCACTTCAGCCGAAGCGGTCACCCGTCCTCCTGACTGGCTGGAGGTGTTTTCCAACGAGATGGTTGGAATGGGTGTGGCTGCGGTCTGCGCCGCGCCCGTGCAGGCCGCAAGCATCCCGCCGAAGAACAACACCAATGCCGCAAAAATCAGCCGCTTTGTCATAAACACTCCTCGTCTACTTTCCGTTCCCGTCATCTACAATCTTACCATCCCGCAACGTGACCACACGCTGCGCGTATTGGATAACGCGCGGATCATGCGTAGCAAAGATAAAAGTCGTCTTGGTTTCTTGATTCAGTTTCTGCATGATCTGCATCACCTGACGGCCATTGTCGGTATCCAGGTTGGCAGTCGGTTCATCGGCTAAGATCATGAGCGGATGCGGCGCTAAAGCCCGCGCTACGGCCACACGCTGCTGCTCACCGCCAGATAATTGATCCGGTCGGTGGTGGGCGCGCTCGGCCATCCCAACTGCGTCCAGCAATTCCATCACCCGCTGGCGGCGCTCGGATGGCTTTTTCCCCAACAGGAGCAATGGCATCTCGATGTTCTCATAGGCTGTCAGGGTTGGGATGAGAGCAAAAAACTGAAACACGAATCCAATCGCGCCTTTGCGCAAATCGGCGCGCTGGTTTCGGTTTAATTGGGTTACGTCTTTTCCGTTGATAAAAACCTTTCCGGATGTGGGCTGATCCAGGCATCCCAGCAATTGGAGCAGCGTGGTTTTGCCCGAACCCGAAGGTCCCACCAGGGCCGTAAATTCGCCGGCCTCAATGCTCAGGCTGACGCCATTCAGGGCGTGGGTTTCCACCTCGCCCACCTTATAAACGCGGGTAACGTCCGTAACTTTTGCGACTTCCATGTTTGTCTCCTTTAGTTCTTGCCATGCAAGGCTTCTACCGGCTCAAGGCGGGCAGCCAAAATGGCAGGATAGAGGGATGCCAGCAAGGTAAGAATCAAAGCCGTGATGAGAAGAGAAGATGCAGCCTCTAGCGTCAAATAGGTGTAAATCCGCTCACCGAATGCCATGCCGGTAATGCCCAAATCGCCGATGTAAAAGCCCTTTTTCCCAAAATAGGCGCATAGTGCCCAGCCGATTGGCAGCCCGAAGCCAATGCCGCCCAATGCCAGGAAGCCGGCCTCGGCCAGAAAAAGCGTCATGATCTGGCGGCCCTTCATGCCAATTGCCGCCAAAATGCCCACCTCGCGCGTTCGTTCAAAGACGGCCATCACCAGCGTATTGACAATCACGGTTGCAGTCACACCCAGGACGATGAGGTTCAAGAGCAACAGATAGGCATTGGAAAAATTCTCGGTTTCAATCAGCAATTGATTGAGTTCCTGCCAGGTTTTGACCTCGATGTTTTTGCCCTGAATCGCCTGGGCCACAACCGGCGCCTGTTCGCGGTCTTTGAGAAGGACAAAGATGATACTGGCGCGATTCTGTGCGCCGGTTATTGTCTGCGTCTTGGCCAGCGGCATCAGCACAACCAGTTTATCCAGCGTTGGGGTAGCAGTTGAATACACACCCCGCACAACGAATGCCTGCTCGTTGACCAAGCCATCAGATGTGTTGACCAAAAGGTTGACCTTGCTGCCGGCCGAAAGGCCAAGCGCCTCGGCCAGCGGACGTCCAATCAGGATGCCTTCGCGGTCATCGGCTTCAAGAAAAGAACCGGAAAGCAAACCTTCCCGATAGGGAGCGTTGGAAGCAGATGCCGGGTCCACGCCCAGGACCTGCACGCCAACCGCCTCATCCCGGACCGTGAGGATGCCACTGGCCATCAGACGCGGCGCGGCGTCTGCCACCGCTTCCAGCGTCGCGATCTGCGCTGCAACTTGCTCTGGGTTCTCAATCAAATCCTCCCAGGCCAAACTCAGTTTGTCCTCTTCATAACCGACAGGGCGCACTTGTAAGTGGCCGCTCTGCAGCCGCAGGCTGGACTCCATCGCGCTGCGCATCTCACCCTCAAAGAAGCCGGCCATCAGCAGCAGGAGAGCCACCCCCAACCCCAGCGCCAGGGCCGAAAGCGCAGAACGCCGCCGGTTACGCCCCAAATTGCGATATGCTAATCGGAAGTAATTGATCATCCCGGCCTCCTAAACGTAATGCAATGCTTCAGCAGGCTCCCGCCGCGAGGCCTGGCGCGCCGGATAGAGTGCTGCCAGCGCCGCAATCAAGGCGACAGTCACACCGCGTCGCAGCACATTGACCGGCAGAAGTACCGGATAAACCTTGCCGCTAATCAGCGCCGTGTACTCTGTCAGATTTGAAAACTGACTATAGTCCAACCCATAATAGCCCAAAATACCGTTGAGCAGTGCGCCCAGCAGGGCCCCCAACACAGCCCCTGCCACGCCGATTAATGTACCCTCTGCCAAAAACAGGAACATAATCTGGCGCGGTTTCAGCCCCAAGGCGCCCAGGATGCCAATCTCGCGGGTGCGCTCAAAGACCGCCATCAAGAGCAGATTCAAAATACCAATGGCCGCAATGCCCAGCATGATAACGCCAAAAATGGCCATGACGGCATTTTTCATTGCCATTGTGTCGCTCAACTCAGGAATACTTGTCTCCCAAGTCTCAACTTCAATTGCCGGCAAGGCCTGCAGGGCGCGTACCACCGCCGGTTCCTGACCGATGTTTTGTACCAGGATGACCACCTCGGTTATCTGTCCGCTCAGGCCATACAGGCTTTGCGCCTCTTCCAGGCTCATGTAGACGGTACGCTTCTCCACCGAAGGCATACCCACATCATAGATACCCACCACCGTCATGGTACGCTGACGCATCTGTTCATGAGTGGCGCGTCCCACCAGGGTAATCCGGTCGCCCACCTCCACATCCATTGCGGTTGCCAGTCCCTGTCCAATAACAACCTGATCGCCGTCACTGCGCTGCAGGAAGCGCCCGGCACGGATGTTCTTCGCGATGGTACTATGCGGGCTTTCAATCTCCGGATCTAACCCAACAATGGTGACCGAAAAAGCCCCTTCGCGGCTGGTGGCCATGCCGCTGGTATTGATGCGCGGCAAGACCGCTGTCACATTTGGCTGCTGGCCGGCCACCTGCATCACCGTCTGCATATCTGCCAGCGGCAGAAGCGGCTTTTGCCCGACTTTGGCACCATATCCTTGAGCATGGATCTGAATGTTGCCGCTCAGGAGTTGAATGGCATTGCCATAAATCGCCTGACTAAAGCCGGCAAGCAGCCCATCATAGAACAACAGCAAAGACATTGTAAACCCCATGGCAAGCATGATAATGATGGTTCTGCGGCGATGACGCCAGATATTACGCCAGGCAATCTTGAGCAGAGTGGTCATTGCTTTCCTCCAATCCACCTGTTGCTTATGGCAACAGGTGCAAGTGGAAATTTTATCATAAATTACACCCCGTCGAATTGAGCAGAAAAGATTCAGATGCGGTAGCCCTGTTTTTGCGTGTCCTTTGGTAATTGCCTACTCTTAATCTTCCCGCAGGTTAGGACGGGGCTGTTAACCGGAGCCGGCAATCAGGGAAACATTTTCCGGTTTGGAAATTGCGCCAAAATCTGCGGGAGGGTGGGCAGTTACACCCTTTGCCAGAAACCCTCCATGCCGGCGTGATAGAATCGTTTAAAATTTCTCTGTGGAAAGATCGCTCCTTTGAGAGATTGTCTGAAAACCGCAAACCGTAAAGCCGAAAAGGTTTCTTCGGAGGAAAAATGATTCGCTCACTCTACTATACACCCGGCCAACCCATCCGCACCGAAATCCATCCGCAGGAATTTATCTCTCTCCTCCGCAACCGTAAAGGTCTGCTATGGGTGGATTTCAGCGGCGAACCGCCC
>JAIOAQ010000035.1 GCA_019873735.1 Chloroflexota bacterium | reverse complement strand
CATGTATTTGGGCCGGGACAAACCCCAATTACCGACCCGATTGACACATCTTTTTCTCCTTTCTGTGAGACAACCCCTGCCGTCAAGAGCAGGGGTTGTCCTGTTAATGCTATTGATCCAACTCTCAGCGTGGAATGAGATGGACGGCGCTGGCCTTGAAGGCGGCCACGACCTCCTGCCCCTTGTCCAGCCCCAATTCCTGGGCCGAAGCATGTGTGATCAAGGCCATAAGCGGAAAGCCACAATCCACTTCGACACGCACCAGTGGACCCTGCGGTATCAGACGGCGGATACGGCCGGATAAGCGGTTCCGGGCACTGGACTTTTGGCCTGTTTCGCGTTTCCAGAGCGTGACATCTTCCGGGCGGAGACAGAAGAAGACCGCGCGTCCCGGCTGAAGATCGCCCACGGCCTCAAGGTGCAGCCCTTTGGCCTCCACAATGATCTGTCCGTCCCGTGACTCGCTCACCACACCGGGGATGACCGTTTCCACCCCAACAAAGGCAGCCACATCGGCGTCAGCCGGCATGGCAAAAACCTGCTCCGGCGGGCCGACCTGACGCAACTGTCCCTCCAGCAAGACGGCCACGCGATCGCCCAGCAGAAGGGCCTCGTTCAGGTCGTGGGTGATGAAAACCGTCGTCAGGCCGGTTTCACTCAGCAAAGATTGCAAGTCGTCCAGCAAGCGGGAACGCGTGGGTGCATCGAGGGCAGAAAAAGGTTCATCGAGCAGGAGCAGTTCCGGGTCCAGCGCGAACGCCCGCGCCAGGGAAACGCGCTGCGCCTCGCCGCCCGAAAGGCCGCGGACCGAGCGTTTGCGCAGATGGGCAATTCCCAGCCGCTCAGTCCAGACCTGTACGCGGGATTCGACCTCTGCCCGCGGCAAGCCGCGAAAACGCAGCCCGGCGGCAACATTGTCGGCCACCGAAATGTCCTGCAAAAGCGGTTCCTGTAACACCAGCCCCAGACGGCGGCGGTAGGCCAGGCTGTTTCTTTTCTCCAATCGTTGCCCATGAAACAAAATCTGGCCCTCCGCCGGCTGAATCAGGCACGCCATCGCCAGCAGAAGGGTGCTCTTGCCCGCGCCATTTGGCCCGATCACTGCCAGCACCTCGCCGGGCCGGACATCCAGGCTATTAATGCGCAGAATGTCGCCCTCCCCGCCGCGGACAACAAGGTCCCTGACTTCAAGAAGCGCGCTCATCGCCTGGCTCCTCTTTGCTGGATCCAGGTCAGCGCCCAGTTGACCAGGAAGGTAATGGTCAGCAAGAGCAAACCCAGGCCGATAGCAAGGTCAAAGTTGCCCTTGCCGGTTTCCAGCACGATGGCCGTGGTGAGGACGCGCGTCTGGTAGCGGATGTTGCCGCCGACCATCATCGAGGCGCCCACTTCGGAGATCACCGAGCCAAAGCCGGCCATCAGCGCGGCCAGCAGGGGCAGGCGCGCCTCACGCCACAGCGCCAACACCACCTGAAACTGCGATGCGCCCAGTCCGAGCAACTGCAGGCGCAGACGCGGGTTGAGCGATTGCAGCGCGGCGGCTGTCAGGCCGGTAACGACCGGCAAGGCAATGACGACCTGGGCAATGACAATAGCCGCGGGGGTGTAAATCAAATTAAGTCCGCCCAGCGGACCAGACCGCCAGAGCATCATGGCCACGAACAGACCAACCACAACCGGCGGCAGTCCCATGCCGGTGTTGACCAGGCTGAGCAGAATGGAACGCCCGGGGAACTTGCCTAACGCCAGAAGCGTGCCTAGCGGCATGCCAATCAGCAGGCTGATGCCGGTAGCAAGGCCTGAGATCTGCAGTGAGAGCAGGGTGATTTGGAGTAGTTCTCTATCGAATGTCATTGCCCATATTGTAATTCAGGGCAATCCCTTTCACCGGATCGCCCTGGAATGCTATACACCGGATTTGACACAAAGTCTCAAGGGTTTTATGACTTTTGTTTTTTGGTCTTGGCAGTTCAGTCCGCGTACTCACAAACCCAGGTCCGCGTCGGTCTTATCCGCGTCGGGAGTGAAAAGCGGCTGGCCGAATTGGTCCACGCCGAATTGGCCGATGACCTTCTGGGTCTCAGGATCGGTCAGGAACCTGGCAAAAGCGATGGCGCCATCATAATTGACCTTGGGCCACTTCTCCGGATTGACGGTGATGACGTGATAGACATTTAGCAGGGCTTTGTCGCCTTCCACCAAGATAACCAGCCGGAGATTATCCCTGTTCGCCAGGTACGTGGCGCGATCGGTAAAGATATAGGCGCCCTTTTCATTGGCAATCAACAAGGAAGCACCCATTCCCTGACCGGTAGAGATATAGAAGTCCGGGGAGAAGGTAGTTGGGTCAAGTTCGGCCTTTTTCCACAGGGCCAGTTCAGCCTTGTGCGTGCCCGAATCGTCTCCGCGTGTGACGAAGGGAGCCCCGGCGGCAGCGATTGCCTTGTAAGCCTCCAGCACAGCCATGCCTTTGATGCCCGCCGGATCCGCGGCCGGGCCAACGATAACAAAGTCGTTGTGCATGACCAGGAAGCGATCCTTGCCGAAACCGGCATCCATCAGGGCTTTTTCAGAAGAGGGGGCGTGAACCAGAAGGACATCGGCATTGCCTTCCTCACCCATTTTCAGGGCTGCGCCCGTTCCAACAGCAATCGTCTGGACTTTATAGCCGGTTTCTTGCTCAAACATTGGCACCAACACATCGAGCAGGCCCGAATCCTGGGTGGACGTGGTGGTGGCAAGAATCAGGGCAGGTTCGGCCGGGGCGCAGGCCGAAAGCGCCAGAATCAACAGGCCGAAAAAGATATATACACGATTCACAAAGTAACCAAGTTCTTTTTGTTGCATCACAGACCTCTCTCTTAGTTTATTGACTGCCTGCCATCCCGTCAAGGCGCATCGCTCACCCTGGCAGTCCGCGCTTCGGCAACTGCCTGCCCTGCCGCAGGTTTTGGTATAAAGTTCAGCCTGTTGCCGTTTAGCGCGCTGGCTGCCCAACGATCTGACAAAGCAGCACAGCGCGCCGTACCATGTTGATTGGGCACAATATTTCTACAAGCAGAAAATTGAAGTGGCCAGTCCAATCACCGCGGCAAAAAAAGCCACCCTCGCAAGGGCGGCAAAATGATGAGCAATTTGACTCACGGCTCGCTGATGGTGACGCTCTCAAATTCAAGGCGGACCGGCACTTGGTCTTCGGAGGCAACACCAACGCCGACTTTGCCCTTGCGCAGCGCATACTGGTTGTCGGTATACTTGCGAGTCTCAAAACCGTTGATGTAGAGGATCAGCGTCTTGTCCTTGCAGACCAGCGTGTAATCGTTGACTTCCTTTCCAACCTTGATCTTGTTTGAACCGCCATCGGCAATACGGGCATAGGACTTCTTGTAGCCGTCATAAGCGTACATGGCAAACAGGCCACTATTCGCAATGTTTACCAGGTAAAGTCCCTCATCCGACACACGGCACACCAACAAGACATTGTTGGTGTTGGTGCCGCGGTTGTCCACGCGCACATCAATCCTTACGTCCGTGTACTCATGGGCGTCATAGAACTTATAGGCAATCAGCCACTTGCCAAGGTCAAAAATCAGGCGGCCATCATCCACACTGACCTTGGCCTGACTGGTGTCGCCTTCCTTGGCATTCAGTTCAATCTGAGTCGACCAGTTGGGATTGTCGGTATCCCATTCTTCGGTGTAGTACTCAGGGGCACTGGGCGCGGGTGGTTCAGTGGGTGGAGGCGGCTGCGTCGGCTGTTCCTGGGGCTGCTGAACAGGCGGTTGTTCCTGCACCGGGGGCTGCCCTTGCGCCGGCGGCTCGGACGGCGTTGTAACCGGTCCACAGGCCAGGCCAACCACAACCACAATGGTCAGCAGCAAGAAAAAGGGTTGAAAAACTTTGGCTTTCATATTTCTCCTCTCTGAGAGTGAAGGGGGGGACAAAAGACTTGCTCAACCGAAGTATAGCACAGAACAAGGTGAAAGCCTCACGGTTTTGCATAGCCCATAAGGTGGAATCGCTCCCCACCTAAGGTAAAATCAGTCTGATGAACCCCCGCCGCAAACCCGATTTACCTTTCTGGATTCTGATTGCAGCCAGCCTGATAGCCGGCCTGGCAACATTGACCCATTACGGCGCCTCGTGGGACGAGCACCTGCAATACAAACAATATGCCAGACATGCCATTGATTCTTATGGCATCTGGTTTCGCGAGGGCCGCGCCGAGGGTCAGTGGGAGGGACTGGATGAGACCACCGGCATCGTGAAGGACTTCCACGGGCCATCGTTTGTGATGAGCGCGGAACTGTTCACGCGTTTGGCCCTACGCATCCACCCGGCCTGGCAGGTAACTGACCTGCGCCACCTGATGCACTTTCTGACCTTCCTGGCCGGGGTCATCGGCCTTTATTTCCTGGCCCGGCGCTGGCTGGGCGCCTGGGCATCTCTCGGCGCGGCCCTGCTGTTCATCAGTCAGCCGGTCTTTTGGGGGCACGCCTTTATCAACCCCAAAGACATGCCTTTTGCTGCTCTTTTTACTCTGAGCGTTTTACTTGGCCTGCGCGCCGGTGACTACCTCTATGCCCCACAGTCTGACGGTGCGACAAAATGGGAACAGGTCACCGCTGCCTGGCAAACCCTTTCCCCCCGGCTCAAACGAAGACTTGTGCCTGCTACCGTTATCTGGGCCGTCTCTATCCTGATGCTTTTTACCGGCGTTGCCATCATCCGCAACGGCCTGAGCAGCCTGATAGCAACCGCCTACGCCGCGCCAACCTCCCTGGCCGGCCGGGTGCTGGCGCAAATTGCCGAAGACATGAACACCGTTCCTGCCGCAGTTTATGCTCAAAAACTCTTTCTCCTCTTCCTGCGCCTGCGCGCGGCCTACACCCTGTTGAGCACGGCAGGTCTGTTGTGGCTGTACCGCCGGCATTTTGCAGCCGCTTTGTCTCTGGCCGGCTGGCCGGTCTTACTGGCCGGTTTTGCCGTCGGCTTTACCACCTCGATGCGCATTGCCGGACCGCTGGCCGGTTTGCTGGTGGCCGTTTACCTGCTGGGACGGTATGGCCGCAAAGCCTGGGCCGGGATCCTGGTCTACAGCGCGCTGGGGGCCGCCGCCATGTACTGCACCTGGCCCTATCTGTGGGGCGGACCGGTGGAACGCCTTCTGGATGGGCTGAGAGTCATGTCGGCTTTCCCCTGGCGCGGACGTGTGCTGTTTGATGGCGTCTACTATGCTGCCGACCAAATTCCTGCCGCCTATCTGCCCACCCTGTTGGCCTTGCAGTTAACGGAACCGGTCTGGGTGCTGGCCGCAGCCGGTTTAACGGTAGCAGGCCTGAAGTGGGTGCGGAACCGCAAGGCCGGCGGCTTGCTTTTCCTTACGTTGGGCTGGTTCATCCTGCCATTGACCATCTTCATCGTTCATGGCACTTCGCTGTACGATAATTTTCGCCAGGTTCTGTTCATCCTGCCGCCGGTTTTTCTGCTGGCCGGCGCAGCGTTAGACGAACTGTTCACCCGCCCGCGGCAGGTACCCTGGCGCGCCGCTCTGCTGCTCATCCTGGCCCTGCCGGGGGTGACGGCGATGGCGCGCCTGCATCCATACGAGTATGTGTACTACAATCAGTTTGCCGGAGAAGTCTTTCGCCGCTATGAGGCCGATTACTGGGCCACCTCTTTTCGCGAAGCCGCGCGCCTGTTGAACGATCTGGCAGAACCGAAAGCGCGCGTGCAGGTTATCGGGCCGAGTCACACCTTTGAGCCGTTTGCCCGAGCCGACTTAAAAATTGTGGAGTCAGAGCCCGATTATGTGGTGATTACCACGCGCTACAACTGGGACCTGGAATATTACCCCCAAGCCCCAGAGGTGGCCCGCATTGAGCGGGAGGGGATCACTTTCACAATTATCCGCCGCACTGCGCCTTGAGGTCAGGGCGTCCAGATGAAATTGATCAAAACAGTCAGGTAGGGACGTCCACCCAGGTACTCAATGCCTGCCAGCCAAATGCGGTAGTCCAAATCCACGCCGGGGGAACCGGGCTTGTAAATTTTATAGACGTGGTAGTTGGTATATCTCTCCGGCCAGGCGCTGATGTTCCAGGCGGGCACGCCGCGTTCATTACAGCGAATTTCATAGCCGGCCGCGTAGACATCCTGCAGCATGGGCAGAATGACCTGGCGGAAGGAGCCGCTCACCTCCAGGCCGCTGGCCGGATGCATGCCCCAGGCGTGGATGTAGGTGCTATCAAACACCCAGCGGATATGCGCTCTATCGAAGTTAATCGGCACGCCGCTGCGATAAGCCCAAACGTCCACGCCATGCTTGGGGCTGACGAGAGAGGCAAGCAAGACGCCATCGGCAGTGTTTACAGCACGTTCCAGATTGGACAGCAAGGTCATCACCTGCGGGTCACAGGTGGTTGTCTGAGGCAGGTATTCCGTCAGGTAAAGGTCATTGACCCAGCCGCGGCCCCCGCCTGCCCGCTCGACTTCTACCCACAAAGCGCCGTCCACGTTGGCCGATGGCCCGCTGCGCTGAATGCCGGTAAAAGCCGCCGGAAAGGTGTCAATCACGCCGTTTTGTACGCCAGGGCCAGAACGGATATTGAGCACGTCGTTGGGTTCCACGCCCACCACGGCATACGGCCCGGAGGGTGAGTCGGGCAAAATATTGCCGGCGGGGGAAGGCGAAGGAGCAACAGTAGTCGGAAAAGAGGAGGGAACTGCGGGGAGAGGCGTGGCCGTTTCGGTGGGAGCGGGCAAAGTAGCAAAGACCGGCGTCTCCGATGGCGGCGGCATGGTGGGCGTATCCGGCAGGAAAAAGGTGGGCAGCGGCGTTGGCGGATTGCTCCGCGGCAGAGTGCAGCCGGTCAACACGGTCAGCAGAAGGCCAACCGTCCAAAAAAGACGCCCTTTGGTATTCATTTTTTCACTTCCTTCAGGCGCAGGTCAAGGGCCTGCGCAAAAAAGCCGATTCGGATCTCTAATCGGCCGAAGCCCTGGCTTTTTCGGCCACCTTTTTGACAATCAGGCTAAAGCCGGCCGCCGGATTGGTCAGGGTAGCCGTGACGACCTCCAAAATATCAGGAGCAATGCGTCGAATATTGCGCAAGCGGCGGGCCAGGAAAGACTCATCGGCCTGGTCACCTTTTTTGACTTCAGATTCCAACTCTTGGACTTCGGCCTTCAAATCGGCTTTGGCATCCGGCGGCAGGTCTTTTTTCTCTTCTACGGCCTGATAAATCGGCAAGAAGAAGTTTGCGCCGGTTGAGACTACATTGCGGTCACCGGTGATAATCGTGCTGCCGGTTACATTGCCGCCGATAACCACGCTGCCGTTTCCGGCCGAAATCTTTTGATCGCGGCCAACATAATCGCCGCCTTGTTTTTTATCTGCCATACAGCCTCCTTAACTATCGGCCCCGTCCTGCGGGGCAATAACGACTCGGAATCCCAAATCATCATTGAACATCAGCGGAATGGACCAATTGCAGAATGAACTGCGGGCAAACCATTGGTAGCCAATCCACGAACCGCCGCGCACAACGCGGTAGCGTTTGTCTTCATCATACCACGTTGCCGTCCATTCCCAAACATTGCCGCTCATATCCCAGGCGCCCACCGGGCTCATCCCTTGCGGATAGGTACAGACAGCCGTTGTGCCGCTGTTGCTGGAGGATTGGTCGGTCATGGCTTCCCAGGTATTGGCGTTCTGTTTGTGGAAGCCTTCACCCCACGGGTACTCGAATCCTTCTACGCCTCGGCTGGCGCGTTCCCATTCCAGGCTGGTGGCCAGCCGAACGGTGTAACCGGCCGGCCTGGCGACAATCTGCGTGGACAGCCAGCGGCAATAGGCCTCGGCTTCAAACCAGTTAATGCCCACCACCGGAAAGATGGGATTGCCCAAATCAATGTTATGCCAGAAGTAGGGTTCAGAACGGCGCTCCGGCGGGCGATGCTCCAGCCAGTCGCGTTCAATGGCCTCCAGTGCCCGCTCATCATAAGCGCCTGTGCGCCAATCCCAGCCGTCCTCGCTCCACAAGTCTTGTTGATGGTAACCGCCCGCCAGCACAAAACGGGCAAACTGGATGTTGGTGACCGGGTACTTGGCAATCCAGTAGGGATAGGGGATTTCCTTTTCTTCTTTGCGCGGGCCAAACAAGAATTTACCCGGCGGCACTTCCACAAAGCGCCCCAGGTCTTGGGGCCGCCAGCCCAGCCGTCCAAGCAGCAAACCCGAACGCCTGCGCAAATCTGTCCGCACGGCGCCATCCTGCATGGCCGGAATAAGCGCCTTGACCACCTGTTCCTTGCTCTCCGGCGAGGTACCGCTTGGCCAGGTATCCAGCACAGCCTCGCCGGCCAGCACAGCCGCCTGACCGGGCAAGCCCGGTAACTCCTTAAGCAAGTGTTGGATCACTTCGCCGGCCACTTTGGGCAATTGCTGGCGGATGCCAATGTAGGCGATGGTCAGCAGCGAGATTTCATGCCAGGCCGCGTCGCCGATATGCGCTGCCAGGAATTGAGCAATCAAGTGGGCATTGCCTTGCGCCTGCAGGGCAATCGCTACTGCCGAGAGATACTCTTCAAAGGTCAGGTGAATGAAGCCATATTCTCCGGGGCCGCGTTCCAGCAAAAGGGCAGAATGTTCGCGCACATCTTGCAGGAATTGAATGGCAGCGGCTTGAGGATTGGCATCACCGCGCTCGGCGAATAACTCTTCCAGTTTACGGCGCAGATCCTCGCGCTTGACCAGGCCAACGCCAGGGTTGACCTGATGCATCCATAAGGCCAAAGGCGCCAGAATACGCACCGTTTGCACCTCGTCCAGGTCGCGACCGGGGGCACGTCCGCTCAGACTGCGCGCCCGGTTCCAGGTGGAGAGCAGTGTCGAAACATACTGGTCATACAACTGGACACGGCGTTCGGGCAGGGTCACCCCCTGACGTTTCACCAGCGCCAGAATGGTCAGCAAAAGAGGAGTGGCCGCCAGGCGGCGAATGCCCGGATTCTCATAAATCGCGTCCATCAACTCGCGGCGGTCGCTTTCGGCATCCGCTTGAGCGACTTGCGTATCCCCCTGAGCCTGTTTTTCCAGCGCAGTCATCCAACGTTCAACAAACAAGGAAATTTCGTTATCGTCGAAGTCCACCAGCGTGCATTCAATCAGTCCCTCTGCCGCGGGACGCACGGCGCGGTAACCAATAATGCGGCTGGTGATGACAAATTTGTTTCCCTGACGGCGGTGAAAAGCGTAAAAATCTACCACCCGCTCAACCACCGTATTGCGCAGATTGAGGTCTTTCACCTCATCCAAACCGTCCAGCAGGATCAGAGCCCGGCCGGCCTGTAATGCCTCGGCCAGCATGGCACTAATCGGCAGATCGGCGCCGATGCCGGAAAAGTACTCGGCAATGAAATCGTCCAGGCGCACATCGTTTTTCTGCAAAGCATTGGCATACGCTGCCAGCGGCAAAAGAATCGGCAGGCGGTCGCCCAAACCGGTCTCGTGGCCGTTTCCCCCGGCCAGAGAGAGAGCCAGATATTTCAGGAAGGTCGTCTTGCCTGCGCCGGGGTCGCCTAAGACAATCAAGCCGGAATTTTCCTGCAAAATTTCGAGAACCGGCACAGGGTTGCCCAGGTGAAGGGGCTGTTGACGTTCTGTGGCTGCCAGGCGGCCGGCCAGGCGCAAATCGCGCTTCCAGGTCTCGCCTTCAGGCAGTTCAAGGCGGGCTTTGAGCGGCACATACAAGTCCAGCAGGCGCAGACGCAGCGGGATGCGGTCAGAAACGCCCATCCCTTTCAGATTCAGGTAATAATGCCGGTCAATCAAATAGTCGAGATAAGCACGGGTAGCCTTCTGCAGATCCACTGCCGGTAGAGAGGACTCAAGTCCGCGCCAGAGACGTTCGGCCAGCACCACTGTCTGAGCATGGATGACCGTGCTATCTGAAATATCGCCTTTGATGGCAATTCCCTGGTCGCCTGCCCGAACAGTCTGGTCACGGCCGACAAAATCGCCGCCGCTTTCCACGTCGCCTTGAACCAACGATCCACCGGCGCGAATGGCCTGCACCTGCAGTCGGAGAGCAGCAATCTTCTGATCTACAATCTCATCCCCCAGTTCAGAACGCAATTTCTCCAAACTGGCAATTTTTTCTAGAAGTTCACTGATTTTGCGGTTCTCTTCTACCATGCTACCTCCCGCTCCTGCCAGAACAGATAAAGGGAGCGCCGTTATCTGTCAGACCGATTCAGTAATTTGACATACAAATCGGTCAAGGCTGTGCCGCGCAGCCGCCAGGTGAAATGCTCCTCAATGAACTTGCGCGCGTTTTGTCCCAGTTGGCGACGTACGTCTGGGTGTTCAATCAGATACTGAATGCCATCTGCAAAGTCATCTGGATTGGGTTGCTCTACAATCCAACCGGTTTCCATATGACGCAAATCGTGGGCCGTACCCCGAAAACTGACCACTGCTTTGCCGGCTGCCATGTAGTTAAGCAGTTTAAGCGGGTAACCATCCCCGCTCCAACGCGGGTTGAGCAAAATGTCTGCTTCGGCAAGGCGTTCTGGGAGATTAGCAAAGTCTGTTGGAATGATACGAATACGCTCGCGAATGCCAAGGGCTGCAATCAAATCATCATAAGCGCTAAAATTATCTGAGGAATAGAGATGCAGCGCAATATCAGAGTAATGGCGGCTCAGGCGGTGAAACGCCCGCAACATATGCTCCACCCCCTGATATTCAGCCGCATTCCCCGAAAAGCCCAAAATGATGCCCTGGTGTTGATTGCCCTGTCCGGCGCGTGAAAAATGCTCAATCTCAACCCCATTGGGGATAATCGACAGTTTCTCCGGCGGCAGGCCGGCTTGCTCAACGTACCAGCGGCCGATGCTCTCAGAAACCGCAATCACGTGATGCGCCAGGCGCGGCATGGTCCGATCCAGCCACAAACCCACCTGACGTTTCAGGTTGCGCCCCAGGTGCAAGTCGTAGAAAGGAAGTTCTCCTTCCAGCAGGGTGTGCGAATCAAAGATGACCGGCAGGCGCGTCAAAAGACGAAGCGGCAAAGCCGCCAGCAGGCCTTCATAATGGTGAGCATGGACAATGTCAAACTTATAACGGCGCACCAGGGCAAGGACCTTGAGCGCCAGCAAAACATCCAGAACAAAGAGTTTGAAGTATGTAGGACCCGGCGTTACCTTGTCATACAGCCTGAAATTGACGATGCGATGGACGTGAAACGGGAGAGGAATCTCCGTCTGACCAAGATGATAGGTGGCCACATGCACCTCATGCCCAAGCGAGGCCATCGTCTCGGCCATACGCAAAATGCGAACCGGCGTGCCACGCGGATATGGAAACGGGCAGGCAGCCACCATCAGGACGCGGAACGTAGATTGTGTCAAAAGGAAAACCAAACCTTTCCAAAATTTAGATTGGCAGTCGCTACCTGTCCCGACCCGCCATAGGCTACAAAACACATCCAAGCCCGCTTTAGAAGGCTGTGGATGTTCCCAAAAACTCAAGGCGTCATGCGACAGGTAATCACACTGGCGACTAAATTATAATAGAGTTTACTCACCATAGTATTAATCACCCTGCGGAGAAACCTCATGCGCCTGGAAGACCTGAACTGGATGGATGTGGAAGCCTATCTTGAGAAAGAAGACCGCCTGATGCTGGTGCTGGGTGCCTGTGAACAGCACGGCTACCTGAGTTTGCTGACCGATATCAAGATTCCGCTGGCACTGGCCGACGCTGCCTCTCAACGCAGCGGGGTGCTGGTTGCCCCGCCCCTGAATTTTGGAGTCTCGCCTTACTTCCTGGCCTATCCCGGCACGCTCAGCCTGCGAGTTGGCACACTGCTGGCCGTTGTTGAAGACCTCATCCGCTCAGTTTACAAACAGGGCTTCCGGCGCATTTTGATTCTGAATGGGCATGGCGGCAACGTCCCTGCCAGGGCGCATCTGAATGACATCATTAACCAGTACCCCCACTTGAAATTGAACTGGTACGATTGGTGGACCTCTCACAGCGTAGAGGCAGTGGCTGAGAAATACGAAATCAAGCCTGCCCACGCCAACTGGCTGGAGGCTTTTCCTTTCACCCGCGTTGCGGATTTGCCACAAGAGAGCAAAAACCCTCCGCACGTACCCAGCGCCATCATGGATACAGAGACCAGCCGTGAGGTCTATGGCGACGGCTCGTTTGGCGGGCCATATCAGGTCAGCGAGGAAATCATGCAAGAGATCTTTGCAGCCGCCCTGGCCGATGTGCTGCATCTGCTGCAATTCGAGTGACTTTCCTGCCAACGTCTATCGTCACAAAGCCGGGCAGGCTTCCAGCCCGCCAAAACCTGATACTGGTTTGGGAATCGGATTTGTTTTAATCTTGACTCAACCCACCAAAGCCGATAAAATAGCCACACATTGGATAAAAATAGACAAGCGGCTATAGACGAGCACTTGAGGCGAAAGTGCCTTACAGTGCTTGTCTTTGTGTGTCTCTTGTGCGAACTGGTATTCCGAGACGCGCTCGCAGAGCAACCCGCTAATTTTTTATGTAGGAACAAGGAGAAGATGCTGTGGAAACCAAGGGCCTTACCGCACTGCGCATCAGCCTTGCCTCACCGGAGACAATTCGCTCCTGGTCATATGGTGAGGTACTAAAACCCGAAACAATCAATTACCGCCGCCTGCGGCCGGAAAAAGACGGCTTGTTCTGCGAAGCCATTTTTGGGCCTACGCGTGACTGGCAATGTTACTGCGGCAAGTACAAAAACCCCCGCTACAAGGGCATCACCTGCGACAAATGCGGGGTCGAAGTGACCCGCTCGGCCGTCCGGCGTGAACGCATGGGACATATCACCCTGGCAACACCGGTAGCCCACATCTGGTACACCCGCCGCATTCCCTCCTACCTGGGGCTCCTGCTCGATATTTCGCGCCGTAATCTCGACCGGGTTCTGTACTTTGCCCAATATATTGTGACCTACGTAGATGAAGAAGCACGCCAGAAAGCGCTCAAACGCCTGGAAGATGAAATCAGCGTCTCTGAGCGCGAACAGGCTGCCGAAATCAACGCCAAGATTGCCGAAATCAAAATCCGCCGCGACCGAACGCTGGCCGACCTGAATCAGCGGCGCACCGTCCTCGAGCAGAGTTACGATGAACAAATCGCCACCAGCATTGACCCGATCATAAAAGAAGGTCAGCGGCTGGAAGCCTTGCTGCAAGAGCAGATGGGCCAAACCGTCAAGAAGACGATCCTGTTCGAAGTCACCGGCGAGATCATCGTCAATGCTGGAGAGACAGTCGGCAGTGCGCATCTCAGCAAAGTGCAACAGGTCGTTCGTCAGCGCCTGACGGCACTGGAAGAAGAACTCAAGGACCAAAAGCAACGCGACATCGAAGCCATCAAGACAGAGGCGGCGCGCATCAAAGCCGAAGCCGATCTCGAAATGGATGCCCTGCGCAGCGTGCTTGAAGACCAGACCACCGCCGGTCAAAACCAGAATTCGCGCCTGCGCGACGAGTTGCTGGAACTGCGCCCCTTTACCTTCTTGAGCGAGGCGCGCTACCGCGAATTGAAGTCGCGCTGGGGGCAAGTCTTCCGGGCAGATATGGGCGCCGAAGCCTTCTACGACATTCTGCGCCGTCTCGACCTGGATAAACTGGCCGAAGAACTTTGGAAGGAAGTCCGCACGACGAAGAGCAAACAGAAGCGCAAGAAGGCCACCACCCGCCTGAAAGTGGTAGAAGCCTTCCGACGTTCCGGCAACCGACCCGAATGGATGATCCTGACCATCCTGCCGGTCATCCCCCCCGACTTGCGCCCGATGGTCCAGCTGGATGGCGGTCGATTCGCCACCTCGGACCTGAACGATCTGTACCGCCGCGTCATCAACCGCAACAACCGCCTCAAGCGCCTGCTTGAACTGGGCGCGCCGGATGTTATCATCCGCAACGAAAAACGTATGCTGCAGGAGGCGGTGGACAGCCTGATTGACAACAGCCAGCGCGGCAAAGCGCTCTCGCGCCGCGGCCGGCGTGAACTCAAATCGCTGAGCGATATGCTCAAAGGCAAGAAAGGCCGTTTCCGCCGCAACTTGCTGGGCAAGCGCGTGGACTACTCCGGCCGCTCGGTGATTGTGGTCGGCCCACAGTTGAAACTGTATCAGTGCGGCTTGCCCAAGAGCATGGCGCTGGAACTCTTCCGCCCCTTTGTCATTGCCCGCCTGGTTGAGCATAACTATGCCGCCAACGTCAAAGGCGCGCGCCGCCTGATCGAGCGCAACCGGCCCGAGGTCTGGGAAGCCCTCGAAGAGGTCATTAAAGACCGTCCCGTTTTGTTGAACCGGGCGCCCACCCTCCACCGGCTGGGCATTCAGGCTTTTGAGCCGATTTTGATCGAAGGTTCGGCCATTCAGTTACACCCATTGGTGTGTACGGCCTTCAACGCCGACTTCGACGGCGACCAGATGGCTGTGCATGTGCCGCTTTCGCAAAAGGCGGTCCAAGAAGCGCGCGACCGCATGCTGGCTTCGAAAAACCTGCTCAAACCGGCCGATGGCGAGCCGATTATCTCACCGGCCAAAGACATGGTGCTGGGAATTTACTACCTGACCATGCAGCACGGGAAACCGCATCGAGGCGATGGACGTGCCTTTGCGGACATGGATGAGGTCGAAATGGCGTATGCCCTCGATCAGGTCGAGGTGCATACCAAAATCAAACTGCGGGTTCATACCTGGTACGATGAAAACGGTTCACGCCTGGACAAGCCGGAAAGCCGGGTCATCGAGACGACGGTTGGGCGCGTGCTGTTCAACCGCATCCTGCCGCCCGAAGTGCAGTTTGTCAATGAGCCACTGGAAAAAGGCGGCGTCAAAGACTTGATTGCCGATGTTTACGAACTGTGCGGGCAGGAAAAGACCACAGAAGTCGCCGACCACATCAAGGCGCTTGGCTTTGAATTTGCCATGCGTTCCGGCACCACCCTGGCAGTGGGCGATATCAGCATCCCGCCCAGCAAAGAAGAGATTATCGAACAATCGCTGAAAGAAGTAGAACTCGTCCAGCGCGACTTCCGACGCGGCCTGCTAACCGAACAGGAACAGAACGAACGCATCATCGAAATCTGGCAGAAGACCACCGACGAGGTGGCCAAAGCGGTCAAGAAACACATGGACCCGACCGGGAACCTTTCGACCATGGCCAACTCCGGAGCGACAAAAGGCGGTTTTGGTCCCATCTCGCAACTGGCCGGTATGCGCGGCCTGATGGCCGACCCGTCGGGTCGTATTATCCCTTACCCGATTCGCTCCAACTTCCGCGAAGGGCTGACGGCGCTGGAGTACTTCATGTCCACCCACGGCGCGCGCAAAGGTCTGGCCGATACGGCTCTCCGCACGGCGGATGCCGGTTACCTGACCCGCCGTCTGGTGGATATTGCCCAAGATGTCATCATCAACGAGTACGACTGCGGCACCCAAGAGGGCATCTACATCCGCAAGGCAGACGACGTGGCGGGACAATCCATGCGGGTACGCCTGTATGGCCGCCTGGCTGCAGAGCGGATTATTGACCCCACAACCGGAGAAGTCTTGCTTGAGCGGGATGACATCATTGACCACGAGGCTGCCCGCCGCATCGTAGCCGCCGGCCTGACCGAGGTCAAGGTACGCTCGCCAATGACCTGTGAACTGACGCATGGCATCTGCGCCAAATGCTACGGCATTGACCTGGGACGCGGCACGATGGTCGAACTCGGCGCGGCAGTGGGTATTGTGGCCGCCCAGTCCATTGGCGAGCCCGGCACCCAGTTGACCCTGCGCACCTTCCACACCGGCGGCGTGGCTGCCGGCGGCGACATCACCACCGGTCTGCCGCGCGTGGAAGAACTCTTTGAAGCCCGCAAAACCCCCAAGGGCGAAGCCGTGGTTGCCGAAATTGACGGCACGGTGCGGATCAAAGTCTCTGAACGCTACACCGATGTGCGTATGGTCAGGGTGGAACACAGTGAAATGGTAAGCGACCAGTATGCCATCCCCGACGAATGGCAGATCATGGTCCAAGACGAGGGCGAGATCAAGGCCGGCGACGTCATTGCATCGAAAGACGAGGCCGTGATCAGCGCCCAGCATGGCGGACGCGTGCGCATTGAAGGCCGCGAAGTTTACGTTTCCTATGAACAGCGCGAGGAAAAGGAATATGAAATCCCGGCCACCTCGCGTTTGCTGGTGAAGGACGGCGACAAAGTGATCGCTGGTCAGCCGCTGACCGAAGGCTCGCTCAACCCTCACCGCATCCTGCGCATTCAGGGCCGCGAACGCTGTCAAATGTACCTGATGACCGAAATCCAAAAGGTCTATCGGTCACAGGGCCAGAACATCCATGACAAACACTTTGAGGTCATCATCCGCAAGATGCTCAGCAAGGTGCAGGTGCTGCGGCCGGGCGATACGCACTTCCTGCCGGGCGACATTGTGGACCGGCTGGAATTGCGGCGGGTGAACGAAAAGATGCTGGCCGAGGGCAAGCAGCCGGCCAAAGTGGTGGAAGTGCTCCTGGGCGTGACCAAGGCTTCGCTCAGCACCGAATCGTTCCTCTCGGCTTCGTCCTTCCAGCACACCATCAAGGTGCTGGCAGGGGCGGCCATTGCCTCCAGCACCGATCCTCTCTACGGGTTGAAGGAGAACGTCATCATCGGGAAGTTGATTCCTGCCGGGACGGGTTTCACCCTCAACCGGTTCAGAAGCGAACCGATAACGGATGGCGGCTCCTCTCAGTGGACCGACATTCCCGAGAGCAGCGCGGCAGATTGAAATTCACAAGGACGGCACAAACCCCGCCGTCCCTGTTTTTTTTAGCGGGAACAAAGACCTGCAACGCGGCGTCCCAACAGCATAAGGAGCAGCGTATGAAACGAAATCGGCCCCTTGTTTTGACCGTGCTGGCGCTGACGGCGGCCCTGCTGGCCTGCACCCTGCCACTTGAATTTCAACCGTTCCTCCCGCCCACGCCTGCCCCATCGCCGGATATTCAGGCGGCTGTTGCTCAAACCCTGACGGCCATTGCCCTGTTTAACCCCGCAGCCACACCCACCGCCGCGGATATGCAGGCCGCCATAGCACAGACTCTGACGGCGCTGGCACCACCCCAGTCAACCGCTTCGCCATTTCCTTCGGCCACGCCATCTCTCACACCCACCCCCTTGCCGTTGTTTTCGGCCACGCCAGGGACGTTGCTTGTCAGCGTCTCTGTGCCGACCAATTGCCGCTCTGGGCCGGGGAAGGTGTATGATTACGTGGGCGCTCTGCTGGTGGGCGAAACCACCGAGGTGGTCGGCTGGGAAGGACAGGGCGAGTACTGGTACGTGCGCAACCCCGATGAGGCCGGCAGTTTTTGCTGGATATGGGGCAAGTATGCCACGCTGAGCGGCAGTCCGGCCGGCTTGCCGGTTTTGACGCCGCCGCCCACGCCCACCCCCTCGCCCAATTTTTCTATTGTCTCTGTGCGGGTAGATAAGTGTGTGGGCTGGTATGTGTCTGTTAAGGTCAAGAATACCGGCACACAGGCCTTTGAATCGATTAGTATCAAGGTATACGATCCTGCCAAAGACAAGACGATTGGCAGCGCGGTATATGACAGTTTCGAAGCCTGGCAGGGTTGCATCGGCGGCGCGCCGATGCCGACGCTGGATAGCGGCGAGACCGGTTACGTGCAGAGCAATGATTTTGCTTATGACCCCAGCGGACACAACCTGAAAATTACCGTCACCCTGTGTACGGCTGACGGCGGCGGCGGGACCTGCGTCAGCCGCAGTAAGACGGTTAAACCCTGACGCGGCGCAGACCTGCAGGCGACCAAAGCCGCCGGCCGGCGACTATCCCGTCCCAACCAGCACCAGCCCGGCAAAGATGGCAGCAACGCCAACAAGTTTTGGCTGGGGGTGCGGCTCTTTCAAGACCAGCACCCCCAGCAAAGCCCCCAGGGGAATGCTCAATTGCCGAAAAGCGACCACATAACTGACATTGCTGACATAGCCCATGGCAATCAAGACCAGCACATACCCAACGCACAGGCCCAAACCGACCAGGCCGGCCCGCCAGAGGTCCGCGCGCCGTAAGCCGCTCAATTCCTGACGTTCGGAGCGGCGCGTTGTCAGCAAAAGTCCCAGCCACACCGACGAAAGCAAGCCCTCCCAAAACGCATAGAGGATGGTAATCTGGACGCCCGCCATCTGCTGGCCGGCCGACTGTCTCAAAATCCGAAGCGCCTCGCTGTCAAGGATGGAATATCCGGTTGTCCCCAGCGCAGCGACAAGCGCCATCAGGCTGGATAGATTGAGGTAATTCTTCCAACGGAAATCGGAAAACCAGCGCATCGGCAGGACGAAACTGCCCCCAACAACGACCAGAATCCCGATCACGGTCTGCAGGCTGAGCGGCTTCCCCAGCCCGAGAACTGCGGTGACACACGCCACCAAGATCACCGGCATGGAACGCACCAATGGATAGGCAATGGAAAGATCGCCGTTACGGTAAGCGCCCGCCAGGCCAGCATAATAAACCGCCTGACAGACCGCGGTCAGGGCCAGGTACAGCCAGATTCGCGGCGAGAAGAAAGCCAGGCCGTGCCAGTTCGCCACAACCATCGGCAGGAGCGGCAAAAGGCCAAAGGTATTGGCCGCCAGCATGAAAGCCAGGGACGGTTGGCCGCGCTTGCCCAGCAGGTTCCAACCGGCATGGGCAGCAGCAGAGACAATCAACAGCAACGCAGCGGTGAGAGTCATTGTAGGGTAAAAGGCTCAAAAGGTAATTGCTTGCCCTTAACCCTCCCGCAGGTTAAAATGCCAAAACCTGCGGGAGGGCAGGTAGTTACCTCAAAAGAAAAATTTTGCCTTGAGCCAGGCTGCCAGCGCCTTCCTAGCGCCATAATGCCGGCACTTCTTCGGGAGTATAGGGTTTGAGCACAACGTCGCGCACGCCCTGCTTCAAGTAGCCGGTCATGCGGTCAACATTGAGTGCCGCAGTGACGATGAGCGTTTTCGCGCCCACGCCAGCCTTACGCACCGCTTCCAGCACCTGCTCCAACGGTTGACCTTCCAGGTACTCTTCCACCAGAATCAGATCCGCCTGCGGGTCAATCTCAACGCCGCGTCTCAAGGCCTGACCCAGCGCCCGGCCGAGGAACTTTGCCCACTCGTCATCGTCGTCCACCAAGAATACAGACGTGGGGGCATCTGCCGCCGCCTGCGGCTGCGAAGGATGCGCCACCGGCAGCGTCATCGTGATGGTCGTTCCCTGACCGGGCTGGCTCTCAATCTCAACCCGTCCCATCAACTGCGTGATGACGTGCAGGGCAGCGGGCAACCCCAGCCCGGTGTGACCCGGCTTGCTGGTCGCAAACGGCGTCCAGGCTTTGGACAGCATCTCAGCAGACATGCCCGCGCCATCATCGCGCAGCACCAGGCTGAGCGTCTCTTTTTCGGACCCCGGGCCTGCTTCGGCGACGATCTGCCTGGCCCCGGCTTCAACCGCGTTTTGCAGGAAGTTGCCCAGGGCACGCACCAGTTGGGTCGAATCGGCGGTCACATAGGCAGCCTCAGGCGCGATCTTTGTTTTAAGCATCTTCAGCGGGACACCGCGCTGGAGCGCCGCCGTGCGCAGGACATCTGCCAGCAAGACAGGGCGCAGTTTTTGGTCGCGCACCTGGCCGATAAGTTGTTCCTTCACCTGCACAATCTGTTCGGCGCTTTCGGCCAGCAAATCCAGGTCTTCTGCAAGAGAGGCCTTGTCCACCTGTCCAGCGGCCAATTCGTCCTGCATGCGGCGGATGGTCATGGTCATGGGGACAATTTTGTTGCCAATCCAGTGAATGGCCTCGGTGGTAGAAGCGGTGAGGGCTTCATAGACCTTATTGCGCAGAATCTCGGCATGCGCCTGCTTTAATGCCTGCAGGGTATAGGCATTTTGGACGGCTACCGCCAGGTGATCGGCCATCGTCTGAAGCGTGGTAATGTCGTCTGGATTGAAGGCGCGTTCTTCCACGCTCTGAACGGTCACCGCGCCCAGCATTTTATCGCCGTAGCGCAAAGGCAAGGCCATCTCGGAGCGGGTATGCGGCAGGTGTGGATTCTTAAAATGGACACGTTCCTCTCCAACGTCCAGCGCGATGCGGGCCTCCCCAAGGCGAATGCAGGTGCCAATCATCGAATCCCCGCCGACTTCCAGTTTGTGTCCGGCAGCCAGCATGGCCCTGCCGGCCTCGCCATGGCCCGCGCGCAGGACAGCCCACTTACCGCTTTCATCCAGCAGGAAAATTCCGGCGTAATAAAAACCGTAGGCTTCACAAATGGTATCCACCATCTTTGGCAGCAGGACGTCCAGGTCCAAAATAGAGGTGACCTCCTTGCCGACCTGATTGGCGGCTTTGAGCAAACGGGCACGGCGCTCGGCCTGACGCAGCAAATCGTGGTTCTTGCGATGTAAATGCGCGTTCTGAATGGCTACCGCCAGTTGGTCGGCCATGGTCTGCAACGCGGCGATATCCTCCTGCTTGAAAGCAGACTCCTGCTCGCTTTGTACGGTTAAAGCGCCGATGACCTCCTCGCCGGCAATGAGCGGCAAGGCCATTTCGGAACGGGTGAGCGGCAAATGCGGGTTTTTGAAGTGAACGCGCTCCTCGCCTACATCCAGGGCAATGTGCGCCTGCCGTTCGGCAATCGCGGCGCCGACCATGGAGTTGCCGCCTATGGCCAGTTTGTGACCTTCGGCAAGCATGGCGCGTCCGGCGTCGCCGCGGCCCGAACGCAGCACAGCCCAGTCGCCGCTTTCGTCCACCAGGAAAACGCCTGCGTAGTAGAAATTGAACTCATCACAGATGATGTCCACGGTGCGTTGCAGGAGCAGGTTCAGGTCCAGGATAGAGGCGATGCTGCGCGAGACGCGCGAAGCCGCCTCCAGAAGTCGGGCCTGGCGGTTGGTTTCGGTAGATTTAGGCATAAATATTCTCCTCATAAAAATCGTGAGAGCGGTTTTTACAATTAAGCCAGAATCTGGTTGATCAGTTCCACCAGACCCTGTTCACGGCCTTTGACGAAGTAGGCGCGGGCACCCATCTGCACCGCGTCTTTGGCTTTGCCGACCTCATCATAAGCGGTCAGGACGATAACAGGCAGGGCGGGTTTCTGCTCCAACAGACGCTGGAGCAGGTCGAGGCCGGCATCTGGCTTGAGCAGACCATCAAAGCCGGGCATGTTCAAGTCGAGCACAGCCACGTCAACGGATGCGGCATTGGCGGCAAAAGTTTCCAGGCCAGAGGCGCAGTCGCCGGCCGTCAGCACCTCGAAGCCAGCGCGCAAGAGCGTCTTTTCAAGACTGCGCTGAACGAGGCGTTCGTCGTCAACAAGCAAAATTGTGGTCATATACGGTTCACTCCTCCGTTGCTGCTGGGCTGGCCAGCGGCAGGGTGACATAGAAACTGGCACCCTGACCAGGCCGGCTTTCAACCCAAATCTTCCCGCCGTTCTGGCGGACAATTTCCATACAGGCCGGCAGTCCTAAACCGGTGCCGCCCTTGTGGCCTTTGGTGGTAAAAAACGAGACCCAAATCTTTTCCAGCACTTCGGGCGGAATGCCCGGTCCGTTGTCCTGGACACAGGCCAGCAAAAAGCCCGGCTCCGGCCCAACCGACAGGCGGACCTTAATCTCTGGCGATGGGTGGCCTTCAAGCGCTTCCCAGGCGTTTTTGATGAGGTTGTTGAAGACCTGATCAATCTGACGTGGATCGCCAAAAACAGGCGGAAGGGGTGTCTTCCAATCGGTGAGGATGACATTGTCGGGCAGGCCCATATTTTTGATCAAGCGTTCCAATTCATCGCTCAGCGAGAAGGCAACCGGATTGCGGCGGCGCGCCGGGCCGATCAAATCTTCCTTGATCGTCAGGATGGTCCTGGCGCTTTCTTCAATGATTTGCAGGTCTTCAAACATCGAATCCAGGTTCAAGACAACGCTGCGGCGCGCTTCGGGCATGGATTCCAAACCGCCAGCCAGGGCAGACAAATCTATGCCCATCGACTGCGCCTCTTCGAACAGAGACTGTCCCAGGCTCTGCAAAGGGGAATCGGGATTGCGGGCGATGGCATAGAACACGGCCAGCAGACGTGTCAGGTCTTCGCGTAAACGCTCCGCCGCTCCCGGCACAGGAGCGGCCTTGTTGCCCACCCAGTGAATGGCCTCGCCGGTGGCGGTAGCAATGGCCTCAAATGTCTTGCTGCGCAGGAGTTCCTGGTTGGCGGCTTCCAGCCGGCGCAAGAGTTGGGCATTGTGAATCGCAATCGCAATCTGATCGGCCAGCGACTGCAAGGCGGTGACATCTTCTTCAGAAAAGGCATTCAGTTCCGCGCTCTGTACGCTCAATGCCCCCAGGACTTCATCCTTGAAAATGAGCGGCAGGGCCATTTCAGAGCGCGTTTCTGGCAAAAGCGGGTTTTGAAAACGCGAGGGCTGACCATCCACATCCAAAGCAATCTGGGCTTCCTTGTGCAGAACAGCCCGCCCGATCATGGAGTGTTCATCCACCGGCAGGGAAAAGCGCCTTTCAAGCATCAAACGCCCGGCCTCGCCATGCCCGGCTTGGAGTTGGAGACTGACCTTATCTTCAGAGAGGAGAAAGATACCGGAGTAATACAGCCCAAACTCACTGCAGATCGTATCCACTGCAGCATTCAACAAATCGTTCAGGTTGAGAATAGAAGTAATATCATGGCTGACGCGCGCGCCGGCTTCCAGCATTTGCTGGCGGCGAATGAGAGCGTCAATGATAAGTTGGTTTTGCTCGCGTAGATTCTGGTTCTGGATGAAAGCCCGCGTCAGGTCGCGCACTTTGGCTTCAAGGTGTTCAACCAACTCGGATTGATAGGCGCGCAGGTGACGTTCAACCTCTGCCAGTTCCTCACGCTTGCCATGAAAGTAATCGTTGACCTCGTTGAGCAAGGTCGCTTCGTCAATGGGACGGGTGATCAGCCCGGCAAAGCCGGCTGCCAGCGCGCGGGCGCGCGCCTCCGGCAAAATATCCGCCGAAAGCGCCACCAGCGGCGCATCTGGGACAATGCTCTTGAGCAGGGTGGCGACCTCCAGGCCGGTCATTTGCGGCAGATTCATCTCCAGCAAGACGATATCGGGGAGCGTATTCTTGGCCAGTTCAATCCCGTCTAATGCGCTGCCCGCCTCCAGTACCAGGTAATGGCTCTCCAAAAGTCCGCGCAGACGCGCCCGCAGAGCAGGGTCATGTTCAATACACAGGAGTTTTGGCAAAGTCAAGATATTCATGAGACCAGGCCGGTCAAAGGTACGCTGTAACTATTTTATACGCGAATCTGCCGGCGCAGTTAACAGTTTTAAAAGCCTGCAAAGCAGACCAGGATCAAGTTGCTCTTTGAAAGGTACGCTGCTCAAGCGTTGTTGGCGCAAGGCACCTGCCAGCAACAGCGTAAATCCCATGAGGGGAAGGCTGGCTTTTAGAGAAATTTAGCAACCGCCTATCCGAAGATACCCTTTCCAACAATGGCAAACATAGAGTTATGAAACAGGATGTACAGGATAAGCAAGATTTTTTGTAATTGCCTACCCTTAACCCTCCCGCAGGTTAGAACGGGGCCGGCAAGCAATACCGACAATCACGGAGACGCCTTCTGGCTTGGATATTGCGCCAAAACCTGCGGGAGGGTAGGCAGTTGCAAAATTTGTGTGATAGACTCAAGGCCACAAGAAGGCTGCATACGGCTGGCAGTTACGATTGGCTCAAATCATGCTTCAGGAGGTACCCATGGCACTCTCGATTGGACAAGCGGCCCCCGATTTCACCCTCACCAGCCACATGGAGCAAACCGTCCGCTTGAGCGATTATCGCGGCAAGAACGTTGTCCTGGCTTTCTTCCCACTGGCCTGGACGCCTGTCTGAACGGCGCAAATCCCTTCGTACCAGGGCTTGCTCGACCGGTTCGAAGGGATGCAGACCCAGGTTCTGGGTCTCAGCGTAGACAGCGTCCCCTGTCTGAAAGCCTGGGCCGAAAGCCTGGGCGGAATCACCTATCCGCTACTGAGCGACTTTTACCCGCATGGAAAAGTCGCCGAGATGTATGGCGTCTTAAGGCCTGAAGGCTACAGCGAACGCGCCATTTTTGTCATCGACAAACAGGGCATCATCCGCTATGTAGACGTACACGACATTAACGAACAGCCGGACAACGATCTTCTCTTCCGCGTGCTGGCAGAAATAGACCCTGAAGCCGCAGCAAGATTCTCCGCTCAGACTTCGGTTCCAACGACCCCGGAGCCGGCTGCCGATGTCATCATGTACTGCACCCCATGGTGTCCCGGCTGCCGCCTGGCGCGTGAATTCCTTTCAAAACACAACATCCCGTTTGTCGAAATAGATATCAATCGCGACCGCGAGGCGGCAGCAAAAGTCCGCGCCTGGGCCAACGGGAACGAAACCACCCCCACCTTCAACATTAAGGGACAAATCATCGTCAACTTTGACCGGGAAAAGGTGGCCAAGGCTCTGGGATTGCCGCCATGGGAAATGTGGTAGCCGGGGCCGATTCAAACCCCAAGACGAGTCTCTAACTCAGCAAAGGTCTCATCCAGGAGAGCCAGGAAGCCGGAAGCGTCCGGCTGCGTCAAGAGTTGAATGCGCCGCTGGCGCGGCAGGTTTTGCAGCAAGAGATAACGGTTTGCATGTTTGCGAAACAAACCGTATCCCTTACGCGGGCCATAGAATTCCATGTTACGTTGCAGGTGCAGGCGCATCATTTCCCACACTTCGGCCAGGGGGATGCTTTCGCGTTCGCGGCGGGCAAAAATCCACGGATGGCCGATTGCGCCGCGGCCAATCATAACGGCTTGACAGCCGGTGTAGTTTTTCATCCGTTCAATGTCTGCAACAGACGAAACATCCCCATTGCCGATGACCGGAATAGAAACCAAAGCGCGCACTTCGGCAATTGCATCCCAATCGGCCTGGCCGCCATAACCTTGCTCCCGCGTGCGACCATGAACGGTGATGGCCGCGCCGCCATTTTCGGCGATAATGCGCGCCACAAGTTTGTAATTGCGGCAGTTTTCCCACCCCAGGCGGATTTTTCCCGTCACCGGCACTTGAAGCACAGCACTCAAGCGGCGAAAAATCCGGGCAATCTTCAACGGCGTGCGCATCAAACCAACGCCTGCCCCGGCATGCGCGATCTTGCGCGCCGGACAACCCATATTGATATCAATCACATCCGGCCGCTTTTCCTGCACCCGTAAGGCGGCTGCTAAAATTTCGTCCGGGTCATCGCCGTAAATTTGAAAGGCTACCGGCCGTTCCTCCTCTCGAAAGAAGAACCGCGCCGCAACATGCTCAAATGCCTGGACAACGAACTCGGCGCGCATAAACTCGGTAAAACTCATGGCCGAGCCAAGCGCGCGGCAAATGGAACGATACGGCCAATCCGAAAAGCCGTCCATTGGCGCCAGAATGACATCGCCGTAGACTGGCACAGAGCCAATCCAAAAGGAGGGCGCAGGAGGGGACGACTGTTGAACGGAATCCATACCACACTTAAAGGGACAGAACGCCCGTAAGAAATTTCAGCCTTTGCTCTTCAAGCGTTCCATAAATTGCTTTCTGAACTTGGCCACCTTAGGAGCCACAACCCCCTGACAGTAAGGCTGCCAGGGATTCCTGGCAAAGTATTGCTGATGATAATCTTCCGCCGGGTAGAAGTTGGTAAAGGCGGTTACTTCAGTCACAATGGGACGATCCCACACCCCGGCGCTGTTCAGTTCGCGGATGATCTGCTCGGCCTCTGCGCGCTGCGTCTCATCGTGGTAGAAAATGGCCGAACGATATTGAGTCCCCACGTCTGCCCCCTGGCGGTTGAGGGTGGTTGGGTCGTGCAAACTGAAAAAGACGCGCAGCAAATCGCGAAATGAGAGCATGTCCGGGTCAAAAGTGACCTGCACGGCTTCGGCATGACCCGTCTCACCGGTACAGACCTGTTCATAAGTGGGATGCGGCACGTCTCCCCCGGCATATCCAGAGACCACATCTTCAACGCCGTTCAATTCATCAAAAGCGGCTTCCAGGCACCAGAAACAGCCGCCTGCCAGTGTTGCAATTTGTCGCTTATGACCCATAAAATTTTCCTTTCAACATTGGACTTCTTGTAAAAGTTTTTTCAGCCACAGATTTCACAGATTGGCACAGATTTTAGGCCAGGCCTGCGGCAAAGAATTTGATGGCAAGTTTTCACACGCAGGCTTATGCGAGATATCTATTATCCACTGCAAAACAAATCAGGGGCAGGTTCAAGGCCTGCCCCTGACGGGTATCCAATCACACCGCCGGCGCCTCGACGGGCTCGGCAATGGCAGGCCGCTTAAGGACAATCTCGCCATCTTCGCCCACATCCACCAGCACCGTATCGCCGTTCACAAATTCGCCGGCCAGCAGGCGGTCTGAAAGCGGATCTTCCACCTTTTGCTGAATAACACGCTTGAGAGGCCGCGCTCCCATCTCCGGGTCGAAGCCTTGATCCGCCAGAGAAGCCAGGGCTGCCGGGGTGGCCGTAAGTTTCAACTGGTGTTCGGCCAGGCGGTCGGCTACCTTGCTCAATTCCAATGAGACAATCTGTTGGATATCTTCCTTGTTCAGTGAACGGAAGACAACCACCGCATCCAGCCGGTTGAGGAACTCGGGACGGAAGGCACGCCGCAGAGACTCTTGCAACTTCTTGCGCATCTCTTCATAAGAAACCTTCTCCTCGGCAGCCTCGTCACGTTTCAGTTGGAAGCCCAGACCGGTCTGACGCTTAATCATATCGGCCCCAATGTTGGAAGTCATCACGATGATGGCGTTGCGAAAATCCACTTTGCGGCCGCGTGCATCGGAGAGATGGCCTTCTTCCATAATTTGCAGGAGCATATTATGGACTTCGGGATGGGCTTTTTCGACTTCGTCGAAGACCACAATCGAATAGGGGCGGCGGCGCAGGGCCTCGGTCAACTGACCGGCATCATCGTAACCGATGTAGCCGGGCGGGGCACCCACCAGCCGCGATGCGGTGTGGCGTTCCATAAACTCAGACATATCCAGTTGGATCAGGGCCTCTTCGCTGCCAAACATCACCCGCGCCAAAGCCTTGGTCAATTCGGTCTTGCCAACGCCGGTCGGCCCCAAAAACATGAAAGAGCCAATTGGACGCCGCGGGTCTTTCAGACCGGCGCGAGCGCGGCGGACCGCGCGCGAGATGGTGACAATGGCCTCTTCCTGACCGATGATGTGCTGGCGCAGTTCATCTTCCATCTTGAGCAAACGCTGGCTTTCTTCTTCAGCCAGTTGCATGACCGGGATACCCGTCCACATGGAGACGACTTCGGCAATATCTTCGGCGGTAACAACCGGACTGTTGGCCCGGTCCCAGCCGGTGCGCAGGCGTTCAATCTGGGCTTCCAGTTCGCTGGCCTGTGCTTCCCAGATGCGCACATCTTCGGCATTGCCTTCCTCTTGCGCCAGGGCCAGAGTCTGGCGGGCCTGCCGCAGTTTACCAAACAAATCTTTGGCCTCTCTGGCCGCAGGTGATTTGTACATCCGTACTCGCGAGGCCGACTCGTCAATCAAGTCAATGGCCTTATCCGGCAGGAAGCGGTCGGTGACGTAACGTATGGAAAGGTGCGCGGCGGCTTTTAAGGCCTCGTCGGAAATGACCAAATGGTGATGTTCTTCATACGCGCTGCGAATCCCTTTCAAAATTTCAACCGTCTCTTCTTCGGTCGGCTCATCCACGACAATTGGCTGGAAACGGCGTTCCAGCGCGGCATCCGATTCAATGTGCTTGCGATACTCATCAAGCGTTGTGGCACCGATGACCTGGAGTTCGCCGCGCGAAAGGGCGGGTTTCAGAATATTGGCCGCATCTACAGCCGAGCCGGCTGCGCCGGCGCCAACCAGCATGTGGACTTCGTCAATGAAAAGGATGGCGCCCGATTGCTTCAACTCATCAATCACCCGTTTCAGGCGTTCTTCAAATTGACCGCGGTACATTGTGCCGGCAACCAGAGAGCCGACGTCTAATTGCAAAAGGCGCTTATTCATCAGGGGAGCAGGGACATCGCCATCTACAATCCGCTGGGCCAGGCCTTCGACAATGGCCGTTTTGCCAACGCCAGGTTCGCCAATCAGGGCGGGGTTGTTCTTGGTGCGCCGCGCCAGGATTTGGATGACGCGCTCGATCTCGGTCTCACGGCCAATGACCGGGTCCAGTTTTCCTTCTTCGGCCAGGGTGGTCAGGTCGGTGGCCAGTTGATCCACCAGCGGGGTCTTGGCTTCCTTTCCTCCAGAGCGGGGCTGCGCCTCGCGGGAGACCGGGCCAGCCGGGGTCGGGCTAGAGCCGCTCTCGTTGAGCACGCGCCGGGTCTGACGGCGAATCTGTTCGGCGGTGACGCCCATTCGCGTCAGGACGGTCATGCCTGCACAGTTTTCGAGGCGTACCATCCCCAGCAGGAGGTGTTCTGTCCCGATGTAGTGGTGACCCAGCCGCCGCGCCTCGTCAATGGCGTTCTCCAGCACTTGCTGCATTTCCGGGTCGAGTTCGATTTTATCGGAGGTGCTGCGGCCCTCGCCGGTGACGCGGATCACCATCTCGCGCAGGCGCTGAGGCTCCAGCCCCACCTCGCGCAAGACGCGCCCGGCTACGCCGCCATCTTCCTCAATCAAAGCCAAGAGCAGGTGCTGCGTACCGATGCTGCCCTGCCGGCTGCGTTCGGCTTCTTGATGAGCCAGGCTCAGCACGCGGCGCGCTCTTTGGGTAAAACGTTCCATTCCGGCCATAGTATCTCTCTCAAAAGGTAGGTGACCGGCTGTTGCTCCGGTCGTGGTTGCAATCAGACAAGAACAGTCTGTTTTGATTTTACCAGACTTTCAAGGGCGGATTCGTAAGAGGATGGTTAGAATTCAGCGGTTGTCGCCTTCGCCGCCAATGGTGCCGCGTTCCAGGCGGGAAAGGAGTTTGGCCAGATTATGCTCGGCTACTTCATCTAGGGACAATTCCAGTTCTGTGCAAATCTGAGCCAGGTACCAAAGCACGTCGCCCAGTTCTGATTTGAGCATTTCCCGTTCGGC
>JAIOAQ010000034.1 GCA_019873735.1 Chloroflexota bacterium | reverse complement strand
ATAGATAGCGTGGTCTCGACTGGGTTGCGGGTCAGATCGTCCATGACGGTGACCGTGATCAGGACCTCCACCACCGGACTGGTGAGCGAAACCTGGTTCAGGGGGATTGAGAATGTGAAGTGGTATTCGCCGTCCTGTGTGAAGGATTCTTCAGGGGTGACAGTCACGCCGATCGTCCCGGTGCCAAATCCTTGACCAAGGTTGTCGTGGAATTTCTGTGCGAACCCGGATGCCAGGTCCGTGCCGCCGATCAGATCGTAGGCAGCTGCCGTCACCACAATGGTGTTGGCATACTTCTCATGATAGACATCCATGATGGCCGTGTCCAGGGCCTCCAGAGTGATCAGTTCGTAGGAGACATCCACAGTGACAGGGACATGCTCAGGGTCATGAGCCTGTACATCCAGTGTTAAGGTGCCGAGGTTTTGTTCCTCCAGCGGGGTGATGATCACGTTCGGTTGGACGGTGGCGCTGACCAGCGGGGGACGGTTAAACGGGTTGCGCAGCAGCAGACTGAACCAGGAGGCATGCCGGACGGAAGCGGTCACGGTTTCATTTTCCAGGTTGACCGTGGACGGGATGGAGATCCAAGCGCCGTCCTTTTCATACGCCACCTGGAATCCTTGTGCGACCTCGTCGCTTATTCCATTTCTCTGGAGAGGGATGGTGATGGCGCCGTGGATGTGGTTCAGTTCAGGTTGGTTGAGGCCGGGTTCCAATGTGGGCGTCGGAGGGACCGTGGTTCCTCCTGGTTGCCATGCTGGTTCGCTGTCCAAGGAATAGAAAAAACCAAAGAAGATTCCTCCCGGCAGGTCTTCACCATTCCAGCGGGAATCGAACAGCCTGACCCTTGTTTGTGCATGCTCTTCGTTTGGCTCGATGCGAAAAGTGGCCCCATTGGTAACAACGGTTGCCCGGTTTCTGGTGATATTCCCTTCGTATCCGTTTTGGGCGGGTTGCTTGTGGTTAACCCCCAGCATACTGAACACAATCACGAGTGCTAGTACTGCGGCGGCCACAGCAATGATGATGGTTTTCCGGTTCATACCATCTCCTTCCGCCCGGCTTTTTGATGCTGGGAACCCAGGTAAAATGCCGCCCTTTTCTCGAATTTATTATAGTGAATATCGAATCGAGATTCAAGCCAGAATCTGGCTCTGCGCATGCCTGTTGTGTGACTTAATCGGCTGGCGGGAGTTTATGCTAGTCAGCCTTCATAACCACCGCGGCGTATCTGCATTTTGTCCCTTCTTTGGCATGAATTCGTCCTATTTTAGTATGAAAAGTGATATTAACCCCTATGCCTGCCGGTATAATAAGGGGAAATGAACACGCTGACCCTTGCGCGCAACTTGCTTGAAGCGGCCTTGCGGCTGGCCGCGCCGGAAAAACGCATTACTGCTTTGACCGTGAATGTTGGCCAGTTGTTGGATGTTGGTGAGGATGATTTGCGTTCTGCATGGGAGCAATTAACGGCCGGAACAAGGGCCGAAGGCGCTCGTCTGGATGTTCGGTATGTGCCGGCTGAGTTTTCCTGTATGATTTGCCGCCGCCTTTTCAAATCCGAGCGGGAAGACCCTGCCTGCCCGTATTGCGGCAGTTTGGGCGCGAAAATTGAACATGGCGAAGAGTGTCTTCTGCAGTCTATTGAATTAGAAGATGGCACCTGTCCGCCTTGATCTTTGGCGTTTTTTATCGGCTTTACCGGTTGATCTATTCGTCTCAACATAAAAAGAGTGCACAATGTCCACAGTTTCCAAATTAGCCCCTGATTTAGCGATTTGCCCCGATTGCCTGCGTGAACTTTTTGACCCGGCCGATCGGCGCTATCGTTACCCGTTTATCTCTTGCTCGAAGTGCGGGCCGCGCTTGACGGCGGTGGCCTCTTTGCCTTATGCGCGGGCAAATTCCAGTATGGCGCCATTTGACCTGTGCCCTGATTGCACCCGCGAATATCGAGACGAGACCGGACGCCGTTTTGGAGATGAGATGCTTTCTTGCCCGGTCTGCGGGCCGCATATCTGGCTTGAGATGGCAGAGTTCGCTTCCTTTGGGTCGGAGCCGGAACGCCTGGCCGAAGGCGAGACGGCCATCAAAAGCGCCCGCGCGGTGCTGACCCAGGGCAAGATTGTTGCCATCAAGGGCTGGGGTGGTTTTCATCTGGCCTGTGACGCTTTTGATGCCAAAGCCGTCAGTGGGCTGCGTCAACGCAAATTGCGCGTCGATAAACCGTTTGAATTGATGATGCCAGATATGGAGACGGTGATCAAGCACTGTTATGTGAACGAGGAAGAACGCGCTTTGCTTGAATCGCCGGCCCGGCCTGTTGTGGTTTTGAAGCGGCGGCCCGAATCGGCTATTGCACGGGAAGTGGCGCCAGGGCAAGACGTGTTGTATATTGCCCTGCCCTGCACGCCGTTAGACTACCTGCTGCTGGAGAAGGCCGAGGCTTTTCCCGAAGCCCTGGTCATGACCTCTGCCAGTTTGGGCGAGGAGCCGGTGGTTGTCAGCAATGAGGATGCGCGCGAACGCCTGCTTTCACTGGCCGATGTGTACCTGATGCATGACCGCGAGATTCATGCCCGTTGTGACGATTCAATAGTACGGGTTGTGACTGTGAAACCCGTCTCCAAGCCGGCGGCGGTGACAGTTGATCGTTATGGGACACCGTCAGTTTATCCCTTGCGCCGCTCGCGCGGCTATGCGCCTCTGCCTGTGTCTTTTCCGCTTGAGGCTCCTTCCGTTCTTGCCTGCGGCGCAGAACTGAAGAATACGTTTTGCATCTTTGACGGACAAACGGCCTATCTCTCCAATCACATCGGCGATATGGACAATTACGAGGCGTTGCGTTTCTTTGAGCATTCCGTTGCACATTGTGAGGCGCTGCTTGGCTCCCCGCCAGAAGCGTTTGCCTATGATCCAAATCCCGATTTCCTTTCTACGCGTTACGCACTGGAGCGCGCTGGCCGGGAAGGCCGGCCAGCCGTTGCCGTCCAACATCAACATGCCCATTTGGCTGCCTGCATGGCAGAGCATGGCCTGGATGGATCGCGCCCGGTTCTTGGGGTGATTTTTAGCGGCGGCGGTTTCCACCCGGACGGAACGACCTGGGGCGGAGAGTTTTTGCTGGGCGATTACAATGATTGTGAGCGGTTGTTGCACCTGGAACATTATCCCCTGCCCGGCGGCGATGCTGCCATCCGGAAACCGGCGCGTACGGCTATGGCTCTGCTTCATAAGTTCGATCTGGGTTGGGACGAGGCGCTGGCGCCGGTGAATGAGTTTTGCCCGGGCGGACGCACGACTCTGCGGACGCAACTTGAGAAGAACATCAACGCGCCGCACACTTCGAGTATGGGGCGTTTGTTTGAAGCCGCCTCGGCGCTGGCAGGCGTGCGTCAGCAGGTCAATTACGATGGGCAGGCGGCAGTGGAATTTGAAGCGCTGGCCGACCCTGAAGAAGCCGGTATCTATGATTTTGAAATCGAACAGGCTGAAATCCGGCTTGAAAATGTGATCCAGATGTTGACGAGTGATGTGCTCAACGGCGTTCCCGTGCCGCTTATCTCGGCCCGCTTTCATAATGGCGTTGCCCGCATGGTGCTGGAAGCCTGCAGCAAAATCCGTCAGGATAGAGGGGTGGAGGAGATTGTCCTTTCGGGCGGCGTCTGGCAGAATCTGACTTTGCTGAACAAGGTGTTGCCTTTGTTGCAGCAAGCCGGTTTCAGAGTCTATCTGCATCGCATGGTCCCTGCCAACGACGGCGGCATCTCATTGGGGCAGGCGGCTGTCGCGGCCTGGAAACTGCACCAGGGCAGCCTATGAAACCTCGTCTGGGGCTGGGGCTTGTGCTCCTGGCGGCCGCGCTGGCCTGCAACTTCCCTGTTGAGCCTGCTCCGGTTTCGTCTCCCCCAACGCCAACGTCAAGGGACGTGGTCACGCCTGTCGAAACGGCAGCCCCTGTCCCTGCGTCTGAACCGTCTCCGTCGCCTGTTCCGCCTGTCTCCGGCAAGATCGTCTTCACCTGTCAAATTTTCAAAGTTCAGGCTGCCAATCAAATCTGCATTCTCAACGCCGATGGCTCGGGCTTCCGCCGTCTGACCAGCGACGACAGCCGTCAGCACTTCTATCCATCTCTTGCGCCGGATGGTCAGAGCGTGTTATACGCTTCATTTACTGAGCCTAACGTGTACGACATCTATGAGATGACGCTGGATGGACAGGCGGTCCGGCTCACGCGTGACCTGGGCCTGCTCGTTGCCCCCGAGGTTTCTCCAGACGGACGGCTGGTGGCCTTCACCCGCTGGACGCCGCAGACGACTTACGGCATTTGGGTGATGAACCGGGACGGCAGCGAGCCGCACCAGGTTTTTGGCCCGCCCGATGGGACCGGCTGGGATCCCACCTGGTCGCCGGATGGCAAGCAAATTCTGTTTGCTTCGGATATGGCCGGCTCGGTGCAACTGTACATCATTGACCTGGACGGCAAGAACTTGCGCCGGCTGACCGATCTGCCGGGACTGCGCGGCCGCAGCGATTGGTCGCCAGACGGACGCAGCATTGTCACCTATGCAGGCCAGCCCTGGCACCGCGAAGTGTACCTGCTCGGCGTTGACGGTTCGGATGCGCGCCAAATCAGCCCGCCAGGCGGAAACAGCCAGGGGCCGAGTTTTTCTCCCGATGGCCAGTGGGTGGCATTCACTGCTTACTTTGACCATTACGGAGACGATCACGGTTGTGAGATTTACATTATGCGCCTGGATGGGAGCGATCTGCGCCGTCTGACCGACAATGATTATTGCGATTATCAGCCGCGCTGGGGGCCTTGAGGCAGTACCTTGTCGTTGGATTTATTCGTCGTTGCTGAAACGCCGCCTGACTTCGCGTTCGGCGTCGCGCTGGGCGATGGCATCGCGCTTGTCGTGCAGTTTTTTGCCGCGCGCCAGGGCAATTTCCAGTTTCGCGCGCCCGTTTTTGAGGTAGACGCGCGTGGGAACAATGGTCATGCCCTTCTGCCGGACGGCATTCCACAACTGGCGGATTTCGCGTTTGTGCAACAGCAGGCGGCGCGGCCGGCGCGGGTCGTGATTGTAACGGCTGGCAGGGTCGTAGGGGGCAATGTGGGCTTCCATGAGAAATGCGTTGTTGCCATCCACTTGGACGTAGGCTTCTGCCAGGCTCATCTGCCCTGCACGCACCGATTTTATTTCTGTGCCTTGCAATGCCAGGCCTGCCTCAAAATGTTCCAGCAGAAAGTATTCAAATTTTGCTTTGCGGTTGGTAGCGATTGTTTTGACGTTTTCCACAAAGTGATTGTAACATAACGTTGACTCGCGTTGTATAATAAAAATCAAAAGAGTCGCTGGTTGGGTGGGCCTGAACGCTTAAAGGAGGAGCCAATGACCGCACCTCTCGCACCGCTTCCGCGTGACTTTTCGTCGGTTGACCGCAAAGAACGCATGAAACTCGAATCGCGCGGCCTGCCGATGCGTCCACCGCAGGAACGTATTAAGGACTTCGATGAGGCCATTATCCGGCTGGATGAAGACTGGGCCATGTATGAGGCCAGGCGCTGTATTCACTGCCCGGATCCGCCGCCCTGCCAGAAGGCTTGCCCGGCGGGGAATGATATTTCCTATGCGATGTGGCTGATTGAGCATGGTCAATTCCTGGAGGCTGCCAGCGTCTATCGCCAGACCAGTTCCATGCCCGAAGTTTGCGGCCGTATTTGCCCGCAGGAACGTCTGTGTGAAGGCGCTTGCGTGCGCGGCAAGCGCGACAGTTTGCCCGTGCCGACGGGCGCACTGGAGGCTTTTGCCACCCATTATGAACGCCGTAAAAAGGGCGTCACCATCCCGGTGGGTAAATTTACGGGTAAAAAGGTCGCCATCATTGGCGCCGGGCCTGCGGGCCTGGCCTGCGCCGAGCAGTTGGTGCGCGCCGGGCATTGGGTCACGCTGTTTGATGCTCGTCCGGCCCCTGGCGGCTTGCTGATTTATGGCATTCCAAACTTCAAACTGCCCAAAAAGGTTGTGTTTGACATCTGGGACGATTTGCTGCGAGCGGGGGTTACCTTTGTCGGCAATACCTATATCGGCCCTCGAATTACCGTGGACAAACTCTTCGCCGGAGGCTATGATGCTATCTTTTTGGGGGTAGGCACAACGGTGGATGCCTCGCTGGATGTTCCCGGCAACGACCTGCCCGGCATTTACAAGGCAACTGATTTCTTAATCCGCACCAATGTGGATAAGGATTTGTTGCCGCATGAAATGTGCGCACCGATTGAAGTAGGCGAGAGAGTCGCTGTTATTGGCGGAGGCGATACCTCTGCTGATTGCTTGCGCACCGCATTGCGGATGGGCGCGAAGCAGGTGTTTTGTCTATACCGCCGCAGCGAGGCCGAAATGCCAGGCGGACACAAAGATCGCAAGATGGCGATGGAAGAGGGCGCCGAATACCATTTCTTGACTCAGCCCGTGCGCTTCATTGCCGGACCCGATGGCCGGTTGGCGCAGATTGAATGTGTCCGCACCGAATTGGGGGAGCCCGACGAGAGCGGGCGGCGCAGTTTCAAGGTGGTGGAAGGCTCGAACTTTGTCGTCAGCGCCGATACGGCCGTTCTGGCCATTGGGTATAAACCCGACCCTATTATCAGCGCGACTACGCCTGGCCTGGAGACGAGCGACGGCGGCCTTTTCAAAGCGGATGAACACACCGGCGCGACGCCTCGCCGCGGTGTCTTTACCGGCGGAGATGTGGTGACCGGCCCGCATCTGGTCGTCACCGCCATGGTGGCGGGACGTAAGGCCGCCGCGGCCATTGACCGTTATCTTGGGTGGTAGGCAGGCTTAGCCCCATTTCAGAATTGACAGACCGGCCAGCAGGCGCAGCACCCCAAACAGGATCAGCGCCGTGCTCAGGCCGGTTTGGTCTGCAATGTAGGGGCCGGCCAGAGAACCGGCCAGGATGCAGGCATTCGCAACGATGTTGTACCAGGCCAGATGCGCCGGCCGGTCATGTGCGGGGGTGTTTTCCAGGATGTAGTTCAGGTAGGCGCCGCTGACCATTGCCCAGACCAGCCCGCCGATGGCCGAAAGGCCGTAATAATGCCAGGCGCGGCTGGATACCGACATAAGGATGGGGTACAGACTCAGGCCGGCTACGCCAAAGCCGGTGACTTTGTGGTGGTTTGAGCGGCGCACAAGGCGGGCCAGTTGTGTTGAGCCGATCAGAACGGTCAGGTAAAAGATGGCATTTCCTATGCCAATTTCGACGTCGCTCAACTGCATTTTGTTGACCACGTAAAGCGGGAAGACAGGCAGGGCCAGTTGCTGCGCCAGGTGAAAGGCCAGGAAGAGCAGCATGATCCTGCCAAAATGGGTGCGCCAAATGTCCAGCCGCAGGGCGGCGCGCCAGCCGTCCGGCCTGGTTGCGCCAGAAGGAACAGAAGCAGGCTCGGGCGGAGTCGGAGCCGCAGGCTGGTCCAGGCCGGGGATGGGTTTGACAAAGTAGAGGTGGAAACTGCTCATCGCCGCGCCGACAAAGCCAATCGCAAAGATAATTTGATATCCGAGCGGGAAGGGAATGCGGTCCAGCAGCCAGCCGCTTATCAGCGAGGTGAGCATGTACGTGACCGAGAGCAGGATGTTGCGCACGCCGGTGACATGGGCGCGCAGGTCAGGAGGTATTGCTTCGGCAAACAGGGCGCTGAAACCGACGCTGAGCGCCGTAAGCGGGATGCCCATCAGAAGGTTAATTAAAATCAGCGCCCAGATTTGCAACTGATTGTTGAGCAGCCAGGGCAGGAAAATCCAGGTGAGAAAGCCAAAGCGGTATAAGACGGACGTCCAAAAAACGGCCTTGTTAATGGAGCGTTTTTCTAGCCAGCGTCCTGCCGGAATGGCGATGAGTAAACTGACCGCTGCTCCGGTAGCCGACAGCAGGCCGATTTGTGTGCCGCTGGCGCCCAGCCGGGCAGCGTAGATGTTAAGGAAGTTGACAGCGCTGCCCGAAAGCACACCAAACCAGGCAATATCCAGATACAGGTGCCGGCAGTTGGCGCGGCAATAGGAGGGGATGTCAACCGGCTGAAGGAAGCGCTGGAGCATAGACTAGGCTGAACGTGGCGGGCGGAGGTTCAGGTGGCGCTGGTAGGGTTGGTTCATCAGGGGAGATGCAATCAGGAAGTCTGCGGTGGCGCGGTTGCTGGCGGTGGGTATGTTGTAAAGCACGGCCAGCCGCAGCAAAGCCTTGATGTCCGGGTCGTGCGGCTGAGGTTCCAGCGGATCCCAGAAGAAAATGAGGAAATCAATTTCGCCTTCGGCAATTTTGGCGCCGATTTGCTGGTCTCCGCCAAGCGGGCCGCTCAAAAAGCGGTGGACGGGCAGGCCGGTCTCTTTTGCAATCAGTGCGCCGGTTGATCCGGTGGCGTATAGAAAATGATGGCTGAGCGTGCCTTGGTTATATTTGACCCATTCAAGCAGGTCGTCTTTGCGGCCATCGTGGGCAATGAGCGCGATGCGTTTCGGGGTGGGTAAATCTGTTGTTTCCATAAAGGCTCCCGCCTGAATTATAATGGCTTGAGGAATTTCCATGAACAATTTGAAGCGATATTTTTTACTCGATCGGCGGGTTACTTTTCTCAATCACGGCTCTTTTGGCGCTACGCCTGCGCCCGTTTTTCGTGTTTATCAGCAATGGCAGCGTGAACTGGAACGTCAGCCGGTTGCGTTTCTTGGCCGGCGATACAGCGAGTTGATGGCTGCGGCGCGTCAGTCCCTGGCGGCTTACCTGGGCACGCAGGCCGAGAACCTGGTTTACGTGACCAATGTGACCGTGGCGGTCAATATTGTTGCCCGTTCGCTTGAGTTGGGCGCTGGCGACGAAGTGCTGGCGACCAATCATGAATACGGCGCCTGCGACCGTGTCTGGCGCTTTCTGGCGCGTAAGCGGGGTTTTACTTACATCAATCAGCCCATCCCCCCGCCGCTGACGACAGAGGCTGACTTTGTGGAACGTTTGTGGCTGGGGGTCACGCCGCGCACACGTCTCATTTTTCTCAGTCACATCACCAGCCCAACGGCGGCTATTTTTCCGGTGGGAGAAGTTTGCCGCCGCGCCCGCCGGGAAGGCATTTTAACATTGGTGGACGGCGCCCATGCGCCGGGGCAAATCCCTCTTGATGTAGAGGCCATTGGCGCGGACTTTTACGGGGCAAATTTACACAAATGGTTGTGCGCTCCTAAAGGCGCGGGTTTTTTGTATGCCCGCCCCGAAGTGCAGGATTTGCTTGAGCCATTGATTGTTTCGTGGGGCTATGAGGCAGAAGTGCCGGGCGCTTCTCGCTTCGTGGATTATCACGAATACCAGGGCACGCGCGATATTGCCGCTTTTTTGTCGGTTCCAGAGGCTATTTGCTTTCAACAGAGCCATGATTGGGATTCGGTGCGCCGCGCCTGTCATGACCTGGCCTGTCAGGCCGAGCGCCGTATGCGCGCACTGTGCGGTCAGCCGTCTTTGTATGGCAACGATTCCTGGTTTGGGCAAATGGTATCCGTTCGCCTTCCCGAGGAGACCGACATCGACGCTTTGAAAGCGGCGCTTTATGACAAGTTTTATATAGAAGTGCCTGTTATAAGATGGAATGACCTGAAGTTGATTCGGGTTTCTCTTCAGGGCTACAATTCTTATCGGGATGTAAATGATTTACTTGGTGCCTTGCGTCAGGTGTTGTAAATTGTTGAATTTTTAACAAACCTATCCTCCCGCAGGTTTTGGCGTTCTAACCTGCGGGAGGGTTAATCCTAATTCTTTTTGATTTCTTCCAGGTCGGGGATTTCTCTGGCTGCTTTCTGGAGAATCTCAAAGCAGCGCTCAACCAGCATTTGGATTCGCAGCGGGTCTACCGCCTGGCCGTTTGCGATTTCATCTAAAACCCGGTTGACATTGCCGCGCAGACCGCTGGCGCGCCGCGCCCAGATCGAATCCACAGAAAGGCGTTCCAGCCGGTCGGCCAATAGCCGCAGGAGTTCGGTGGCAGGAGATTCCATGCCGCAATTATAATGCGGGCGGCGGGTAACTACCGGCAGTCCGCCAGTTTCAAGCGGGCAACGTCCCAAAGGCTCATAAAGCCTTTGGGACGTTTATCACGCTTGCTGCTAGGCGGTTTCCAGATAGCGCTCTACCTCCAGGTCGGTGACGCGAATGCGGTAGTGATCCCACTCTTCCCATTTGGCACGCCGGAAAGCGTCATAAATGGTGGGACCAAGCGCTTCTTGCAGGACTTTATTTTTCTCCAGTTCTGTTAATGCCTCGGCCAGCGAACCGGGCAGCGACGGGATGCCCATCCGCTTGCGGTCGCTTTCATCCAGATGATAGACGTTAACGTTGTTGAGCGGTTTGGGCGGTTTCATTTTCTTGTCAATGCCATCCAGGGCTGCGGCCAGCAGGACCGTCATGGTCAGGTAGGGATTGGAAGACGGGTCCGGGAAGCGAATCTCGGCCCGTACCGCCTTATCGCGGCCTTCGGTGTAGCGCGGAATGCGAATCAGGGCCGAACGATTCTGTTGCGCCCAGCCCACATACACTGGCGCCTCGTAGCCGGGGACCAGGCGTTTGTATGAGTTCACGGTTGGCGCCACAACGGCTGCCAGGGCGCGCGCGTGCGCCAGTTGCCCGGCGATGAAGGCATAGGCCAGTTCCGAAAGACGATATTCATCATGGGGGTCAAAGAACAGGTTATTTCCCTGCTTGTCAAACAGCGATTGATGACAATGCATGCCCGAGCCATTGATGCCAAAGATGGGCTTGGGCATGAAGGACGCAATCAATCCGTGCTGGGCGGCAATAGCCTTGACGGTATATTTGAGCGTCAGGATGTTATCGGCAGCGCGCAGGGCATTTGCAAAATGGAAGTCAATCTCATGCTGACCGAGTGCTACCTCATGATGTCCAACCTCCACTTCCAGCCCCATGCTGCTCAGGGCGTCCATTAACTGGGTGCGGACGCGTACGGCTTCATCGTTCGGCGAAAAGTCGAAGTAGCCGCCCACGTCATGCGGCACGGGATGGACACCGTTCTCGGCGCCGTTTCGGCGGAACAGGAAGAATTCCGGTTCCGGGCCGACGTTGTACGTCCAGCCGCGTTCTGCCGTCTTCTCCAGCAGCCTTTTGAGCCTGCCGCGCGGATCCCCGTCAAAGGGTTGCCCATCGGGGGTGTAAATGTCGCAGAAGACGCGCGCCCGGCGGCGCTCTTCTGAGGTCCACGGCAAAACGGCATAAGTTGCAGGGTCGAGCCGCAGGTGCATGTCGCTTTCCTGAATGCGGGCGAAACCCTCTACCGATGATCCGTCAAACCAGACGCCGTCTTCCAGCGCCTCGGGTAGGCGCTGGATCGGCATGTCCACGCTTTTGACGGCGCCGGTCACGTCGGTGAACTGCAATGAAATGAACTTGACGCCATCTTTTTCTACGCGATTGAGTAATGCTTTGTTATCCATCTTTTGCCTCCAGTAGATTTGTGGGATAAATTTGTCAGTCCTCTGCGGCCGGGACTTGCAGAGAGACGGGTGCATTTAGACGCATGCGCCCCCAGTTGATAATTACAACCGCGCTGATGATGACGATGGCCGAAATCAAGACGCGCGGGGTAAGCGCCTCGCCTGCCAGTAAATTGCCGATCAGGATGGCAATCAACGGATTGACGTAGGCATAGGTAGCAACCAGCGGAGTGGGGGCAACGCGCAATAGCCAGGAGTAGGCCGAAAAGGCCACCAGCGCGCCAAACAGAATCAGATAGGCCAGGCTGAGCAGAGAGCGCGTGCTGACATTGTCCAGGTGCAGCCGCGACCACTCTCCGGTTAGGCTGCCAAAGAGCAAGAGGCCGCTGCCGCCGGCCAGCATCTCCAGACTGGTGCCCATCAGCGGCGATTCTGGGGTGGGCGCCTCGCGTCCGTAGATTGAGCCGATGGACCAGAGCAGCGTAGCAGCCAGAAGGGCTGCGCCGCCGATCGGGTCCACGCCGGAACCGCCGAGCAGGTCGCCGCGCAGGAGGAGCAGCACCACGCCGCCGAATCCCATCAAGACGCCGCCGGCCATCAGCCAGTTCAAGCGCGAACGGACGCCGGGCAGGAACAAATCAATCAACACCATCCAAAGCGGGGCGGCGGCCACTACCAGAGCCGCAACACCCGATGGCACATGTTGTTCGGACCAACTGACCAGACCGTTGCCGCCCAACAGCAGGAACAGTCCCATGATAGATGCCGCCTTTAGTTCTTTGCGTGTAGGCAGTGGGTCGCCGGCCAACCGCCGCCAGACGAACAAGATGCCTCCTGCCGTCAGGAAGCGCGCCGCCGCCATCAGAAACGGCGGAATGGTTTCAACGGCAAAACGGATGCCCAGGTACGTTGAGCCCCAGATGATGTAAATAGACAGCAATGCAAGCCAGATGCGAAGTTTCATAACATTTCTTCCTTGAAGTTTTGGTTGATCTGTGCCAGATCCCAGCCCAGCAGCGCCTTTTTGCGCGCCGAGCCGTAACGATACTCGCCGAGTTCGCCATTGGCGCGGATGACGCGATGGCAGGGGATAAGCACAGGCACAGGGTTGCGGCTCACGGCCGTCCCCACAGCCCGCACTGCCTTCGGTTGGCCAATGGCTTCGGCGATGTCCTGATACGAAACAACATTACCTGCCGGAATGCGCAGCAGCGCTTCCCAGACCTTGATCTGAAAATTGGTGCCACGCAGAAAGATGGATAGCGGCTGGGCGGCGCTTTTGGCCGGCTCGAAGATGCGTTCCACGAGAGACGCGCTCCGCTTCGGTTCTTCCAGGACTTGGGCCTGCTCCCATTCCCTGAGCAGTTCCTGGCGGGCGGATTCGCGTCCATCCTCGCCGACGAAAGCCAGTTTGCAAATGCCGCGTTCCGTGACGGCCAGCAGGCATTCGCCAAAGGGCGAGGGGTGAAAGCCGTACCAGATGGTCAGTCCCTCTCCCCGCTGTTTGTATTCGCCGGGCGTGACGGCCTCGCAGTTGACGAACAGGTCATGCAGGCGGCCAACGCTGGAGAGGCCGGTCGCGCAGGCTGTCTCCAGCAGGCTGGCAGAAGCGGCCAGCAATTGCTTGGCATTTTCCTTCGTCAAAAACTGCAAAAAGCGCTTGGGGCTAATGCCCACCCAGCGGGTGAATAGTCTCTGGAAGTGATACTCGCTCAGGTGTACGCTGGCGGCCACTTCCTGCAGGGTTGGCTGCTGACGATGGTGCTTCTCGAGATAGCCGATGGCCTGTTCGATGCGCTTGTAGTCGTCCGCGGCCTGTTGGTATTTTGGATTCGTACTCAACATTGTTCCGCTCCTGGAGGCAAAAGGGATGGAGATGTCAGCAATTCTCTCACTGCTTCCAATTTTCTGCCACCCGATTCTTGCGGATTTTTTGGTTACAAATACGGCTTTGTATGCTTTCATATCTGCCTTTGGATTAATACAAAAAAGCACGCCGGGGCGTGCTTTCCTTGAAAATCTTCAAAATGGCAAAGCAGCCCTTCCGATTTGTTGCAGGCGCGTAGACGCTTGCCTGACCACTGCGCCGGCTTTGTGCCTGAGGTTGCCCTCAGGTTTTCAGCCTTTCAGGAATGGAGCCGCTCTGGCGCTTGTTTCGGAAGGGAGAAAGGAGCCTGTGATCGGGCTCCGGAGGCATCCGCTGATCGATTCGATTTTCTCTGCTTTCTCTGGTAAAGAAGCAGATTAGCCTTCCCTCGCGAGAAGGAACCTCCACCTCGTCATCCTGTACAGACAGGATTCAGCCGCTATTTCTCCGTTATTCAGTTGTTTGGCTTTCAAAATGTCTAACAGAAACCCCGCTTGTGCCGTGTGCAGCCAAGTTTTGAACCTGCTTGCGCAGGTGGGCCTTGACCCAGAAACGCCGCCTTGGCTCGAGCCTATCGCGTTGCTTCTGAAAGATGAAGGCCCCTTACAGAGGGTGTTGGCTCAAAACCGGGTGTGCTGCATCACGTACACAGCAGGGCATTTTTCTTATACCATAAAATCCTAAAGAGTGGGTAGGGAAAGATTAAAAAGAATAGGTCACGCTTCAGGCGCGACCTACTACTGAAAGAAGGCGAGTGTTTTCCGGCAAAGGAAGGGCGTCTATTTCTTGAGCACGGTTTTCAGCACGGTTTCTTTGGAGATCGGTTTGGTGCAGAAGAACCAGTCGTGGCAGGTGACGTCTTTCTCTTTGCCTTCCATGCGGTCCTTGGCGACGCCGCAGGAACCGGCCGGCGGGACGATGACATCGTCGCCGGGCTGCCAATCGGCGGGGGTGGCCACGCCAAAGGCGTCGGCGGTTTGCATGGCGATCAGGGCGCGGTAGAGTTCGTCGAAGTTGCGTCCCAGGCTGAGGGGGTAGTAGATGATGGCGCGGATGATGCCCTTTGGGTCAATGAAGAACACGGCGCGCACGGCTTTGGTGGAACTTTCGCCGGGTTGGATCATGCCGTACTTGCGGGCCACTTCCATGGTGATGTCTTCGACGAGCGGGAATTTGACCTCGACGTCCTTCATGCCCTTGTATTCAATTTTCTCTTTGATGGTGCGCAGCCAGGCAATGTGGCTGTAGAGGCCATCTACCGAGAGGCCGACCAGTTTGCAGTTCGCCTGGGCGAATTTGTCTTCCAGGGTGGCGAAGGTCATGAATTCCGAGGTGCAGACGGGGGTGAAATCGGCCGGGTGGCTGAAGAGGATGACCCAACTGCCTTTGTAATCTTCGGGGAAGTTGATGGGGCCTTGGGTGGTGACGGCTTTGAAGGCTGGCGCCGGGTCGCCGATGCGGGGCATAGGGATGGGGGTGGTCATTTCGGGGGTGTCCATTTTTTCTCCTTGTTATAAAACTTTGGAAGGTTGACATGCGGGGCAAAGCCCGTAATACATCATACGCGCACCGAGCAATTGGTAGCCCGAAGCGCGGTTGACTTCGCGGTCCAGTTCCTCCACCTGGGGGATGGCGATATCCACAATGCGGTGACAGGAAATGCAAGCCAGATTGATATGCGGCGAGGTGTCGGCGTCGTAGTGGGCGTGGTCATCGCCGCAGTCGCCCAGTACATTGACCTTGCCCAGTTCAACCAGCGTGTTGAGGGTGTTATAGACGGTCATCGCCGAGAGCGAGGGGTACTGCGGGCGGAGATGCTCGTAAATCATGGCTGCGGTAGGATGGTCCTTGCTCTCGGCCAGGAAACGGCAAATCGCCAGACGTTGAGGTGTCAGGCGCAGGCCGGCTTGTTTCAGGGCGGAGGTCAGTTCATTTGTGTTTTTCATTTTATTCTCATTATAAATTTATATTGATTATAAATAAAGAAAGCGAGTTTGTCAAGGGGTTCTGGCTACGAGTTCTATGCAAAGGCGCCAGAGCGCAAAGAAAATGCAATTTTCAGTAAAGAGAAGTAGACCTTAAAAATCTTGGCGGCTTTGCGTCCTTGCGCTAGAAACCCCCTTTTTGCAATAGAGTCATTCGTGAAATTTGTGGCCGAATATTGCCATTGGCGGCTTTACGGGTATCACACAGGCTGAAAGACACACTGCCAGTCCCCCTCTTCTGGTTCCATGCGGACGACCTGTCGCATCGGCATTTGGAGCAAGGTCTCAAGCAGAAAAGCGTCCATGCGGCACAATGCCGGCACGCGGTTGAGAACGGCAGCGTAGGGACAATGTTCCAGGATGATTTTGGGGCCGGTTGCTCCGGCCTCCCAGCGTGCCTGATAATGCAATTCGTTCAAGCGGGCAAGCGTATCTGCCAGCCGACGCGGAAGGGGGACGAGACCCTGTTCCATAGCAGGGATCTTTCCGGCCAGACGAGCCGCAATGCGCACCAGCGCCGCCTCCTGCTCGGCTGCTGTCTGCTTTTGCATCCATTCGTCAAACATCGCGGCTGTCAATTCGTCCAATCCATCGCCCAAGACATGCCGCGAGAGGCCGTAAACCTGCGCTGGCCGGCCAGGACCCTCGTGGCGTCTGCCGACCACCTCCACAAGTTGATTGGCCTCCAGCACCGCCAGGTGATAACGCACGTTGGCGCCGGTCATGGCCAGAAAACGGGTGAGTTCGCTGGCAGTGGCGGTATGATGCCTTCGCAAGTAATCTAAAATTCTCAAGCGGGTAGTTAAGCGCATGTTGCTATTATACCCATTTTGCAAAAATATATTTGCATAATCAAATTGACATCCCCCGCTTCGGCGGCTATAATCCACCCGGTTTGACATTTCCTCTCAGGAGAATCGGCATGAGTGAAAACGAATTGAATTCTCCCGGCTACGATATTCCGCCAGAACTGCAGGGACAGGTAGCCATCACCACCCTTGATCGTTTGTACAACTGGGGGCGTCGTTCTTCGGTTTGGCCGTTGATGTTCGGTCTGGCCTGTTGCGCTATTGAAATGATCGTCTCTCAGGCCAGCCGCTATGACCTTTCCCGCTTCGGCATGGAAGTGATGCGCCCCAGCCCGCGCCAATCGGACTTGCTGCTTATTTCCGGCACGGTGACCAAAAAAATGGTCCCGCTTTTGGTGCGTCTTTACAATCAAATGCCGGAACCGAAATATGTGGTTGCGATGGGGGCGTGTGCTTCGGGCGGCGGTCCATTCAAGGAAGGCTACAACGTTGTTTCCGGCATTGACCGTTACCTGCCGGTGGACGTATATATCCCCGGATGTCCGCCCACCCCGCAGGCCTTAATCAATGGCCTCATCAGGCTCCAGGAAAAAATTGATAAACAAAGCATCAAACAGGTGCCGTGGTATCGCAAAGAACCGATTGAAGCCATCCCGATTCCCATCCTGGGACCGGATTTGATTGACCCGCGCAAGATTCCGCAGATCAAGAATCGCAAGGCACAGGAGGGATAACATGACCACAGCCGCTCCTCACGATGTCCCCCACACGGTTCAGGCCGGGACCCCTGACCTGGCCGCGCGTTTCCCGGGCCTTGTCGCACCGGATGAACGTTCCGGCTACAGCGGTTGGATTGTGACTGCCGATCACCTGGTGCAGGTTGCTACCGCTTTGCGCGACGAATTTGGCTACGACCTTCTTTCCTCCGTCACCGGCGTAGATTACCTGCCGGAAGGCAAAATGGAAGTGGTGTATCATGCTTTCAAAACCACCGGCGGCCCAGGAATCTGCTTTAAGGTCCAAACCGGGCGCGATGACCCGCAAGTCCCCTCGCTGGTCTCGGTTTATCCCGGCGCAGAATTACAAGAGCGCGAAGCCTGGGACCTGTTGGGCATTAAATTCACCGGCCACCCCGACCTGCGCCGCATTTTGATGTGGGAAGGTTTTAACGGCCACCCGTTGCGCAAAGACTGGCAGGAACCATACTACGAAGACGAGGCCAAGCCCTTCAAGAGCCGCTCGCCCGAAGGACACGTGTACCGTTTTGAGGACCGCAATCCTTTTGGCGATAATGTGCGTTATCCCGAAGACTTTGACCCAGAAAAATGGACGCCGGAGAACCCGGAAGACCTGCTCTACAAGTCCCTGAAGACCTACCAGGCCGAATCTCCTGATGGCATCGAAACCGACCATATTGTGGTCAACATGGGGCCTCAGCATCCGTCCACCCATGGCGTTTTCCGCTTTGTTGTCGCCCTGGATGGCGAAAAAATTGTCAACCTGAAGCCGGTGATGGGCTACCTGCACCGCAACCACGAAAAAATTGGCGAGCGTAACACCTACCTGATGAACATGCCCTACACCGATCGGCTGGATTACCTTTCGCCCATGAGCAACAACTTTGCCTATGCATTGACTGTGGAAAAGTTGATGGGCATCACGCCGCCGGAGCGGGCCGAGTACATCCGCGTGATCATGGCCGAGTTGACCCGCATTGCCAATCACTGCATGTGCATCGGTTCTCTGCTCAACGACCTGGGCGCTTTCTTTACCCCTATGATTTACCTGCTGGAAGAGCGCGACCTGATTCTCGATGTTTTCGAGGCCACAGCCGGTTCGCGCATGATGGTTAATTACTTCCGTTTTGGTGGTGTTGCCCGCGACATTCCAGAAGATGCGCTGGAGAAAATCAAAGGACTGGCCTTTGAACGCCTGCCGCGCATCCTGGACGAAATGGATCGGCTGATGAGCGAGAACGAAATCCTGCGCGCGCGTGGAATCGGCCAGGGCGTACTGACCGCAGAGGATGCTATCCGTTACTCGGCTACCGGCCCCCTCCTGCGCGGTTCTGGCGTACCCTACGATATTCGCCGTGCCGATCCGTACAGTATTTACGACCGCTTTGAGTTTGATATCCCCGTTGGCAAGAACGGAGACATCTACGACCGCTATATTATCCGGCTGGAGGAAATGCGGCAGAGCGTGCGCATTATTCAGCAGGCGCTTAAGCAAATGCCCGAAGGCCCCGTGATGGTTGGCAAACCCCAGTATCAGTTCCGTCCGCCGGTGGGCGAATCTTACGGCCGGGTAGAGGGTCCAAAAGGCGAATTGGGCTTCTACATTGTTTCCAACGGCAAGCCTACCCCATGGCGTTATCACGTCCGCGCCCCATCGTTTATCAACCTGACGGCCTTTGGCCCGATGTGCGTCGGCCAGAAAGTAGCCGATACGGTTGCAATCTTGGGCTCGATTGACATTGTCCTGGGCGAAGTGGACCGGTAAGGAAGGAGTGAGCAATGAGCGAAGAGTTAAACGGAAAAGGCATCCTGAAGGGGCTGGGCGTTACCCTGAAGCGCTTTTTAGCCACCTATTGGGATGACATCAAATGGCTTGGCCGGCGTTACCGCACCGCAGAAGGCATTTCTCACCGCTCCAGCAAAGATGCGCGCGGCATTTTTACCATCCAGTATCCCGAAGAGAAACTGCCTCCGCCGGAAGAATTTCGCTTTGTGCCTTTTCTTGTGTATGAAGAAAAAGAAGACGGGAGCAGGGAAATTCGTTGCACTTCTTGCGGCATTTGTTCCAAAGTCTGCCCGCCACAGTGCATCTGGATTGTGCGCACAGTAGACCCGGCTACCGGTCGTCCCCGCCCTGAACCGGCTGAGTTTTACATTGATATTGATATCTGCATGAACTGCGGCTTTTGTGCCGAGTTTTGCCCCTTCGATGCCATCAAGATGGATCATGACTACGAACTGGCCGTTTATGACCGCAGGCAGAACGTGTATGGACTGGAGAAATTGTTGAAGCCGGTCAGTTACTATGCACAAATCCGCCCGCTGAACAATGCACGCGAGGAAGAGGCCCGGCGCATTAAGGCCAGCACCCGTCCCCCGGCTTTTGTGACGGGCGAGAAAGAGTAAAAACCGAGGACAAATGTCTGAGACCGTAACAAAAGAAGCCGTCCTGGCGGCGCTGAGCAAGGTCCAGGAACCAGAATTGCATAAAGACCTGGTCACCCTGAACATGATTCGCGACTTGAAGATTGAGGGTGACAAAGTCTCTTTTACTGTTATGCTGACCACCCCGGCCTGCCCTTTGCGCGGCAAAATTGAGGCCGAAGCCCGGCAGGCCGTTGCTGCAATTCCGGGCGTGAAAAGCGTTGAAGTCCGGCTGGACTCGGATGTGCCTAATGACGGGCGCATGCGTGGCCTGGTCAGTATGCCGGTTCGCAATGCCATTGCTGTAGCATCTGGTAAGGGCGGGGTTGGCAAAAGCACCGTGGCCGTCAATCTGGCGGTTGGACTGGCCAGGAGCGGGGCGCGGGTTGGACTGATGGACGCCGATATTTACGGCCCCAACCTGCCCACCATGCTTGGCATCCAGCGCCTGCCTCAACCGGTAGGGCAAAAACTCCTGCCCGCCGAAGCCTATGGCGTCAAGGTGATGTCAATGGGCTTTTTGGTGCCACAGGGTCAGCCGCTGATTTGGCGTGGTCCAATGCTCAATTCGGCCATTCGCCAGTTTTTGAGCGATGTGGATTGGGGCGAACTGGATTATCTCATTATTGACCTGCCGCCCGGTACCGGCGATGCGCCGCTCTCGCTGGCACAGGCTTTACCTTTGAGCGGAGTGGTGATTGTCACCCTGCCGCAGATGGTCTCGCTGGAGGATGCCAGCCGCGGCCTGAGCATGTTCAGGCAGTTGGAGGTGCCGATTTTGGGCGTGATTGAGAATATGCGCGGTGAATTCTTTGGCGAAGGTGGCGGTGAGAGAATGGCGGCTGAGGCAGGCGTACCTTTCCTGGGGGCGGTGCCAATGGAGGCTGTGGTGCGTGTAGCCGGAGATGAAGGCAAGCCGATCATTGCCGAAAAGCCCGAATCGGCGGCGGGGCAGGCCTTCCAGGCGATTGCAGAACGGGTCGCTGCACAGATCAGCATTGCGGCTCTGGGTAGAGATAACGCCGTGCCGATTAGTATCGTTGATTAAAGAAACGCCCCCCCCGTTGGGCTGAACGTCTTTTGTATTCTGACGCACCCGGTCTGTGAAGGCCGGGTGTGCTTTTCATCACATCGTTTGATATAATTTTCCCCATGCAAACTCTTTTCAGGCGTCAGGTTGCCGTTCCTCAGGATCACGGCTCTTGGGTCTTCCTGCTCAGCCCACTTCTGATTGGACTGTTTGCCGGCAAAAACTTCAGGCTGGAGTCGCTCTATCTGGTACTTGCCGCGCTGGCGGCTTTCCTGATCCGCCAGCCGCTGAGCATGGCCGTCAAGGCCTATGCAGGCAGGCGCCCAAAAAATGACCTCCCGGCCGCGTGGTTTTGGATGGCAGTGTACGGCGTTTTCCTGATTGCCGGCCTTGCTGCTTTGGCTTTGAGCGGTTTTGGCTTTGTGTTTTTGCTCGGCGTTCCGGCCATTCCGGTTTTTGCCTGGCATCTGTATCTGGTAAGCCGCCGCGCCGAACGCGGGCAGGCGGGCGTGGAAATTCTGGCAACGGGCATTCTGGCGTTGAGTGCTCCGGCGGCTTTCTGGATCGGGCAGGGGGCATACAGCCCGACCGGCTGGCTGCTATGGGTGCTGACCTGGCTGCAATCGGCGGCTTCGATTGTCTATGCCTATCTGCGCCTTGCTCAACGCAAGATGGACGCAATTCCCACTCTCCCTGAGCGTCTGCGTACTGGCAGGCGCACCTTGCTCTATACTACCTTCAACGTTGCCCTGGTTGCCGCTCTTTGCCTGGGCGGAGGGCTGCCGCGTTTTCTCTGGGCTGGCTACCTGCTCCAGTGGCTGGAGTCGCTTTGGGGGAGTCTGATCCGTCCGGCGGTTGGCTGGAAACCCATCAGCATCGGCATCCGCCAGTTGGTGGTCAGTACGCTTTTCACCATCCTGTTTATCCTGACGTGGAGGCTGGCGTGACATCTGCTCCCTGGGAATACCTGACCGAGTTTTATGACCGGCTGGAGGCCGAGATGGTCAAAGCCGCGCTGGAAGCCGAAGGCATTCCGCTTATCCTTTCGCAGGAGGCGGCCGGCAGCCTCTATCCGGTCACCTTTGGTGAACTGGCGCGCATCGAGGCCTTTGTCTCGGCGGAAAATCTGGAAAGGGCGCGCGCCTGGCTGGCCGAGTATGAGCGGGGCCGTGAGCAAGAATAGCCGCCCTTTGGCCCTGTTGACGCTTTAGGGAACGGGCTTTTCTGCAATCACCCAGACGGTGTAGTCCTGGGCCTCGATCCGGACGCTGGCCTGTGGGGGCAGGATGGCGGCAATCTCTTCTGGTTTAAGGAAGTGACTGCGCATCAATGCCAGTTTTTCTGCCAGCGCAATCCATTTGACAGGCGTGGTGCGTATGTCTGGCTCCTCGATGACCAGCCGTCCGCCGGGCGCCAGCACCCGCCACAACTCATGCACGGTTTGGGCCTGATGAATGACATGGTGCAGGGCGTCAACCATCAAGACGCGCGTAAACGTCTGGTCTGGAAAGGGCAGGTGCTCGGTCGGGGCGAGAACCGAGGTCAACCCCTTTGAGCGGGCCTGCGACAACATGCGCAGCGAGAAATCGGCCAGGATGATACTGCCCACATAAGGACGAAGCAAGGCGGCCACACGGCCTGTCCCGCCGCCGGCATCTAGCAGGAGACCGTCTGCCGGCAGGGCACTCATTTGCAGGGTGGTTTCGAGGCGGTCAAAATGAATCACCCGGTCGTAAAACGGAGCCAGAAAGTCAAAGTGGTCAAAGCGCATACATATCCTCACCGCTAAGAAATTTTGTGCTCAGTATACCTGTTTTTGCCCGCAGATTGTGCTATAATGCGCCCTATGCATTTCCAGATTTGCTTCGCCAACGATAATGATAATAATAACGATCCCGCCGGGAGCGTTGGGCGAAGCCTGTCTGAATAGGACGACGATATCGAACCATTTATCGCCCAACGCTCATGCGGAGGGCGATTTATTTTATTTGTCCACAAACAAAACGTGGACCGAATCAGGAGGCGTCTATGTACAAAACTCATACCTGCGGTGAATTGCGCGCTGCCCATGCGGGTCAAAACGTGACCCTGGCGGGCTGGGTCAATCGTCGGCGTGATCATGGCGGCATTGCCTTCCTTGACTTGCGCGACCGATTTGGCATTGTCCAGGTCGTCTGCAATCCCGGACTGTCGCCCGAAAGCGATCAGGCGTTGGATGCGCTGCGCAGCGAGTGGGTCGTTCAAATTGAAGGGAAGGTGCAACTGCGGCCGGAGGGGATGCAAAACCCCAATATGGCTACCGGCGAAATCGAGGTGGTTGCCACGCAGGTACGCGTTCTGAATCCTTCCAAGACGCCGCCGCTTTACATCAGCAAAGACGAAGAAGAGCCGGACGAGAATTTGCGTTTGAAATACCGCTATCTTGACTTGCGGCGGGAGCGCATGAAACGCAATATGGAATTGCGCCACGAAGTGGTGCTGTTCATGCGTAAATACTTGAGCGAACGCGGTTTCTTGGAAATTGAGACGCCGATCTTGTTCAAGACCACCCCGGAGGGGGCGCGCGATTATCTGGTGCCGTCCCGTATCCACCCCGGTCAGTTCTACGCCCTGCCGCAATCGCCGCAACAACTGAAACAATTGTTGATGGTGGCCGGCATGGAACGCTATTTCCAGATTGCACGTTGTTTTCGCGATGAGGACTTGCGCGGTGACCGCCAGCCCGAATTCACCCAACTTGACCTTGAGATGTCCTTTGTGGAACGCGACGATGTCCTTGACATGGTGGAGGGTCTGTTCACTGCGCTGATTCCGGCCGTTGCTCCGCACAAGCGTCTGCTGGCTTCTCCCTGGCCCAAACTGACCTATGCCGAGGCGATGGAACGCTACGGCACCGACAAGCCCGACTTGCGCTTTGGCATGGAACTTATAGATGTAAGCGACCTGCTCCAGGCCAGCGAGTTTATGGTCTTCAAGGGCGCGCTGGAGGCCGGCGGTGTAGTCAAGTGCCTGGTTGCCCCCGGCTGTGCGGCTTATACCCGCCGCGAAGTGGACGAGTTGACAGAAATCGCCAGGAATCTGGGGGGGAAGGGGCTGGCTACGTTGGCGGAGACGGCCGAAGGTCCGAAAGGAACCGCCGCAAAATTCCTGCGCCCGGAAGAGATTCGGGCCATCCTGTCCCGCACCGGTGCAAAGCAAGGCGACCTGATTCTCTTTGCCGCCGACCAGAAACCTATTGTCCACAAAGTGCTGGCTGCTTTGCGCCTGCATTTTCGAGACCGCTTGAATCTGGCGGATAAGGATGTAATGGCCTTTGCCTGGGTGGTGGATTTCCCGATGTTTGAGTGGAAGGAAGACGAACAGAAGTGGGACGCGGCGCATCATCCCTTTACCATGCCACGGCTGGAACACCTTGACCGTTTTGAGACCGATCCTGGTTCAATCCTATCTGACGCCTATGATATGGTTTGCAATGGGTATGAGATGGCCTCTGGCTCCATTCGTATTCACCGGCGCGACATTCAGAGCAAGGTCTTTTCTCTGCTAGGGATTAGCGAAGAAGAGGCGCAGCGTAAGTTTGGTCACATGCTGGAGGCTTTTGAATACGGCGCGCCGCCGCATGGCGGAATGGCGCCTGGCATAGACCGGCTGGTCATGCTCCTGGCGGACGAGCCGAACATCCGTGAGGTCATTCCTTTCCCCAAGAATCAAGCCGCGCGCGATGTGATGGCCGACGCGCCTTCACCCGCGGATCCTGCCCAGTTAAAAGAATTGCACATCAAAGTGGTAGAATAGACGAACACACCAGGAGGTATGTATGGCTGCACTCATTCGCGTTGAACAAATTGCCGATTACGTTGGGCAGGAAGTGACTGTCCAGGGTTGGGTTTATAACCGCACCGATAAGGGTAAACTGGTCTTCCTGCTGGTGCGAGACGGCTATGGCTTTGTGCAATGTGTGGCCTTCAAAGGCGACCTGGACGAGGCCCTCTTTGAACAAATCATGCGTTTGCCGCAAGAATCGTCGGTCATCATTACCGGGCCGGTACGCGCCGACCAGCGCGCGCCCGGCATCCCCGGTGGCTATGAAATCGGCGTCAAAGATTTGAAGATTGTACAGGCTGCCGAAGACGATTACCCCATGGCGCTTAAAGAGCATGGCCCCGACTTTGCCCTCGATCACCGCCATTTGTGGATCCGCATGCCCAGCCAGTGGGCCATTTTGCGCGTGCGCGCCACCGTCATCAGCGCCATTCGTGAGTGGCTGGATACGCACGGCTTTATCAACATGGATACGCCCATCCTGACGCCGGCGGCCTGCGAAGGCACCACCACCCTTTTTGAGACACCCTACTTTGATGAAGGCATGGCTTACCTGACGCAAAGCGGTCAATTGTACAACGAGGCCAATATCTTTTCGTTTGGCAAGGTATATTGCTTTGGTCCCACCTTTAGGGCAGAGAAATCTAAGACCCGCCGCCACCTGACCGAATTCTGGATGGTTGAACCGGAGATGGCTTTCTGTGACCTGGATGGCCTGATGGAAATCGAAGAGCAATTCATCACCCATATTGTCCAGCGGGTCTTGCGGGAACGGGGGCCTGAGTTGCGTTCCCTGGGGCGTGATACCAGCCGATTAGAGAAAGTGGCTCCGCCCTTCCCGCGCATTTCCTACGACGAAGCGGCCGAAATCCTGCTGCAGATTTATAACGACGAACAGGACCCGGAGAGGAAGGAATTGCTCAAATTCGAATGGGGCATGGATTTTGGCTCGCCGCACGAAACCGAACTGACCAACCGCTTTGAAAAACCGGTCTTTGTCTATGGCTACCCCACTGCCGTCAAGGCGTTTTATATGGAGCCGTGGCCGGGGCGGCCTGAAGTGTGTAAGAGTGTTGATTTGTTAGCCCCCGAAGGCTATGGCGAAATCTGCGGCGGCTCAGAACGCATGTCGGATCACAATCTGCTGCTGGAGCGCATTCACCAGCACAACTTGCCGCCAGAGGCCTTTGCCTGGTATCTGGACCTGCGCAAATACGGCAGCGTCCCCCACAGCGGCTTTGGCATGGGCGTGGAGCGTTGTGTCTCGTGGCTGTGCGGCATTGAACACATCCGTGAGGCTATCCCGTACCCCAGGACCATCAAACGGGTCTATCCTTAGACGGCGACCAATTGTCGCCGCCGTTGTTCCCTCAGGATGGAATGATCAACTCCTGGCCGACTTGAATGGCGTTGATGTTGGTCAGATTGTTGGCTGCCGCAATCGCCGCCACCGTTGTGCCGAATTTGATGGCGATGAAAGTGAGCGTATCTCCCGGCTGGACTTTGTAGACGCGCGGCTGGACGGGCGGTTCGCTCTCGCCCGTGTTGGGGATGGCAGCCGGGGCCGGAATGTTCAACGTCACTCCAGGCTTGATCAATTGCGGGTTGGCAACGACCAGTTCGCGAATGGTTAGCCCAAACCGATTGGCCACCGATTGAAGCGTATCGCCCGATTTGACGGTGTAGGTGCCTGGCTGGTTTAGCATTTGCACGCCCGCGAACTGATAAAACTCTTCCAGCGTGCCGTTGAACAGATCCAAATCCACGCGCGCGTTGATGCCATTGACCTTGCCGGTCTCAGAATATTGCCAGAACGTCCACTTAAACCAACCGTTGGGCAGGGCGGGGGACATGCCGGGCGTGTAAGGATAGGGGTACTGTGCCAGCCAGAGCGGATACTCTTTGGCCCACTCTGGCGGTCCGCCGCCGGTTACAGAAAAATAGGCCTGGAGGAAGTATGTGCCGGAATAGATGATCGGCTTGCGCCCAAAAGCCTGCTCCACTTCGTCCAGCCAGACTTTTGCACGCGCAATGATCTTCTCCTTTGGCTGACCATCGCTGGTTTCCAGGTCTAAGGCAGGCGGCAGTTCACCGTCGTCGTTCATCGCCTTGACGTACTTGATGAACCGTTCGGCCTGCTTTTGGGGATCGGTTTTGGGGCGGAAGAAGCAATAAGCCCCGCGCAAAAGGCCGGCAGATTTGGCCCCCAGCCAGTTATCGTCAAAGGTGGGGTCTGAGTAGGTATCCCCTTCTGTCGCTTTGACAAAGACAAAACGCTGACCGGCGGCGCGCACCTTCGGCCAGTCAATGCCGGCGTTCCAGTAAGAAACATCAATTCCGGGGACGGTTGCCATCTTTTTTCTCCAGGTCTGAGTGTTGTGCGATTAGCGTAGCATGAAAAAAGCCCCCCGTCAAGTTCTCGCGCCGCCGAGTTTGATGAGCAGAAGGCCCCCGCCGCGAGCACAAGACCCCTCTAAGGATTCAGGCATCCTGCCCATCGAAACGGAATCAACTTCGGCCCCGCGCCGAACCGTCTCCAACCTTCTCACCTCTTGGTATAATTCCCCCATTCTTAAACGCCTTGGAGCCAGAATGATATCGAAGAAGTTTACCGGCAACGAAATCCGCAAAGCCTTTATTGATTTCTTTGTTGAGCGCGGACATACCTTTGTCCCGTCTATGTCGCTTGTCCCCGGCGGGGATGCAACGCTGCTTTTTACCAACTCGGGCATGGTGCAGTTTAAGGACGTCTTCCTCGGCACCGATATCCGGCCTTACAAACGCGCTGCCAATTCGCAGAAGTGTATGCGCGTCGCCGGCAAGCATAATGACCTGGATGATGTCGGGCGGGACGATACGCATCACACTTTCTTTGAAATGCTCGGCAACTGGTCGTTTGGGGACTATTACAAGAAAGAGGCCATTGCCTGGTCGTGGGAACTGCTGACCGAGGTCTGGGGCCTGCCCAAAGAGCGCCTGTATGCCACCTGCTTCAAGGATGACAAGGGCAACATCCCTACCGACGATGAAGCCGCCGAGGTCTGGCGGCAGCAACCCGGCTTTGACCCTTCGCATGTGCTTTTCTTTGGGCGCAAGGAAAACTTCTGGCAGATGGCTGAAACCGGCCCCTGCGGCCCGTGTTCGGAGATTCACATTGATCTGGGCGAGGAGCGCGACAATTTGCGCGGCCAGCCGCATCGCTGCGGCGTCAACGGCGAGTGTACCCGCTTCCTTGAATTGTGGAACAATGTTTTCATCCAGTACAATCAATATGAAGATGGCCGGCTGGAATTGTTGCCCGCCAAGCATGTGGATACCGGTATGGGCTTTGAGCGCATTGTGGCCGTCTTGCAGGGCGTGGATTCGAACTACAAGACCGACCTGTTTGCCGGCGCGCTGGATGTCCTTTCGGCGCTGACCGGCAAGACGCGCGAGCAAATGTATGCCGATTTCACCCCCTACCGCGTCATCTGCGATCACGCTCGTTCGGCTGCCTTTTTGATTGCCGATGGGGTTGTACCGGGCAACGCCGGACGCAATTATGTGACCCGCATGATCATCCGCCGGGCAGCCCGTTTTGGGACGAAGATTGGCCTGACAGAGCCTTTCTTGGCCCGTGTAGCCGACGCCTTCATTGAGCAGTACGGTTCTTTCTACCCCGAACTGGTTCAACATCGAGACGAGATTCTCTCCAGCCTGACGCGTGAAGAAGTTCGCTTTGCGCGCACCATCGAGAGCGGCACGGCGCGCTTGCAGGGGATGCTGGATGAACTCAAAGCCTCGGGCGCCAAAGTGCTGGATGGGCGGCTGGCTTTTGATTTGTATGCCACCAACGGCATTCCCTTTGAAATCAGCCGCGACATTGCGCGCGAGCAGGGGCTGGAAGCAGACGAAGAGGGCTTCAAGGCTGCCAAGGAAGAACACAGCCTGGCTTCGGGCGGCGGCAAGGCGATGGGCGAATTGGGCGGCGAAGACGCGGCTTTCTTTGCCGCCATCCTCAAGGATTTGCAGGCCAAAGGGAAACTGGGCGAAAAGGGGGTGGTGCACGACCCCTATACAAGCATTCGCGTCCAGGGTGAAGTGCTGGCGCTGGTGGTGAACGGTCAACTGGTCAACGAAGCCCAGTTTGGAGACCGGGTTGAAGTCATCTTGCCGAAGACCGGTTTCTATATCGAATCGGGCGGTCAGGTGAGTGACACCGGTACGATCGGCGCGGTTTCTGCTGCAGAAGCAGACGGCTGGGAAATCGAGGTCAGTGATGTGCGCCGTCCGTCTGCGGGCGTGATTGTGCATGTTGGCGAGGTGGTGAGCGGCAGGCCGCGCGTGGGCGACCTGGCCGTTGCCGCCGTAGATGCCAACCGCAGACACGACATCATGCGCAATCACACGGCCACGCACCTGCTTCACCGCGCCTTGCGAAATGTGCTGGGCGAGCAGGCGCGTCAGGCCGGTTCGCTGGTTGCCCCCGACCGCCTGCGGTTTGACTTCAACTACCCAGAAGCCATGACGCCTGAGCAGATTGAACTTGTGGAGCGCCTGGTCAACGAGGCGGTGGCGGCAGATTATCGCGTCATCCCTGCGATCAAGCCGCGTGACGAGGCAATTGCCGAAGGCGCGACGGCCATCTTCAGCGAGAAGTACGGCGAAGAAGTGCGCACCATCGCCATTGAAGATCCCAACTGCTCACTGCCCGAAGGTGCCGGCGGAGAGGCCGGGCAGCAGCGTTACTCTTATGAATTGTGCGGCGGGACGCATCTTCAACGCACGTCTGATGTCGGCGTTTTTCTGATCACCGCCGAAGGCTCTGCGGCTGCGGGCGTCCGCCGTATCGAAGCGGTGACCGGCCGCGGCGCACACGCCCTGATTGCGCGGCGTTTCAAGTCGCTCAAGCGGGCTGCGGCTTTGCTCTCGGCTACGCCTGATCAACTTCCCGAACGGCTGGAAGGATTGCTGGATGACCTTTCGGCGGCGCGTAAGGAGATTGCTGCTTTGCGGAGCGAGCAAGCCCTTTCGGTCTTCAACCTGCATCTGCAAAGGGCGCAGGCGGTGTCGGGGGTTGTGGTATTGGCGGCCGAGATTCCGCATGCCGATGCTGACACTTTGCGCATGTTGAGCGACCGCTTTCGGGCGCAGCATGCCAGCGGCGTATGCCTGTTGGCCTCCAATCGGGAGGGGAAGGTGCTGCTGATTGCCGCTCTGACGGATGACCTGGTCAAGCGCGGCTGGAAAGCAGGCGATATTATCGCTGCAGTTGGCGGCCGTGGCGGGGGCAAGCCGGCTCTGGCCCAGGGCAGCCTGCCAGAGGCATCTCTGTTAGAAGCGGCGCTGGCAAAGACAGCCCAGGTTGTTGAGCAACGGCTGGCAGGTTAAGATCTGTTTTGTCAACCATGCTCATCAAACGCCTCCAACTCGGACTCATCCACACCGCGGTCGCGATGACCCTCGTCCCGATCAACAGCACGCTCAACCGCGTCATGATCCACGAACTGGGGCTCGCCAAAACCCTCGTCACCCTGCTGGCGATCTCACCCTACCTGCTCTCCCCCATCCAGGTCGCCATCGGCTCGTTCTCAGACCGTCACCCCATCCTCGGCTATCGCCGCACGCCGTACATTCTCCTCGGCCTGATCCTCTGCGTGGTGGGCGTGACCGTCTCGCCGCAGGTGGCCGTCCTCATCAGCGAAAACTTCACGCTCGGCATCCTCGCCGGCTTGCTGGCCTTCGGCGCGTGGGGCATGGGCTACAACTTTTCGGCGGTTTCCTACCTCTCGCTGGCCTCCGAACTCTCCGGCGAAAAGGGACGCGGCCGCACGGTGGCGGTCATGTTCACGATGATGATTCTCGGACTGATTGCGACGGGACTGACCCTCAGCCGCCTTGTGCCGACGTACACTCCCGAAATCCTGACCCGCGCCTTCCACCTCGTCGCCGCCTCCGCCCTGACCCTGGGCCTGCTCGGCCTCCTCAGGCTGGAACCACGCTCGGGCGCGGAATCCGCTCAAGGTCTGCGCGCGGAAGCGTACACCGTCAAACAGATGACCGCGGCCATCACGTCCAATCCTGTGGCGCGCGTCTTCTTCGTCTATCTTCTCCTGCTTCTCGCCGCCCTGCTCGGACAGGATGTGCTGCTCGAACCGTTCGGCGCGCAGGCCTTCGGCATGACCATTGAGCAGACCTCGCGCTTTGTCTCCATCATGGGGACGTTCACCCTGCTGGCGTTTGCGCTGGCGGGCTGGCTGGAGGGACGCGTCCCAAAGCGCTTCCTCGCGCAGACGGGCAACCTCGTCGCGCTGTTGGGATTCCTCACCATCCTCGCCAGCGGGTTGATTCACTCGACGGGGGTGTTCTACGCCGGCCTCGTCCTGCTCGGCTTCGGCACGGGACTCTCCACCGTCGCCAATCTCTCGCTGATGTTCGACCTGACCGTGCCCGAGCAGGTGGGACTCTACGTCGGCGCGTGGGGCTTCTCAAACGGGCTCTCGCGCCTCGTGGGACTCTTTCTCGCCGGCGTCGTCGCGGACGTTGGCACGCAGGTGACGGGTTCCGCACTGAGCGGCTACCTCATCGTTTTCGGTATCGAAGCGCTGATGCTGCTCATCGCCGCCGTCCTGTTCTATCGCATTGACGTCAACGCCTTCCACCGGCGCGCCTCCGAGCCCGCCTTCGAGGAGAAACTCGCCCTGGCATCCGACTAGCAGGCTAGAAGACCGGCAGACTACTGGTCATTGAAGATTGGTAAGTGCACTATAATACTCGGCGGGTTTTGCCGCCCTGTTCACCCCAATTTAAGCCGCTCAGTCTCTTTGACTAGACACAAAAACTAAAGCAGGTCACGTTTCCTTCTGAATAACACATGACTAATTCATTCCTGTTAATCTTTGTTGCCATGTCGTTCATTGCTTTTATTGCCTTTGTTTTTGGCATTTTTGTTGGCTATGCAATTAGGAACTATTCTCGCTATAGAATCAGGGTCAACCAAAATCGTGGCGAAGCGGCTGTTTTTGCGGCCATTAAGCCCAATTTTTCGCCGCCACAGCATTACTTGTTGAACAATGTTACTATCCCCTTTCAGGATGGAACAACTCAAATAGACCATGTTTTAGTTTCAACAAAAGGGATTTTTGTCATCGAGACAAAGAATTACTCTGGTTGGATATTTGCTGATGAAAAGTTAGTGTAAACTTGTTTCTGTAAAATTGTAAGAAAGGTGGTAGGTCTGGTATATTCTTTCGGAAGGACCAACTTCAGAAAGGATAGCAACCATGACCTACCGAGACAATTGTACCT
>JAIOAQ010000033.1 GCA_019873735.1 Chloroflexota bacterium | reverse complement strand
CTTGAAGCTCTTTATGTATTGTTTCAATCGGCGTCAACTGCATAAGCATCGCTTTCCTAACTATCCCGCTCATGTATTTCAGTTCACCTAACCCACACTTTAGCCACTCCCCGTTCTATCCGCGTCTGGCGCACACAGCCATACAGCACCAATCGCCTGTATAATCAGCATATGAGAGATCAGAGATTTGCCCTTCTACTTGCCACCCTGCTCGTGCTGACGGCCTGCAGCCGCAAAACCACACCCACCCCCGACCCTAGCCGCGAGATTGCCGCCGCCGTTGCCGCCACACTCACTGCCATTCCCACCGGCACTGCCTGCCCGCCCCCTTTCCTTCCGCCAACCCCTACCGCCCCCAACCTGAGCGGACTCTTTTGCGAATATGGCTTTTGCATTGGCCACCCCGAGCATCTGCCCCTCTTTGACCTGAACGCTGCTTCTGAGGAAAACCGCATCCCCAGCACCTATGCCGGCGGCAAACTGATTGCCTACAATACCGACGCCCTCATCCTCGTCATCTGGCAAAAAGACATCACCGACTTACAATACATGCTCAATATCGTCACCCAAGCCGTTAACGGCAGCCTGAGCGGCAACCTGGACGTGCGCCTGATAGGTCCCTATAACGTCTTCTATCAACCTGTTCAGCCGCCACCCAACAGCACCCTGTCCTATGGAGGCGCGGCTGCCTGGGAATGCGGCGAGCGCGCCTTCGCCTGGCTCAGTTATACCGGTCAGGCTGAGACACCCTCTTACTGGCTCGAAAGCGCTCTGGCCCGCTTTACCTGCGGAGAATGAGGCCGGCCCCAGCCGAGGAAAACATCAAGGCCCCCTTGACGGCCTGGAAACGGAGCAACCCATGAAATACAAATACATCCTGTTTGACTGGGGAGACACCTTGATGAAGGACTTCCCCAGTGACAAACCGATGGTGGAGTGGCCGCACGTCGAAGCCGTAGCAGGCGCGAGGGAAGTCCTGAACCGCTTGGGTCCACAATCCACGCTCGTCATTGCCACCAGCGCAGCCGTCTCAGACGAGGCCCAAATCCGCGCCGCCCTGGCGCGGGTCGGATTGGAGACACACATCCAAAAAATCTACTGTTTCAAGAACACGGGCTTAAAGAAGTCGCCAGACTTCTACCAGCACATCCTGAACGACCTGAACGCCACGCCAGAACAAACGGTCATGATCGGCGACAGTTTCGAAAATGACGTACTGGCAGCCAATCAAGTTGGCATCTTCGCAATCTGGTTCAACCCCCGCGCAGATGAAAAACGAGAGAGCCGGCAACACACCACGATTTACAGCCTGACCGATCTCCCTGCCCTGCTTGAAAATTAACAGCCTGGCTTGTTGCTCTCAAGCCACAATTAGCGGCACACTTCATGCCTTTCCGGCATATAATCGTATCAAGCAGACATGCTTACCATCCATCTGCTGGGAACTTTTTCTATTGAAAAAGACGGCTGTCCTTTGCCCCTGCCCGTTTCAGTACAAGCGCGCCATCTGCTTGCCTACCTGGCATTATTTTGCACACGAAACCACCCCCGCAATCTGTTGATTGGAATCTTCTGGCCGGAGGAACCTGAAGAACGCGCCCGCCGCGCTCTCAGTCAGGCCCTCTGGCACATCCGCCGGCTCTTCCCGGACCTGGTAAAGGCAGATGCCGAGACTGTCGCAATCTCAACTCAGGGCGAGGTCTGGATCGACACGCAAGCCTTTGAGCAAGGTTTGCAAGACTGGTTGAATACAAATCCCTTGCCCGAAGCAGGCCGCGTTGCCCTGCTGGAAACATCTCACCTCTATCGCGGCGACCTGCTGGAAGGCCTGTATGATGATTGGGTATTGATAGAACGCCAGCGCCTGATGGAACAATATCATCAGGTGTTGGCAAGATTGCTCATGGCCGAAAAATTTAGCGGCAAGTTTGAGCAAGCATTGGAATACGCGCTGCAACTTTTGAAGTCCGACCCCCTGCGTGAAGACATTCACCGCGAGGTCATGCGCATCCACTACCTGCTGGGCCGCCCTGAGGCCGCTCTGCGGCAGTATGAAACCTGCCGCCAGACCTTACAACAGGAACTCAATATAGAACCCGAAAGCCAGACACTGGCTCTGGCACAGGAAATATCCCGTCGGAACAACGTTGAGTTATCGGCCTATTTACCCGAAGGCGTATCGGCGGCATCATCTTGTCTGGATGGATCGCATCCCCTGCGCATGCCGTTGATTGGCAGGCAGGCTGAACGCGCCAGATTGTTACAGCACGTGGAGGCTGCACTCGAACAACACGGCGGTATTATGCTGATAGAGGGCGAGGCAGGCGTAGGCAAGACCCGCCTGTTGCAAGAAATCGCGCGCGACGCTGAGTGGCGCGGCGCACAGGTGCTGTGGGGACGCGGCCTGGAAAGCGGCACATTACCCTATCGCCCTGTGCTGGAGGCGCTAAAAGACGGCCTCTCACCGCTGCGCACACAGCAAATCAGCCAAATCGTTGACTCTGTCTGGATAGACGCACTCCGGCCGCATTTGGGCTGCCTGGCAGGACACGATTACCAGCCTGCAGAAACCATGCCATTGCCGGCCGATCTGGAAAAGAGCCGCTTTGTAGAGGCCCTGATTGCTTTCCTGAGCGGCTGGATAAAAATTACCCCTCTTGTCCTGATCCTTGATGATATTCACTGGATGGATCGAGATACCCTTGCCATCCTGCCTCCTCTGGCGTTGCGCCTGAGCCAGCAGGGCATGTTATGGATTGCCGCATACCGAGGCGAAGAAGTGCGCGCCATGCCAGATGTCTGGGAACACATCCAGGCCCTGGATCGGGCAGGGTTGCTTGAGCATATGGCATTAAAACGGCTCAATCAAAATTCCACCGGGGAATTAATCCGCTCCAGCTTGGGGCTGCGTCAGCCCGCGCCGCTCTTCGAGGCGCGCATCTATCAGGAAACTGACGGCAACCCCCTCTTTGTGCTGGAAACCTTGCGCACCCTGGAAGATGAGGGTTTGTTAGTGCATACAGAAAGCGGCGAGTGGAACACACCCTGGGATGAAACAACAGCCAATTATAGTGAGTTGCCTCTCCCTTCCATGGTGGAACGCGTCATCAGCCGCCGCCTGGCCGGCCTAAGCGCTCCGGTCAGAAGCGTTATATCGGCTGCGGCCGTGCTGGGAAGCCGCCTGGATTACCAGATTCTCCAGGCCGTATCTGGGATGGAAACCGAGGCCTTTTTGAGCGCCATCCATGAACTGATTCAGCGGCACTTTCTGAACGAGGAGAGCAGCGGATACTGTTTTAACCACGATAAGATACTGCAGGTCACTTACCAGGCAATTGCGCCTCAGGAACGCCAAAACCTGCATCGAATAGCAGGCGAGGTACTGGAAACCTATCAGCCCCAACGGGTTAGCGAACTGGCGCGTCATTTCACCTGTGCAGAACAATGGGAGAAAGCAGCACAATACAGCCTGATGGCTGCAGAACAGGCAGCAGCCATTTTTGCCAACCGCCAGGCAGTGATCGGCTACACACAGGCATGGATGGCGTTAGACCATTGCGGAGAGCCGCCAGATACCCAACGCCGGCAGGATATTTTGATTGCCAGGGCCGCCATCTATGATCGTTTGGGTCAACGCGAGGCGCAACGCGCAGACCTGGAAATGCTCGACGATCTTCTCAAAGAACCTCGCACACAGATGGAGCAGGCCCTGCGTTGGGCAAAATTCTATGAAGCAACCAGCAACTATACAGGCGTCATCCAGGCAGCCAAGACGGCCTTTGAAATCGCCCAAGGCATAGGTAGCCCTTCCGGAATGGTCGAGGCGCGGGTCTTGATCGGCCGGGCGCTGAACATGCAGGCCGACGCTCAGCACGCGGAAGCAGAACTGAAAGAGGCGCTCAAACACGCGCGTCTTTCTGGCGACGAGTCGCTGGAGGCTGCCTGCGCCTTTGCCCTGGCACGCGTGTATTTCGATTACCAAAACCGTTACGCCGAATCCGTAGAATACTGCCAGAGGGCGCTGGAAATTTTCGAGGCCACTGGCGATCAGGTCAACGCAGTGAATACGCTCCACTTGATGGGCGCCTTGCTGTCTGATTTGGGCGATTCCGAAAGAAGTCTGGAATGCTTCCAACAAGCACTTGCCATCCGCCGCCGCATTGGCGACCGCCGCGGCGAGGCGCAAGCACTGTACAGTCTGGCCATCTATTACCGAGGCTGCGGCGACATCTCCACGTCGCTTGAATACAGCCGCCAGTCGGTTGCCATTGCAAAGTCCATCGGCGAACTACGCACCGAAGCCTATGGGCGGACCTACATCGGCATCAACCTGGAGGAAAGCGACCCGCAGCAGTCGCTGGAGGAATACCAGCGCGCCCTGGAAATCCGCCGCACCATCGGCCAGCACGCCCTTACTGTGGATACGCTGGCCGGGCTGGCCCGTGCCTGCCTGCGCCTTGGAAGAACCGAAGAGGCGCTTAAATACATCCAGGAGGCGCTGACCTGGGTGGAGGAACACGGGACATTTGGCGTAGGCGACATTGCACTGGTACAACTGGCTGCCTACGATACATTCATGGCTGCCGGACAAACAGAACAAGCCATCCAGGTTATCTGTAACGCCCATGAGGAGTTGATGCAACGGGCTGCAACGCTGACAGACAATATGGACCAGGCACAATTTATAAAAAATACTCCACAGCACAAAAGAGTTTTTGAACTATACTATCAGCACCAATGCCGCCGCATCCAGGTCCACCTGCCGGCCAGCCATGACAGCCGTCAGACGGTTACAGTCACCTGGACAATCACAGCCCCGGAAGATGAGCAAATCCGCGACAAGACCGCCCGCCGCCGGCTGCGTCTTCAGCGCCTGCTCAAGGAAGCCAGAGAGCAAGGCGCCGAGCCAACGAACCATCAACTGGCAAAGGCCCTGGGGGCAGGCCTGCGTACCATTGAACGTGACATGGCAAGCCTGAAACAGGCATGATCAGATAACTGTCAACGGCTCAAGACGTCTCTGCGATTGCCGGAATTGGTTGCCAGCCCCGTTCTAACCTGGGGAAGGGTTAAGCGCAGGCAATTACCAAAACAGGCCCGCCATCCTTAAAGCAACCCGTCATTTTGGCGGGTTGCTTTGATTTTGTCGGCCATCATTGAGATATTTTTGAGATACCCCTATGGCAAATTAATGCTGAAAATGCACCTTTACTTACGCCTTGGTGGTTCTTATGGATATTGTCTCCCTGTTTTGCTTTTTATGTGTCCTGCCGATTGCCATCCTGTTCTTCTTTGGGCTGGTGATTGGCATCCTGTATTACGACCGGCGAAAACACAGCGATGCCTGGCGCGAAATTGCCCGGCGGGCGGGTCTTACCTTCCATGCGCCCGGTTGGTTGTTGGGCCGGCCTACCCTGAGCGGCAACTGGCACGGCCGGTCTTTGCGGGTCTACACCATTACCCGTGGTACGCCAGGCTCAACCGGCAGCACACGCACAAATATGTACATTGAGATGTCTGTTCAATTGCCCGCCAACCACCACCTGGAACTCAGTGAACGCAACTTCTTCAGCCAACTAGGGCGCACAGGCACCGAAATCCCCAGCGGAGACGTTGAGTTTGATCAGCGTTTTGTGGCGCGCGGCGAGCCGGCGGACTTTGTCCGCCAGTTGCTGACTGCCTCAGAATTGCGCCGCCTGCTCCTGCAAGCACGCTACGTCAACATTCAGGCAAGCGGAGAAGTCATCCGTTATTCCCAACTCAATGTCGAGACCAATGCAGACACCATGCTGTTCCTGTTTTCCCTGCTATTCGATTTGGCCGAGGCCATCGAACGCTATTGAAAGGAGTCCGGCTTGAGAGATAAAAAGCCCGAGCAAGAAACCTTCATCATCCGCTTATGGAAGAAATCCTCCCGCCACCCGGCCTGGTATGGACAAGCCCAAAACATCCGCACCGGTCAACAGGTGATCATTCACAGCCTGCTCGACCTGGAAGCCTGTTTCAAAGACTATCTTCCCGCGACCAATGAGCCGCCAGACAAACCCAGCGGCTTACACTAATCCCAAGAGAGAAAGGAGCGTTATGAACACCTCAAAAAAGATTAAAGTCCTGGCCGTCATCCTGGCGCTGGCCTGTGCCTGCAACTTGCCCATCCCCGATAGCAGCCCGCCTCCCGCCGGACCTCTAACCGGCCCCCTGGTTACCATCCAGCAGCCTCAGCCCGGCGCGGTGGTAAACAAAGGCGAATCATTCATTTTCTTTGCTGTTGCCAATGATCAAAGCGGCGTTATCCGCCTGGACTTATGGATCAACGATATTCTCGCCATCAGCCAGCCCAGCCCAGATGCCAACGGACTCAATCCCCTCAGTCTGTCTTATCCACTGGCCGCCATTGAAACCGGCACCTATGCCCTGGTGGCGCGCGCCTACAACAGTCAGGGGGAATTTAGTGAGTCGGCAGTACATTATGTGACCGTCATTGAACCGGCAGCCTCCAGCGAAAACCTGGCCCAGTATATCGTTGAGGAAGGCGACACGCTGGAAAGCATTGCTGCCAGATTGGGCGTCAGCGTGGAAAGTATCCGGCAGGCCAATCCACATCTTGCCGGTGGTCAGATTCGCCCGGGGCAGGTGGTGCTGATTCCGATGCCGCCCAAAAAGCCAGTGCAGGCAGCCGTGCCTGCAGGACAGCCTGGCGGACAACCAGCAGGTCAACCGGGGGGGCAGCCCGGCGGACAGCCGGGAGGACAGCCTGGAGGTCAACCCGGCGGGCAGCCGGCAGGACAGCCTGGGGTTCAACCCGGGAACCAGCCGGCAGGTCCGGCGGGGAACCTGCCAGGGATATTGCCGGCCCTTCGGCCCGGAGGCCTGCCAGGCTTCCAGCCTGGAGCCGGTATCGGTCAATTGGATCCCAGTTTGTTCCCGGGCCAAGTAGTCCTGAATCCACCCCAAGGCAACCTTACCGCCCCAGATAACGTCCGGGCGTACGCCACCCCCAAAGATTGCACAATTGGCATAACCTGGAACGATGCCCAAAATGAGAGCGCCTACCGCATCGAACGCTACGAATTCGGCAAACCGAACCCCAAAACGATTGCCACGCTCAACGCCAATACCACCAACGCAGAGGATAGCCTGCCTCAACCGGGAAAATACGGCTATCGGGTGACTGCAGTGCAAGATTTCATGGGCAAAAAAGTCAACGCCCCTAGCAAAATCGTCTGGACAACATTGCTTGCCTCAGACAAATGCAAACCGCTGCCAGAGTTCAAACGCGTGTACTTCCAGCCGGTCACCTATTCCCCCAACGACGCGGCATTAGACTGGGGCTTCTTGCAAATCACTGTCGGCGGCCTGCCGGGCTTTCGCACGCCGCGCGGCCAGCAGACGAATTATCACAGCGGCAATTGGGACCAGCCCTGGCTGGGATATTCGGCTCCTGCGCCTGCTTCGGTTTATACCAACCCCAGCGCCTCGCTGACCCTTGAAGTCCAGGGCAACGCCAGCGACGATCCGGCCACCAAGCCGCCAGTTGCCCTGGGTCAATTCAACGTCTCACATCCCATGTCTGACCTGACTGCGCCAGAGAGCAAAACCAAAACCTGGCTGGGCAAGGGCAACGGCTTCCAACTTTCCTATCGTATCTGGCTGGAGGATTGGCTGTGGGACGGCAAGGCATCTAACCCAGGTTTGCCGGCGCCCACAAATTTGAAACTAGAGTCCGCCGATAAGCAGAGAAAACTCTGTTGGGATTATGACGAAACGGCCAAGCGCAACCTGATTGATGGGTTCATTGTCTACCGCCAGTACTACTGCCCGGGCGGAGATACCAAGATCGAATATCCGCTTGTGCTTGGAAAAGACCCTAACAACACAACGCTTGTCCCTGGGAATGAGCCAGCCGGCTGCGAGTGCGTTTACCAGGTCAGCGCTTTTGGAAGCAAAGGAGAATCGGAGCGCAGCGCGCCACAGAAGGAGGCATGCACAACCGGCCATGCAACCGACGGCGTCCTGGTGACTTTTGTCAGCGTTGAAATTGATCCCAGCCTGATTGGTGGTAACGCCGACATCGCCGAATTCCACCTGTTTGCCAACGAATTCACGCGGAGCAGCAATGCAGTGGCAGTATACAAAGGAAAAACCACCTTGCTCAAAGACATCCCGTTAAACGGTAAGACGGGCAACAATAGCATGCTGGTCAGCATTGCTCAGGGTAACTCGCAGGCTGTCAAACTCGATTTCGATGTCGTTGACATGTGCCGCGGCCAGGGAACTGTCCTTACCAAGGAGGGTGATTCGTGGCAGCGGAGTGACGGAAAGAATTACGTCATCAGTTCTGCAGATGGAAAATGCAGGGTGGTCGTTGCCTTAAACGACACAAACGCCTGGCCTGGCGCCCCGTCTGCCGCCAGCCTGAAGACAGATGGCAGCACCTGCGCGAGCAGCACGGAGTGTAACAGCGGCATTTGCACTTCCGGCCTTTGTGCGCCAAATAGAAAAGGCGCAGCAAACACTTTCTGCTTTGCCAATTCGCATTGCCAGAGCGGGGTATGTAACTGCATGATTGAAGGGAAAATTGTCCCCTGTCCGCCCACCCCGCCAGCCAACATTGCCGGTTTCTGCGCCGACGGCGCCCCCAATGGCGCCTTATGCTCCGGCAATGATCATTGTGCCAGCAAACACTGCGCAAACGGGATTTGCGCCCCCAAAGACGGGCTTGGGCGAACCGGCGATTACTGCCATCATGACAATCATTGCGCCAGCGGTATCTGCCTCTGCCCGCAAGGCTGGAGTTGGGGCTTCTGCAAAGGGTATGAGAATTATAAAAACAGCGGGGTTTGCATTGCCAATGACCCAACCCTGCTAAGAAATGGCGAGAACTGCCAGTCTGACGATTGGTGCTTTTCGGGTCACTGTGCAGATGGGAAATGCGCGCCGCGTGATTACACCGGCCTGAGCGGCGAATACTGCCATCACGATAACCACTGCTACAGCAAAATGTGCTTGTGCACAAGGGTACAGGGCGGCGGTGGTCTGGGCGGCGGTATGTGCCCTGACTACCAAAACTTCACGCCGACCAATCACCCTGTCTGCGCGCCATGACCGAGAAAGGAGAACTCATGAACCCAAACAAAGCAATGACCGCATTCCTGCGGCCCGCAGCAAGGTCAATATTCCTCAACCTCTTGCTGGCCTTGATTCTGCTTGCCGGCGGGTGCAGTGGCGTACCAGGCGCTTCTGGCGGGAACGGCTCAAACGCCTGGGTGGAATATCCCTACGAAGGCTCGATTCTGCCGATGGGCCCGGTCACGCTGGTGGTCTATGCTGCCGACCCGGCAGGCATCAGTTACATCCATATCAAGGTCAACGGCCAGTCCCTGCCGGCCTACGCCGCCTCGCCCATGACCAGCGACGGCAGTTCGCGCCTGGTGCGGATTGACTACGTCTGGATGCCGCCGGCGGAGGGCGAGTACCTTGTCGAGGCCGCGGGAGTCAACGCCGCGGGAGCCGGCGGCGGGTCCGGCTCGACCCGCTTCTGCATCGTCACCTGTGCATCCTCTGGCCCCGCACAAGCACCTGCCCCCAATGCGGCCGACACCCCCACCCCCTACCCCGCCGAAATACCCACCCAAACAGCCTTCCCCGGCACTTTCATCCAGTTCTGGGCTTCGCCGCCAACCATCAACGCCGGCGAATGCACCACCCTGAATTGGAATGTCAGCGGCGCGCAGCAGGTAACGTTGGGCAGCACAGCCGTCAACCCCAGCGGCAGCCAGCAAGTCTGCCTGTGCGAGACGGGTGTCTACACCCTCAATGTAACCGGCCTGGACGGTCAGACGCAGTCGCAAACCCTGCGCGTGGATGTGTATGGCAGTTGCGCTGCACCTACCCAGTACATTCCACCCACCCCGTATATTCCGCCTACAGAGTATGTCCCGCCTACAGAGTACGTACCGCCTGCCGATACCAGCGGGCCGACCATCAATGCCGTTTACCTCGTCTGGGAAGGCTGCACCATCTACGGGCAGGCAGATATCTACGATCCATCCGGCGTCTCGTGGGCCGAGTTCCACTTCAACCTGAACGGGCAGGGCTGGAACTGGATCAAGATGAACCAGTCGGGCGGGGTGTGGATCAGCCAGGTGGGTGTGCAGGTGACCGATGGCATAAGCACGCCGGTCGGCAGTATGGTTTACAAAGTGCGCACGCTCGACAGCCTGAATAACGAGACCTGGTCGGGGACGTCTACGCTGGAATACACGGGCTGTGGCGGCATGCAATAACACGGAATAAGGAGCAAACAGCCATGAGAAAAACATACCCGTTTTTCTGTGCAATCCTGGCGCTGCTGCTCGTTGCTCTGGCCTGCACAATTGGACAAAGCCAGCCGCCGCAAGCGCCCCAGCAGCAGAACGATCCGGCCACTTCGGTTGCGCTCACGTTGACCGCCATGGCGCTACAAAAACCGGCAGCGCCCAATGCACAGCCGCAGCCAACCCTGCCGGCGGCAGTCGTTTATCCAACTCAGCCATCACAAGCGCCAACCCAGGCCATGCCACAACCGCCGGCCGCACAGCCCACCGCAATCCCGCCGACAACGGTTCAAATCCCATGCGACCGCGCCGGTTTTGTGAAGGATGTGACTATTAATGACGGGACAAAGGTCAAGGCCGGCGAAGTCTTCAATAAAACCTGGCGGCTGCGAAACGACGGTTCCTGTCCCTGGACCTCGGCCTACGCGGTGGTCTTCGACCATGGCGACCAGATGGGCGCAACCATGGCAATCAATTTCACAGCCGCAGACATTGCGCCAGGTCAGAGCGTGGATGTGACCGTCACGTTGACCGCCCCCACCAAACCCGGCACCTATCAGGGCTTCTTCCTGCTCAAGAATGCCTCCGGCAGGAAATTCGGCATCGGCAATAATGCCGACCAGGCCTTCTGGGTCAAGATCGTGGTTGAGGCCGCGGCCGGGCCGACCATCTACAAGTCCGGCCTGCTCGAAATCCCTCAGACCTGGACGGTGGACCTGGATAACGGAACCGTAGGTCCAGGCAGCGGCGCCGAGATCAAATTCGAAGCGGTATCTGATGTAGAACTCAATCTCGTTTTCTATGGGCCCGCCAAATTATTCACCAGAGAGCCAACCTTTGACGATTGCATCAACGCGCAAATGGACAACCCAACTGTCCCCATTGCAAGTATGAGGTTGGGAACGTACTTCTGTTACCTGACCGACCAGGGGCGGCTGGGCTACCTGGAATACGCCGGTTCCGATACCACGCCGGGGGCCGGAAAACTATACCTTGAGTTTACGACCTGGAACAAACCCTAAAGGTAAATGAGACATGCCCATGAATCCTTTGTCCTCTTTGACCTGCCAAATAGCCCTGGAGGCACGGTGCTTGAATATGCCCCCAGCGGCGGATGTCCATAGTGACTATACGAAAGGAGAACCATGAATAAGAAAATCATCTTGAGCGCAATCATCACCGCCCTGCTGCTTGCCATCCTGGCCTGCGACCTGAGCACGCCTGCTCCTAAAGCCGATCCCAACGCCTTCAACACGCTGGTCGCCCAGACAGCCCAGGCACAATTGACCCAGATCGCGGCCGGCGCGCCGACTACACTTGCTCAGGAACCATCTCCAGCAGGACCTACCGCCCTCCCGCCCGCCCTGACCGATGAGGCGGCTATCAAACAGGCCCTGCTCGCCAAACTCGGCTGGGCGGAGGCCGAAATGGAATTCAGCCTGAGCCAGAACACCGGTCAGGTTGCCCGCGGCGGCGTCAAAAAAACCAACGAAATGCAGGGTGCGGCCTGGTTCGCCGGCAAAGATGCCGGCGGAAAGTGGGTCATCGCCTATGTTGGTCAGGGTGTCCCCAATTGCAGCGACATCCAGGCCTTTAACTTCCCCACCGACTGGATCTCTCACTGTGTCGACGCGGCAGGCAACATAGTCGACCGCGCGGCGGCACAGACCGCCCCCACCCAGGGAACCGCCCCAGATGTCTACGCCCCCAACCCGCTGGGGCCATCGTTTTCCGGCATGTGGATTTCCAACGGCATGTGTTACGACATGGACATCCTGTTTCACACCACAGATGCCAGTTGCGATGTCCTGCTGGATAACAGCGGCACGCTCATCCCCAAAAACGGCGGCCTGTTCAGCGGCTACGCCACGCTCACGCCGCCTTCGCTGAATCAATGCAAGGCTGCTCAGTTGAGCGCCGATCCCATCGCCCCCAACACCAACCTGTACATGTGCTTCAAGACCAACCTGGGCAAATATGGCTTCTTCGTTGCCCGCAAGATACAAACCGGCGGCATTGAGTTCGATGCCTACGTATTCCCATAGTATGTAGGTGATTCCATGTCCCCTATCAAACCCTTCACTTTTCTCATCGCCGTCATTGTCCTGGCTGCTCTGGCCTGCTCCATCTCAACCCCTGCGCCAGCCCCCCGGGCAGACCCAAACGCCTTCAACACCATGGTGGCGCAGACGGTGATGGCACATGCAACCATCCCTCCGGCGGTGACCGCCCCGCCCAGTCTCCCCCCGCCGCCGACCATTGCGCCGACGCAGGGACCGCCCGTTTTGGTCAGCGCGACCGTCAACCTGCCGCGCCACACCGCGCTGGATTTCGAGACCAAAGCCGTTTCCGGCGTCCTGGCGGATACGAATAAGATCAACAAGAATCTCCGCGATCCCCGATACTACTCGAGGGCCCCGGCCGGTTTCGACCTGGTCTACTATTCCGAGAATCCCACCGATCTCAGCTGGCAATTTCTATACCCCGTCAACAGCACGCGCGTGGCGATCCTGCAGCCCAACCCTCCCTTGCAGGCCAGTTACGATGGTTGCCTGCGGGCATTTCGAGGCGAGGGAATCGTGATACCCGGTTCGCAAAATGAGGCCTTTCCCCTCGATTCCTTCGTTTTTGTCACCAACCCGGGCAGTTACTACTGCTTCACCACAGACCGGGGATACCTGGGTACCTTCAAACTCACTGCACCCGCAGATTACAAGAGCATGGCCTACGTGATTGTGGACTACATTCTCTGGGACGCCGGGCTTCCATAAGAAAAAGCATAGAGGCGGCCTGCCTGTGACCGCCTCTAATGCCCACGCCTTCTTGCTTCGCATTGTTCCACACGTATCCATAGTGTTCCATACAGGGCATTGCCTCTGCCCGCTGGAAAAAACCTTTTATGCAAGGAGAGAAAACCATGTATTTAACCCTATCTTCCATTCCAAAACGCTTGCTGATTGTGGTAATGCTGGTCATGCTGGCGCTTTCGGCCTGTGCACCCAAAACACTCACACCGGCCCCTGCACAGGAACAGCCCGCCCCGACGAGCACCCAGGCAAGTGAGCCATCTCCGCCCACACCAACACCGCCCGTCCAAACGATTGACCTGCTTGGCCCGCAGCGCAGCACAAGCATGGTCTGGGTGGACGGCAGTACGCTGGTCTTCGTACCGGAGGGCATTTTCATCATGGGGCATGGCGGCGAAGACAATCCAGAACACGAAGTCTATCTGAGCAGTTTCTGGATCTACCGCGCCGAGGTCACCAACCAACAATATGCTCTGTGCATAGCCGCCGGAAAATGCTCCCCGCCCCAGATTGAAAATGCCCGTAAACGCCTGACCGAGCCCGCCTACCGCGAACATCCCGTCGTCGGCGTGGACTGGGCGCAAGCCGAGGCTTATTGCCAATGGGTGAACGGTCACCTGCCCACCGAAGCCCAGTGGGAAAAGACCGCCCGCGGCCCCGAAGGCAATTTATATCCCTGGGGAGAAAGCACACCCAGCTGCGACCTGGGCAACTTCAACAACTGCATTGGCGATACCAGCAAGGTGGATAATCACCCCCAGGGCAAATCCTACTATGAGGCGCTGGGAACGGCCGGCAATGTCTTCGAATGGGTAGCAGACTGGTACAAGCCCCAGTATTACAGCGAGTCGCCGGAACGCGACCCGCTCGGCCCGGAGATCGGCGATGTTCGCTCTGTGCGCAGCAGCAGTTATCTTTCTCCTGTGGACGACCTGCGGCCTTCCAGGCGCTTTTACCTGGCTCCCGATCAGACCCGCAGCGACCTGGGATTTCGCTGTGTGTTGGAAAAACCGGTTTACTATCCGCCCTTCTGCGAGACCAGTGTCTATCAGCCGCTACCCGAAACGCCCGGTCTGCCCGGCTCAAGCGGGACCACGAGTGACATTAGCAGTAAAAGCGTTGGTCACGGCTGCGGCTTTGCCACCGCCGACATCAGCGGCGGAACCATCGAATCCATCAAAAGCGACAGCCTGACCTGCACCACCGCCAGCAAGACGCGCGTCTACTGTTCCGGCCCTGCAAACGCCACCGGGCTGGTCACCGTCTGTGTGGAGGGTAAACAGGAGACTTCGCCTCCCGCCATCGCCACCTGCCCGCCCGACTATGCCCTAGATCCCAACGACCCAACCCGCTGCAACTACATTCCCGGCGAGCAAACACTTGCCACCGAGATGAACTGCTTTGGGGAAACCTGCCTGACCCCCGCTACAAACGATAGCGGCGGATGCAGTCCAGGCGCTTACTTCGACACCCTGGCCAGGCGCTGTGTCAGTTACGGACAGCCAGGCACAGACTGCCTGCCCGGTTACACCTTCAACACACAGGCCCTCTGCTGCCGCTCAGACTCGGGCGAATATCCCGGCTGTTTCTCCACCGAACAGTGTTTGCCGGGCGGCTCCAGCAGCGGGAGCAATTGCATCGAATTCTCACTCTCCATGGGTGCCTGCCCAAAGACCGGCGGCGGAAGCGGCTGTGCGGGTTTGAGCCTGCCAGCCTGCGCCGCCAATCCAAATTGTTATTGGGATACCGGCCTCAACCAATGTATGCCCTAGTGTGTTAAGATGCCAATCAAAAAGGGCGGCGCGCCAAAGGCGCGCCGCCCTGTGCTTATTGTCACTCATCCATCGGCCTGCTTGCTCTCCTGCCACAGGGCTTCCATCTCGTCCAGCGTCAAATCTGCCAGTGGACGGCCCTGCGCCCTGGCGCCGCGTTCCACATAGCCAAAACGCTGTTTGAAGCGCAGGTTTGTGCCGCGCAGTGCCGATTCGGCATCCACCTTTTTCCAGCGCGCCAGGTTGACCAAAGCAAAAAACAAATCGCCCAATTCGGCGGCCAACTGTTGCGGGTTTTCGGCCATGCGGATTTCATCAATTTCTTCGCGAATTTTATCCAGCACGCCATCAATCTCCGCCCAATCGAAACCCACGCGGGCAGCGCGCTCCTGATACTCTTGCGCCTGCAGCAAGGCCGGCAGCGCAAGCGGCACGCCATCCAGCAGGCCTTTCTCTGCTTCGCCGTTGTCCTGGCGTTCCTTTTCCTTGAGTCTTTCCCAGTTCAAAAGCACCTTGCTCACTCCGTCTACCTTTACTTCGCCAAACACGTGCGGGTGACGGCGGATAATCTTGTCATGAATGCCCTTGAGGACATCGGCCATGCCAAATTCGCCCGCCTCGCTGGCAATCTGGGCATGCAGGACAATTTGCAGCAACAGATCGCCAAATTCTTCGGCCATTTTGTCCGGGTCTTCGGCATCCAGCGCAGCCAGAGCCTCATAGGCCTCTTCAATCAGGTGATTGCGCAGGGACAGATGCGTCTGTTCGCGGTCCCAGGGGCATCCATCCGGCGCGCGCAGGTGAGCAATCACCTCCTGAAAGGCCTCAAAGGAGGTCCCTTCTGCCAGCGGCGGAATGTACAGCGATGTCAGCAAGCCGATGTGCCGGCTGCGGTCTATGGCATAAAGCGGCAGGTCTTCCACCAACTCTTCGGCGGTGCCGGCGGCATGGACAAGTCTGACGGGGTGCTCATCAGGGTAGACGGCCAGCAAGGTCATCTTGACTTCGGCCGCCACCAGGCGCGAGTAAATTTGCGCCACCAGGGCCGGCGCGTCGGGCGGGAAGGGTGGCACATGTGCGCCGGAAAGCGTCAACGCATCGGCCAGAGAGAGGCTGGGGAACGGGTCAATGCCCAAAGCAGAGCAGGTTGGCTCCAGGAAAGAGAGTCCCTCCACCACGCGCAGGGCCAGCCCCTCGTCCCGCGCGAGCCGGGCAATCTCCGGGCCGGTTGCTTCGGCCACAAAGGGATGTCCTGGCACAGCATAGATCACGCCTTCCGGCCGGCGTCCCAATTCAAGCACTTTCTGGACAATGGCGGCATAAACGGCCTCAAAAGATTCGCCAGAAGCGTACAGTTCATCAAACGAATGCACCTGCAGGTGCGGCGGGAAAGCGGCAACAGTGGGATGCTGACGCGTGCGCAGCCAGATTTCGCCGGCTGAAGCAAGCACATCCCAGGCAGCACGCGTCAATTGGCTGGGATTGCCAGGGCCAAGGCCGAGCAAGGTGATAGAGGCCATAACTGCTCCATACGTAACACACCGCGAAGACACGGAGCACACAGAGACTCTCTGCGCTCTCCGCGTCTCCGCGGTGAGAACCAGCGTGACACGCAACAGGCGTCACGCGAGGCGAATTAACGCTTCGTGTAGGTCGGGGCCTTGCGGGCGCGCTTGAGGCCGGGTTTCTTGCGTTCCTTGATGCGCGGGTCGCGCGTCAGGAAACCGCCCTTGCGCATGGCCGCAGACCATTCCGGATTCATCTTGACCAGGGCACGCGCCAGGCCGAGTTTCACCGAGTCGGTCTGACCGGTAACGCCGCCGCCCCTGACAACAACGGTAATATCATACTGGGCGCGTCCCAGCCCGGCCGCGTTGAGGGGTGCCAGGATTTCTTCTGCATCGCCGAGACGGGTAAAGTAGGCTTCCAGTTCTTTACCATTGACGATGAACTTGCCAGAACCGCTCATGACCCGGACGCGGGCAGTGCTTTCTTTACGGCGGCCAACACCTTCATAATACTGTACAGACATGATTGCTTACTCCTTATCTACGCCAGGGGTTGCGGATTGTGGGCATCATGCGGGTGCTCGGCACCGGCGTAGACCTTGAGCTGCTTGAGCAAACGGCGGCCCATCTTGTTATGCGGCAACATGCCCCAAACAGCGGCGCGAATCACCCGGTCGGGGAATTTCTGCAACTGCTGGCGCAGCGAAATGGACTTCAGACCACCCGGAAAGCCGGAATGGCGGTAATAGATTTTCTCGTCCATCTTTTTGCCGGTCACCACCACATCTCCGGCGTTGATGACGATGACATAATCGCCCATCGGCACGCCCGGCGTGAAAGATGGTTTGTGTTTGCCCAGCAAAGCAGAGGCAATCCGGGTTGCCAGGCGGCCCAGGTTTTGGCCTTTGGCGTCCACAACGTACCACTGGCGCTCAATCTCTTCTGCTTTCGGATAATACGTTTTATACACAGTCGTTTCTCCACTTACACCAAAAATTTCTACGAATTGCAATCCTCGGCCGGATAAGTGACCTGGACAAGCGTCAGGCCGCAGGCGGGAGCCAGACCGGCAGGCAGGAGACCGGTTCGAGACGAAGCCGCAGCAGGCTCCTGTAATGCCCGGGCAATGACCTCAGCCGAAAGCCGTCCCTGTGCAACGGCCGCCTGCACATAAACCAGCCGGCGCACCATGCGGTACAAAAAAGCGTCGGCCTGTACTTCAAAAACCCAGGTCTCACCCTCTTGCTGCCAGCAGGCCTGCAAGACGGTACGCACCGTGCCGCTTCCGGGGCGTGTGGGGGAACCAAAAGCAGCGAAGTCGTGCGTACCGATCCAGAGCGAGGCCAAGGCAGGCAGGATTTTGCCGTCTAATTGAGGCCAGAGCCGCCAGGCGTAACGTTCCCGCAAAGGGTCGCGCACTTCGGCGCAGAACAGACGGTAACGATACGTGCGCGAGAGGGCATCAAAGCGCGGGTGAAAGTCCTGGCGGGCGACCCAAAGGTCACGCACGGCCAGGTCCGGCGGCAGAGCGGCATTCAGTGCTTTCGCCAGCGCCTGCGGCGAATGCCGCCACTCCAGGTCAAAAGCGGCCACCTGTCCACTGGCATGGACGCCGGTATCGGTGCGCCCGGCCAGGAGGATAGAACGTCCATCCCAACCCAGCCGGCGCAAAGCGGCCTCAAATTCGCCCTGCACCGTTCGCTTATTTGCCTGCCGCTGGCTTCCGGCAAAACCGGTGCCATCATAGGCAAGGATTGCTTGGTAACGTGCCATAAGACAGAGAGCAGAGAATAGTGGTCAGGAACCTGTCTCCACTCTCTTATTACCTACTCTTCCACCAGTTCCAGCATCACCATCTCGGCCGCATCACCCTGGCGCGGGCCGAGTTTGAGCACACGCGTGTAACCGCCGGGGCGCTTGGCAAAGCGCGGGGCGATCTCGTCAAACAATTTCTTGACGACCTGATTATCACCCAGGCGGGCAGCCACCAGGCGGCGGGCATGCACTTTGGCAGCCTCTTCGGCATCGGCGCTGTTGCGCGCGATGGTAATCAGATGTTCCGCCTCGCCGCGAATCGCGGCGGCCTTGGCACGCGTGGTGCGGATGCGTTCATGTATAAAAAACTGTTTGATCAGCGTCCGGCGCAGCGCCGTGCGCGCGCCCGTACTGCGATTGAGTTTGTATCCTGCTACCTGATGTCGCATTTCAAATTACTCCGCGTCTGTGGTCTGACTATCTTTCAGATAGCCTTTTTCAATCATTTTCTGGCGCAGTTCATCCAGGCTTTTCTCGCCGAAGTTACGGATGGACATGACGGCGTTTTCGCCCTTTTCAAGCAATTCAAGCACATCGCCAACCGTAGTAATGCCTGTCCTCTTCAGCGAATTGAAGACCCGCACCGAAAGGTCGAGGGCTTCAACCGGCGTATCGGCAACTTCGCTGGTCAGCCGGGGACCGGTTATCTCTCTTTCGACCGCCACGGCCAGCGTCTCTTCAGAGATGCCGGCAATATAGCGCAGGTGGTCAATCAAGATCTTGGCTGCCATGCTCAAGGCGCGTTCAGGAGACATAGTCCCGTCGGTCCAGATTTCAACCGCGAGTCTGTCATAGTCTGTACTCTGACCCACACGAGCCGAGGAGACTTCCCAGTTGACACGCTTGACCGGGCTGAAAATTGCATCTACAGGCAATTCACCGATGGGTAAGTGGCCGCTGCGCTCGTTGGCAGGCAAATAGCCACGCCCGCGCTCAACCGTAAATTCGATATCCAGTTTGGCCTTGTTGTTGTCTACCGTGAACAGGTACAGTTCAGGGTTGACAATTTCAATTTCTGGCGGGGTAGCAATATCTGCAGCCGTCACCGGCCCAGAGCCGCGTACTTCCAGATGCATACGCGTGCTGTCCACGCCATCGAGTTTCAAGCGTAACTGCTTGACTTGTAACATCACCTGGATGACATCTTCGCGCACGCCCGGGATGTCGCTGAACTCATGCAAGACATCCGCGATGCGGATCGAGGTCACCGCTGCGCCTTCAAGCGAGGAAAGCAGGACACGCCGCAGAGCATTACCCAGTGTAGCGCCGTAGCCGCTTTCCAGCGGGGCAATGATGAACTTGCCGTAATTTCGAGATTCGGCTTCGCGCTCGATTTTCGGCATAACCATGTTCGTAATACCCGTCACGGTTCACCTTCCCTGTTTCTCATGAAACAAACCTGTGGCAAATGCCAGATTCGCCAGCATACGGCTTACCGTGAGTAATACTCAACGATTAGCTGTTCCGTCAGATTACCGTCAATCTCAGCCCGCTCTGGCAAACGTTGGACCGTGCCAGACAGGTTCTTGGCATCGCGGCTCAACCAGGCCGGAGCCGGGCGCGATTCCGCCTGAGCCGGCAGGTCTTTGAAGTACGTCAAATTGCGCGAGCCTTCACGCACCTGCACCATGTCGCCTGCTGAAAGCAACATGGATGGGACATCCGTCCGACGGCCATTAACGGTAAAGTGACCGTGAGTCACCAACAGGCGAGCCTGTGCGCGGCTGGAAGCATATCCCAGCCGAAAGATGACATTATCCAGGCGGGATTCCAAAATCTGCAACAGATTCAAACCGGTCAGGCCGCGTTGGCGCAAAGCCACCTCGTAATAGCGGCGGAACTGACGTTCCAGCACACCATAAACGCGCCGCGCCTTCTGCTTGGCGCGCAACTGGCGAGCATAGTCCGACTCGCGGCCGGTCGCGCCGCCTCCGCCGCGGCTGGCAACACGCCCATGCTGACCGGGAGCAAAACTGCGGCGGTCAAATGCACACTTCGGCGAGAAACAACGCTCACCCTTCAAAAACAACTTTTCACCTTCACGCCGGCAAAGTTTACAAACCGGACCAATATATTTTGCCATATCGTTCTTCCCTCACAACTCTGATGCTAAACGCGGCGTTTCTTTGGCGGGCGGCACCCGTTATGGGGTACGGGCGTAACATCCGAAATCGAACGCACTTTCAAGCCCAGCGCCTGGACCGCGCGGATGGCATTCTCACGACCAGGGCCAGGACCTTTGACAAACAAATCCACTTCCTGGAGCCCCATTGCCTGAGCAGCCTTAATCGCCTGTTCGGCTGCCAGACGGGCGGCAAAAGGCGTGCTCTTGCGCGAACCTTTGAAGCCCGCCGAGCCGGCGCTGCCCCAGGCAACTGTATTGCCCTGCATGTCGGTTATCGTCACAATCGTATTGTTAAAAGAGGCAAAAACGTGTACTTGCCCGCTGGACAAAGTCCGCTTGACCTTCTTGGCGCCCGAAGAACGGCGCGTGGAACGAACACTTTGAGCCATAATACCTCACTACATCCAGGTAATGTTTACTTCTTGGCGCCGCGGCGACGACCGCGTCCGGCCACTGTCTTCTTTGGACCCTTGCGGGTACGCGCGTTGGTGCGGGTGCGCTGACCGCGCACGGGCAGGTTGCGACGATGGCGCAAGCCACGATAGCAACCGATCTCGATCAGGCGCTTGATGCTCATCTGTACATCGCGGCGCAGATCGCCCTCTACTTTGTAATTCTTGGTAATATAGTCGCGCAAAGCAGAGACTTCAGACTCCGTCAAGTCCTTGACACGCGTATCGGGGTTCACCTGCGTTGCACTCAGGATTTCCCGAGCCCGAGTCGGGCCAATGCCGTAGATGTAGGTCAAGCCGACCTCAACCCGCTTATTGCGCGGCAAATCAACGCCTTCAATTCTCGCCATAGGTCATCTACCCTTGTCGTTGCTTATGCTTAGGATTTTCGCAGATGATAAACAATCTGCCCTTACGCCGAACAACCTTGCATTTTGCACAGCGCTTACGAATGGATGGTGCTACTTTCATAAGAACTTCTCCTTACAACAATGACGGCCAATTGGCACAGCCAAAGTTTGAATTATACACGCTGATTGATGTATCGTCCAGTGTCATGTTATCAAACGCCGACCGGTCACAGGACAGTCAGGATGAGGGGTTCTCCTTCGGTGACGGCCACCGAGTGTTCAAAGTGCGCCGTCAAAGACCTGTCGGCCGAGATAACCGTCCACTGGTCTGCCAGGACACGCGTCGCTGGCGTTCCGACCTGGACCATTGGCTCCAGTGCAATGGTCATCCCCGGGCGGAGGGGGAAGCCGCGTCCGGCTACCCCATAGTTGGGTACCTGCGGCCCTTCGTGCATTTGCCGCCCGACGCCATGGCCCGTGTATTCACGCACTACATGAAAACCATGGCTTTCTACATATTGCTGTATCGCCGCCGAGACATCGCCAGTGCGATTGCCAACACGCATTTTGTCAATGCCGGCATATAAGGCGCCCTCGGTCACCTGCAGCAATTTGCGCGCCAGGGGGGAAATCTCACCCACCCCAGCAGTGAAAGCCGAATCAGCCACAAAGCCGTTCAGCAGGGTGCCGCAGTCAACCGAAACGATATCGCCGGCGCGCAATTTGCGTTTGGGGTTAGGAATGCCATGCACCAATTCCTCGTTAATGCTCACGGTGATGGAGTTCGGAAAAGGCGGATGCCCATAACCCTTGAACGGGGATACAGCACCATATGAACGCAGCACGGCCTCGGCAGCCGCGTCGAGGTCGGCTGTGGTTACACCGGGTTGTAAAAGTTCACGTACCGCCGCTAACACAGCGGCATTTACGCGCCCTGCTTCACGCATCAAAGCAATCTCGGCAGGAGTTTTAATGTTAATCTGCGAAGCCCAATCCATGCGCTTGCCTACTTCAGGGCTGCGAATAGTTGCTCAGTTACCTGTTCGATCGGTTGTGCGCCATCTATCTCTACCAGCAGGCCCTGTTCCTTGTAATATGACACCAAAGAAGCCGTCTGCTCAAAATATACGCGGATGCGCCGCTGTACCGTCTCGGCTTTGTCGTCTTCACGCTGATACAGTTCAGAGCCATCCAGGTCACAGACGCCGGGCTGCTTGGGCGGGTTGAATTTCTCGTGAAACACATGTCCCTGAGCGCGGCAGGTCCAGCGTCCGGACAGCCTTTCGACCAATACTTCTTCTGAAGCCGTGATGAAAGGGACACGGTGCACATGTCCGCCGAATTCGGCCAGCAAGGCCTGCAAGGCGTCGGCTTGAGGCGGGGTGCGGGGAAATCCATCCAGAATGGCGCCCGCCGCACAGTCCGGTAAAGAGAGCCGTTCCCGAATCATGCCGATGGTGATGTCATCCGGCACCAGTTCGCCCTTGTTGATGAAGGTTTGAGCCCGCAATCCAAGTTCGGTTTGATTTTTAATGTTCTCGCGAAACAGGTCACCCGAGGAGATATGCGCCAGCCCAGTCCTCTCGGCCAGGATTTTGGCCTGCGTGCCTTTACCCACGCCAGGAGGGCCAAGAAGAACAATGTAGGTGGACATACAAGGGCCTCTATTTCACCAGATGGGCATCATCGTAGCCGTGCAATTTCAGCTCGGCGTCAATGTTCAGGAAGGTGTCGCGCACGACGCCCACCACGATGAGCAAGCCGGCCGAGGAGACCAGGAAGAGGCCCGCACTGCTGGCCGTTACCGGCAGGACCAGTTTCAGCAAGAAGGGCAGGATGGCCACCAGACCCAGGAAGAGCGCGCCCGGCAGGGTAATCCGGCGCTGAACGCGCGTCAGGTATTTCTGGGTAGGCGCGCCGCGATTGACGCCGGGGATCTGTGCGCCGATGCGCTTCAGGTTTTCACCGTAGTTCTGTTGGGCAAAAAGAACATCGGTGTAAAAGAAGGTGAAGATGACCACCATGAAGAAATACAACAGCCAGTAGACCCACGAATTGGTGCCTTGACCGCTGAACATGGTCTGCACTTTATTGGCGAAATCAATGACTGCCGGCGAGAATGTATTGGGATTGGTGAAGTAAGAGGCCACAATCGTGGGAAACTGCAGGATAGCGCCCGCAAAGATGAGCGGAATCATGCCGGCCATGTTGACCATCAGCGGCAACGTTCCCTTAACCGGCATGGACATGCGGTTGCCTACGCGGCGGCCCGGATACATCACCGGTACATTCCGACGTCCCTGCTGGACAAAGACGATGGCGAAAATAACCAGCACAATCACCACCAGGGTCACGCCCAGCAGCAGCCAGCGATACTGCTCATCCAATAGCATGGCGAGCAAGTTGCTGGGAATGCGGGCCACAATACCCGCAAAGATAATGAGCGAGAGGCCTTGATTGCGAATACCGTACTCTGAAATCAGTTCGCCCAGCCAGATAGCAAACATGGTTCCGGCCGTCATGGCAAACAGAACCGTGAGCGAGGGCAAAAGCAACTCGCCCTTAAGGCTAAAGGGCAAGACGGCAGCCAGCCCTTGCTGGGCGGCATAGGAGTTGAAGATATTGACCTGTCCGATGGCCGAAAGGGCAGCCATGGGAACGGCCAGAAAATAGGTCCACTTCTCCATCCATTTGCGGCCTTCGCGCGGGTCTTCTTCCATCCGCCGCTGCAGGGCAGGGATGATGGGAACCAGTAATTGGATGATGATCTGAGCCGTAATGTACGGGTAAACACCCATCGAAAGCAAAGAGAACTGCGAAACCGTGCCGCCTGAGAGCAGGTCAAGGAATTGGACGAATTGATTCCCAGACGCGGCAATGGAGGCGCGGAACGCGGCCAGGGCCGCAAAGTTCACACCAGGCACTGGCACATTGGCGGCAATGCGGTAAATGGCCAGAATGCCCAGTGTGATCAACAGTTTGCGGCGAATGTCTTCCGACTTCCAGAGATAGCGCCATCCCGAAAAAACGGATTTCATAACCAGTCTCCTGATTTCGGCTAGTCAATCAGTTCTACAGAGCCGCCAGCAGCCTCAATTTTGGCTCGGGCGCCCTGGCTCACGCGCTGGACACGCACTTTGAGGGCCACATTTATATCACCACGGCCAAGCACAACGATGGGGTTGCGCGGGTCACGCAATAAGTGGGCAGCCTGCAAAGTTTCAGGGGTCACTTCGGCGTTGGCCTGAAAGGCCGCCGCGATTTGGTCCAGGTTGACTTCGTTATACTCGACCTGATTGGGCGGCGTAAAGCCTTCACCACGCATGAACGGCAGACGGCGATAGAAAGGCAGGTTGCCACCCTGGCGGTACAAATGGCCGCCTTCTCCAGAGCGGGAACCCTGGCCCTTCGTGCCGCGCCCGGCCGTCTTTCCCTGACCGGCCGCGATGCCGCGTCCCACGCGTTTGCGTTCTTTTTTGGAACCCGGATTGGGTACAAGGTCGTTAAGTTTCATAGTCTACCTACTCTTCAATCCGAATCAGGTGGATGACTTTTGCCAACATGCCGCGCATGGGCGGTGTGTCGGGGACTTCCACCGTTTGGTTGATGCGACTCAGGCCAAGAGCGCGCAAGGTATCCTTTTGCGGTTTAGGATATCCAATCGGGCTTTTGACCAGGGTCACACGAAGCATTTTAACAGTCTGCTTTTTAGGCATGTTGTTTCCTCCGCTCCCAAAACGGCAGCAAATCCTGAACCGGTTTGCCGCGTCGGGCTGCCTCTCCAGCAGGAGATTTGAGCGTATCCAGCGCCTTAAAGGTGGCCTGGACGACATTCAATACATTGGCACTGCCAAGCGACTTGGTCAAAATGTCTTTGACGCCGGCAACTTCCAGCACGGCGCGCACGCCGCCAGCGGCAATCACGCCGGTGCCGGGAGAGGCCGGTTTCAGGAAGACCTTTGCCCCGCCAACTTTGCCCAGCGATTCGTGCGGGATGGTTGTGCCTGAAAGCGCTACCAGGCGCATATCTTTACGCGCGCGCTCAGAGGCCTTGCGCATGGCATCCGGCACGGCATTTGCCTTGCCTACGCCCATGCCAACCTTGCCCTTGTTATCGCCAACCACAACCGTCACGCGGAACTGGAAGCGGCGGCCGCCTTTCACTACCTTGGCCACACGTGCAATCTCAATCACACGCTCGTCGAATTCTTCTTGCAGTTCTTCAACAATATCGTAGTCCGACATATTCTTCTCCACTCAGGCTTAAAACTGCAGGCCGCCTTCGCGTGCGCCATCTGCAAGGGCTTTGACCCGTCCAATATAACGGAAGCCGCCGCGGTCAAAAACGACCGTAGTGATACCTTTGCTTTTGGCTCGTTCCGCAATGGCCAATCCAATTAAGCGCGCCTGCTCGCTCTTCTTCAAGCCTTGCACTTTGGCACGCAGTTCATGATCAATGGTCGAGGCCGAAACCAGCGTGTGCCCATTGATGTCATCAATGATCTGTGCATAAATGCCCATCAGGCTGCGAAAGACACTCAGGCGAGGCCGTTCAGGCGTCCCAAAGACCTTTTTGCGGACACGAATATGCCGTCGAACACGAGAGGCAAAACGATCTTTAGCAGACATGGCTTACTTTCCTTTCCCGGCCTTGCCAGCCTTACGGCGAATGCGTTCACCCGCATAACGGATGCCTTTGCCATGATAAGGCTCAGGCGGGCGAACCTTGCGAATATTAGCCGCAACCTGACCGACCATTTCTTTGTCATAGCCAAAAACTTTAATTTGGCGCGTTTTGCTATCCACATCAAAAGAAATACCGCTTGGCGGCACAATCTCAACCGGATGAGAATAGCCAACATACAGAACAAGTTTGGGGCCCTGCATTTCAGCGCGGTAACCCACACCTTCCACGTCCAGAGCAACTTCAAAGCCGCTGCTGACGCCATGAATCATATTTGCAAGTACAGCCCGGGTCGTTCCGTGCAGTGAACGTTGTGCAGGCGCATTGGAATTGCGCGTGATGATAATCTGGTCACCCTCCCGAGCGATTGCAATCATGGGAGAGAAGGTACGTTCAAGTTGTCCTTTTGGACCCTTGACGTACACATGTGAGCCAGTGATCTCTACCTGCACACCAGCCGGAACGGGAATGGGCATGCGTCCAATACGAGACACAGTGATTACCTCCTGTTTACCAGACTTTACACAGGATTTCGCCGCCCACGCCCAATTGGCGGGCACGCTGGCCGGTCATAACGCCCTTAGGTGTCGAGAGAATGGCAACGCCAATCCCAGAAAGCACCCAGGGGATTTCCTGCTTTTTGGTGTAAATGCGCCGTCCAGGCTTGCTGACGCGTTCCAGGCCGGTGATTACCGGGCGGCGTTCGCGCCGTTCGCCCACGTATTTAATCCGCAGGCGCAAAACCTTATGGGCCGGGCTGTCGCCGTCTACCACGTCAAAGCCGTCCAGGTAGCCTTCTTCCTTCATGATCTTGGCAATCTCAATCTTGATTTTGGAAGCAGGCATAGCCACCTGAGATTGTCCGGCCATGATCGCGTTGCGAATACGAGTCAACATATCCGAAATAGGGTCAGAAACACTCATGATACATACCTCCAGCCGGCTTACCAGGACGACTTCACAACGCCGGGAATTTTGCCTTCCAGTGCAAGTTCTCGGAAGCAAATGCGGCACAATCCAAAGCGGCGCATATACCCGCGCGGCCGTCCACAACGTTGACAGCGGTTGCGAACCTGGATGCGGTTACGCCGACGCATTTCACGGAATTGCATACATTTCTGAGCCATAAATTATGCATCCTTCCTGAATGGCATACCGAGCAATTGCAACAAAGTGCGGGCCTGCTCGTCACTCTCGGCAGTTGTCACAATGGTGATTTCCATGCCTCTGAGTTTGTCAATCTTGTCGTACTCAATCTCCGGAAAAATCAGTTGGTCGCGCAAGCCCAAGGTGTAATTGCCGCGCCCGTCAAAGGCATTGGGTGAAATACCGCGAAAGTCACGCACGCGAGGCAGCGCTGTATTGATCAACCGGTCAAGGAAAGCCCACATCCGGTCGCCGCGCAGGGTGACCTTGGTGCCAATGATACGGCCCTCGCGCAGTTTGAAGTTCGCAATGCTCTTGCGCGCCTTGGTCATTACCGCCTTCTGTCCGGTAATCTGCGCCAAATCTGCAGCGGCGGCTTCCAGGGCCTTGGGGTTATCCATTTCCTTGCCCACGCCGATGTTGACGACCACTTTCTCCACTCGCGGCACCTGCATTACATTCCGATACTGGAACGTTTTTTGCAGTGCGGGGACAACTTCTTTTTGATATTGCTCTCTAAGTCTATTCATAACTTGTGCTCCAGCCACAGGCCTAGTCAATCACAGCCTGACATTTCTTGCACACCCGGCGAGCGCCTTCCTCGTCACGTTGGACGCGCACGCGGGTTGGTTGGTTGCAATGTGGGCAAACCAGCATGACATTGGAAATATCCACCGGCGCCTCAAATTTGATCCGCCCGGGGTTGATCGTCCGGCCTTGAGTCTGAACCTGGCGTTGGTGTTTGGTACGCAGGTTGACGCCCTGGACCACTACCCGGTGCTCATCCGGCAGGACGTTAATCACTTCGCCGCGCTTTTCTTTGTCTTCAAGACTACCGCTGATAACCACAACAGTATCGCCTTTACGAATCTTGACTTTCATACACACACTCCCACGCCAGCCTACAGCACTTCCGGGGCCAGCGAAACAATCTTCATGAAGCCTTTTTCGCGCAATTCACGCGCCACCGGCCCAAAGATGCGGCTGCCCTTGGGGTTCTTTCCGTCAGTATCCAGGATAACGGCAGCGTTGTCATCAAAACTGATGTATGAACCGTCCTCACGGCGCCACTCCTTGGAACAGCGGACAACCACGGCTTTAACAATGTCGCTCTTCTTCACAGAACCCTGTGGAGACGCCGACTTGACGGTGGCAATCACAATATCGCCAACGCCACCGTAGTGACGAGAAGAGCCGCCCAACACGTGAATGACCAACAATTCGCGCGCGCCGGTATTATCGGCCACTTTAAGTCGAGACTCATGCTGAATCATGGCTCACCCCTTCCACGCCTGCATCAGCAGTGCGAACTTCACGCTTCAGGATTGATTCAACTACCCAGCGTTTCCTGCGGGAAAGCGGGCGGCTTTCAACAACTTGAACTTGATCGCCAACCTGGCATCCCAATTCATCATGCGCCATAACGCGCTTGCTGAGGTGAACTACTTTACGATACAACGGATGACGAAACGTGCGGGTGATTTCCACCAATACGGTTTTGGTCATCTTGTTGCTCGTCACTACACCGGTCAAACGACGACGCTCGTTCATGCTGCACCTTCCATTCTAGTCGCCTGCTCAGCCGCTTGGCGTTCTCTCAAAATGGTCTCCATGCGGGCAATATCGCGGCGTATCAGCCGCGGCCGGCTGGTATCCGTCAACTGGCCGGTAACCTGCCGAAAACGAAGTTTCATCAACTCCTCGCGAGCATCCGCCAGTTTGGCTTTCAATTCATCCACAGACATAGCACGAATTTCACTCACCTTCATGCCTGCTCTCCTGCCGCCAGGTCATGCCGGGCAACAATCCTGGTCTTGATAGAAAATTTATACTGGGCCAGCCTGAGCGCTTCGTGAGCCGCATCTTCTGGCAAGCCGCCGACTTCAAACATCATACGGCCTGGCTTGACCACCGCAACCCAGTACTCAACATTCCCTTTGCCCTTGCCCATACGGGTTTCAGGCGGTTTTTGCGTATATGGCTTGGCCGGGAAAATGCGAATCCAGACCTTACCACGACGCTTCATCGCACGTACAATTGCCCGTCGGGCCGCCTCAATTTGGCGCGCTGTTACCCAGCCCGGTTCAAGGGCTTGCAAACCATATTCGCCAAAGGACACATCTGCGCCACGCAGCGCCTTGCCCTTCATGCGGCCGCGCATTTGCTTGCGCCACTTAACACGTTTTGGCATCAACATAGCAACAATCTCCTAATAAAGACAACCCTGCGCTACGCCTACTCGCTCACGTAGACGCCTTCGGTCGCCTCAATCTTTTCTTCGGCTTCCGGCTTGCCTTCGCCGTGATAAACCCAAACCTTGACGCCAATTTGACCATAGGTGGTCAGCGCCTCAGCACGAGCATAATCCATATTGGCGCGCAGCGTCTGCAAAGGCACCCGTCCCTCTCGCAGCCAGACCGAACGGGCCATCTCCGCGCCGCTCAGACGACCGGCCACCTCAATCTTGATACCTTCGGCGCCCTGCCGAATGGCCTGCTGGATAGCACGCTTCATCGCCCGCCGGTAACTGATACGGCGTTCCACCTGGTCGGCAATATTCAAAGCCACAAGATAGGCATCGGTATCCGGAGACTGGATTTCTTTAATATCCAGATCTACCTTCTTACCAACCAGTGCCTCCAGGCTCTGGCGGATTTTCTTGACGCCCTCACCCTTACGGCCGATCAAGATACCAGGCTTGGCAGTATGAATGGTCACCTTCAGTTTGCCGGGATAGCGTTCAACGTCAACGCGGGAAATGCCGGCTTTGCGATTACGCACCGACTCGGGCAGTTCCTGGCGCAACTCGGCTACCCGCTGATAGGCAGCCGCGCCTCCCTTGGAATGAATACCCAGCAAGAGACTGCGAATAGCAAAATCTTGCTGCAGTTGCTCGCGGTATTGCGCTCCTTCAGCAAACCAGCGGCCCAGCCAGTTCTGGTTGACATTCAGGCGAAAACCCACAGGATGAACTTTACGACCCATAATATCTCCTTCGTGTCCTTTCCCGGTTAAGCCCCGCGTTCCCGCAGGATGACGGTCACGTGTGACGAACGGCGTAATATCGGTTTGAAACGGCCGCGCGCCCCAAAGCGACGCCAGCGGCGGGTAGGAGCCTCATCGGCATAAATGGTCGCCACAAACAAATCGTCGCGGCTCACACCAAAGTTCTCTTCCGCATTCGCCACCGCCGAGGCCAACACCTTGCGCACGGGAATAGCCGCACGGTTCGGCACGAAGCGCAGCATTTCCAACGCCTCGTTCGCACTCTTGCCGCGTACCAGGTCTGTCACCAGGCGCACTTTCTGAGCCGAAATGGGCAAAAAACGCAGATGTGCACGAATATCCATCATTCACCTGCCTATTTCTTCTCAGCCATGTGACCGCGGAAGGTGCGGGTGGGTGCAAACTCGCCCAGCCGATGCCCAACCATGTTTTCGGTGATGTAGATCGGTACATGGCGGCGGCCATCATGCACGGCAATCGTGTGGCCAACCATTTGCGGGAAAATCGTGCTTGCACGGCTCCACGTACGCAGGACTTTCTTCTCCCCGCGCTGATTCATGGCTTCGATTTTCTTCAAAAGTTTCGGGTCAACATAAGGCCCTTTTTTCAACGATCGTGACATATTCGTTCCTCGCTAGTTATTCGAGACAATTGCCAGCGCCTAGCGGCCTGACTTGCTGCGGCGGCGCACAATATATTTGTCGGTCTGTTTGTTCCGGCGGGTCTTGTAACCACGCGTCGGCCGGCCCCATGGACTCTTCGGACCGGGCATACCGGCGGGCTGACGGCCTTCGCCGCCGCCATGCGGGTGATCGCGCGGACTCATCGCCGTACCGCGTACCGTTGGGCGAATCCCCAAATGGCGCTTCCGGCCTGCCTTGCCGAGTTTGATGTTGCCATGGTCCAGGTTGCCCACTTGCCCAATCGTGGCATAACAAACCTGATGCACCAAACGCACCTCGCCCGAAGGCAGACGAATCTGAGCAAAACTGCCCTCTTTGGCCAGCAACTGGGCCGACGCGCCTGCCGAGCGCACCAACTGGCCGCCCTTACCCGGCCGCAATTCAATATTGTGAACCATCGTGCCGACCGGAATATTGGCTATCGGCAGACTGTTGCCGGGGCGAATTTCGGCCTTTTCACCGGCCATCACCGTATCGCCAACCTTCAAATCCACCGGCGCAACGATATAACGCTTTTCGCCATCCGCGTAATGCAAGAGAGCCAGGCGGGCCGTACGATTCGGGTCATACTCAATCGCGGCCACTTTGGCAGGAATATCGCGCTTATCGCGTTTAAAATCCACCAGGCGAATGAAGCGCCGGTTACCGCCGCCGCGGTGCCGAACAGTCACACGCCCGTAGGCATTGCGGCCGCCGCTCTTGCGCAAAGGCACCAACAGTGAACGCTCAGGCGTGGACTTGGTAATCTCTTCAAACGTATAACCAGTCATCCCGCGTTGACCGGGAGTGGTCGGTTTATATTTCTTCACAGCCATTACTGCACCCCTTCGAAGGCTTCGATCGTCTGGCCGGGGGCCAGAGTCACAATTGCCTTCTTGTAAGCGGATCGGCGCACCAGCAAGCGGCGGCTGCGCGCCCGGCGGCCGCGCTTGGCCGGTGCATTGATGATATTCACGCGTAACACAGTCACATCGAACAGCGTTTCAACCGCGTCTTTCACCAGCGTCTTGGTCGCGTCATTGCTAACGACAAAAGCATACTGATTCAGTTTGCCCGATTGGTAACTCGTCTTTTCGGTTACCAGCGGACGGCGAAGCACATCATATAGTGTCGTCATGCTCTGCCTCCTATCCCAGGTTCGCCACCAGAACATCCAGGGTCTTAAGCGGCAAGATGATCTTGTCGTAGCCCAACAGGTCGCGAATATTTAGATACCCTGCCAGCAGCACCTTGGCATCGGGGATATTATTTGTGGAACGCGCCACAACCTCATAGTCGCTGTCCTTTTCAGGCAACAGCACCAATGCGCTGGCATTCCCAACCAACTTCCCAAGCGCCTCGGCCATCAAACGCGTCTTGGGTTCAGGCAGGGTGACGCTATCCACAACCACGACGCCCGCTTCAGAGGCCTTAACCGTCAACGCCGAGCGTAAGGCTGCCTGACGCATTTTACGCGGCATCTGTTGGACATAACTCCGCGGCTGTGGCGTATGCACACGTCCGCCGCCTTTCCATTGAGCGGCTCGAGTCGAACCCTGGCGGGCGCGGCCAGTCCCTTTTTGTCTCCATGGCTTTCGGCCGCCACCGGCAACCTCATTGCGGGTCTTGGTCTTGTGAGTGCCCAAACGCGCATTGGCCATCTGGCGAACGTAAGCCTGGTGCATCAAATCCACGTTTATGGGGGCTTCAAAAATCGCGGCAGGCAGTTCCACCTGCTTGACCTTTTCGCCCTGCATATTGAGAACATCAACTTTCATGGCAACAGTCTCCATCATCATCGCGCTTATTGCTTGCGCGCCTCTTTAATCAGGATCAGGCCGCCCTTCGGGCCCGGAACCGCCCCATGGACGCCAATCAGATTGCGTTCCGCATCCACCAGCACCACTTTCAGGTTTTGTGCTGTCACTCTTTCCTGGCCCATGTGACCAGAACGGCGCGTACCTTTGTACACACGTCCAGGGGTCGTCGTTGAGGAACTTGAACCAGGCGCGCGGGTTCGGTCTGAGGCGCCGTGTGTCTTGGGACCACCGCGGAAGTGATAACGCTTTACCACGCCGGCAAAGCCCTTGCCTTTGCTGGTGCCGACCACATCCACGCGGTCACCCAGAGAAAACACCTCCACCGTCACCTTATCCCCAACGTTTAAGTCCGGCGACTTCGTGCGGAACTCACGCAAAAAGCGCAAAGGAGGGATTTCATTGGCCTTCAAGTGACCCAACTCGCCCGAAGTCAGACGCTTGGGATTCACTTCTGAAAAGCCCAATTGAACCGCCGAATAGCCCTCTTTTTCCGGGCGGCGGATCTGCGTAACGTAGCAAGGCCCAGCCTCGATGATTGTTACCGGGTAGGCAACACCTGCATCATCGAAGATCTGGGTCATGCCAATCTTCTTGCCAATCAGCCCTTTCAACATACTCAGTTTTCTCCTTGTAAAGTTTTTGCGAGACTGTCAGCCTGGGCTTAGGCTGCATCATCTCCGCACAGCGCAGTCAAGCGGTTTGCCGGGACGCGCAGTCTGTTGTAGTCCCGAACAGAACCGTTCTTACGCTGTCTTGTCTTGCAGTTTACGTTAAAAAAACCCGTTTAGATTTTGATTTCGATATCCACGCCCGCCGGCAGGTTGAGCCGCATGAGCATATCAATCGTCTTCGAATCCGGGTCCAAAACGTCAATCAAACGGTTATGCGTGCGAATTTCAAAGTGCTCGTGAGAGTCCTTGTCAATGAAAGTCGAGCGGCGTATTGTAAACCGTTCCACTTTAGTTGGCAAGGGTACAGGACCAACAACATGTGCGCCAGATCGCTCGGCCGTCTCAACAATCCGCTTAGCAGACTGGTCAAGAATGCGATGGTCATATGCCTTGAGGCGAATGCGGATCTTCTGTTTTGTCATGCCAACACCTACTCAAGAATTTTGGTTACCACACCCGCGCCGACGGTCAAACCGCCTTCACGAATGGCAAACTTCGAACCCTGTTCCAGCGCCACAGGCACAATCAGGTCCACCGTCAG